>CAXMNA010000001.1:0-2405 GCA_964194715.1 uncultured Gammaproteobacteria bacterium
ACTTCGTGAACAGTTTTTTCCGCACCGATATATTCGATGCCAGGATCGAGAAAATTAGCGAAACCGATCAACACCGCCGCGAGGCCGACAAGACTGTGCAGTATCGCCACCAGTTCCGGCATCTGTGTCATTTTCACGCGACGCGATAGTATGAATCCTGCGACACCCCCGACCACCATGACCGCGATCAGAATATTATGGTTTTTGCTGACGAAGGCGAAAATGGTAACCAGTACCGCGATCGTCATACCAATCATTCCGTAGAGGTTACCGCGCCGTGCTGACTGGTTATTTTTTAGTCCACCGAGCGCGAGGATAAACAGAATCGCGGCACCGAGATAAGAGACATTGATCAGGCTTTCAGACATCCGGGCTACCCTTTGAACATTTGCAACATACGTTGCGTCACTGAAAATCCACCAACAATATTAATACTGGTGATGAACAGGGCAAACACCGACAGGTACATGATGATGGGATTTTCTGACGAAACCTGGGTCAACGCACCAACAACAATGATACTGCTTATTGCATTAGTCACGCTCATCAACGGCGTGTGCAACGCCGGTGTGACATTCCAGATCACCATGTAACCAATAAAACAGGACAGCACAAAAACTGTGAAATGCGCCATAAAGGATGGCGGCGCTACCAGTCCGAGACTTAAAAATACCAGTCCACCGATAAGCATGGGTAAGCTTGCGCTTTTCGCCAACTTTGCCAACTGCGAGGGTGGCGTCACCGATTTTACCGGCTCGGGCTCGGCGCTAACCGCCTGCCCGCCAAACGATGGCTTTCGACCGGCCGACACTTCAATAGATGGAGGTGGCCAGGTGATCTCGCCCGCATTCACCACGGTGGCACCGCGCACCACTACGTCTTCCATATCGACCAGTATATTGCCGTCTTTCTCGGGGCACATTTCCTCGATCAGGTTATAGATATTGGTCGCATACAATTGGCTCGACTGCGCGGCGAGACGGCTGGGTAGATCGGTGTAGCCGACAATACTGACGCCGTGTTTTACGGCTACCTTGCCGGGCACCGTGAGCTCGCAATTACCCCCCTGCTCGGCCGCCAAATCGACTATGACACTACCATCGCGCATGCTTTTCACCATATCGCTGGTGATCAACTTCGGCGCGGGTTTCCCGGGGATCAATGCGGTGGTAATAATGATATCGACTTCTTTTGCCTGTTCGGCGAACAATGCCATCTCGGCATCGATAAACTCCTTGCTCATCACCTTCGCATAACCGCCTTCGCCACTACCATCTTCTTCGAACTCAAGTTCGAGAAATTCGGCATCCATGCTCTGAATCTGGTCTTTAACCTCCGGTCGCGTGTCAAAAGCTCGCACGATTGCACCCAATGACTTGGCCGTACCAATCGCGGCAAGGCCGGCGACACCGGCGCCGATGACCATCACCTTGGCGGGAGAAACCTTGCCAGCTGCTGTGATTTGTCCGGCAAAAAATCGCCCGAATTTGCTCGAAGCCTCGATCACCGCCCGGTAACCGGCGATATTCGCCATCGAGCTCAGCGCATCCAGTTTTTGCGCCCGCGAGATGCGCGGAATACTATCCATCGACAGGGCGGTTGCATCGCGTGCGGCGAGTAGTTTGAGCATTTTTTCATTTTGTGCGGGCCACAGAAAACTGATGAGGCGGCAGCCGACAGGCATCAGGTCGATTTCGTGCTGGTTGAGTGCCGGATTCTGCTGCGGCGGACGTACCTTGATCACCAGGTCCGATTCAGCCCAGGTCGATTGAGCATTTTTACCGATTTTGGCACCCGCATCCTGGTAGGCCTTGTCAGAATAGTTGGCCCCGGCACCGGCACCGGATTCGACTATCAGGTCAAAACCGAGTGCGATTAGTTTTTCCGTGACCTCGGGTGTGGTCGCGACTCGCTTTTCACCCACATGGATTTCTTTCAGTACACCTATTTTCATTACTTGCCTGATTTCCCGCAAAACCCTATTCTGCCCTAAATTTGGCAGCGATACCCAATGAAAATATTAAACCAGGTAATTAACCAGGCCCGTGTCAGCCCTAAATCTATCGTTTTAGCCGAGGGTGATGACATTCGCGTGATCGAGGCGGGAGTACGCGCTACGCGTGAAGGCATCGCCAAATGCGTTTTGGTCGGCGACCTTGTAACTATTGAAACCCTGGCGCATGAGGCTGGAATTTCACTCGAGGGTATTCGTATCGAGGATCCAGGGTCATCGTCCAGGACGTCCGACTATGCACAGAATTTATTCGATCTACGCGCTAAAAAAGGCATGACAATCGACCAGGCGCAACAACTGGTGCTGGATCAGCTGCACTATGCCAACCTGATGGTGCGGGCCGGTGATGCCGATGGCACGATTGCCGGGGCTCGATATACCAGTGGTGACT
>CAXMNA010000002.1:0-10625 GCA_964194715.1 uncultured Gammaproteobacteria bacterium
AAAAACCCAGCAGCACGATCGCCAGGAAAATAAAAGGCACCCAGCCTGCCGCGGTTTCAGTCCAACCGGCATAGTGGGCAACGATAAGAGTGATAGCAGCCACGCAAATGCCGACCAAGGCGCCGAGTTCGGTCGAATGGATAATGTCCTTTTTCATAAACGACTGGACGTAGTTCAAATGCTCATGATGCGCGACTTCGTCGTCGTGCAGGCTTAGCACGTGAATTTGCGGCGTGGTAATGCCGGCAGCTTCAAGCTGTTCCTCGAAAATTTCCAGGTCATCCAGATTATCACTGATGAAATAATGCCTGAGCAATTTCATGATGACTCCTCTAGTTTATTTATTCTGATACCAGGTTATCGGGTTCATTAATAATAGTAATGCTATTTTGAGCCAATCGGTATCTGGAAACAACTATAAATCGATGAAATTATTAAACTGCCAAACTGCTAGTGCTCTTTCAATGTGATAATTGCGAGTTCAGTTAGCTTGTCAACGTTCACGGCACCAAAAGTAGGCGCTTTAGCCGAGGCGCGCCTCGCAGGCAAGACCCCAAGCATTCGCTTCAGCCAAAGCATTCGCTTCGCTCATGGGCTGGGCCCCGCTCGCGGGGCCAGCCTTGGCCCTTGCGCTTCGCACTGCGTCTTGCTGCTAAACACCACAGCGACGCTGAATCCGTTATTATCACATTGAAAGAGCACTAAGATTCGGTACCCTGGATAAGTCGTTGGATGTTGCCCTTATGGCGCCAGATTAGAATTAACGAAATGGCCAGAAATACAGCGCTGACGATTAAACTTTGCTCGAACCATAAAATCAGTGGCGGCAGCGCGCAAAAAGCAAAGATCGCTGCGAGGGACGATATTTTGAATACCTTGGCGAACAACAGCCAGATCGCGATGATGATGGTACCGATTATCCAGTTAAATCCAAGTGTTGCTGCGATTGCGGTGGCAACCCCCTTGCCACCACGAAAATTGAAGAATACCGGGAAGCAGTGACCGAGGAATACCGCAAAAGCGGAAAGCGCAACGACCAGGTGATCGTCACTAACCAACCTCGCCACCAGCACCGGAATCAAACCTTTGAGACAATCACCCAATAGCGTCAAAAACGCGGCTTTTTTGCCGGCGATTCGCAGCACGTTGGTTGCCCCGGGATTTTTGGAACCCTGCGATCGGGGATCCTCGAAACCCATGATCTTGCTGAGCAAAATAGCTGAAGATATCGAGCCAAGCAGGTACGCAAATACCAGTAGTGCAATTGTTATGGGCATAGATGACTGAGATTATTGTGGCAAGCGCACTCTAGCAGAGCATTAACCTGGCAATCAAATGGATAGGCTTGATCGCCAGCTAAGCTGAACATCGATTACAATAATCGGATGAATGATGAACCGCTGATTCTGTTGCATGGCTGGGGCATGAATGCCCGCGTATTCGAACCGCTGGTAACAATCCTTGAAAATCGACAGCAGCTGATCAATCCAAACCTTCCCGGCTATGGCGACAGTCGTTGGGATGCCAGCCTCAACTTCGATCAACAGGTCGAACAAATGGCACAGGATTTACCCTCCGGTAGGCTGCTGGGATGGTCGATGGGAGGCCTTTATGCGATCGAACTGGTTACGCGTTACCCCAAAAAATTCAGTCAATTGACGCTGGTCTGCTGCAATCCCTGCTTCGTCAAACGACCCGATTGGGATTGTGCGGTGGGGGAGTCGGTTTTCGATGAATTCTGTGAACAGCTGACGCGCGGCTGGGAGTCGACGATTCGACGATTTTTAAGTTTGCAGATGCTGGGCGAAACCCGTGCGCGCGGGTTAATACGAGACTTGTCGATGCAAATAGCAAAGGACGGCGAACCCGATGCCGGCGTGCTTCGCTTCGGTCTCGATTTGCTCAAGCAGCAAGATGTTAGATCCCGTCTGCAAAATTACGAACAACCGGTTAGCTTGATATTGGGCGAGCGCGATGTGCTAGTCCCGATCGCACTGAGCCAACAAATTAGTGATGTTAACCCACGGATTCAGGTAGAATCCCTCGCCGGCGCGGCGCATGCCCCATTTTTGTCGCATACGGTTGAATTTGCATCGCTTTTGTAATTTCGCTGAAACTGCGGGTTAACCCCTAATTATTCCAGGATTTATCGTTGGACTTGCTTAATCCACCCCGGCTGGACAAACAGTCTGTTAAAAACTTCTTCAATCGTGCTGCTAAAAGCTACGATAATTCGGCTATATTGCAAGAAGAGGTGTTAAATAGGCTATTACAGCGGCTACAATACATTCGTCACCAACCGGCGACAATCATCGACATCGGCTGCGGCACCGGTAAAGGCCTCAGCGGCCTGCAAAAAACCTATCCGCGGGCGCAGATATATACCAGCGATATCGCCCATGAAATGTTGATGCAGGCTCGATCGCGCTATCGAATGTGGTCGAAAAAACGCCTGGTGACCGCGGATATGGAGCAACTGCCGTTCAAAACGCAAAGTTTTGACCTGGTGTTTTCATCGCTGGCCTTGCAATGGAGCAATAACCTGCGCGAAACCCTGGCTGAATTTGCGCGAATCGGTAAAACCGACGGATTGTTGATGTTTTCCAGCTTTGGGCCGGGAACCCTGGCGGAGTTAAGCGCCAGTTGGCAGGCACTCGATTCTTACGCGCACGTGCATGAATTCATCGATATGCACGACGTTGGTGATGCCTTGGTTGCGGCCGGGTTTGCGCAACCGGTGGTCGATGCTGAAACCATTCGAATGGAATATGGGGAGTTTCGTCCGCTTCTGGATGATTTGAAGAATATCGGCGCGAGCAACGCCAACAAGAATCGTCGTCGTGGGTTGATGACGCCGGCGCAATTACGCAAGCTCGAACAAAATTATCGCGAGTATGGTTTCGAAAATGGCAAATATTTCGCCAGTTACGAAGTTGTCTACGGTCATGCCTGGTTCAGCTAGGTCCGACAGGCTCCTACGCCGGTGGCTATGGCGGCAGAATGCCGTGCGGCTGAATCCAGCCCATGTAAAACGAGATGCCGATGAGAACGAACACCAGGATAGATAAGGCGATGCGAAAGGTCAGGAAATTAACCGTGCGATTGGTTTCACCACGATCTTTGATCAGGCTGAACATACCGGCGCCGAGGCTCAGCAGGATCAATCCGAGTAAGATAACGATGATGATTTTTATAGCCAAGGGTAAGCCTGTCAGAATTCGAAGGGCCAGTTTACTCGATCAGCTGCCAGCGATGATATGACTTTTTGGGGGCGAAAGTTTAGCGCGTCCTGGTGGTCGGTTGGCTTGACCGCGTTTGGCGTGATCTTGTTCGTATCGCTCGGGCAATGGCAACTCGATCGTGCCACCTACAAGGAATCGATCAAACAAAAATTTGAACAAAGGCTGGCGCAGGGATACCAGGAATTCAACGCCGATCAGACGCTCGACGATCTCGAATTTCGCCGGCTGATTGTCGAGGGAGAGTACGACAATGCGCATAGTTTTCTTCTCGACAACCAGTTACACCAGGGCAAGGCGGGCTATCATGTGCTGACACCGTTAAAACTGGCGAATAGCGATCGACTCATTTTGGTTAACCGCGGCTGGGTTGAATGGGGTGTTTCGCGCGAGCGCTTACCGGAGCTTCCTGAGCCGCTGGAATCAGGTCGCATCGCCGGTATTGTCAGTGTGCCGAATGCTCAGGGATTTCGACTGGGCAAGGTCGAGCTGATTGACGACTGGCCACAGGTGATACCCTTCGTCGATATCATCGCTTTGCAGCGACAGTTTTCGGATCGATTGCTGCCGCTAATTTTATGGTTGGCACCGGATCAGCAGGGGCATTATATTCGTGCCTGGAATCCGGTTTGGGCGGATCCGGAAAAAAGCCGCGCTTACGCAACCCAGTGGTTTTCGTTTGCGCTGATTGCCTGTGTTTTGTTTATTGGTTTAAATTTGCGGAAGGTTGAATGAACCAGGAAGAGTCCAGGCGCCTGCTTTGGTATCGGGCTAAGTTTCTGGCCCTGATTGCCGTTTTCCTGTCACCGTTCGTCGGTGGCTGGTTGGCACTTTACGTATTTGAGGTCAGGCCAGAAAGTGGCAATTATGGAGCGCTTATCCAGCCGGTGAGAAAGCTGAGCTGGCCAGCGCTCGAATCCACCGATGGCAGGCGCATTGAAGATGGCTTCGGGCGCAGGTGGACGTTGTTGTTATTCGCTGGCGACTCCTGTGGCGATCGATGCCGTTCCAACCTGTTTTATATGCGACAAATCAGGATATTGCTGGGGCGCGACACGCCGCGCCTGCAAAATGTATTAATCAGCGCGCAACCAGTGAGCGACGAACTGAGCAAGTTCCTGAATGAATATCCAGACCTGGTCGTGATCGAAAATAATCAGGATGAGCGCCTCTATGGCCAATTCCGGCTGCATGGTTTTGATCAGGTCGGCAACGCGGCCAAATTATATTTGGTCGATCCCGAGCAAAATTTGATGATGCATTACCCTGCGGCAAACGATCAAAATCGAATTCTGGAAGATATCCGCAAACTCATGAAGTTATCCCAGATTGGCTAGTTTCGAGGTCTTTCTTAGGTGGCAAGGGCCGCTTCATAGCTCGTTTTGAATCACTCGTTGCCACCTAGAAAGACCACCGCTATGATGTGTTTGATTCGCAACGGGAATAGAGGTATAAAGATCGCCGTTCGCAGATGCCCTCAGAGACACTGGTTTTGAAATGACGACGCTGACGCTCGCTTCCTGGTCCCAGTATTACAACCTGACCAAACCCAAGGTGGTTTTCCTGATCGTGTTTACCGCGATGGTGGGTATGTTGCTGGCCGCGGATGGCGCTGTTCCGCTGGATATTTTCGTATTCGGTCTACTGGGTATAGGTCTCGCTGCAGCCTCCGGGGCCGCGATTAACCACGTGGTCGATGAACATATCGATCGCATCATGTTACGCACCCGTAACCGACCGATTGCGAGTGGTGCGCTCGATCAGAAATCGGCGTTGATTTTTGCACTCGGCATCGGGGCGCTTGGCATCTCAATGCTGATTGTGTTTGTCAATATGTTAACCGCAATCCTGACATTTTTCTCGCTGGTCGGCTACGCCTTGATTTACACCATGTATCTTAAGCGCGCCACACCCCAAAATATCGTGCTCGGCGGTGCCGCCGGTGCCGCGCCACCACTACTCGGATGGACTGCTGTCACCGGGCATGTCGAAACCGAAGCCTTGTTGCTGTTCCTGATCATATTTATCTGGACGCCACCGCACTTCTGGGCATTGGCAATTCGTCGTCGCAAGGAGTATGCCAAGGCCGGTATCCCGATGTTGCCGGTTACCCACGGTGTCGACTTCACCAAAATCCAGATTCTGCTGTATACCATCCTCTTATTCGTGGTCACTCTAGTGCCCTTCCTGATTCAAATGAGCGGATTGATCTACCTGGCTGGAGCGATTGCACTGGGCGTGGGATTTCTGTACTACGCGATCAAGCTATACCGCGAAAAACAACCGAATGCGATCGCGATGAAGACATTTGAGTATTCGATTTTCTATCTCAGCCTGCTATTTGCGTTTCTGTTGGCTGATCACTATGCGCGCTTGTTTATCAGAGGTTATTTTCTTTAGGGAGCCTCTGATCAATTCTGGGTCATTCAGCTGCGACGTTAAAATGTGCCAATTCAAGGCGCCAATCGCAGGTAATAGCCAGTCTATTGCCAAGATTGGCAACGCAGAATTGGCACATTTTAACAAGCAGATGTTGATTCATGAATTGATCAGAGGCTCCCCGCCAGCCTAGTTCGCGTTTAAGTACAACACCAGCTGCACCACACCGACCAAAGTCAGAATAAATACCAGCCCGAAAAGTAATCCGATTCCGATAAAGTGCGAGATTTTACCGTATTTGAAATCGCGTTCGCGGTTAGCGTTGCTCTGCACCCCGATGAATGCCGACAGGGTGCTTTTCAGAAGCTGGGAAAAAGTGATGTGAACTTCTTTTTCGGGTGAAGTGTTTTCTGATTTTTCCAAGACTGTTATCCTGATACCAGGTTATAGATACAACAGTCTGGCAGCCTGGCGTTATCGATGATATTAATCATTGGCAGTGAATTATAATTCATTATGATCAATATCGACAAAATCTATTCTGTAAACGGGTATCGATTTATCCTCGCACCCAACTGTTCGATGAGCTGGCGTGAACTACAGGGGTTTTACCTGGTTTCCTGCCTGGTCGCGCTCTACTTGACTTCGCGTAAGGTTCATCGTCGCGAAGTGATTACCCTGGATCATTCGCGAATCAGAATCGAAAAAGGGATTCGACAAGTAATCCAAAGCTGGGAGTTTGATACCACTGGGACGCGTCTAATCGACGAACAAAAAGGTGATCGATATCCACGTCGAAAACTCGTAATTAGCGCGCATGGAAAAAAGGTCGAAGTGGGTGATTTTCTTGATCGTCTGGAAAAGGATGAGCTAGCGTTCAAATTGAAAGACTGTATAATTTACGTTTGATTTTTAGCGTTGTCTGACAATGGGCTCAGATGGCTTTTTTGGATTGAGATACCAGCATACCTATCGCAATAAACTCAGAATCAGCGGTAGTATGAACCAGGGGGTTGACAATGGTTTGTGACAAGATGTCCAGGCGCTGGCCTGTGACTTTGGTCGGTGTTTTTTCGATGCTCATGACGTCATCTGCGCAGGCGGACTACGCGTTGAACATGACCAAGGGCGTTACGCCCCTCAGCCGCGAACTTTACGGTTTGCACATGTTGGTCTTCGGGGTTTGTGTCGCAATCGGTGTCATGGTATTCGGCGCAATGGCCTGGTCGATATTCCACCATCGCAAATCGAAGGGTGCCGAAGCCGCTAATTTTCATGAAAGCACCACCGTTGAAATAATCTGGACCGTAGCGCCGTTGCTGATTTTAATCGCGATCGCAATCCCGGCTACCGCTACCCTGATCGATCTCGAAGACGCCAAGACCAATGCCGATATCAACCTGCAGGTTACCGGCATCCAGTGGAAGTGGAAGTATACCTTTGTTGATGAAGATGTTTCTTTTATCAGCAGCCTCGCGCAAAGCAGCCGCGATGTGATTGAGGATCCAACCGGTCACGAAAATTACCTGCTCGAAGTCGATGAGCCTATCGTGTTACCGATTAACAAGAAAATCCGTTTCCTGTTTCATTCGGAAGATGTTTTACACGCCTGGTGGGTACCTGCACTGGCAGTAAAACAGGATGCGATACCGGGTTATATCAACGATTCCTGGGCGGTCATTGAAGAGCCGGGTGTCTATCGCGGGCAATGTGCCGAGCTCTGCGGTAAGGATCACGGTTTTATGCCGATCGTCGTCCACGCGGTAACCGAGGGTGAATTCAACCAATGGATTGCAGGCAAGAAATCAGAGGCCGCTGCCATGGCTGCCGCTGCCGAGCAGGAATTCTCGAAGCAAGATTTGCTCGCTAAAGGTGAAGCCGTCTACCTAACCAATTGCTCTGCATGCCATGGTCCGACTGGTGCCGGTATCCCGGGCGCTTTCCCGGCGATGACCGGCAGCCCGATTGTGACCGGCGATATCGCCGAACACATGAATGTGGTCATGAATGGTAAGGCAGGTACCGCAATGGCAGCTTTCAAAGGTCAACTTAATGATATCGATCTGGCTGCGGTTATTACCTTCGAAAGAAACAGTTTAGGTAATAGCGTGGGTGACATGGTTCAGCCATCTGCCATCAAGAATGCGAGATAAGGGGATTTGATTTAGATGTATACCGAAACCACACACGACGGCGCGCATGACGAGCACGATCATCACGGTCCTGACAAAGGATTGATGCGTTGGGTTACGACAACCAACCATAAAGACATTGGTACGCTCTATCTGTGGCTGGCCTTCATCATGCTGCTATTCGGTGGCTCGATGGCGATGGTTATCCGTCTGGAATTGTTCCAGCCCGGACTGCAGTTTATCGAACCCCATTTTTTTAACCAGATGACTACCATGCACGGATTAGTGATGGTATTCGGTGCCATCATGCCGGCCTTTGTCGGCCTCGCCAACTGGTTGATCCCGATCATGATCGGGGCACCCGATATGGCGTTACCACGCATGAATAACTGGAGTTTCTGGATTCTGCCATTTGCATTCGCGATGCTGAGTTCGACCATGTTCATGGAAGGTGGGGCACCGGCATTCGGATGGACTTTTTACGCACCGCTGTCGACCACCTTTGCGCCGGATACCACAGATTTCTTTATCTTTGCGGTGCACTTGATGGGTATCTCTTCGGTAATGGGTGCGATCAATATAATCGCGACCATCCTGAACATGCGTGCACCGGGTATGACAATGATGAAGATGCCGCTGTTCGTGTGGACCTGGTTGATTACTGCTTACCTGTTGATCGCGGTTATGCCGGTGCTCGCTGGCGCAGTAACCATGATGCTGACCGATCGTCATTTCGGTACTTCATTCTTCGACGCGGCAGGTGGCGGTGACCCGGTTATGTTCCAGCACATATTCTGGTTCTTCGGGCACCCCGAAGTTTATATCATGATTCTGCCGGCATTCGGTATCATCTCGGCGATCATACCAACCTTTGCGCGCAAGCGATTGTTCGGTTACAGCTCAATGGTATATGCGACCGCCTCGATTGCGATCCTGTCATTCCTGGTATGGGCGCACCACATGTTCACCGTGGGTATGCCGCTCCAGGGTGAGCTGTATTTCATGTACGCGACAATTCTAATCTCGGTACCAACCGGGGTGAAAGTGTTTAACTGGGTTGCCACAATGTGGAAAGGCTCGATGACTTTCGAGACCCCGATGCTGTGGGCGTTGGGTTTCATCGTCATGTTTACTATCGGCGGTCTCTCGGGCCTGATGCTCGGTGTTGCTCCGCTGGATACGCAGTACCACGATACTTATTTTGTGGTCGCACACTTCCACTATGTACTGGTAACCGGCGCGCTCTACTCGATTATCGCGGCGTTTTACTATTGGGTACCGAAGTGGACCGGGCACATGTACGACGAAAAACTGGGCAAGATTCACTTCTGGTGGTCGACCATTGCGGTTAACGTATTGTTCTTTCCGCAGCACTTTGTCGGCCTTGCGGGTATGCCACGGCGTATCCCGGATTACTCATTGCAGTTCGCCGAGTTCAACATGATCTCGAGCCTGGGCGGATTTGCCTTCGGTTTGGCGCAGGTATTCTTCCTCTATATTGTCATTAAGACTATCAAAGGTGGCGAGAAAGCGACCGCTGAAGTATGGGAAGGTGCGAAAGGTCTGGAATTCGAAGAATTACCGTCGCCACCACCGTATCACAGTTTCACAGTGGCGCCTGATATTAAGTAAGAGGCAGATGCGATTCGAGACGGGTCGACTTAAAGGGGATCGATGCAGCAAGATCAGCAACAGCAGGGCTATTTTACGTCTGATGAAAGGCGTAAAAGGACCCGGTGCATCGTCATAGCGCACTTGTTGGTCGTTGCGACGTTTTTTATCGCAGCGTTTTTGTGGGGGAGTTTTGGATGAAAGTAAGCCCGCTGAAATTGGCGGTAATACCAGTGCTGATGTTCGGATTCGGCTTCGCGCTGATACCTCTGTACGATGTATTTTGCGACATCACCGGGCTCAATGGCAAGACTGGCCGAATTGAAGCAGCGGAAATTGACGCCAGCCAGGTGGATACCTCAAGAACGATTGAAGTGCGCTTCCTGGCAAATACCAATACCGGTTTACCCTGGGATTTCCAGCCACTGGTCAAGAAGATGGAAATCCACCCGGGCCAGGTGTATGAAGCCGTATTTCGGGTGCGCAGCGCTAGTGATGAGACCACCCTGGGGCAAGCGGTGCCAAGTGTATCACCAGGGCTGGCTGCGCAGCACTTTAACAAAACGGAATGTTTTTGTTTTACCCAGCAGGAACTGGCTGGCCGCGAAACACGCGATATGCCACTGAGATTTATCGTTGGTACCGACATATCAGAGGATATTGAGCAAATTACCCTGTCCTATACTTTTTTTAGCCTGGATAAGGGATGACAAGATTCTAACGCATTTAGAATAAACAAAGAGACCAATCCATGAGCAGTTCAACCGATCAAGATTATTATGTACCGCATGGCACCCATTGGCCGATTATAGGTTCGATTGGGTTGTCTTTGACCGTTATTGGCCTTGCCAATTTTCTGCACGGTACCTGGAGCGCGACCCCGATATTTGTCGGTATCGCTATCCTGATTTTCATGATGTACGGCTGGTTTGGCACGGTCGTCAAGGAGTCAATGTCCGGCATTTATAACGCGCAGGTAGATATGTCGTTCCGCTGGGCCATGGGCTGGTTCATCTTCTCCGAGGTGATGTTCTTCGGGGCCTTTTTCGGCGCATTGTTATATGCGCGTGTGTACTCGGTGCCATGGCTCGATGGTGCTTCCAATAACGACGCCACTGCGCAGTACCTGTGGCCCGATTTCGAAGCGGCGTGGCCGCTGATAAATCTGCCCCTGGCGGATAAATTCGCGATCGCCCGAGAGGCGATGGGCCCCTGGGGCTTGCCGGCGCTCAATACCATTATCTTGCTCACTTCTGGCTTGACC
>CAXMNA010000003.1:0-4061 GCA_964194715.1 uncultured Gammaproteobacteria bacterium
TTCTTATTACTCTGAATTTTTATATTTCACACACTAATACTCTCATCGCGCCGTAGTAAATAATGAGTCTGTGTGCGAAAACATGTAAAAGATTAGAGAAAATCACTCCCGCAACCGCGGCATCAACTCCACCAGGTTACAGGGCCGGGTTCGATAATCCAGTTGTTCGCTAATCAATTGTGTCCAGGCATCTTTGCAGGCGCCAGAAGAGCCGGGGAGACAGAAAATATAAGTGCCATTCGCAACACCGGCAAGTGCTCGTGATTGCAACGTCGAGGTGCCAATATTGTCGTAAGACAGGTTACGAAACATCTCGCCGAAACCATCGATCGTTTTATCGAGTAACGGGGTAACCGCTTCAGGTGTGCCATCGCGACCCGTGACTCCGGTACCGCCTGTGGTTAAAACGACCTGAACCGCCTCATCGGCAATCCAGCGAGAGAGCACTTCACGAATACGGTACTTGTCGTCCGGAACAATGGTTTTTTCTTCGAGTCTATGCCCTGCTTCGCCCAGGTGCTTTACCAATAACGAACCTGATTTATCGTTGGATTCATCACGTGAATCGGATACCGTCAATACGGCAATATTTAAAGCTATGAATTCTCTGGTGTCGCTCATATTACCCCCAGCAACCAGGCTTGGTAACCCAATTCCGACACTAGACTCTACACGCTCGCGCATAGTATGTCATGCATCTGCTTGGTATAATGCGTTCCTTTTGCCGGTCTCTTCTGGATGCTTACTATAGGGCCTTTTATACGCATCGCTGTGCTCTCGAGCTTTTACCTTGCGTTTTCATTTTCTGTCATTGCGAGCAATGAGGCGGGCTCCATGCTACGCCTGGCGACTACCACCAGTACCGTCAATTCGGGTTTGATGGATTTTTTGTTGCCCGAGTTTACAAAAGACACCGCCATTGAGGTTCGAACCATCGCGGTCGGTACCGGCAAAGCACTACGCCTGGGCCAGGAAGGTGACGTCGATATCGTACTGGTACATTCCAGAAACGACGAGGTGGCATTTATTAACGCCGGTTTTGGCGTTGAACGCTTCGATGTAATGTATAACGAATTTGTGCTCGTCGGTCCCCTTGATGATCCCGCGCAAATTTCTAGCAGTCAATCGATAGCCGAGGTGTTGGAAAAAATCCACGATACAAAAAGCGATTTCATTTCGCGTGGTGACGAATCCGGCACTCATAAGAAAGAATTGAGTTTATGGCATATAACCGGTTATTCCCCGCAGGGTGACTGGTATAAATCAGTGGGCCAGGGAATGGGGAAAGTGATCCAGATCGCCAATGAGTTGGGTGCCTATACGATGACTGACCGTGGTACCTGGCTGGCATACCTGTCAAAGTCTAATCTTGCGTTGTTATACCATGGTGATCCACTTCTGTTTAACCCATACGGTATCATTGCCGTGAACCCGATGCGCCACGCCCATGCTAATTATAAGAGCGCCGAGAGTTTGATTAGCTGGATTACCTCGAATAACGGACAACGCCTGATTGGCGAATTTACGGTCAAAGGTGAGCAGTTGTTTATCCCAAATGCTAAGCCATCAGGGCATAAATAGTTGTGGACGTTTTAATTGCCAGCACACTCGAAGCTTTCAACTTACTGTTTAGTGGTGATGCTGAAATTTGGGAAACTGTAGGCATTTCATTCAGAGTTTCCTCGCTTGCGATCCTGCTAGCGGTTCCGCCAGCATTGATCATTGCTTTTGTACTGGCTTATGGGAATTTTTTCGGCCGTCGCTTTCTCATTTCTTTATTCAGTACTTTTTTATCAATCCCCGCGGTTGTCATAGGACTGACGCTTTTTATCGTATTGTCCCGCCAGGGGCCGATGGGCAACCTCGGTTTGTTGTTTACCCAGACGGCAATGATGATGGGCCAGTTTCTTCTTTGTCTGCCAATCCTGATAGCAATGGCACATACCTCGTTCCAGGCGGCAGACCGCCGTGCCTGGGAAACCGCGCGCACCCTCGGTGCAAATCGGTTTTACGCCTTTGTTACAGTATTGTATGAAATTCGTTTCGGTCTGATGGCGGCAATGCTCGCCGCCTACGGCCGCATCATTTCCGAAGTCGGCGCGTCTATGATGCTGGGCGGTAATATTGCTCACTATACACGTAATATCCCGACCGCGATCGCGCTAGAAACCAGCAAGGGTAATTTCGCCGAGGGTATTGCGCTCGGTGTCGTACTGATTTTTCTCGCGTTCGTATTGAATGCATTGTTGCACCATGTCCAGGGTAAAGGCAGTATTCATCCATGATTGACAAATTTCGGTTCGACTATCGCGGTATCTGCAAACAGTATCGGCACAAGCCGGTACTCATCGACGTATCGCTCACGATTAGCAATAGTAACTGCTTCATCATTACCGGTGAGAACGGATCTGGAAAAACAACGCTTTTGAAAATCCTGGCCGGGATCGAGAAACCGGACGCTGGCGGCATTTCGATCAATCAGGCCGACGCGAGGTCGTGGCGCAGCCATCGACCCCGATTGTTAAAGTCCGTGATGTACCTGCATCAGCAACCCTATATGCTAACGGGTAGCGTGGGACGAAATCTCGAGTATACCGCCCGGCTTAATCACGCAATTATCGACAAGCCCGCCGCGGTGAACCAGATCATGCGCTGGGCCGGACTTGAGCAACTCGTTAAGCAGAACGCAGTGAGCCTGTCGGGTGGTCAGCAACAGCGCGTAGCACTCGCCCGGGCTCGACTTCGCAATCCCCAACTGCTATTACTCGATGAGCCTACTGCCAATCTTGATACGGATGGCCGAAGCAGGACTTTGTCGATGTTACGGGCGTTTCAGGATAGCGGAACGGCGATCATAATTTCGACTCATGATCCGAATATTTTTAGCGAATTACAGAGCCAGGCATTGCACCTCGAGCATCAAATACTGTCTGACAAGTCCTCTCTATCCTCAAATGTATCTGATATTGCCAGCTACCAAAAATCACGCGGCAAATGAGTATTGATACCAGTAACATCACCGCCGTCATACTGGCAGGCGGGCAGGGCCGACGCATGGGCGGACAGGACAAGGGTTTGCTGGATTTCGGTGGTCGATTGATGGTAGAAATATTAATCGAAGCCCTGCAAAACCAGCAACTCGACATAGTGATCAACGCCAATCGTAACCAGTCGACATACCAGTCGTATGGATACCCGGTAATCAGCGACGACCTTAAGGACTTTCAGGGCCCCCTGGCCGGTTTTGCGAGTGCGATGGCAGCCGTAAAAACGAAGTTTATTTTGACACTACCCTGCGACAGTCCCATGCTCGCCGACAATTTTGTCGAACGTTTCATTGAATCGCATAACCGCGAACAGGCGCCTGTATGCGTAGCCCACGATGGCGAGCGGTTGCAACCGGTTTACGCGCTCATCGATACCGGCTTACTGGATGATCTGAAACGATTCCTGCAAAGTGGTGAACGTAAGATAGACCGCTGGTACGCGCAGTATAGTTATGCAAATGTGGATTTTTCATCCGCAACAACGATGTTTGAAAACATTAATACACCCGAAGACCGGCAGCGTTTGCTGGGCCAATAATAATGCTCAATTCAAAATTACCGATGATCGGTTTTAGTGCCTACAGTGGGACCGGCAAAACCACCCTGATCAAGCAAGTTATCCCACTACTTAAGTCGAAAGGACTCAAAATAGCGGTCATCAAGCACGCCCACCACCATTTCGATCTCGACCGGCCAGGCAAGGACAGCTACGAGCTACGCAAATCAGGGGCCGCCCATACGATTATCTGCACTACCACGCGAATGGCCGCGATCAGCGAATTCGATAGCCCTGACGAGGAGCCATCACTGCAAGCGATAGTCGATACAATTGATGCTCGAAAATTCGATATTTTACTGGTGGAAGGATACAAACACCTGGCGTTTGCCAAAATTGAGTTACACCGGGCTGCGATGAATAAACCTTACCTGTATCCCGAGGACCCAAGCATTATCGCGTTAGCCCGCGATGTCGCGCCCTCGGAAACGCTATCTATCCCGTTGCTGGATATGAAT
>CAXMNA010000004.1:0-3961 GCA_964194715.1 uncultured Gammaproteobacteria bacterium
CGAGCGGCCTGATACCCGAGAAGGTATCGGAGAAACTACGCGCAATAGTCACCGCCGGGTTGGCGAATGAAGTGGAAGCGGTAAACCAGTAGGCCGCGGTAATATACAGGCCAACCGCCATTGCGACAGCGTTTGGCCTGACTTTCAAGGTGGCGAGAATGGTAAATACCAGGCCGAAAGCAGAGATAACCTCGGCAATCCATTGGGGACCGCCGCTTCGGACCTGCTGTGAAAACTGGATCAGGGTTTCATCGAACATCAGGTGTGCGGCGAGCATACCGGCGAGGCCGCCGGTTATCTGCACAAAGACGTACCAGCTACTATGCGCAATACTGATTTCACCGCGTAGCGCGAATACTAACGTGACAGCCGGGTTGAAATGCGCGCCCGAGATCGGGCCCAACATGGTGATTATCACCACCAGTATCGCACCGGTGGGTATCGTGTTGCCTAACAGGGCAATCGCGACATTTCCGCCGGCCAGTCTCTCGGCCATGATGCCGGAACCGACCACGGTCGCCAGCAGGAAGGTTGTGCCGATGAATTCAGCCGCGTATCTTTGTGCAGGGGAGTATTGCATAAACAGGATCATATCCGGGGCATAACCCCTCGTAAACTACCTGCTAAGCGGCGGCGCCGCAAGACCCGGTATAGGGCCTTATATCAATCCACCGGATAACTGGTATATCCAGGCGGTGAGTATCGATCCGATCAGTCCCAGCGACAGGTAAAGCGCGAATACCGGTTTCTTGACCAGCGCAAATACAGCGATAGCCGCTGGAATAGATGAAACTGCTCCGGCGGTGATAAACGCCATCGCCGCTCCCGGGGTCATACCCATTTCGAGCAAACCGGATATCAGCGGTATAGCCGCGTATCCGTTGAGATAGGAAGGAACGCCGACAATGGCGGCAAGCGGAATGGCAAAAATATTGTCGGCACCGACATAATCGCTAATCCAGTCAGGTGAAATATAGGCCAGCATCAGGCTTTCGAGAAAAAATGCAAATGCCAGCCACTTTCCAAGGAATACGCCAATGCTGTAACCCTCCGACCTGAATGAAGCGATGCGTTGGGGTTCCTGCCAGAAGCGCCAGTTGATAACCCTGCTAGTCTCTGAATCGCAGGATGATGCACAGCCGCTGGTGACTTTTGCCTGCAGGGGATTTTTGAGAAAACCGTAGCGCTGTACCAGTAATACACTAAACCCTGCTAGCAACCCCATTACTATCGTTGCCAGGGTTTTGGCAATGGCGAAATTTAAACCAATCCCGGCCGCGGTAAGAATAAACATTTCCGGGTCCATGATTGGAGAAGCTATCCAGAAAGCCATCACCGGGGCCAGCGGTACGCCCGCACCGAGCATTGCGGCTATCAGCGGAATCACGCCGCAGGAACAAAAAGGAGACAACGCACCGACGAATGCCGCGAGCACCGTGGCCCGTACCGGATTGCCTGAAAATACGCTGGTTATGACAGCATCCGCACCGCTTGCCTTTGCGTAAGCCGCGAGTCCAATCGCGAGTATGAAGAAAGGCAGCATTTGCCACATCGAATCGAGTGTGAAAACAAAGCTCTGGCTGATTTGGGAATAATCAAATAATGCTAGTAGTACGGTTAAACCGAGCAGCGCGAGAAATACCGGGTCCTTCAAAACTGTACTAACCCTGCCGGTACTGGTGATAAGGAGCCGGACAAAGTACCGGGATGTATTAATGACTTGTTCAACCATAATTCTAGTTATATCGAAGTAAGAGTTAAATAAAATTAATCAAAGGTTCCTTAAAGCCACACTATTGCTCGCCTCTGTTGTCTCATCGACACAACATTCCTCGGTCAGGTAGGCAACCAGGTGATCTAAAAGTTGATATTCCAGCTTGCAAAATAATGTAGCCCGCACGCGCTCCTGGCGGATCAGGCCGGCACTTTTTAAATGGGCGATGTGATGGGTCAGCGTCGACCCCGGAATTTGCAGTTTCTTCTGTACCTGGCCAACCGGCATACCCGGCTCACCGGCGCGTACCAGTAAACGCACGATTTTGAGGCGTGTGGGATTGCCTATTTTGCTCAGTAACAGTGCCGCGGTTTCGAGTTCCATAGCTGTACTATAGGTGCAAGTTTTAAATTTGTCAACTGTATTACTAGAATTATCGAATTAATAACTTGGAATATTGTGAATATTGGTAAAAAGATTCCGGCTCTACGGCCGGAATGACGTTTTGGTTATCACCTGTAAAGCCCGTCGTTCCGGCCGTAGAGCCGGAATCTTAATAATGACTCGCTACCCCGTCACTGGGGCCGGAATCTTAGAAATAATCCGTCATTCTGGCCCTAGAGCTGGAATCCTGGCAATGATGGCAAGCTTCTCACTTTCGCGGGTTTTCCTGGGTCAGATAAGCGGAGGCTAATACAAGGATCCATCTGCTATATTCCATCGATTGCGCTAAATAACTTGGCAAAATTGGGCAATTCGATTATTGTGATCGAGTAACCCGATTATTGTGAAATTCCGAAGTCAACATTATAAAAATAATCGACTTCGCATTGGCAATATATAAACACAATATCAACGTGAGGAGCTTATGAAAAACAAATCTAAAATTATAGTAGCGGATAAGCCCGAGATTGACCTGCTCGATAGCACTGATTGCAGGTTTTTACTCGATGCGCTAAACCGCGGTATGAGCCGTCGCCAGGCACTATCCTGGATGATGGCAGGTGGGTTAACCGCAGCCACCGCTGGTAGCCTGTTCACCCAGGCCGGTTCGGTGTTGGCGGCTACCCCGAAAAAGGGCGGCAAACTGACTTTTGCCAGCGACTTGCACGGGCCACCCGATACCCTCGACCCGGGCCTGAATACATCGACTATCGACTACACGCGCGGCCGTTCCCATTATAACAGCCTGTGTCAGATTAACGACGACCTGTCGACGCGCCCCGAGCTGGCGGAAGAGTATTCTTCCAACGCCAACGCCACCGAGTGGACATTCAAGTTGCGTAAGGGTGTGAAATTTCACGACGGTAGTTCGTTTACCGCCGATGACGTGCTCTACACGATGAGTCGTCACTACGGTGATACATCCACATCGACCGCAAAAACGTTGGTTGCCGACGTCAAGGAATGGAAAAAGGTCGATCAATACACGGTCAAGGCCATTATGACAGGGCCCAACTCTGACCTTCCCGTGATCCTAGGTACGTCGCAGTTCAAGATGCTCAAAAATGGCACTACGGATTTTCAAAATCCCACCGGTACCGGGCCATTTAAACTGGTCGAGTTCAGCCCCGGTGTGCGCTCACTGCACGTGCGCAACAAGGACTACTGGCGTGAAGGCGCCAATGTCGATGAGCTTGAAATTACCGCCATCACCGACAAGGTGGCACGCACCAGCGCGCTGATATCGGGCGATATCGATTTGATGCAGGCGCTCGATCCGAAGGCCATCAAGCAAATTGAAGGCTCACCGGGTGTGGGTATCTGGTCGGTTCCTTCCGGTGCCTATTTCGGCATTTGCCCGATGACCACGTCGTCGCCGGGTAACAACCCCGATTTCGTGCTGGCGTTGAAATATATTCAGCGGCGCAAGAAAATCATCAGGTCGATCCTCAAGGGACAGGGTACGGTCGGTAACGATCACCCGATTAATGTCGCCTATGGCGCCGATCATTGCCAGGAGTTGCCGATTGACGAACACGACCTCGACAAGGCCAAGTTTCACCGGAAGAAATCGGGAATTGCCAGCGCCGAGCTCCATGTCGCGGAAGTCGCACCGGGTATGACCGATATCTGCCTGCTGGCCCAGCGCGAAGCGCAGAAGATCGGACTCGATCTAAAAATCAAGAAAGTACCGAACGATGGTTACTGGGGCGCGGTATGGATGAAGACGCCGCTCAACGTGGTGACCTGGAACATGCGCCCAACCGCGAATGTCATGCTCAACCTCGCCTTCGCTCCCGATGC
>CAXMNA010000005.1:0-46137 GCA_964194715.1 uncultured Gammaproteobacteria bacterium
AGCCGGGGCCGGTATGACCTGGGACAACGCCAATCCTTATGTTGCAGTTGAGTTGGAACCTGATCGCCGGATCGACTACATACTGGTAGGTTGGCCCGCGGCCCGCGGAGCTGGCCACATATTAAAGTGC
The DNA here is from genome assembly GCA_964194715.1 of uncultured Gammaproteobacteria bacterium. Classification (GTDB taxonomy): domain Bacteria; phylum Pseudomonadota; class Gammaproteobacteria. Next base: position 131 of record CAXMNA010000005.1, read on the forward strand.
AAAGTTACCGGTAATGAGCCAGTAGGCGATGTCTGGCCTAGCGATCACCACGCGGTCATGGCTGAACTCCGCTACTGACCACTGGTTTGGTATATTGCATTGTGCTAACACTCTTTGCATGTCCGCTCCGGGCACGAAGCAGCCCTTGAATTTTCAAATCTGAGCGTCTCAGTTGGGTCGTAAGCCGCCGCTGATAAAAGGATTCTGAGGGTCCGCTTTTGAGAAATTACTGCCGATGGCTGCTGCAAAATCCGAAGTTTTAGAATTTTTCTCCCCGAACCAGAAAATTTCCGCAAAGCAGACGCTCAAAACTAAGAGTTCAGTGGCAGCCAATAACGGACTCCCGTTGTCGATCATTATTGATGCAGTAGCTCGACTAATCTCCACTACTTCTGTCTTCGCAATAGATGCCGGCTTGAATATATAGGTAATGGGGGGAATTTTAGATAATCCCTCCGATATATTTTTCGTTTTTCTTTAAAGCCGTTCTAGGAGTAAAGAGACAGGTAATTCATCCAGGCCGACATACGTAACAGGGTCTTGCGTATCAACGCCAGCTGGTGAAACTGTTCGCCGTAAATGGCGGTCCGAGCGTGGGAACCGCCAGGAACCTGTGATACGTACCTTGCGTAACGGGGATCGGTGATATTGATCAGCACCGGAATTCGAGGCTGGCTTGCCGCAGCGGGCGGATCGAAGATAATATCCTGGACCCAGGCTAGGTCCTCACCCTGCGTCGGCAACACCATTTGCACCTTGCCCGAGAAAACCTTGCCTGGAATACCATCGAAAGTCACTTCTGCCGCACTACCGTCGTTGAGGCGTAGCAAGCTGTTCTGGTGGAACCAGGCGACCAGGTTATGCTTCTTGTCTGTCATCGGCACTTCTGTTACCTGCCCGGCAACACTGGGCGTGATCGGTGTGGTGGTCAGATACTGCTGGCTCATACCCGAGTAAGGATGATAGTAATTCAACAACTGAAGCAGTGCGAAGATCATGACGACCCCGCCGATCGAGGCGGTAGGCACGGTCCACCTGTTGAGGGGGATTCTCAATACTGTGAAACCTGCAATACAGATCGCGGTGAAACTCGAGATTAGCAACAATTCCATACGTCTACCTCGCCTTCAGCAATTAAGCCGCTTCGGTTGCCGATATGATTGCAGTTTCGATGCGCTCGATCCTGTCATCGAGCACTTCAAACTTGTGCCCAAGCAATACAACCGAATCGGTAATATCCGCCTCCAGCTGCTTTGCATCTGTATCGTCATCGCTCGCATTCGGAGCTGCCTTGTCATTAATCGCAGTATCTTCGTTAATCTGACTGAATCTCGGGCTGAGTTCTTCTCGGTAAACTGCGGACCAAATCCACAAGAGTGGCCAAATCGCGTGCAGCGTGAACAGGCTAACCCACCCGGCATAATAGATTCCATCCTGGTGGGGGTGATTTCGGTTTACCGCAATTTTATAAGGAATGTCGAGGATCGCGATGGCGCCAAACAGCAAGCTGATCGCCGTGAAAATCAGAATTCCGAGAGCAAGGTAATCGAGCATATCGTTCCCTCAATTCAGCATCGTCGTTGGAGTGTAGTTCAAAAATCGGTATACCCCTTTGCGACCTAGTTCTCATTTTGACGGCGATTAACCCGAGGTAACCCGCTGACCTCTCTATATAAAAGTTCGCTCCTGCCTGCCGCTTTAACTGGTTCGAGCTTAAAACAGGAAACGGATTGTATATTCAACTGCCCCGGGCAAATTTGTAAGAAGCATCGATTAACTTCAAAATGACTTCAAGTTCCAATTCATCTCGTGGACCAAAGACCATTAACAAGGTTGGTGGTGCCTCTCCCTTTGGAACTAGCGGGTGTACTTCTCCCCATCCTTGTTCAACAACCTCCGCTACCAAATCTCTTGGCAACATCATATGCATACTGCCATCGTAAGGAGGATGGACGTGGGCAAATTCATTGTCACGCATGAAAGCCTCGGCACAGCTATGTCCACCATCCTCCAGTAACCAAAGCGCCTCTGCCCCCGGAACCGATATAATACTGGGGCGCCTCTCCACGAAAGGGAAATCAAAAGCCTGATCCTTTAGTTGTTTATAAATATCTGCCGGGGGATTTTGATCCAGTTGTTCGTGGGGTAAACCATAGTTAGTTTTCGGTCGCTCACCTGTTCGTTGGGGTAAATCTGGCATGTCGAGTCCTCATGTTGAGTAAGTTGACGATGAGCTACGAACAGGATATCAGACCTCACCCGCCATTTTAACAACATCCTGAAACGGAGGTGAACTAACGTCTCCAGGAGCCTGTTTTCTCTAGAGGCGACGCTCATCCCTGCCAACTGGGCTTCGACTTACGGCCGTTAACGGACCTTCACATCGTAGGTTGTAACCAAAGTCCGTTATGGGTCGTTCGCTGACTCGGAAATTTGATATTGGAGTGTCTGCTTTTAGGGTCGTAGTACGGCTGCACCGGTCAGGTTGCCGCTGCGCAGGGCGTGCAGGGCTTCGTTAGCCTGTTCGAGGGGAAACTCTTCGATGTGAGTTTGAATCGGTACCAGGGGTGCCAGCGTGAGGAACTCGATGGCATCCTGGCGTGTCAGGTTGGCGACCGAGCGCAGGACACGTTCGCCCCATAAGATGTCGTAAGGGAAGCCCGGGATATCCGACATGTGGATACCGCCACAGACGACAGTACCGCCTTTACGCACCGCGCGCAGCGCGATTGGTACCAGCGAGCCGACCGGGGCGAAGATAATCGCCGCATCGAGCTCTATTGGCGCCGCCTTATCGGAATCACCGGCCCAGGCCGCACCCATTTCGAGCGCGAAAGCTCTTGCCGCCGAGTCACCGGGACTGGTGAAGGCGTAAATTTCGCGTTTCTGGTAGCTTGCTATCTGTGCGACGATATGTGCAGCCGCGCCAAAGCCGTAGATACCGAGCCGCATCGAATTATCACCCACCATGACTAGCGAGCGATAACCGATCAGACCTGCACACAGCAATGGCGCAGCTTCCGCATCGCCGTATTCACTCGGCAATGGAAAGCAATAGCGCGCGTCGGCGATGGTCATGTCGGCATAACCACCGTCGATCTGGTAACCGGTGAAACCGGGTTCGTCGCAAAGGTTTTCGGCCCCCGACTTGCAGTAGCTGCAGCAACCGCAGCTGTGACCCAGCCAGGGAATACCTATGCGGTCGCCGATTTTGAAATCGTCGACCGCTGTACCAAGGGCACTAACGGTACCCACGATTTCATGCCCGGGAACGATCGGCAGTTTGGGTTCAGTTAAATCACCATCGACCACGTGCAGATCGGTGCGGCATACGCCACATGCCGATATTGCGACTTGTACCTGGTCCGGACCCGGCTGGGGGTCGGGTCGTTGGACGAGTTTTAACGGCGTACCCGGTTGTTCGAGAACCATCGCCTTCATGCGCTTTTTATCCCGGGTCTGGTATCGTCACTTTTGCCGGCAATCCCCGCGGTCAACGCAAACCGCATGGCTTCGTCCATGTTCATCTGGCAGGGGCTGATGTCTGTTTTCGGTATCAACAATGTGAATCCGCCGATCATGTAACTCATCGGAATGTAGACCAGCACGCTATCGGAATTGCGAAATGCTTCGGGCAATCGTTCCGGATCTACCTGGGTGATAAATCCGATTATTTCCATGTTGTTGAATTTGACAATAACAACCCGCCCAAAGTGTTCCTTCTTCGGAGAAAAGAAATCGAACAGGTCACGAATCGCGCGATAAACGGTTTTGATAATCGGCAGGCGGTAAAGGATCTCTTCACCAAAGGAAAATAATTTTCGTATCAGTACTGCTTTCATCAGCAACCCGACGAAAAACACGACCACCAGGCCGGCGATAGTACCGAGACCCGGGAAATACACGACTTCGGGTAACGCCCAACGCAACGCGGTGCCCATTACTCGTTCGGAGGAAACCGCCAACCAGTACAGCAGGTAGATCGTAAGTACGATCGGAAGTACGGTAATAATGCCGGTGAGTAAGGTGGTACCGATTGATTTGAACATAACCCGATTTCCCTGATTCTGATAGCTTCGATTCTACCAGTTTTTATGGGTTTCCCGCTTACGCAGCGGTCCGACGTATCGGAATGACTTTTTAGTCATCTAATCCAGCAGGATATCGCGTACTTGCTGATATTTTTGCTGAGTCTTTTCGATTAACTCGGCCGGAATCGACGGTGCCGGCGGGGTCTTGTCCCAGTCCAGGGTTTCAAGATAATCGCGCAAGAATTGCTTGTCGAAACTCGGTGGGCTAATGCCGACACGATATTCATCGGCGGGCCAGTAACGCGACGAATCCGGAGTCAGGATTTCGTCGATCAATACCAGCTCGTCATTCGCATCGACGCCGAATTCAAACTTGGTGTCGGCGATAATGATGCCACGCTGGTACGCATAGTCTGCTGCCAGCTGGTAAAGCTGAATGCTTTTTTGCCTGATCTGGTTGGCTTTGTCGGTGCCGATTTTGGCAATCACATCGTCGAAGCTCACGTTGATGTCATGATCGCCCACCTCGGCTTTGGTCGAGGGTGTGAATATTGGCTCGGGTAGCTTTGCGGCCTGTTGTAGGCCCGGCAGTAGCTTGATACCGCAGATTTCGCCAGTCGCCTGGTAATCCTTCCAGCCGGATCCAATAACATACCCACGCACAATCGACTCCACCGGCAGGGTTTTGAGACGCTTAACGATGATCGAGCGAGCCTTTAATCGCTGGTAGTCATCCGCGTTGACATAGTCGCGTAAATCGAGATTACTCAAATGATTGTTGACCAGGTCTGCGGTTTTGGCAAACCAGAAGTTCGATACCTCAGTCAGCAATTCACCCTTATGCGGTATCGGTTGGGCAAATACAACATCGAAGGCGGAAAGGCGGTCGGTAGTCACGATCAGCATATGTGCGTTGTCGATGGCGTATATATCGCGTACCTTGCCACGTGTTATCAGTTCGAGATTATCGATATTGGTCTCAAAAATTGCGTTGTCGCTCATTTCCGCACCCAGAATTTCTACGCGGCGCATCATATCATGGGCTCCCGCGGGAATAGTCAAATCAGAATTAAGTTTTTAAGCCGTTTCGCGTTATAATCGCTCGCTTTTTTGGGATAACCCGGAGCAAGCCATGTCGAATCCTAAAGTGGCAGTAGTTATGGGCAGCACCAGTGATTGGCCTGTCATGCAGCATGCAACCGAATACCTCGAAGAATTCGGCATCGAGTACCGGACGCAAGTCGTATCTGCGCACCGTACTCCAGACCTGCTCGCCGAATTTGCCAAGACCGCCAGTGCCAACGGCATTAGCTGCATCATTGCCGGTGCCGGTGGCGCCGCGCACTTACCGGGTATGCTTGCAGCGAACACCACGGTTCCAGTGCTGGGCGTACCCGTGCCTACCGATCATCTACAAGGTCAGGACTCGCTTTATTCGATCGTGCAAATGCCCAAGGGTGTCCCGGTTGCTACCTTTGCGATCGGCAAGGCGGGCGCGATTAACGCCGCGCTGTTTGCGGTATCGATGCTGGCGGGTAACGATCCGAAGCTGGCACAGAAGCTGGCAGATTTCCGCGCCCGACAACGTGATGCGGTGCTTGCGATGTCGCTACCACCCGCTGATTAAGATGGCGATACTTCCGCCCAGCACGCTTGGAATGCTCGGTGGCGGGCAGCTGGGGCGCATGTTTGTGATCGCGGCCCGAACCATGGGTTACGATGTAATAGTGCTGGATCCCGATCCGAACAGTCCTGCCGGGGGTCTCGCCAGTGAGCATCTGGCCAAAGACTACGATGATACTGATGCACTCGATTACCTGGCACGGCGCTGTGCGGTGGTTACGACCGAGTTCGAAAACATCCCCGCGCTAACGCTTGCCTATCTTGCCAAATTGGTAGCGGTACATCCTTCCGCTAATACCCTGCATATCGCGCAGCACCGAAAACTGGAGAAACAGTTCTTTCGTGACCAGGGATTGAATACGGCCGATTTTATCGCGCTCGAAAACGAGGCCGATTTGGAGAGTGCAAGCGAATTTCCCTTCCCGGCAATCTTGAAAACTGCGATGCTCGGTTATGATGGCAAGGGGCAGGTGGTTTGCGACAGCTTCAGTGACTTGAAGGCAGCGTTCGAGCAGGTTGGAGGGAAACCCTGCGTGCTCGAGCAGCGCATCGATCTCGCTTGCGAAGTCTCGGTGGTGTTGGGACGCTCGCAGGCAGGCGACGTGACCTGCTTTCCGCTCGCTGAAAACAGCCATGCCAATGGCATTCTCGACGTCACGCTGGTGCCGGCGTCGATTTCTACCGCTTTGTCCGACGAGGCCATCGATGCGGCAACCCGAATTGCCAACGGGCTCGATTATTGCGGGGTGCTGGCAGTCGAGTTTTTTATCTCGACCGATGATCGGGTCCTGGTTAATGAAATGGCACCACGTCCGCATAACTCGGGGCACTACTCTCTCGATGCCTGCGCCACGTCCCAGTTTGAGCAGCAGGTGCGTATGGTATGTGGTTTAGCTGCAGGACAATGTCATTTGCAGACACCCGTAGCGATGTGGAATGTGCTCGGCGATATCTGGCCCGAAGACGGAGAACCCGAATGGGGGGCTATTTTTAAATTCGAACTTGCAAAACTGCATCTTTACGGCAAACTCGAGGCAAGGCAGGGACGCAAAATGGGACACGTCAATTGTCTTGGTGAAACCCTGGATGATGCGAAGGCATTACTTGCGAAAGTCCGGAATACACTTGTCTGATCCTGGTCACCCCCGCTTACGCGGGGTTCCAACCTACGCGGTCCGCTTAGCGGAAATCCTGCCATGGGCCATTGTTACAAGATCCCCTTTGCGCGGGGATGACGGCTTTTTGAGTGGAGAAGCTTTACTGTTTGATCCCGCGTGCGACGGTATAGGTTTTACCCTGCTTGATTTTTTCGTAATGGCCGAAGACTTCGCTGAATCCGCGTTTGAAAAACTGACGTAGACCAGTAATTGTGACGATGTAAAAAGAGCCCTCCGGTTTCAGGTGTTTAAGCGCATCGAATAAATAAATATAAAGCATTTCCTTGCCGACCTTGGCCGGGATGTTCGATACGATGACATCGAATTGTTGCGCCGGGACCTGGTCGAAACCATTGCTCAAAATGCTGCTCGCGTTGTCGATATTGTTATGTAGTCGATTTTTTTCGGCATAGTCAACAGCGACGAAATCCTTATCGACCATCAAGGTATGCCCGTCGGGTGCCATCTTCGCCATGCAGAGGCCAAGCACCCCGTATCCGCAGCCCAGGTCCAAGCAGTCGTCACTGGCTGACAGGTCAAGAAAATCAAGGAGCATACGCGAACCATCGTCGATCTGGCGTGGTGAAAACAATCCCCAGGTCGTGTAAAACCCAAGTCCCCGGTACTCGATGAACAGGTCCTGACGAATTTTTTGACTATATTTATCTAGGTCATTAAGCACGGATTCAGCCCTGGTTGCTATGCTTTACATCGACATATGGCTTTGTAACAATGGCGCGAATTTTATGGCGCCATTATCCAATGGCGATTTAAAGATTACTACCTGGGAGCTTAGGTTTATGAGATTTGTTTTGGCTTTGTGCTTTTCCCTGGCCATGATTTCTGCTGGTGCGGTGCAGGCAGATGCTGCCACTGGCCAGTCAACCTATGCTGCCAAGGGGTGTATTGGCTGTCATGGTGCCGGTGGAGTTAGCGCCGTCGCCGCTAATCCTTCGCTTAAGGGACAAAATAGTAATTTCATTCGCAAGAATCTAACCGATTTTCGTAGCGGTGTGCGTAAGAACCCGATCATGAACGCGATGGCGGCAGGCTTGAGTGACGCGGATATCGAAAATATTGCCGATTATATCGACAGCCTGAATTGAGCAGGATGTAAGTCAATTTCGCAAGGGCCGGCATGCGCCGGCTTTTTTATTTCGCCTTGTGTGGCAGCACCATTTGAGTTGAAAGATTGCGTGTCGCACGTGCGGGTGTCAGCAGGATCGCCAGCGTGATCAACAGGCAGGCCAGCCATTGCGCCACGCCGATTATTTCACCTAGCGCATACCAACTTATGAAGAACATCGTGGGCAACTCGACACTGCCGGCCACGGCAGAGCGCGCCGCGCCGATCATCGGTGCGAAGTTGGAATAAACCAGTTGTGGCAATAGCGCAGTGCATAGAGCAAGTCCTCCGATCAATTGCCATTCACTGGAATTCTGCGGCAGTACCGTGTCCGGCGCCGACAGGATCAGTAGCGGTAACAGACTGAGTGATGCCCCTACCGAGAATGAAGCGACCCTGGTAATTGCACTAAGCGGTGTGAGCTTATGTATGAGTATGTTGATCCCGATACCGAAACTGATGGGCGCCGACAATGAGATAAGCATAGCGGGTAGGTGCTGGGGTTCGACCGCGGCCGGTGAGCTTGCAATCAGCGCCGCCATGAGAACCATCAAGGCTCCGGTTATTGCTCTTTTCGAAGGTACGTCACGGAACCAGACCCAACCGATTATCAGGGTGAATACCGGGTAGGTCATGTAGAGCACACCTACGGTCGAGACCGGTACCGTTTTCAAGGCGTTGACAAAACCAACCCAGCCGAACCCCACCGATACGCCCGACATAATGCCCCAGACAGCCGTTTTCATTTGCGCTAAAGGCAGACGCAGTAGCAACGGAAATAAAACCAGTGCCGAGAGTCCGTAACGGTAAAATGCCACCGCGTAGGGTGTCATACCAGTGTCGGTCAAGGACTTGGCGAAATACGGAATCGTGCCGAAACAGAAACAGGCCAGAACAACCAGGCATGTCGGCAGCAGGGTACCACGGTCCATAGTTGCGCTATGAGTGAATCCGGTCATGTGGTTATCAAATTGTCTCCGGAGACTGAACGCCCAAGCATATGCCTTTATTTATCCTCAAAGCCAAGTAATTTTCCCGATCGGCGTCCTGAAGAAATCCGATCGGATGGAGTTAGGGAGGAACTGGATTACTGATTTTGTATTTCCAGAATATGGGTTTCGATATCAAAAACGTGCTGATCGTGCAATCCCAGGTCACGCAGTGAATTAGCCAAATCGAGCAGGTAATCGCTGTTGGTTCCACTGGGACCCTCGGCGCGACAAATATGTTGGGCGATGTCATATTCGCTGGCTTCGCCAAGGTAAGCCTCGTTGTCAGGGGTCGCGATATAGATTAATCCCGTGGTATGCGAACCATCGTCGAAGGTCATCTCGGTGGCAAAGCGCAGGTACCCATTTTTTTCGCGTTGGTCGAGCTGCTCGAACACCGATGCTTCGACGCGATAGGCAACGCCACCACAGATCGCGTCCTCTTCTTCGATCAAGGTCACCACGCGACCGGGATTGGCTTCGGTTCCGCGGTGATCATGCGAACCCTGCCAGAAGCGCCGGCTCCAGCCGCGGATGGTCGAGGGTCTCGATTCCAGGTAAGGGAAATCAACCAGGTATATCAGCGAACCATAGCCAAACAGCCAGACCTGGGCGTCGTCATTCAATTGGTGACGGCGCTGGTTTTCTGCAATCGTATTCTTGCTCATATCAATACTTCACTTTGCGATTACTTTTATCATAACAACTTTGCGTCAGTCACCCCCTGGTACAGGATAACTGAATAACGCGACGAAATAACAGGCCAGGGCCACCAGTATTACCAGGTTGAAACCGAAATGAATCGCGAGTAGCGATGCGAGTACTGCGCTCACCACCGAAGCGCAACCATTGATACCCCAGGCCCAGGGCGTGAGTTTTGCCGGGCCGATACTGATTGCCGATAGCCCCAGGGGGAATGGTATGCCCATGCAAAACCCTAGCGGAGTGATCAGGGCAATGCTGATCAGGATTCTTACAAACAAGGGCCAACCACCAGCTAATTGCATTAATGGCTCTAGCAACAGCAAGTAAACACTACCGAAAAGAACGATGACCAGCACAGCGTAAGCGGTTACACGCCGCGAACGTAAGGTGCCGGCAAAAACCTGCGCGGAGGCGCTACCCAATCCCGCCGCAATCAAAAAAGAGGCCAGTACCACCGCAGCGGCGTATAGGGGGTGGTGCAGCAGCAAAATGAATTTTTGCAGAAATGCGATCTCGATTAACAGGAAGCCGAGTCCGAGTGCGGTAAAATATGTCAACACTCTAAAGATACTAATGCTGGCCACCGATGTTGATTTATCTCGATTAGCAAATAGCATTGGCAGCAGGATCAACAACAGGCTCAGCATCAGGGCCAACGCCAGGGTAATCAACAGGGTGAGGTAACCGGTCTCGAGTAAAGCGCTGCCACCCCGGTGGCGCAGTTTGAGCAGCTCCGCGAGTGTGCGCAATTTGACGAAATGAAAGTGGAAAGGTTTATCGTCGCTGGCTGGATCCAACTTGAACTTGTAGTTCTGCAGAAACCGCCCGCGCTCTGCCCCTAGTAATGCCTGCGCGCCATCAAAAAAATAGGCAGCCTCGAGTCGATTGAAGTGATTTGCCTGGGTTGCCGGCATCCCCGGGTAATAGACCAGATCGAACGCGCGCATCTTGCAAAAAGTCTTGATCCGGTCGATATCTTGGCTGCTAATCACTCCATTTTTGATCAACAATGTGCTCGTTTGCAGCCCACGGATCAGCACTAGCCGTTTTGGAATACTTACCACATCGTTTCGCTGTAGCGCCTCGATTGCGGTGGCAAACAGTTTTAGACTGTCCCGCGGAGGTAATTTGATCCAGCGTGTGAGCGCGATCAAACCATTGGTCTCTAGCCGTGACAGGGCCTGCTGCAGGGCTTCGACGGTATATATAAAATTTTCGTTGAGACCGTGCACCCCGGCAGATGTGCTGGCAAACGAATCGAGCAATGGCACCTGGATCAAGTCATAAGCTCGGCCATCGCGTTGCAGAAAGCCGCGTGCTTCGGCGATGTGTACGCTGACCCGGTCATGGTCATATAGCTTGCCGCTGAATTCGGCGAAACGGTTGCGCACCAGGTCGATAACCTGGGGATTGATTTCGACAGCGTCAATATGGGCTGCGTCGTGATATATCGCCTGCAACACGTCGGCGCCACCGCCCGCACCCAGAACTAAAACGTTGCGGGGTTTCGCCAGGTGATAAGGAAGCGCCGAGGTAATATAGTCGAGGTAAGCCAGCTCCATGCGGTTCCCGCGGTAACGTGTAATTGCAGTCATCGCGTCAGCGTCGGTGAATAGCCCAAGTTGTTCTGGAGGTTCGCTACCAGCGTTCAGACTGAGGCCCGGCGCATGGCGTAGCGGCACCGATTGACTCTCAACCACGGTTAGCTTTCCCAATGGACTGAAGCGCTCCTCGATTACGCGGGTTCCCTGGATTTGCAGGGTCTGGCTAAGTTCCTTGTAAGGTGAAATCCGGGGTTCGATCCAGGAACCGGGCAACAGGTACAAGATAATAGTCGCCGCCGCAATGCCGGTCAGTGCCGGCCATGGGCGGCCATCGCATTCAATCCAGATAGTTGCCGCGGCGACAAATCCGAGTACCGCTATACAAACCAGGGCATGCGCTGCCGGTAACAGGTACAGCAGGCCGATGATACCAAGTGCGCCGAATCCAGCACCGAGCAGGTCGGCTGCGTAAATTTGTGCCAGGCGCTCGCGATACACGATTAATGCCATGCCGATCAGATTGGCAGCGAAAAAAAATGGCAACGTCAACAACAGGATCATCAGTGCCAGACGTAACCAGTGGTTATTATCCCAGATGAGTTCCTCAGGATTGAATGAAAGTTGTTGTGCAAGTGCGAAACTAAGAATCGAACTTATCGCGAACAAGCATGCCTGGCTTACCGCAAAACCACGAAAGCGGGTAGCAAAGTACGTGCTTGCGAACACCAGCAGACTGCCGCTGATACCGAAACCCAGCAGTGCGACACTGACGACCATATAAGCAAAGTGATGCCACTGGATTTGTGAAAACAGTGCCATCAGCAAGACTTCGTAACCGAGTACTGCCGCAGAAATCAGCGCAATTGCGATCCGAGGCTGTTTGGTTGTGTTCACTCCAGTACTAGTGCCCGCCGGTGAGTGGTACGAATCTGACCGGCAATACCTGGCGTGTGATCAGTTCATCCTGATTAACACGGGTGATCAGAATCAATTCCTGGGTAGAAAAGCGGCTTCCTACCGGGATGATCATTTTTCCACCTACACCGAGTTGTTTTACCAAGGGCGGTGGAATATGGTTTGCGGCGGCAGTAACGATGATTGCATCGAAGGGTGCGTGCTCGGGCCAGCCATAGTAACCATCTCCAATGCGTACCTCGATGGCATCAAAACCGAGGCGTTGCAGTCGCGTTTGTGCCTGCCGCCCGAGTGGCTCGATGATTTCGATGCTCCATACCCGGGCGTCGAGAGTAGCCAGTACCGCTGCCTGGTAGCCTGAGCCGGTGCCGATTTCGAGCACTTTATATTGCCGATCCAGTTCCAGCAGATCGGTCATGATGGCAACAATGTAGGGTTGCGAAATGGTCTGGCCATGCCCGATCGGCAAGGGGCGATTCTGGTAGGCCTTGTCGATCAGGTCGGGTGGCACGAATTCATGTCGTGGAACCTTGGCCATTGCGTCCAACACGCGAGTATCCAGTTCCGAGCGTTTAAGATACTTGCTGGTGTAGCGGACATCTTGCTCAATCAGGTTTATCATTTTGTCGCGGTTTGCCTGAAAAAGATCGTTGCTCTGTACTTGCTCGACTGGCAGGCAAAAACTCACGGAGATCAGTAAAATCCCGAGCATTGCGGTGACTGGGTTACGATATGAGACAATTCCAAACATCGTTATTACTATTGCCTGAGCCTCGATAACCTGGGCTCGAATTATAAGCTTGAAACCATATCTCGCCAATTTTCGATTTTACGAAGAACTCAACGAATTCTTCTCACCGGAGCACTACAAGCAAACTATCGAATACCAGTTTAAAGGTCAGCCCTCTATAAAGGATGCGATCGAGGTTCTCGGGGTACCTCACAGCGAGGTGGATCTAATTGTGGCTAATAAAAAATCGGTGGGCTTTGACTACAAGTTGAAAAACGATGACAGGGTGGCCGTATACCCGGTATTCGAAGGCCTGGATATTTCGCCGTTGCAACGGCTGAGGCCAAAACCGCTGCGCAAAACGGCATTCATCGCTGATGTCAACCTGGGTAAGCTGGCGAGGCGTTTGCGTATGACAGGATTTGATACGGTCTACGGAAATCGTCTCGCTGACCACGAAATTGTTGACATCGCGCTCCGTGAAAAGCGCATCATCCTGACGCGCGATCGGCGCTTGCTGTTTCGTAGAGCGATTACCCATGGCTACTGGGTGCGTTCGGACGATCCTGATACCCAGCTCAAGGAAGTGATGCAACGGCTCGATCTCTATCGACAGATCAGACCGTTACGACTTTGTATGGAGTGCAATGGAAAAATCAAGCCTGTCGATCGGAAGCAAGTGTGGTCTAGCCTCGAACCTCTTACACGCCGTTATTACAGAGAGTTTTATCGCTGTAGTCGTTGCCACAAAATTTACTGGGAGGGTTCGCACGTGGCACATATGAATGACACTATTCGTCAGATGATCGACTTTCAGTAGGAGCACGAATTAAATTTAAATCGCGTTCGCACAACTCGATATTCGTGCGTAACTGCTGTGCGCGCTGTTCCAGGTCATGGGTTCGATTGCGTTCGAGGCCATCGCTGACTCGCCGCAGTTCGTGGCGCAGTGCCGCGAGTTCCTGTTTTAACTGTTTTTCGGTCGACATTTTGATGGATTCTATTTATCGCAATACCGTCAGTTTAACAATGTTAAGTGTTCGGATCTCGTTTGGACCAGTCGTGGTTATCTGTTTTGATCGGCTGAAATCAAGCTCAAATTGGTGTAAATTGCCTGCCACTGCCACCAGGAAATACCATGCCCGATTACCAGATAGCACCGTCGATCCTGTCAGCCGATTTCGCGCGGCTTGGTGAAGAAGTCGATAACGTCCTCGCCGCGGGCGCAGATATCGTCCATTTCGATGTCATGGATAACCATTATGTGCCGAATCTGACGATCGGTCCGCTAGTATGCGAAGCCCTGCGCAAACATGGTGTCGAAGCGCCGATCGATGTACATCTGATGGTCAAGCCGGTGGATCGTATCATCCCCGATTTTGCAAGTGCTGGTGCGAGTTACATTACCTTTCATCCGGAGGCATCCGAACATGTCGACCGCAGCCTGTCCCTGATCAGGGATAGCGGCTGCCGCGCAGGCCTGGTGTTTAACCCTGCAACCCCGCTGAGCTATCTGAATCATGTGCTCGACAAAGTTGATATGGTACTACTGATGTCGGTGAACCCCGGTTTTGGTGGGCAAAGTTTTATTCCGGCAACTTTCGATAAATTGCGTGCAGCGCGCAGCATGATCGATGGTTCGGGATTCGATATTCGGCTCGAAGTCGATGGTGGCGTTAAAGTTGACAATATCGCTGAAATTGCAGCCGCGGGCGCCGATACTTTTGTTTCCGGTTCCGGGATTTTCGGTTGCGCAAAGCCTGACGACCCGAACCGGTATGACAGCATCCTGCAACAGATTCGTAGCGAATTAGAGCGTGCCTATTCGATCTGATTGCAGTACCAGATAGTCATAGCTATGCCCGAAATGCTATGATAGATTCTGTTGTCTGACTGAATAGTTAATTCAAATGACTCGAGAACGTTTACAGAAAAATGAGGGTACACAACGCTGGCGATGGTGATCGTTAGCTTTTGTTGTCTGTTTCCCGTTTTCTGTTAATTCGTTTTAAGAGTCACTCATGAATCTCAAGCAATTCAATAAAATCAAGCGTGATTACAACCGTATCCCGCTAGTGCGTGAAGTTTTCGCCGATCTCGATACGCCGCTAAGCACTTATCTTAAACTCGCCGATGAGCCCTACACTTATTTATTTGAATCAGTACAGGGCGGCGAGAAGTGGGGTCGTTATTCGATCATCGGCATGGCCTGTAGCACGCGCATCAAGGTATTTGGAAATCGAGTGTTGCTCGAAGTGGATGATCAGATCATTAGCGATGAAGAAACCGACGATCCGCTGCTTTATATCGAGAATTACCTGAGCCTCTTTAAGGTTGCCGAGGCCGATTGCCTGCCCAAGTTTCATGGCGGTCTGGTTGGCTACTTCAGTTACGATACGATTCGCTATATCGAGCCAAAACTCGCGCAGTGTCCCAATCCCGATCGACATCAAACCCCCGACATCCTGTTGATGCTAAGTGACAAGCTGGTGGTGTTCGATAACCTGTCTTCACGTATGTTCCTGATAGTTCATGTCGAGCCCTCGGTAAAGCGGGCATGGCATGAGGGTCAACGGCAACTCGATGAACTCGAGGCAACATTGAGTTCGGTTCGATTAGATACCAGTTCCCGCTCGGGTCAGCAAACCGTGCGCGAGCAGGATTTTACTTCCGAGTTCACCCAGCAAGGTTTCGAAGCTGCGGTGGAAAAGGCGCGTCAGTACATTATCGATGGTGATGCGATGCAGATCGTATTGTCGCAACGGCTCTCGATTCCCTACAAGTCCGAACCCATAGATCTGTATCGGGCATTGCGTGGCCTCAATCCGTCGCCTTATTTGTATTATCTCAATCTCGAGGATCATCACGTGGTTGGTTCTTCTCCCGAAATCCTGGTGCGGCTTGAAGATGAGGCAGTCACGGTAAGGCCGATCGCCGGTACCCGGCCACGCGGCAAAACGCCGCAGCATGATCTTGCACTCGAGCAGGAATTGCTCAATGACCCGAAAGAGCTCGCCGAGCACCTGATGCTGATCGATCTCGGGCGCAACGACGCCGGCAGGGTGAGCCAGGTGGGTAGCGTCAATCTGACCGAAAAGATGATTGTTGAGCGCTATTCACATGTGATGCATATCGTTTCCAACGTCGAGGGTCTAATAAAATCCGATATGTCGGCTTTCGACGTGTTGCGCGCAACCTTTCCGGCAGGCACGGTTTCGGGAGCTCCGAAGATCAGGGCGATGGAAATAATCGACGAACTGGAGCCGGTAAAGCGCGGCATTTATTCAGGCGCGGTAGGTTATATATCCTGGAGCGGTAACATGGATACCGCGATCGCGATTCGCACCGCGGTGATAAAGAATGAAACGCTCTATATTCAGGCCGGTGCCGGAATCGTTTATGATTCGGTACCGGAAACAGAATGGGCCGAAACGATGAGCAAGGGGCGCGCTATTTTTCGCGCCGTTGCACTGGCCGAAGCGGGGTTGCCGTCACGTGATCCCTGTGCACCTGAAGATGGGGGAGAGGAGTCATGAAAGTGCTGATGATCGACAACTATGATTCCTTCACTTATAACCTGGTGCAATACCTCGGTGAGCTTGAGGCCGATGTCGAAGTGGTGCGTAACGATCAGATCGATGTCGATGAAGTTCTGAGTTCAGACGCTAGCCATATCATGGTATCGCCTGGCCCCTGTACCCCGAATGAAGCCGGGGTATCGATGGCAGCAATCGAAGCGCTGGCCGGGCAAAAGCCGATTCTCGGTGTGTGCCTTGGACACCAGAGTATCGGGCAAGTTTACGGGGGTAAAATCGTGCACGCACGTGAAATCATGCATGGTAAGACTTCGCAGGTGATCCATACCGGAGTTGGTGTTTTCGAAGGCCTCGCTAATCCCTTCGTCGCAACGCGTTACCATTCACTAGTGATCGATAAGGACAGTGTTCCCGAATGTCTCGAGGTTACCGCATGGACTGAACATGCGGACGGCAGTCTCGATGAAATCATGGCCGTACGTCACCGGGAACTCGCGCTAGAGGGGGTCCAATTCCATCCGGAATCGATTCTGTCCGAACATGGCCACGCCTTGTTACGAAATTTTCTTCAATACAGCATCCATTAGGCAGGAGGGAGGGATGAATATACAAGCAGCTATTAAAGCGGTGATCGCGCACCAGGACTTGAGCAGCGACGAAATGAATTCGGTGATGCAGCAAATCATGACTGGCGAGTGCACCTCGTCCCAGATCGGCGGTTTTCTGGTCGGTTTGCAGATGAAGGGGGAAACTGTCGATGAAATTTCCGCCGCCGCCCACGTGATGCGTGAACTATCGACACGGGTTGAGGTGAGCGGTGATCATCTGGTTGATACCGCTGGTACAGGTGGCGATTCGTCCGGCAGCTTCAATATCTCGACTGCAAGCGCAATCGTGGCGGCAGCGGCGGGCGCAAAGGTCGCCAAGCATGGTAATCGCTCTATGACCAGTAACTCGGGCAGTGCCGATGTGCTCGAAGCCGCCGGCGTGAAATTGGATATTTCGCCCGAGCAAGTGAGTACCTGTGTCGAGCAGGTTGGTGTCGGGTTCATGTTTGCTCCCGCACATCACGGGGCAATGAAACATGCCATCGGGCCGCGCAAGGAAATGGCGGTTCGCACCATATTCAATGTGCTTGGACCTTTGACCAATCCCGCCGGTGCGCCGAACCAGATTATCGGAGTATTCGACGACGGGCTGGTGGAACTGATGGCAAACGTTTTAAATCAGCTTAAAAGCCGTCATGTCATGGTAGTGCATGCCGAGGACGGGTTGGACGAAATCAGTATATCTGCGCCGACCCATGTTGCGGAGCTTAAAGACGGCAAAGTGAGCAGTTATACGATTGCGCCATCCGATTTCGGTATGGAATCAGCCGCTCTGGACGAGCTTCGAGTGAACTCTCCGGAGCAGAGCCTGGACATGATCCGTTCGGTACTGGCCGATAATCCCGGTCCGGCACGCGATATCGTGTGCCTCAACGCCGGCGCCGCAATTTATGTATCGGGTTGTGCCAATACCCTTGCAGCAGGTGTCGATGCCGCGAAAGTCGCAATCAGCAGTGGCAAGGCGGCCGAAGTGCTGCAAAACCTGGTGGCCAAGTCCAACAACGCCTGATGAGCGCTACTCGACCGGATATTCTGAATCGTATTCTTGCGCGCAAGCAGGAGGAGATTGCGGCGCGCCAACGAATGACGTCGCGGGATAACCTGCAACAAAAGGCATTCGAGGCATCGACCCCGCGTGGATTTGTCGCAGCGTTGAAGCAACGCGTCGAGCGGGGTGAACCCGCCGTGATCGCGGAGATCAAGAAAGCCTCGCCCAGTAAAGGTATCATCCGTGAAAACTTTGACGTAGTCGAAATTGCTAAATCCTATGAAGCTGGGGGTGCCAGCTGCCTGTCGGTGCTGACAGACCAGGATTTCTTCCAGGGACACGAGGATTTCCTGATCGCGGCACGCTCTGCCTGCCAGCTTCCAGTTATTCGCAAGGATTTCATTGTTGATCCTTACCAGGTAATCGAGTCACGTGCGATCGGCGCCGATTGCCTCCTGCTAATCGTTGCGGCGCTAGACGATGAAACCCTGGTAAGTCTGCATCAAGAAGCGCGGTCGCTTGATATGGACGTCCTGGTCGAGGTGCACAATCGAAATGAGCTCGAGCGTGCCCTCAAACTCGAACTCGAGTTGGTCGGGATCAACAATCGCGATCTACGTACTTTCGACACCAGCCTCGACACCACTATTGATTTACTCGACCTGGTTCCCACGGGTTGTCTGGTCGTTACCGAGAGCGGGATACATAGCCGCGATGATGTTGCTTTATTGCGCCAGCATGATGTCCATGCTTTTCTCGTGGGTGAAGCCTTTATGCGGGTACCGGATCCAGGGCAGGGCTTGCGCGAACTTTTCTGCTAGCCCGTCATCCCCGCACAAGCCAAACTATACGACGTCACCCCCCGCGCACGCGGGGTTGGCGTATCGGAATGACATTTAACCGGGTAATAGATTGGGGTGAAACTCGTAATGACTGCTTTAGCGGGTGCCGAAGACGACGATAGTTTTGCCGTGCGCCGTGATCAGGCCGTCTTCTTCGAGCGTTTTCATGACCCTTCCGGCCATTTCGCGCGAGCAACCGACAATCTTGGCGATTTCCTGGCGTGTGATCTTGATTTGCATGCCGTCCGGATGGGTAATTGCGTCGGGTTCACGTGCCAGGTCAAGCAGGGTGCGTGCGACGCGACCGGTGACATCCATAAAGGCGAGATTACTAACCTTGCGGCTGGTATTACGCAGGCGGCTGGCTAGCTGCGATGACAGTTGAAACAGGATCTCAGGGGTTTCCTTGGCCAGTTGCATAAACTGGTTGTAATGAATTTCTGCGACGTCACATGCGGTGCGTGTGATAACCCATGCGCTGCGCTTGGTGTCTTCTTGGAATAAACCCATTTCACCGAAGAAATCACCCGGGTTGAGATAGGCGAGCACAATTTCGTTACAGTCCTCGTCCTCGATGACTACGCTCACCGATCCCTCGATGATATAGTACAGCGTCTCTGATTCGTCTCCCGCATGGATAATGGTGCTGCGCGTGGCGTACTTTTTGGTGTGACAATGATGCAGAAAACTGTCCAGGGCGGCATTTTTCCGAGGTATTACTTTTGTGATCGGGTTAACTGACATAATTGTAATTATCTGTTCGCGCAATGGCTAAAGATAGCACAAAAAGCGCGATTCAACAGCAATAGGAATTAACTATGAAGTGCAGGATCAAATGGCTTGATCACATGTCTTTTGTCGGTGAATCCGGCAGTGGTCACTCGGTGGTGATGGACGGTGCTCCCGATGTTGGGGGGCGAAATCTCGGGGTACGTCCGATGGAAATGCTATTGCTTGGCCTTGGCGGCTGTACCGCGTTTGACGTGGTATCGATTCTGCACAAATCGCGCCAGCAATTAGTTGACTGTGAAGTAGAAATCGAAGCCGAGCGGGCCGAGGATATTCCCAAAGTGTTCACCAGCATCCACCTGCACTTCATCGTCACTGGTCGCGACATCGACCCGAACAAGGTAGCAAAAGCGGTAGATTTATCTGCCGACAAGTACTGCTCAGCCTCTCGCATGCTCGAAAAAACCGCCGCAATCACTCACGACTTCGAAATCGTCAATCCCGACTAGTCCTCCCGAGGTAGCCTGGGATTTGATTATTGAGTAGCCGGATGCAGCCTGGCGCCGCAATGTTTGGGTTCTAGATGCGGTAGGCGGTAAAAGTCATGACCTTGCTGATCAGGGTCATCGCGGTTTTGACCGGTTGCGGTAGTTCTGCAGCACCGGCATCGGCAGCGTTTTTGGCATGGCGTAACTCATCCTCACGCATGGCTTCAATGATCGAGCGGCTGCGCTGGTCCTGGTCGGGTAACTGTGCAAGATGTCGGTCGAGGTGAGAACAAACCTGTTGCTCGGTTTCCTTGACGAAACCAAGGCTCCACTTGTCACCGGCGGTTCCCGCCAGGGCACCGATCGTAAACGATCCCCAGTACCAGACACCGTCGAGCAGGCTACGCCGCTGACCGAGCTCGGACAGGCGCCGCTGGCACCAGTTCAGGTGCTCGTTTTCTTCTGCAGCTGCCTCGTGCATTGCTTTACTGAGCGCTTGTTCGCGAGCGCAAAAAGCCTGGCCACGGTAAAGTCCCTGCGCGGCAACTTCGCCTGCGTTGTTAATCCTCATCAAGCCCGCAACATGCGCCTTTTCCTGTGCGGATAATTCGTCCTGCTCTGAATCATCCGCAGGATAAGAGCGTGTGACACTGCGGGGCCGTAAATGACTGGTACTCAGGCCGTGCTGTAATTCATCGAAGAGTCGATCGATAAAGTTCAAATTGCGCATTAAGAGTCCCAAAAAATGGCTTAATATCCTACCGTTAACACGCATATTATCAGTTAAACCAGGATATTTATCCAAGACACCAAATATCCCTTTAAAGACAGGGTTTTACACCTTGTCAAGCGCGGGTTTATTGGTTAGTATTCGCGCCCTTTGTGAAAGAAGTCAACGCCTTAACGGCAGCTTATCAGGAATTAGAATGAAAACCTTCAGCGCAAAACCCGAATCGGTAAAACGCGATTGGTACGTGATCGACGCCAGCGACAAGGTATTGGGTCGTCTTTCGACTGAAATTGCGCGTCGTTTACGCGGTAAGCACAAGCCCGAATACACCCCGCATGTCGATACCGGCGATTACATTATTGTCATCAACGCAGAAAAAGTGCGGGTTACCGGAAACAAGGAAACCGACAAGATGTACCACCATCACACCGGTTACATCGGTAGTCTCAAGTCGACTAACCTGTCGAAGTTGCGCCAGGAGCACCCGGAAAGAATCATCCAGCATTCGGTCAAAGGCATGTTGCCCAAGAACGCCCTGGGTCGGGCAATGTTTAAAAAGCTGAAGGTATACGCGGGTGATGTGCATCACCATACGGCGCAACAACCCCAGCCCCTCGAAGTCTAACAGGTCAAATTATGGCAGTAGAACAATATTACGGTACCGGTCGTCGCAAGAGCTCATCGGCACGGGTTTATCTGAAGTCCGGTAGTGGCGCGATCACGGTTAATAACAGGACCATCGATGAATACTTTGGCCGTGAAACCTCTCGCATGGTCGTACGTCAACCGCTGCAAACCGTTGATCTGATGGATAAGTTCGATATCAACGTGAATGTTTCCGGTGGTGGTCCCAGCGGACAGGCTGGCGCGATTCGCCTCGGCATAACGCGTGCCCTGCTGCAATACGACGAAACTTTTCGTGCAGCACTGCGCAAGGAAGGCTTTGTTACTCGTGATGCGCGTGAAGTTGAACGCAAGAAAGTTGGCTTGCGTAAAGCTCGCCGTGGCGTTCAGTTCTCGAAGCGCTAAGCACGACACCGCAAACAAAAAAGCCCGCATTAGCGGGCTTTTTTTATGCCTGCATGGATCTAATTCCATCCTCGGTTCCGAGGATAAGTACGTCAGCAGGGCGATGTGCAAACAGACCCACACAGACCACGCCGGTAATCTGGTTGATCCGGATTTCCAAGTCGACCGGGTCGCTGATCTGCAGCCCATGGACATCGAGAATCTGATTGCCATTGTCGGTAACAAAGCCTTCGCGCAACCGAGGATCGCCGCCGAGTCCTTGCAGCGCTCCGGCGACCAGTCCACGTGCCATCGGGATAACTTCCACCGGCAGCGGAAACGCGCCTAGCGTGGTCACCAGTTTACTGTCGTCGGCGATGCAGACAAATACGGCGCTTGCCGCCGCTATGATTTTTTCTCGCGTTAATGCACCACCACCGCCCTTGATCAGGTGTAGCTGATGATTGGACTCATCGGCGCCATCGATATAAAGGTCAATTTCACCGACCTCGTTCAGGTCGACTACCTTGATTCCATGACCGCGCAAGCGATCGCTGGAGGCTTCGGAGCTGGATACCGTGGCCGTAACCTTGTCGCGCATTTCCTCGGCGAGCAAGTCGATAAAATGATTAACTGTCGAGCCGGTACCGACGCCGATCGTAGAGCCGGGTTTGACATAATCGATTGCCGCCTCTGCCGCATTGCGTTTTTTATCTTCGGGCGTCATGGATTTACCTGTTGCTTCGTGTGCAATCAATTATGATAATCACCTGCAGTCCGCGCAAGCCTTTGCGCGGTTTTGCGAGTAAATACCACACATAATTTAAAATCGGGCTATGCGAAAAGAAAAATTTCTAGAAAAAGTGCTTACCGCGAGGGTTTACGACGTCGCGCGCGAAACTCCGCTTGACCTTATGCCGAGAATATCCAAGCGCTACGATAGCCAGGTTTTTATCAAGCGTGAAGATTTGCAGCCCGTGTTTTCATTTAAATGTCGCGGTGCATTCAACAAGATCTACCAGGAATTGCAGGCTAACCCCGGTTTAAAGGGCGTTATCACCGCATCCGCCGGTAACCACGCGCAAGGAGTAGCGTTAGCCGCTAAAAAGCTCCATCTCAAGGCGACCATCGTCATGCCCACCACGACGCCTGATATCAAAGTCACGGCTGTCAGGTCATATGGTGCGAAGGCGGTCTTATACGGAGAAAACTTCGACGCTGCCAAGGAATACTCGCTAAAGCTCGCCAAAAAGGAGCGCCTGGCTTTTATTCATCCGTTTGATGACTTCGACGTGATGGCCGGTCAGGGCACCATCGCGCATGAAATCATCCGCCAGCATCCGGACAAGATAGATGCGATTTTCGTCGCTGTCGGTGGCGGCGGTTTGATCGGTGGAATCGCCGGATTTATCAAAGCGGTAAAGCCGGAAACCAGAATAATCGGCGTCGAACCCGATGACGCCGCCTGTTTCTATGAAGCGCGTAAAGCAGGGCGGCGCGTTAAACTGAAAGAAGTCGGGATTTTCGCCGACGGCGTCGCCGTGAAACAGGTCGGTAAAAACAACTGGGCGATGATCAAGGACCTGGTCGACGACGTAGTGCTGGTTTCGACGGACCAGATCTGTGCAGCGATCAAAGATACTTATGAGGATACGCGCGCCATTTGCGAGCCGGCGGGTGCGCTGTCACTCGCCGGGTTGAAAAAATACGTCGAGATCCACGGCATCAAGCAGCAAACGCTGGTGGCGATCAACTGTGGTGCCAACATGAACTTCGACCGTCTGCGCCACGTATCGGAACGCGCCGAGCTCGGTGAAGATCGCGAAGCCTTGCTGGCGGTTGAAATCCCCGAGCGACCGGGCAGTTTCAAGAGGCTATGTCAGTTAATCGGTCATCGCTCGATTACCGAGTTCAACTACCGTTATGCTGACGATACGTTAGCGCGGGTTTTTGCCGGGATTCAGCTTACTCACGGGGTCGACGACAAAAACAAGCTCATCGAAAAACTGAGTGCGAAGGGTTACGGGGTGGTCGACATGACCGGGAACGAGGTCGCCAAGTTGCATACCCGTTACATGATTGGCGGGCATCTTGGCAGCAGTGTCTCAACCGAGTTACTTTACCGTTTCCAGTTTCCGGAAAAACCGGGCGCCTTATTAGATTTTTTGATGAAGGTCGGCAATCGCTGGAACATCAGCTTGTTTCACTATCGCAATCACGGCTCAAATTTCGGACGTATCCTGATGGGATTTCAGGTCAACAGGGGGGATAGCAAGGCTTTCAATGCATTTCTCAAGAGCCTCAAGATCCCCTACTGGGATGAGACCGAGAACGAAGCCTATAAGTTATTCCTGAAGTAACCCGCATCGCTTCAGGTGGCCTGCAAGTATGTCACCGAAAGGTACAAAATTCCGAAGGATAAATTCGAGTTGAGGATACCAACCACGGTGTCGTCGCAAATCTATCAACCTTGAACCGAAGGTTCAGGTGGGGTTATTGGTAACCCATTAGGCGTCCTGACTCGTCAGGCATGCACATCAGTGTTACACGGAATTCCCCGAGATTGATAAATAGGCTCAAGGATTATGATGGATGCTAACGATCACCGTAGTCGGTATCAAACTAACTATGGCGCTATTTCACCGAAATGTACAATTTAAAATTCTAATAGGAACTAGATTTCTAATTGACGTGCCTGTTCGAGGACGCGGGAGATTTTATTTTCCAGGTCTTTCAGGCGGGGAGGTAACTCCTGACCTATCTCCTTATCCACATTTCCGGTCCTGAGCAAGTCATTGGCCATGTTAAGCGCGGTGATTACCGCAATCCGTTCAGAGCCCATAATATGGCCGATATCACGAATTTCGCGCATTTTGTGGTCGAGAAACTTGGCGGATTCGAGTAGCGCCGATTGCTCGCCTGGCGGACAGGCAACCTTGTAATCCTTGTCCAGGATGGAAATATTGATGGGTTGAGCGTCTGTCATGAGCCTAGTTCGAGTGATCGCAAGCGTGAAATCATCGCCTCAACCCGGCTGCGAGCCATTTCAGTTTTTTCGATTAGCTGAGAGCGTTCGGTTACCAGCTTGTCTTTTTGCTGTCGCAAGCCGGTATTTTCGTTTTTCAGTAAACCTACCGTATCGATAAGCTCGTCGATGCGTTGTTCGAGCTGTCGGAGGTCGTCTTCGGTATACGAGTTTTTATCTGAGTCCATAGTGTAATCATCAGGCCTTATGCCGTGCAGGTCAACATGCAGTTGTTTTTGCTGTTGCGCCTGGGTGTTAGAATACAAAAATTATACGAATCTGTGGGTTTTCTACAATGCTCGATTTCGAAATGGTGCAATCTGCGCTCGAGCGCCTGGGTGCGACCGCCGATGCGGCCGAGTCGCACGGCACCCTCTGTGCCCTGTTAATTGACAACTCAGGCTTCGCGACCTGGCTCGGACATACACTGGATGAGTTGCCCGATAAAGGGAATGTGCTGGCGAACGAGCAGATTGATTTGCTTGAGCAGTTATTCGATCAAACCCGCGCGCAGCTTAATGACGAAGATTTGAATTTTGAACTGCTGTTGCCGGACGAAGCTGACGATTTCGGCCTGCGCCTGCTGGGTTTGTCAGTGTGGAGCCAGGGTTTCCTGTATGGTTTCGGTGTCTGTAGGGCTGGCTTTGAAGATTCCCTGGACGATGAAACACGCGAGTGTTTGTCAGACTTGCTCGAAATTAGTAAGCTCAGCCACGATGAAGAGGCCAGTGAGGACGCCGAGCAGCAGTATGTTGAAATTGTCGAGCATGTACGCATGGCGGCACTGATCTTGAACGACACCCTGAATCCGTTAAAATCCGGGACGACGGTGCATTAGCCAGTAAGGAATTCCGTTAGTCCATTCGAGGGGGAAAGAGATGAAGGTCTGTCCCCGAGTGTCCACGCGGGGATGACAGGCGGACTTAATTTAAGAGTAACAGATGAAACCAACCGAGTTTAAGCGCCGACGCAGCCAGTTGATGAAGATGATGGGTAAGAATACGATCGCGATTTTGCCCTCGTCTTCTGAAATAATTCGCAATCGGGATGCCCATTATCCGTTTAGACAGGACAGCGATTTTCTTTACCTTACCGGTTTTAATGAACCTGACGCGGTGATGGTGCTGATGCCGGGGCGCAAGCACGGTGAGTACATCCTGTTTTGTCGAGAGAAGGATCCGGAACAGGAGACCTGGAATGGACGCCGCGCCGGGCAGGAGGGGGCGATCGAAATTTATGGTGCGGATGATTCTTTCCCGATTGACGATATCGATGACATCCTGTCGGGACTGCTCGAAGGTACTGATTCTATATTCAATATTATGGGTCGCTACCCCGAGTTCGACAAGCGCCTGATCGGTTGGGTCAGCCACATCAAGGAACAATCGCGGTCTGGGCTGCATGTGCCTTCTGAATTTGTATCGCTGGATTACGTTCTGCATGACATGCGGCTCTACAAGAGTCGCGAAGAATTGCGCCTGATGCGCAAGGCGGCGACCATCAATGTGCGCGCGCACAAACGCGCGCTGAGGCTGTGCGCACCGGGCAAGTACGAATATCAACTGGCTGCCGAGTTCGATCATGAGTATCGCAGCAACAATGCCCATCATGCCTATCCTGCGATTGTCGGTGGCGGCGCCAACGGCTGTATCCTGCATTACACCGAGAATACCGACGAATTGAACGATGGTGACCTGTTATTGATCGATGCCGGATGTGAAGTTGAGGGATATGCCTCTGACATCACCCGCACTTTTCCGGTTAACGGAAAATACACGAGCGCCCAGCGCGAGGTCTACGATGTCGTACTTGCCGCCCATCAGGCGGCGGTCAGGAAAGTCAAACCGGGTAATCACTGGAATGATCCGCATAACGCGGCGGTGCGCGCTATTACCCGGGGGCTAGTGGAGCTGAAGTTGCTAAAGGGCAATGTCACCCGGCTCGTCAAGGAGCATGCTTACCGGAAATTTTACATGCACCGGACCGGTCATTGGCTCGGGCTCGATGTCCACGATGTCGGTGACTACAAGGTTGGGGATCAATGGCGACTGCTCGAACCGGGCATGGTGATGACGATTGAACCCGGAATTTATATCCCGGCACGCAGCCGCGGCGTGCATCGCAAGTGGTGGGATATCGGGATTCGAATCGAGGACGATGTGCTGGTAACGCGCCAGGGTTATGAGATCCTGACTGACGCCTTACCCCGTAAAGCCGTCGAGATCGAAGCCCTGATGGCGAGCTAGATGCGTGATATCGCGATTATCGGCGGCGGCCTGGTAGGGTTATGCGCCGGGCTGGTTTTGCAGCATACGGGGCGTCAGGTAACGGTAGTCGAGGCTGCAAACCTCGAGCAATCCCGGACAGATGGGTTGAACGCGCGTTCGATTGCACTTTCTGCCAGCAGCGTCCAGATTTTCCGGGCGCTCGGGATTTGGCCTCAAATTGAAGCGCAGTCGGCGCCGATACGGCACATCCATGTTTCGTCGCGCGGACGATGGGGCGTAACCAGGCTACAGGCTGAAGACTATCAGCTCGATGCGCTTGGTTACGTCATCGAAAATCAGGCGCTCAGCCATTGCTTGCTGGAAGCGGTTGAAGGCTCAGACAATATAAATCTGGAACAAAATGCGGAATTCGAATCGATCGCCCAGGACGAGGCTGTCAACATCGGCTATCGGAAAAATAAACGCAGGGTAGAGCTTAAAGCAAGACTCGCGCTGATTGCCGATGGTGCGCAGTCACAGGCGCGCGCCGCGCTCGGTATTGGACATACAAGCATCGATTATGGGCAGGCAGTTGTTATCAGCAATGTCGAGGTCAGCAAGCCGAAAATTGACACTGCCTACGAACGCTTCACACCGCAGGGCCCATTGGCGATGTTGCCGCTGGGTGGTAAACGCTACGCCTGTGTTTGGACGCTTACGCCGCAACAGGCCATCCGGGCATGCGCGCAGGATGATGTTGAATTTAACGCCTCTCTGCAGCATTGTTTTGGATTTCGACTGGGACTGATCGAGCGAGTCGGCGAGCGTTTTTCGATTCCGATACAGCGTACTCGCGCCGATGCGTTGCAATCCGGCCGTTGCCTGCTAATCGGTAACGCGGCTAACGCACTGCATCCAGTTGCCGGGCAGAGTTTTAATCTGTCGTTACGGGATATCGCATGCCTTCATGAATTGCTCAACGAACAGTCCATAGCGGATCTTGATGACCGCAAACTCGGTCAGCTTGCTCGCGATTATGAAATGCTACGGGTAGCGGAGCAGCGCCAGGTAATTCGTTATGGTGATGGCCTGGTTACGCTATTTTCAAACCAGTTACCGCTGTTTGATCACTTACGCGCGGCGGGTTTAAGCCTGCTCGATTTAGTACCTGCGCTGAAAGCCCAGGCCGCATTTACCGGCATGGGTATGACCTTCGGCGGCAACCGCTTGCTACGGGGGCATTTGTGAGTTCCAGTACATTCGATATCGTTGTCGTCGGCGCCGGGATGGTTGGCAGCAGTGCCGCAATAGCATTGGCGCGCAAAGGATTTCGCGTCGCAATCGTTGAAACGGCGTTGCCGCACGAAAGCGATAAAATGGGCGATGATAATTATGATTTGCGTGTATCGGCGATCAGTCCACGTTCACGCAACATCCTGGAACAGCTCGGAATCTGGCAGCAGCTCGACAATAAGCGGGTTTGCTACTACGAGCAAATGCATATCTGGCATCAGCATGGCGAGGCTAGCGTCGCATTTGATGCGGTCGATCTGGCGCGAGACAATCTCGGCGCAATCGTTGAGAATCGTTTGCTTCTACACGCCCTCCATCGCGCTTGCGAGCGCGAGGTAGAGATAGAATGGTTCATGCCGGACAGTATCGAAGCGTTACTAGAAAATCACGCGCATGGAGTCGAGCTGCGACTGAGTTCTGGGCGTTGTCTCACCGCCGGATTGTTGTTGGCTGCCGATGGACGCAATTCACCTACCCGCAATCTGGCCGGGATTGACGCGCAGACCGGACAGTACCAGCAGACTGCGATCGTCGCCAATGTCGATACCGAATTTTCGCACCGTTTTACCGCCTGGCAACGCTTCCTGAGCACCGGTCCGTTGGCGTTTCTGCCGCTGGCTAACGGCCAGAGCTCGATTGTCTGGTCGTGCGACGACGATTTCGCTGCACAACTTATTAAAGCTACCGATGATGAATTTTGTAACGCGCTCGCCGAGGCTTTCGAGTTCAAACTGGGCGGGGTTATTTCGAGTAGTGCGCGCATGAGTTTTCCGCTCGGATGGCATCATTGTGAGCGTTGGCTGGAAGGCCGGGTACTGCTGATCGGTGACGCCGCACATAGTGTGCATCCACTCGCCGGCCAGGGGGTCAACCTGGGGTTCAGCGATGTCGAGACGCTCGCGCGATTGATCGGTGAGCGCTCAGAGGCCATCCCGCACAAACGGCTACGGCGCTATGAACGTCAACGCAAAAGCGAAACCTGGGTGGCCGGCACCAGCTTCGGCGCACTCAAATGGATCTATGGAATGGACCAGAGATGGTTTACCGGTGTGCGCAACCTCGGCATGCGCGTTGTCGATGAAGTCCCGTGGTTTAAGCGCGCGATAATGGAAAAAGCTATCCAAAACATCACCTAGAACAAGAACAGGCCAGCCTGGTTGATAAATAACACTTTAATTAGACCCGGTCAGGCTCTATCCTCTATCGTCTGCGCTTGACGTGGCGCCCGATCTGAGAGGTAATTCATCGATGGGAAACAAAACACCACTCTACCAGTGCCATCTTGATGCTGGTGCCAAAATCGTTGATTTCGCCGGCTGGGACATGCCTATAAATTACGGCTCCCAAATCTCGGAGCACGAAGCGGTGCGCGGGGATGCGGGAATGTTCGATGTCTCGCATATGACCGTGGTGGACGTTAGTGGTAACGATGCAAAGGCCTACCTGCAACACCTGCTCGCCAACGACGTGGCCAAGTTAAGCCTGCCCGGCAAGGCGCTTTACAGCTGCATGCTGAATCAAGACGGCGGCGTGATCGATGACCTGATCGTTTATTACCTGCGAGACAACTTTTATCGCGTGGTGATTAATTCGGCAACCCGCGAAAAAGACCTGGCCTGGCTCGGCCAACAGGCACAATCCTTCGCTGATCTCAACGTAAAATTCCGTGATGATGTCGCGATGCTTGCGGTGCAGGGTCCAAATGCAAAAGACAAGGCGGTAAAATTGTTTGCCGAATATCAGCAACAACCGTTACAGCAATTGTCTCGATTTCAGGGCGTTGAATTCGACGATTGCTTCGTTGCGCGAACCGGCTATACCGGCGAAGATGGTTTCGAAATCCTGATGTTGAGTGAGCAGATCGCCGATCTTTGGGATCGCCTGCTTGCCGCGGGCAGTGCGCCCTGTGGTCTCGGTGCGCGCGATACCCTGCGCCTCGAGGCAGGAATGAATTTATACGGTTCCGACATGGATGAAACCACCAGCCCGCTCGTTTCGGGTTTAAGCTGGACCGTGTCAATGTCGGATGAACGTGATTTTATCGGTAAACAGGCGCTCCAGGCGGAGCAGGCGGCGGGTGTTCAGCAAAGCTTCGTCGGTCTGTTATTATTAGACAAAGGTGTATTGCGCAATCATTTGAAAGTGCTGACCGCGCAAGGTGAGGGTGAAATTACCTCGGGTAGTTATTCACCGACCCTGCAGCAATCGATAGCCATGGCGAGGGTGCCTAAGGGCGCAAGCGGCCAGGTCGAAGTTGAGGTTCGCAACAAGTTGCTAAGGGCTGAAATCGTTAAACTTCCCTTTGTGCGCGAGGGGAAATCAATGTTAATTAAAGGGGGTAACAATACATGAGTGAAGTGCCAACAGAACTGAAGTTCTTGTCTTCGCATGAATGGGTCCTGGTTGAAGGCAATATTGCAACGATAGGAGTTTCCGATCACGCCCAGGAGCTGCTGGGTGATCTTGTCTATGTTGAATTACCCGAGCAAGGTAGTACGGTAGCTGCGGGCGACTCGGTTGGGGTAATCGAATCGGTCAAGGCCGCCTCTGACACTTATGCCCCGCTGTCCGGAGAAATTATCGAAGTTAACGATGAGCTTGAGGGAGCCCCGGAAACCATCAATAATGATCCTTATGGCAATGGCTGGATGTACAAGGTCTCGATGGAAGATCCGGAAGAAGTCGAGTCTTTGCTCGATCCTGAAGCATATACGGAGGCCATAGCTGACGAAGAGTAATCGCCGGCACTTACCTTCATTGTTTCCCCGCAGTTTTGCAAGCGAGTTGAAGCGATCAAAATCGCACCCAAACAACTGTTTCAGGATGTAATCGATTAATTCAGGGGAGCGTATGGCGTTCAGTGGCAACAAGGGACTCACACGGATCATAAAGGCAACCGGTTTTTCATGGCAGGGCCTGCGGGCCGCCTATCGTAACGAAGCCGCTTTTCGCCAGGAAATCTGGTTGTGTATCGTCATGATCCCGCTTGGTCTATATCTTGGCGACAATGGTGTCGAGAAAGCACTGCTGGTGTCGAGTGTAATTCTGCTGCCGCTGGTTGAAATCCTGAATTCTGCCCTTGAAGCGGTAGTCGATCGCTTCGGTGAGGAGCAGCATGAACTTTCAGGTCGCGCCAAGGATATGGGCTCAGCCGCAGTGGCACTGGCGATAATTCTAATGGCCGTGGTCTGGTTTCTGGTCCTGTTCGTCGAGTGATTGAATCAATGCATCGAGATCATGCAGGGGCGGGCGACAACTAAAGCCTTCGCAAATCCAGGCGCCAATTTCCTGGTCGCTCGATTTTTGCGCGATCTCATCGGGTAAATCTTGCGCATCATTGGGGATAAAGTATGCGGCCTGATCGGGCTTCAGCCGTGGCAGAATCTGTGTTCGCCACTGTGCCAGGACATCGGGTTCACCCCGCAGGATAATCTGAAATGGCGGCATATTGAGCGCTTCGAGTAATGCCACGAAACTGGCGGCGTACAAGGCCGTCTGGTTGACATTGTCGGCCACCGATTGCAGCGCCTTTTCCGCACTTTGAGTATAAGACTGGCAACCGATTAACAACCCCAGACGGTGCAATGCCAGGGCCGCAACGGCATTGCCGCTCGGCATCGCTTCATCTTGCCAGGACTTGGGTCGCTGAATTAACTTTTCATGATCTGCCGCAGTAAAGAAGAAACCGCCATGCGCGTCATCGGCAAAGCGCTCGAGCAGTTGATCGGCGAGCTTGAGCGCAAATGCAAGGTCAGCGTCGTTCCATTGGTACTGCAGGCAGTCGAGTATTGCCTGCAGCAGATGGGCGTAATCGTCGAGATAGGCTGGCAGCTGTTTACCGGCGGTGATGCTCAAGGCGAGAAGCTTGTCATCTTGCCAGCATTCTTTGTTGATCGCCTGTAGGCAACGCTGTGCTACGTCAAAATAGTCCTGGCGCATAAAAATCCGGGCCGCATTTGCTAACCCGCGTATCACCAATGCATTCCAGCTGGTTAGCACCTTGTCATCGAGCCCGGGAGGGATGCGGGTGGCCCGTACAGCGAGCAAAAGCTGGCGTGCACGCTCCTGTTCTGACTTGTAATTCTGCGGGTCGAGGTTGAATTTTGCGAGTACTTGCTGCTCTCCAAAGTAAGAGTGCAAATGCCATTTATCTTCGAAGTTTGGCGCCTGGTCGAGTCCGTACTGGTAGGCGAATGCCGGGTATATCTCGTCGCCGATGATTTGTTCTACCTCGTCCGGCGTCCACAGGTAAAACTTACCCTCGACGCCTTCGGAATCGGCATCAAGCGCCGCGTAAAATGCGCCCGATTCGGTAGCCATTTCGCGTTCAAGCCAGTTCACAATGCCATCGACCGCGTCGGCAAATAACGGGTTAGTGGTTAGCCGATATGCCTGTGCAAACACCTGCAGCAGTTGGCCATTGTCGTAGAGCATTTTTTCGAAATGCGGGATCATCCATTTATCATCCACCGAGTAGCGGTAGAAACCACCCCCGAGGTGATCCTGGATGCCGCCGCGCGCAATTTGTTGCAGGCTGAAGTCAATTGCCCCATAGGCAGGATCTTCGGGTGATTTGCGAAAAGCACTACCAAGTGCCTGCAGCAGGATGGCACCCTGAGGAAACTTGGGTGCCTGCCCAAAACCGCCAAATTCAGAGTCGTGGGCCTTTAGCAACTGGGAGTCGAAAGTGGTTAGCGCATCTATATGAGCGCCCTGCAGGTTCTGGTTTTCGCGCATCTCGATGTCGATCAGGGCTTGCTGGATCACTTCACCCTGCTGCTTTATCTTGTCGGGCTCATCACGGAATATCTCGCTGATACGTTCGAGTAACTCGCTAAACGCGATCATGCCGAATTTCGGCTTATCCGGAAAATAGGTGCCACCGAAAAATGGCAACTGGTCTCGCGGTGATAAAAACATCGTCAGCGGCCAGCCGCCCGGTCGACGTGCGATTAAATGATGAGCGGATTGGTAAATTCGGTCGATATCGGGCCGTTCTTCGCGATCTACCTTGATGTTGATGAAGTTCTGGTTCATCAGCGCTGCGGTCGCCTCATCTTCGAAGGATTCATGCGCCATCACGTGGCACCAGTGGCATGCCGAATAACCAATCGACAGCAGGATCGGTTTATTTTGTTCGCGAGCGAGATCCAGTGCCTGCTGTGACCACGGCAGCCAATCTACAGGGTTATCCGCATGTTGGCGCAAATAGGGACTTGATTCATGTGCAAGAGCGTTGGACATGTTTATGCATTCTGATTTACTTCCGTGCGATAATAACACCCTGATCAGTCATACTCATGAGTTTGAATCAGATAAACCCGCAATGATTGCTTTTCCGTCGATAGATCCCGTCGCGATTTCCCTGGGTCCCGTCAAAGTGCACTGGTATGGGTTGATGTATCTGCTCGCATTTGGCAGTGCCTGGTGGCTTGGCAAACACCGCGCCCGGCAGGATAACGCCGTGGTCAAACCCGAACAGATTGATGACCTCGTATTCTATGGTGCGCTTGGTGCGGTGCTCGGAGGGCGTATCGGCTCAGTCATTTTTTACAACTTCGACAGTCTTCTGCAAGACCCGCTGTATTTATTCAAGATCTGGGAGGGTGGTATGTCCTTCCATGGTGGTTTTATCGGGGTGCTGGTGGCAATGGACCTTTATCGGCGTAAGCTGGGATGCAGGTTTTGGGAGTTAACCGATTTTATCGCGCCGTTGGTACCGCTGGGACTCGCGGCCGGAAGATTTGGTAATTTTATTAATGCCGAGCTCTGGGGTGCACCCGGCAAGGTGCCATGGGCGATAAAATTACCCTGCGAGCAATTTCCGCCAGACCGCTATATCGATTTCGCCGGGCCGTTATGTTTTAGTGCGCGCCATCCGACGCAGCTTTACGAAATGTTACTCGAAGGCATCCTGCTGTTTGCAGCGCTGTGGTTTTTATCGTCAAAGCCACGCCCGGTAATGACGGTTTCCGGATATTTTCTGCTGTTATACGGGTTCGCTCGCACCAGCATTGAATTCATTCGTTTGCCGGACGCCCACATCGGTTACCTGATGAATACTGACTGGCTTACCAGGGGCATTGTATTATCGATCCCAATGATTATAGTTGGGCTTATTCTGCTGATGCTCGCAAAAAGGGAAAGCAACAATGCGGCAATATCTTGACCTGATGCAACATGTGCTCGAAAACGGTAGCGAAAAAACGGATCGTACCGGCACCGGGACCCTGTCTGTTTTCGGTTACCAGATGCGCTTCGATTTAAGTCAGGGATTTCCGCTTATAACCACCAAGAAGCTCCATCTGCACTCTATCATCCATGAATTGTTATGGTTTCTACAGGGTGATACCAATATCAGCTACCTCAAGCAGAACAAGGTTCGGATCTGGGACGAGTGGGCCGATGAAAATGGTGATCTAGGCCCGGTTTATGGTGCGCAATGGCGATCTTGGCGGGCCGCCGATGGACATCTGGTCGATCAGATTCAAAAACTGATCACCGATATCAACACCAACCCAAACTCGCGCCGCATGATCGTCAGTGCCTGGAATGTCGGTGAGATTGAGAAAATGGCGTTGCCACCCTGTCACGCTTTTTTCCAGTTTTATGTCGTCGATGGGCGTCTATCCTGCCAGCTTTACCAGCGCAGTGCCGATGTTTTCCTGGGGGTACCGTTTAATATTGCTTCTTACGCGCTGTTGCTGATGATGGTAGCCCAGGTGGCGGGGCTTGAGCCGGGAGATTTTGTGCATACGCTTGGCGATGCGCATTTGTACACCAATCATTTAACACAGGCGAGTTTGCAGCTTCAACGAGAGCCTTATGACTTGCCCGAAATGAAGTTGAACCCGGAAGTGAATGACTTGCTTGCATTTCGCTTTGAAGACTTTGAATTGAAGAACTACCAGTGCCACGAACACATAAAAGCAGCTGTCGCGGTATAATACAAAATAGAATAAAACGGGATACAAGATTAGATGAATGAGCCAGATCAAAATAAAATCAAGGTCGACGTCGAAACCCGATATATCGAGGATCAGTCAAATCCTGAGCAGAATTACTACGTGTTTGCCTACACGATTACGATCCAGAACGCGGGCCAGCAGAGTGCGCAGCTGCTTACTCGTCAC
The DNA here is from genome assembly GCA_964194715.1 of uncultured Gammaproteobacteria bacterium. Lineage (GTDB taxonomy): Bacteria > Pseudomonadota > Gammaproteobacteria. The sequence goes on from CAXMNA010000005.1 coordinate 35,538, forward strand.
TGGGTCATTACCGATTCCAATCAAAAGGTCCAGGAGGTTCGCGGAGACGGCGTTGTCGGTGAACAACCGTTGCTGAAGCCGGGTGAGCAGTTTGTTTACACCTCGGGCACGATGCTGGAGACCGCGGTCGGCACCATGAAAGGCAGTTACCAGATGGTGGCAGATGATGGCTCACACTTTGATGCGGCCATCGACGAGTTTGTGCTGTCAACTCCCCGGGTATTGCATTAACTTATCCAGTGGCAATCTATGCGATAGGCGATGTCCAGGGCTGCTATACCGAGCTCTGCCGATTACTCGAAAAAATCAATTTCGATTCTGCCGAAGATACGCTTTGGTTTTGTGGCGACCTGGTCAATCGCGGTCCGGAGTCGTTGCAGACCTTGCGCCTGGTTAAGTCCCTGGGTAGTAGCGCGCTTACCGTACTGGGTAATCATGACCTGCATTTACTCGCGTTGCATCACGGAATCAAAAAAGTTCGTGTTAGCAGGGATTTGCAAAAGATACTCCATAGCCCCGATCGCGATGAGCTGCTTAACTGGTTGCAATCGCAACCATTGCTGCATTATGACAAGACGCACAAGGCTGTGGTGGTCCATGCCGGCATTCATCCTGCCTGGGGGTTAAGTAAAGCGAGGAAACTTGCGGCCGAGGTGGAAACGGTGTTGCGCAGTAAAGATGCCGGCTGGTTTTTTAAAAAAATGTATGGCAACAAACCTGTTGACTGGTCGGACGATCTCGCAGGCGGCAAGCGGTTACGCTTTATTACCAATGTCTTTACGCGCATGCGATATTTCAATCGAGAGCAACAGCTGGATTTTACGGTCAATCGCAGCCTGCGTCGGTATTTGCGCCAGGGACTTACACCCTGGTTCCAGATGGAAGCGACGCTCAGAGACGATGTTCGCGTCTTGTTCGGGCATTGGTCGACGCTTCCGGTGGGATGTTACGGGCGTTGCTTCGCGCTCGACGGTGGTTGTGTCTGGGGTGGGCACCTGGTGGCGCTGCGAGTCGATTTTGAAGCCGAGGAATGGTTTTTTGTCGATTCCTACACAAAAACCCCCATAAAATCGGTAAAAAGTAGCTAAATAGATGTTAAATTGGCCCTAACGTCGCCGAAAATCTCGAAAATCACCTCTACAAAGACACTGCCTTCTCCAACCGTCTGGCGCGGAAAACAGTAATTACGTCCGAATTACTAAATATTGCCGATCATGTTGCTATAACCGGGAGATGACACTGCAAGCCCGGTAAGTTCAATGTTTATTTTCTTCGCCGCGTTAATTAGTTCACTTTTGGGTACGAGCTAACGTTTAAAAGCGATGATTTTCGCTACCTTCGACCGGTTTGCAACTATAGTTTATAGAGGCCTATAGCGTAACCATGGGAATTAGCCGTCGCGATATCTTACAGATGCTGAGACGCGAGAATGAGTTACTCAAGGCTCGTAATCAGAAGCTTGATGCGCGTTTGATCAGGCACCAGCAAGCATTTCGCGCGCTCAATCGTATGGATGAAACCATGCACGCAATGCGGTCGAGTTTTGATTTGAAAAGGCTGATCAACGACCTGCTCGCACTTGTCTTGCATGCCTGCGATTCCGAAAATGGCTCGCTGATTCTGGTTGATGAGGACAGCAGAGAGCTGGTATTTGTCGAGGTACTCGGTAACGCCAGGGATCAATTGCTCAATCATCGTATCGATATTGATACTGGTATTGTTGGTTACGTGGTGAAGACGCAAAAACCGATGCTGGTGACAGACGTAACCAATTCGTCGAAATGGTCCGCAGCAGTAGATCAAGTCGTCGGATTTAACACAAATGCGCTGATGTGTGCGCCGTTGTTCAACAATGCTAAAACATACGGAGCTATCGAGGTAGTCAACAATATGTCCAGTGACCGGTTTGACGAAAACGATCTTGCAATTTTGCGGGTAACAGCGCGCTTTGTAAGCCAGACGCTGGAAGAAGCGGAAGACATAACCTTGATGGAAGGTCATAAGTCTTGAACAGGAATCTGCTGCTTGCCTTGTTGTTGACACTGTTTTCGTATGCCGTGTTTCAACCGGTGGCAATTGCCGCCAGCATTGAACTGGTTCCGTCATCACGGGTGATCCTGAAGATCTCCAAAGAGATGACGATCGACGAGATCATTCAGCGCGTTTATCCCAAGGACAAGAATCTCTGGCCTCGGATCAAGGCAAAGCTGATCGAAACAAATCCTAATTCATTTATTCAATATACTGATCGACTGATTCCTGGTGTGCGTTTGAAGCTGGTGGACATTAAACGAATCTACGATCAGGAAGAGTTGGCACTGAAAGTCAAAATCGGATATGTCGCACAACTGGACGGGACGGCGATCGCCAGGGATGTCAACGGCGGGGTGCAACGGTTGCAGATAAATTCCCAGATATTCGAGGGTGACCGTCTCGAGACCGAAACCGATTCTAGCTTGTATATACTGATGGATGACGGCGCCGAGGTTCATTTAAAGGAAGACTCGGTGCTCAAGATCAGCGAGTACAATATCACTGCCAATTACGACAAGGACAGCAGCAGTATCATGGATCTAATACGTGGTGGTCTGCGTAAAATTACCGGATCAATTGGTGCGAGTGCAGATGCCAATTACCAGGTTCAAACCGGACTTGCAACAATCGGTATCCGTGGTACCGAGTATGTTCTCAAGCTGTGTAAGCAGGATGATTGCACTCAGACCGTTAGTCGTAATGAGCCGGATGCAAAGCTGCATGCTGCTGTACTTGAAGGAACAATTACATTGACTACTAACGATGAAGTGCAAGTCTTGATGGCGATGGGGAATTACGGAACGGCGACGCAGGAAATATTGATCATAGAGGACGAAGCACCGGTACCGGCAGGCTTCCTGGATGCGGACGAAGCGCAAGTATTTAATAACACAACCTCGCAGCAACAGGCACCACAGGATGATCAATCGTCAAACTCCGCGTGGATGTGGGTTGTGGGCTTGCTACTGCTCGCCGCAGGAATATAATCGGGGCTAGATATCGGTGGCCTACTTGTTGTCGCGGAGTTTATTTTTACTCGGCACAAGTCAAAGCAATCGTGAGTTAACGAGGCCTTAAGAGTCGTCGGTTTGTGCGGCAAAGGCGCCGGCAATTTGCAAGAGGCTTTGAATCGTATACTGTCGATTGCCCAATACTATCGGCTGATGTAACTGCACATAGCCCTCGTTAAAAGGTAACAATCGATTGTTCTTTATCAGGAATGTGCCGTTGGTCGATTCGAGGTCGCGAAGATACACCTCACCATTGGTGATCTTTATTTCCGCATGTTGTTTACTGACAGTAGGGTCATTGATATAAATATGGCCTTCTCTACCGATTATATAAGTTCGGTTTTCCATGCGTTTTACTTCTACGTTCAGATCGTTGTCCATAAAGGTCTTCCCTCTTGAATCCGGGCGAATTAGTCTACCCCAATTAAATTCAAAATTCTCGTACAAATTTTATAAATGAATAGGCATATGCGTTGCCGTGATCTGTGTCAAAGTCTTTTCGAATATCTACTTTCCAGTCATTCAGGCTGAACTCGGGAAACCAGGTATCGCCTTCAAAACAATGATGAATTTGAGTGATATATAGCTGCGTTGCCAGCGCGATGGTCTGCTCATATAAGCTTGCGCCACCGATGAGCATAACTTCGTCATTTTCATAAGCCAGTGACATGGCGGCCTCAATGCTGTGCGCGACTTCACATGTTTCGGCGCTAAATTCAGCGTCCCGTGTAATCACGATATTGCGGCGACCGGGCAGTGCTTTGCCGATCGATTCGAATGTCTTGCGCCCCATAACTATCGGCTTACCCATCGTGGCGCGTTTGAAATATGCGAGATCGGCTGGCAGGTGCCAGGGCAATTTATTGTTACTTCCGATTAAGCGGTTTTCGTCCATTGCGGCAATCAGGGACAGACTTGTCATGTAATGCAGACCCTACTTAATCTGGCGTAATCTGAAACGCCGAGATTTTCGGCGCGCAATCCGGGATCGATTTCACAAGCAATAATCGTTTCACGATCCAGTATCGTTTTCAGTGAATTTGAAATGGTTTTCCTGCGCTGACTAAAAGCCGATTGCACGATTCTGGAGAAATTCGTGTAGTCGCCAACATCGTGCGGTGGACTGCTAAATGGTATCAGGCGAATAACTGCGGAGTCTACTTTAGGTGGTGGCTTGAAGCAGCTTGGGGCGACATCTAACAAGTACTGACAATCGCATCGATACTGCAGCATTACCGAAAGACGACCATAGTTAGCTTCTCCCGGATTAGCAACAATGCGCAACGCTACCTCTTTTTGCACCATGAAATGCATGTCCTGAATTTTTTGCGCCGATTCAAGCAGATGGAACATAAGTGGGGTCGATATGTTGTAGGGAAGATTACCTACCAGTCTGTAACTCCCATCGTGCGGAATGTTCGATAGTTCGAATTCAAGTATGTCCGCGTTAATTACTTCTAGCCTGCCAAAGCGAGACGCCTTCTCTTTTAGTATGGGCACTAGATCACGATCAAGCTCGATCGCGGTCAGGGCCTTGCAGCGCTGCAGTAGCGGGTAAGTGAGCGCGCCCTGTCCGGGTCCGATCTCGACCAGTATTTCGCCCGGACGAGGATCGATCAAGCGCAGAATGGATTCGATAATATTCTGGTCATGCAGAAAATGCTGCCCGAAGCGTTTACGCGCTTGATGCATTGTGTTGTCTGCTACGCGTTTGATAAATCGCTGAATCGATCGCTGCAAACAGGCTATCGGGTCTGGCGGCAGTCGTTCCTGCCAGATCGAGCGCAGTTCCGTGGTCAACCGAGGTTCGAATAATCGGTAGACCCAGGGTGGTGTTAACCGCGTTATGGAAACCGATATGTTTCAGTACTGGCAAACCTTGATCGTGATACATCGCGACCACCACGTCGGCATCCGCTAACATGTGGGTGGTGAACAAGGTGTCAGCGGGATAGGGGCCGCTCAGGTTTATCCCCTCGGACTTAAGGGCATCCAGCACGGGGATAATAATTTCGATTTCCTCCCTCCCGAGATATCCGTTTTCACCAGCGTGGGGATTGAGGCCACAAACCTTGATATGGGGATTCTGAATAGCGAAACTATCACGTAAACCGCGATCAAGAATTTCGATAACCTCTCTGATCGCGCGCTCGTCGATCGCATCAGCAACCTGGCGCAACGGTAAATGGGTTGTCACCAAAGCGACCTTGAGTTGTCCCGCAACTAGCAGCATTACCGGTCTGGGTGCGTTACAGAGGTCGGCCAGGTATTCGGTATGACCGGAAAAGGTAATTCCGGCATGGTTGATAATTTCCTTTTGTACCGGGGCTGTAACCATTGCGTCGAACTGCTTGTCGAGGCATGCCTTGCAGGCAGCATCTAGGAGCCCCAGTACGTATTTCGCATTGATGCTATCGAGCTGTCCGGGGATACAGGGCTGCGCAAGGGGTTGATGGATAATTTCGATCGTTTTGGTAGCAGATGTAGCTTTACCATAGTCGACGAAAACAATTGCTGATCCCAATACATTGGCGCGTTCTCGCAGCATCTCACGGTCACCGATAACAACCAGCTGCGCATCGAAGCTGGTTGGATCAATTCTCGCGACTATGTCCGGACCAATGCCCGCGGGTTCACCAGAGGTAATGATAATCCTGGCCTTAGGCATCGGATTTTTTAGGGAAGACGACGTAGGCTTCATCTCTTAAACGACGTTTCCAAAGATCGAATACTTCACGTTGTTTCTGCTGCAGCAACTGCGAGTATATTTTATTGCGTTTTTTTTGCTCGGTTTCGTCAACCTCGCGCCGTCCTGTAACTTCTATTAAATGCCAGCCGAACTGACTGCGAATCGGCTGGCTGATTTCGCCCTCTTTAAGTTGGTTCGTGACCGCCTCGTATTCCTTGACGGTAGTGCCCGGATCCATCCACCCGATATCTCCCCCATCGGCACCCGAGGTGTAGTCTACCGAGTAGAGTCTCGCCAATCTGGAAAAGTCCTCTCCTGCCAGAATCCTGCCACGGAAATCGAGCAGGCGGTTGCGTGCGTCATCCTCGGTAACCAGTTCATTGGGTTTGATCAATATATGGCGACTGCGGGTCTGCTGGCTTATTGTTTGTTCGAGGTCGCGGCGCTCCTTGAGATAGACGATGTGAAATCCACTCGCACTTCGAATCGGCCCGGCATGGTCGCCTGGTTCCATTGCCAGTATCTGGGTTGTAAACAAACTTGGGATTTCAGCTTTTTTGCGCCACCCCAGGTCGCCTCCCTGTAATGCGGTGTCACCTGCCGAGTAGGTATTGGCGAGTTGATTGAACTCGACACCTCGATCAAGCTCCGACAGAATCTCCTTGGCGATTCTTTTCGCTTCGCTAATTTGCTCCGGGGTCGCGGCATCAGGCAGTGCGACCAGAATGTGTGATAGGCGATATTCGTAGCTAGTGTCGCTATCACCACCCAGACTGATGAAATCATCAACTTCAGCGTCGCTGATAGTTGCGTTGCGCTGGCTATATTGACGCCCCAGGGTTGAAATAATCACTTCGCGACGAACGGTTTCGCGATAGTTATCGTAGTCCAGGCCGTCCGCAATCACGCCTTTACGTAAATCGGACAGGCTCATTTGATTCTGGCGGGCAATTTGTTGCATCGACTGATTAAGTTGGCTGTCGGTAATCTTGATGCCGCGACGCCTGGCTTCCTGTAATAACAGCGAATCGTTGATCAGGGCTTCGAGGACTTGCCGTTCCAACACGTCCGACTTGGGCAGTCTGCGATTTGACCTGTCGAATTCCTTTTTCACCAACCTCATTCGATTTGTTAATTCGCGTTCGGTAATGACGCTTTCATCAACAATGGCTACGATGGAATCGAGTGACGATTGCGCTGCCGCTACTGGTTGCATTAGCAACAGTGTGCAGACCAGAATGAACTTTGAGCGAATCATTTTTTTTACCTTCGAAAATCAGAAACCAGGGCTGTAGCCGGGAATTGCGTCACGCAGCTGGGTATCAATGTCTTGACCTAGCTGGCTGAGTCCCTTGAATGTAATTTCAAAGTAAATACTGCTGTCCGTTTCCGCAAAGTCATCGACTTCGTCTCCGGTCTGGCCGGCCAGTATTTTAAGGCCCCAGCAGCAGGATTCATAGTTTATCCCTAATAAATTCTCCACCGTTTCGTCGAATAGCAGTGATTCATGATATTTAGCTACCAAAGTCCAGCGTTCGTTTATGGGATAGACTAACGAGATCAGCGCTTGTTCGAGTTCCTCGTCGGTAAAATAGTAACCGAGGTTTGCCGCAAATCCGTCTTTACTGTAGGTAACTGATAGGTCCTTATCATCGAGCTCGCTCTGATCCTGGTCGTAAACCAGGCGAGCCGCAATTTTCAGGCTGGAACTGGGCCAGATATCCAGTTCGGAAATTACATCGGACTTGGACTCCTCGTCGCGACTGCCATCGAGACTGACGCGGCGATCCTTGAAATAGAAAATCTGGCCGATGCGAGCATTCAGCAGTTCGTCACCGCTGTCATTGTCAAAAATACGACTGGCAAGGCCAAAAGTGACCTGGTTTGCATCTCCGATTCGATCAACGCCGGTGAAGCGATTGTTGCTGAATAAGTTGTTATAGGTTCTGGAATTTAACGAAGTATCAAAGTCAGGGATATCATCCTGGTCTTCGAACGGTGTATGCAGAAAATAGAGGCGTGGCTCGAGGGTTTGCAGCCACTGATTTCTGGATCCGGCCAGGCGTTCAAAAATCAATCCCGAATCGATGCTCAGGGTAGGTAAGCCGCGATATATCGAGTTATCACCCGGGTTGTCGTCGAGTTGATAATCGGTGAAAGCGAGTTGTAACTCAGGCTTGAAAATATACCAGCTGTCCGATGCGTCCCAGATCAGCGAGGATATGACATTGGTACGGGTGCCGGTAACGCTGTCATCCCGATCAAAGCTGGTAATCTCCAAATGGACGGGTGTTTGCAAATCCTCGATCCACGGTTCAGGTTGCGCATCGAGGGTGAGACTCGGCAGTCGACTATAGGGGCGACTGCCGATTGCAGTATCTCGATCGGGCGTCTGGTAGTCTTGCCACAGTAGAAGTCCTCGCCAGACCTCGCCGCTACGCGCGAAGCTAAGGTGACGCTCGAGGTGGTCAACATCGCTGTACTCAGGAGCGACGCGGTCAAAGTCGTCAAAAAAGTCGCGGTCCGATACTTCAGCCAGTAGCAAATCACCGTTGATGTCATAAGCAAAGGACGTTCGATGCTGCCATTGCTGAAACCAGCGTGAATCGTCAACCTCTTCATCATCATCGAGATAGGATAAATCAAGCTGCCCATAATGGCTCCCAATCAGATAGCGGTTTTCAGTATTGAGCTGAAAGCCACGCTTGCCAAACGAGGTGGGCGTGATGGTCATGTCGTAGTTGGGGGCAATATTCCAGTAAACCGGAAGTACTACAGTAGTGCCATTAGATTCGTCGTAGCCGTAGGTCGGTGTAAGAAGACCCGAGAGCCGACGATCGTCCACCGGAAACTGAAAATAGGGCAGGTACAGGAAAGGGATTTCCTGAAAGTAGAGCGTGGTGTGTGTTGCGCTGCCGCGACCACTTTCGTCGTCGATTTCGAGTTCTGCGGCGCGCAGGTGCCAGTCTCTGTCATCCGGGTCACAGGAAGTATAGGTAAGGTCACTGAATCGACTGCGATACTGATCGAGCTTTTCGATTTTGTCGGCCTGACCGCTTACATGACGGCTATGCAGCATGAATTCGGGTTGTTCAAATGTGGCGCTAGCGTTGAGATTATCGATTTCAGCCTTCGGACTTTTCAAGCGGGAGTTTGGATCAGCAAACTCCACGTTTCCGCTAGCTTTGATTTCCTCGGTCGATTTATTGAACAGAATGTCATCCGCTCTGATTTGTTGCTGCGCCCGGATAACACTGGCATCGCCTACAAGATGGACTGTTTCGTTGTCCTCGCTGACGATAGTTTGCGCTTCAATTGAAGTTTCGTCTGTCGCTATGTTGTCCGCTTCGGTAAAACTAATCGATGGAACACGGCACAGGTCCCAGTCCTCTGCCGCTAAGCCGGGTTGGGCAAAAAGTGCAGATACCAGACCTGCAAACAGAAAAGGGCTTGAGCGCAGCAAGTTGAACCAGAAAATAATTACATTCTGGCACATTATCCGGTTGTGGTTAATCCCAGCTTAACAATCTTGTGTCGTTAAGGGCTTTCCCTCGAGTTGGCCAGAGAGTAGTCGCCGGCTGAAAGCCGACGATTCAAAGTGTTTACGATCCTGCTGCCTTGAACACTTCAGTATCGGGATGGAACGCAAACCATGCAAACCAGAATCCCTGGATACCTGCGACTTCGTCGCCCGCGGTATCGGTGATGGTTATGCTGCGATTCTCCGAATCCCATGCAAAGTTAAAGTGGGTGCCGTTTACCGAATCGCTAAATTGGTCTTTACCCTGCTCGTCGAGTTCAATGAAAGGATACGCCTTGTACACCCCGTCTATGCCGAGACCGACCACGACCTCCTTGGGATGATAGCTGTCGGGCGCCTTATTGTTAACAGCGAAATAAATGTACTTGGACTCCTCGTAGCCGGCGTATGGATCGCGCTGATAATCTCGAAAATGACCCGTATCATCGGATAGCACCAGGGTATCAGGATGTTTTCCGAGCCAATCTCGCCAGGTAGTGTGGCTGATGGGTATGGGAGTTAATGCTTCACCGACTCGTTTACCCGATACTGCTTTGCTCAAAATTTGCGACCACAGCGATTCGGTATTGCGATCGTATAGCAGGACATCGCTGTTATATAGTAGCCCTGATACGCCAAAGTCGGTTGGCGTGCCATCAATGGTTGCATCGAATGCGACCGCGGTTCCGCAAAGTGGGCAGTAAGTGACTGCGAACCGTCGACCGTCAATTTCATCGTTGACGATTTCGTGCCAGTTCAGGATAGCGATCGGATAAGCCCGGGACTGTCCTTTCAAGGTAATGCCGATGACTCGGTCAGTGGGTTCGAGGTATTCGGCATCCATTGCGGCGATCAACCCCGGATCAGATAACGCGGGGATACCATCGCGCGGCGGTCCGCCACGCAATATCTGATCGCGCGGCAAGGTGGCATTGGATAGATCGAAGCCGTTTGAGGGACCGGCAGAGACAGCAAATTTGTACACCACGACTCCCAGTAATATTCCAACGATAGCCAGTATGCTGGTCTTCTTTGACGGCATTAAGCGCATAGCAACCTCCTGATCCCGAGCAGATAGAGATTCGAGTCAAAATTCCCCGAATAATTCAATTAATTTACTCGGTTTGGGAAGTGCAGCGGTGGCTTGACTCGCCTGTGTATTCTCTATTAGTCTGCAACCAATAAATAATGCTAAAAAACCTCAGGAGCAACCATGAAATCGAGAGCCGCGGTCGCGTGGGAACCGAAAAAACCCCTTGAAATAGAAGAAGTTGAAGTCGAAGGCCCACGCGAGGGCGAAGTACTGTTAAAGGTGCATGCAAGTGGTGTCTGTCATACCGATGCGTT
>CAXMNA010000006.1:0-2746 GCA_964194715.1 uncultured Gammaproteobacteria bacterium
TGCGCCGCCATACCGATTCCCATGCCGACGATAACCGACTCGGCGAGCGGTGTATCGACCACGCGGTCACTGCCAAATTCGTCGATCAAGCCATCGGTGGCCCGGAATACGCCGCCGTTGACCCCGACATCTTCCCCGAGCAAAACCACGTCTTTATCGCTGCGCATTTCATAAGCGAATGCCTGGTTGACCGCCTCAATCAAGGTTAATTCAGCCACGGTGCTTCACCGCATCGAGCCATGCCTTCTTTTGGCGCGCCAGGTCGGTGGGTAGCTCGGCAAACATATGGTCGAAGAATTCTCCCGCTGACTGGCCCGCGGTGGCCTGGTAGACCTCGGTTGCCTTTTTCACTCGATCATCACAGTCGTCGTAGAGCGCCTTGTCGTCTGCATCGCTCCAGTCATACTCGTTTTGCAGTAAGCGTTTAAATCGAATCAACGGTTCGATCGCGCGCGCCTCGTCGTATTCCCGAGCGTCGCGGTAACGCGTTGCGTCATCGGCCGTGGTGTGGTCGCAAAGCCGGTAACTGAGCGCTTCTACCAACGTCGGCTGATGGTCGTGCCTGGCACGTTCGAGCGCCTCGGTGATTACCTCGTACACCGCGATCGGGTCGTTACCGTCCACGCGTATACCCTTGATACCAGCTGCAATAGCCTTTTGCGCGATGGTCTCGGCAGCGGTTTGTTTTTCGAGCGGGACGGATATTGCCCATTGATTATTATTCACCACGAAAACCACGGGTAAGCCCATCGCACCGGCGATATTGATCGATTCGTAAAAATCTCCCTTTGATGTAGCGCCATCACCACAGGTGGTCACTACCGCGCGATCCTGCTTGCGATACTTGATCGCGTAGGCGACTCCAACCGCATGGCAGGACTGGGTTGCGATTGGGATGCAAACAGGAAAATCCTGCGACTGGCGCTGGTAGTTCTGACCGCGTTCGTCGCCACCCCAGTAGAGCAGTATTTCTTCCATTAGCACGTCGCGCCGGATCTGGGTCGCGACGTCGCGGTAATAGGGTACCAGAACGTCGTCGTCCCTCATTGCGAATCCGATGCCGGTGCCAATCGCCTCCTGCCCTTCGCAGGAGGGATAGGTACCCATCGCCCCGGTGCGTTGAAGATTGATCGCGGTACGGTCAAACACCCGGGACAACACCATCAATCGATAAAGACTGACAAGCTGCTCACGACCGTCAAGACCTTCGGGCAGTGGCCGCTGCAGCTGCCCCTCGGCATCGAGGGTCTCGATGGTTTCGATATTAAATTCCGAACCCTGCATTATTCAGTCCTGCAAGGACCTCCGGTTAATGGCTATCCAGGCTACAAATTGGTGAATTCGAGGCCCTTGCTGATGTTAGCATCGAGTATGGAGCGCATATCCTCACGAAGCTGTTGCTCGTAGTCGCTCAGTGTCGGAAGTGCCGGAATCGACTCGACCCCCTGCTTGCCAAGCTGCACTGGTTGAGCGTGGAAACTGCTGGTGTCCTCACCGGTTTGTACGTAACAACATTCCACGACCGATTCACCGTTCAATGCTGAGACCAGCGACAGGGTAAAGCGCGCTGCTGCCTGTGCCATGGACAGGGTTGCCGAACCGGCACCGGCCTTGGCTTCGACCACTTCGGTGCCCGCTTCCTGGATACGCGGAGTCAGGCTTTCGATTTCATCCTGGCCCAGTTTTACGCCGGGGATACTCGATAACAGGGGCAAAATTGTCACACCACTGTGGCCCCCTATAACATTGACGTCAACCTCGTCGCAACTGATGCCTTTCAGTTCGGCGACAAAGGTGTTGGAGCGAATCACATCGAGCGTCGTCACACCGAACAGCTTGCGCTTGTCGTAAACAGCGGCTGCTCTCAGTACCTCGGCGGCGATTGGCACGGTCGAGTTTACCGGGTTGGTGACGATCGCAAAGCAGGCATTGGGGCAAGCTTTGGATCCAGCCTCTACCAGTTTCTTGACGATGCCGGCATTGACATTGAATAAATCATCACGTGTCATGCCAGGTTTGCGTGGTACACCGGCGGGAATCACGACAATATCGGCATTGGCCATTGCCGCTTCGACATCGTCGCCGACATAACCACTGACCACGACGTCGGTTGGAATATGGCTTAAATCCACTGCTACACCCGGTGTAAATGGTGCGACATCGTAAAGCGACAATTCACTACCTGCCGGTAAATTTAATTTCAGTAACAGCGAAAGCGGCTGCCCGATTCCACCGGCTGCTCCCAACACACAAACTTTCATGATAATCCTCCGTTAGTTGAACGCGGAAATAGAAACTTGTGATGCATCTTATCGGTGCGCCCGTGGATTGACAACCCAAACCGATAGCAACATTCCAGGATTGGCTGTCCTGGCTATATGGATAAAGGTGCTAGCGCAAAATCCAGGCGGAATCCATATTTCTCCCGTAATTCCGGCCGCTAGAGCCGGTGTCTATATTTCTTCCGTCATTCCGGCCGATAGAGCCGGAATCTATAATATCTATATTTGCTCGAACTAGATTCCGGCTCGGTGGCCGGAATGACGACAGAGGCGTGATCGGAATGACGGGGGATGCATTACTTCAGGCGCTGCCGTGCCGATCGAAATGACAGTATAAGGCTAGAATGACCGCACATTACCAGCTAACTAAAAAGCCCCCGACTGGTAAAAATATAGCAGCACCGGAATGCTCAGCAACGAAAATGCGGTGGACAAAAATACCGTTGTGGTAGCCAGTGCCTGCG
>CAXMNA010000007.1:0-2573 GCA_964194715.1 uncultured Gammaproteobacteria bacterium
AGGCCGGACTGCCAACCATTCCGTTGGTGCCAGTGTCGAGCTCACAGGCTGTGATTGGCGCGGTAATTGGTATTGGCCTGTTGAAAGGAGGTCGAAATGTGCGCTGGAGCGTGCTGGTACAAATCGGAACCGGGTGGGTCATTACGCCGTTTCTGGCAGCTATGTTGTGTTTCGTCGGGCTGTTTTTTCTGCAAAACGTATTCGATCAACAGGTGTACAGGCCCCTGCGCTTTGAACTGACTCCGCGCGTGGCTGAACGTATGGGCGAACAGGGTGTACCCGAGGCGGCCTATACCGACCTTATCGGTCGCTCTTACGAGTCCAGCGGCGCCCTGCTGGATGACTTGACCGAGGGCACATCGTTGACCGGGGAACAGGTTCGTTCGGCTATCGAACAGGCCAAGATACAACCGCTAGAGATCACCCAAATTAAACTGTCCAGAAACGACTTCAGCCGTCTGAACCAGGCTCAACGCCTCGCGTTGCAGCAACTGGTGGGGCGGCAATATCAATTCGCCTGGGAACTCGCCGAGGCATTAGCGGCGCTTTCACCACAATGGATGATGCTGCCGGCCACGCCGGTAAATCGGAGTTTTAACAAGCGCTTAAAGAACGATTTCGCCTACCTGGTGAGAACCTTCGAATCCGCTCAATAGTGCGGACAGGGTCAGGACTACCTACTGTGATGACTGGTAGGTCAACATCAGGTCGCAGCTCGAACCTTCCTTCTGCGAAAGCCCGACGATTCCAGTGATCCCAAGATCACGCCCCGGCTTGAGACCGGCGGCAATATTTTGCGGTACGTCCTGCAGGGACAATAATATCTCTATATCAAATTTTTGATGGCTTAGTTTTACCAGGCGCGTATCGGTTTTCGAGGGATTGGGTTCGATCGCCTCTATCAGGGCATTTCCTGTCAGTAGCGCCCCTTTTATCGATTCCGCGTAATAATTAAATCCTACCCGGGTATAGTTTTGACATTGGCTGGCGATTTCAGCAAGGCCCACGTTGATTGACGCTTGCCCGCTATCGCCCGGGGGAAGTTGACTGGTGGTATTTGCCAGGCTAACCATGTCTGTTTGCTGGTCGCTTTTTTCGGCAGGAACCGGCTTCGTGATGGTGACTAAACTGGCGGCGCCTGATTCCATGGCGTCATTCGCAACAGGCATTTGCGTGGCCTGCTTTGCCTGCCCGGCAGATGAGCCGGATTTGGACACCGGTTTGGTCTCGTTGGCGGCAGCACTTTTTAATTTGAGGCTGCTCAGGTGCGCCTGCGCTTCCTCGACGCCTAGTTCAACGGCCCTCTCATAGTAGAATATTGCTATCGCACTATCCGCCCTGCGTTTTGATTTGCCCCATCTATTGTGATAGATGACCCCGAGTGCATAATTCGCACCGGGAGAGTGCTGTACTGCCGCCATTTTGTACCATTCGACGGGATCTTCAGATTCGTCCTGTTGACTGGTTGTTGACAGGCTATACAAAATATTACCGAGCAAATACTGGGCGTCCACATCGCCGGATAGTGCCTGTGGTTTGATCAAATTTATCGCCTGGCGCGGTAATCCTGCATAGTAAATCTGGATCGCATTGTCGAGCACGGTCGAACTCGCTGCCAGTGTGTTTGAAACCAGTAGGATCGCCGGTATTAGCCCTGTTAGTATCTGTTTGATAGTCCTGCCCATTGTTTAACGCTCTAAAAGATCAGCTCCAGTCGGTATTTCCTGTAGAAAAACTTACCGGGGAAGTCGAACATTATATTACATTTTATATCATCAGTAGTAACTTCGATATTAGGTCACTGTTTAACCAGGAATACCTTGATGGCGTTCTCCTTTTCAATGATTTTTGAATATCGGGGTATCGGCGAGCCGAAATTAGCCTTCGTCTTTGCCTGTCCCAGAACTGTCTTCCGGTATATCGTCTCGGTCACTGTTGTGGCTTTGCATGGCTTCACGAATGGCGACTTCCTGTTGTAGGAACATTTCACGATAGCCGGGGCCAATGCCGCTGTCGGCGGTTGAGATCCAGCTGTCGAACATATCATCGCTGGTTTCATCTTCAGTTCTGATAAACGTATTTTTCAGTTGCCTGGCCCGAGCGGGGTGAAAACCAAGGCGTGTCAACGCTTCACTGGCTAGTTCGAGGGCGGAATGATAGGTTTCCTTGATGATATATTCGGCACCAGCCTGTTTCAGTTGATAGTAGTGAATCTGGTCGTAGGCACGAACCAGTAGCGCCACATGGGCATGGCGCTGTTTCATGTGCTCGACCAGCGCAACCGCGCGATCGCGATCATCGATGGCAATCACGAACAAATCGGCTTCCTCGATACCGGCTGTTTCGAGCAGCTGCGGACGAGTTGGATCACCGAAATATCCCTTTATATTGAGTTTACGGAGGTTATCAACCAGTTTCGCATCGTGGTCGATTACGACGGTATGAATACCGTTGGCTACCAGCAAACGGTTTACAATTTGACCGAAGCGTCCCATGCCTGCAATCAGCACGGTTCCTTTTTCATCGATCACATCTTCGTCGCGCTGCGCCTGGCGTTTTTCAAAACGGGGTTC
>CAXMNA010000008.1:0-39531 GCA_964194715.1 uncultured Gammaproteobacteria bacterium
CGCCAGCGGAATACCGGCATTGACGTCCAGCATATGCGCACCGGCCTCGACTTGCGCGATAGCATCGCTTTGCACGCGGCTATAATCGCCATTCTTCATTTCTTCGGCCATGATCTTGCGGCCGGTCGGATTGATGCGCTCACCGATTAACACGAACGGGCGCTCAAAGCCGATAAATAATTCTTTGGTAGCTGAACTGACAACCGTTTCGGTCATTGTTATATCCTCAAAAAAATCTGTTCACTAACTCTAAAAACCAATTTACGCTAAAACGCTAAGCTAAATTGGACTGAACCTCGCAACCCGGATACCACGGCACCCGTCCTTCGAGTACTCCCGATTGTTGGATAATTTCACTTACCGCCTCTTCCTGGCGATATGCCATAACGTGCACCCCGCTGACGCCTTCGATCTCCTTGATTTGCTGAATTAGTTCGACACATATTTTGCGGCCTTCCTGCTTCGGCTCCTGCGCGCCTTCGAGGCGTTTGATGATCGCATCCGGAATATGAATACCCGGCACGTTGTTACGAATCCATAGTGCTGTGCGCGCCGATGCCAACGGCCCCACGCCAGGAATAATAAAGCATTGCTCAAGCAATCCGAGGTCGCGCGACTTTGCCATGAAGGCACGTAAATGTTCGATATCAAAAACATATTGCGTCTGGATAAACTGGGCACCGGCGGCAATTTTCTTGGCCAGCCGATGGGGTCGAAAATCGAACGGTGGGGCACTTGGATTTTCTGCCGCGCCGAGGAACATTTGTGGCGGCGTAGTAATCGGCCTGCCGCTCAAGTAACGTGATTCATCGCGCATCACGCGGATGGTTTCAAGCAGCGACATGCTGTCTAGGTCGAACACCGGCTTGGCTTCAGGATGATCGCCGACCTGAACGCCGTCGCCGCTCAGACAAAGCACATTGGAAACGCCCAGAGCTGCCGCGCCAAGTACATCACCCTGGATCGCAATGCGATTTTTGTCGCGACAGGAAATCTGTAACACCGGGGAGTAGCCGACATTCGTGAGCAGAGCGCACATTGCTACGCTGGACATGTGGCAATGTGCACCCGAACCATCGGTTGCATTCATCCCATCAACGTAACCATCGAATAAACGTGCACGTTCGTAAACATCCTCGGCCAGGGCCGAGTCGGGCGGCGCCAGTTCTGCGGTAACCACAAACTTACCTGAACGCAGGACGCGCTCAAGTCGTCCGGTGGATACGTGCCCTTCTTTCAGTGGCAACGGACTCCCGGGATGCTGATCTTGGGTTGTGGTCATTCGGCAGCCTCGTTTTCCCGTGCGGCAAATTCGTTGCGTACCACGCGTAACCAGGATGAACTTCCCTTGTGCAAATGATTGACTGGAATTTGCACTTGCTGAATTGCCTGCGATTCCCGCATCTGTTGACTGCCCTGCCAGGCATCTACCCAGACACAGCGCATCTCGGGTTTGACTTCACAATGGCCATCGAGTCGCACTCCGCCACAGGGACCATTGCGAATTGATTTAGGGCAATTCATCGGGCACGACATGCCGGTGGCGCTAAGTGCGCATTTGCCACACATCTGGCAATCGAACAGCAAGCCCTTCACCGCTTTCTCGAAGACCCGAACCGGCTTTTCAAGCCGGCCATAGCCAAGCGCTTTAAACACAGGGTGCAGCTTGATCAATATCGGCTCGAAGTTTCGGTAAACGGTTTCGAGCTTTCTCGAATGCTTAACCGACCACTGACGAATTTTATACACGAATCACTCCAATCAGGTATTTAAGCTGCGGGTTTCGTCAACACCGCTGGCTCGAATTAAATTTTCCAGTACCTCTTCCGTGTACTGTTCCTCCAGCTGCCGTACAAGTTGCTTTGCCTGCTCCTTGATATCACCGTTAAAAGTTTGAGTGACGCCATGCCAGGGTTCAAACAACGCATCCTGCTGTTTTTTCTTGAGACGGTAACCCGCTCGTTCGATCGCTTTCATGAAACGCAATGGCAGCCGTAAGCGTGTGCTGCGTCTACCCTCACGGATTACTACCTGGCCCGGGATGTCGCGCCAGTAGACAATTTTTATTTGCCCCACATTGCCTCCTGCATTGCCGCGTCCAGTTCCGGCACCATTTCACCCATGCCGGTGAATTTACGTTCAAACCTCAGTCCCAGCTGTTCGGCCGCGGCTCGCGCCTGCTCGGTTAGCTCGTCGGAATCGGTTTGCGCGAGGTAAACCAGTCGAGTGTAATTACCGAAATACATTTCCAGCAGTTCGGGATGTCGATCAATCCCGAGTATTTCAATTACCAGGCGCTGAAAATGCTGGGTCAGGAAATCGGTCAGGTAAAAGGTACCAGGCTCCTCTTCCTGCATTTGTTCATAGCTTTCTCGTCCGGCGAGAAAATCGTAGCAATGTGCGCCAGGCAAGCGTTTTACCCCTCGCTCTTCGAGCATCCGGTCGAGTTCGCCGCTGGTGCCACAATCACCATAGGCAACAAAAATATGATCGTACTTATCAGCGGCCTTATCGATCTTGGCCGCCACCGCGGCCGGGATTTTTTCGGGACGTGCGTGCAGGTCGACAGTGATGGCCTGGATGTCCATTTGCGACCATTGTCCGAGTTTTTTTAGTTCATTGACTTCGCGTGCAATCGCAGCACAGGTGATTACCAGAATTGGGGCTGTTTTTTCCATTTTGCATTATCACCCTGATGGCCAGGCTTCGGGTAACTAGCCCGCTCGACTTTCGGCAACGAGTTGCTTGGCGGTATCGGAGGCTACCGCGGCGTCACGACAATAAGCATCGGCACCGATGGCTTCGCCAAACTCCTGGTTCAAGGGTGCCCCACCGACGAGGATGATGTAATCGTCGCGAATACCCTGTTCCTTCAGGGTATCGATAACGACTTTCATGTAAGGCATGGTGGTGGTCAAAAGTGCCGACATGCCAAGAATTTCAGGCTTGTGCTCTTCGAGTGCAGCCAGGAAGTCCTCTACCGGAGTATTGATACCAAGATCGATAACCTCGAATCCGGCACCTTCCATCATCATGCAAACCAGGTTTTTGCCGATGTCATGGATGTCACCCTTAACCGTACCGATGACCATTTTACCCGCGGTGGGCTCGTCTGATTCCGACAGTAACGGTTTGAGGAGCGCCATGCCGGCTTTCATCGCATTTGCAGACATTAAAACTTCCGGCACAAACAAGATACCATCACGGAAATCGATACCTACGATCGTCATGCCGGCAACCAGGGCTTCATTCAGGACCTTGTTGGCGTCCCATTCGCGGTCGAGCAGAATTTGGGTTCCCTCGGCGACTTCTTCTTTAAGACCGTTGTACAAATCGTCGTGCATTTGCTCGACCAGTTCATCATCGGGCAGAGTGCTTAAATCCAGATCGTCTTCGTAGTCGTCGTCGTCTTCGTAGTCTGTCATTTAAAAAAATCCTCACGCAATCAGAAACCGCCCGGAAAGGCAGCCATGAAGAAGCAGAATAGGTTCTAACAGGCAAGGGGTCAAACGCTGCAGCGACTTCACATTGCCTTAACGCGACACCGTCAAAAGATAGGATATTGTTGATTATAAATTGGTTTTCCGAAGATCTCGGTTTGTTTGCCAAATAAAGCCTGATTAAGCAGGATGAACTTCCCCCTGCTCTCGATCACCAATATAAATACTGTAGTTCCCGAGTCTTTTTTCGCGGATAAAGCGTTCCAGCATCACAATAATTGAGGCATCGCTTATTTCTTCCCAGGTTATGTTGTCAAACTCGTAAAAGTGCATGGTTCTGGTTTCAATCGCATCCTTTATCGACAACAATTCGCCGAGGTAATAAACAAAGCGTTGTGAATCTTCATGGTATGCCGCATAGATAAATGGCAAATCAACTTCGATACCGGCAGAAGCGAGCTTGCCGAGCAGGCTATCAGGGGTTGCGACATCGCCTACGGAATCGGAAGCAGGCAGGAGTAGCTGGCCGTTTTCGGGATTACGCTCCAGCAATATTTTGCCATTGGATTCGATAATTGCACCAACCTTGAGACTGCCGGGGGATGAAACCAGTTGCAGCATCGTCGGCGTCATACCGAAAGACACATAGGCGCCGCGGCAAAAACCGAGTGGTGAGTGCGTGTTATAAGCGTATTGCAACACCCTGCCGATCAGAATGATATGGTCACCGGCATCGACCTGTTCAAAATGCTCGCAATCAAACCATGCCACCACCTCATCGATTATCGGCGAACCGGTAACCGCCGCATGCCAGTCCTGGTTAGCAAATTTATCGGTGCCGACCCTCGCAAATCGATTCGACAGGTCGCGCTGATTAGCGGCAAGAATGTTGACCGCAAAACCGCGCGACCCGGTAAACGCATCACATCCGAATGCTGACCTGGCAATATTGACCAACAGCAGTGGGGGATCGATAGAAACCGAGGTGAAAGAATTAGCGGTGAACCCGCAGGGGCTGCCGGACGCATCAAGCGTCGTAACGATGGTAACGCCGGTGGCGAAATGTCCAAATGCGCGACGCAGATCGCGGACGTCGAGTTCGGTTTCGTTATTGTCGGTCATGCAGAGAAGTCCCGGTTAATAGATTAGCGATTCCATTTCACGGGTTTGCTCGAGCTGTTCCGATACACCTTTGTCGTCGTAAATGTTGCTGGCCCGGTCGAGGTACTGCTTGGCCCTGTCCATCGCGAAATTGGAATTGTAAAGCACCGCAATGACATCGGCCTGGCGCTGAAACATCGAGCGGTCGCTGGTATTGGCAAGCGTCTCGCTGGATTTGATTCGAAATTTCCAGGCACGCTCAACCTGACCATTACGCAGGTAATGGTGGTAGAGCATTTGATAGTCATGCGCCTGCGAGGTTTTAATCAAATCCTGTTGATGCTGCTTGAACAGGTCTTCGATTTGGTGCTCGAAATTGCCTATATCGGCATCGCTAATCAGGCTGCGATCCAGGCCATCGATCAGTCGGCGTACATGGTTCATTTGCCCGGTGGAAGCAAACAGTCTGGCCGCCTCAATACGTGCCAGTTGCGCCTGGTAGCCATCGTGAACCTGGTCGTGTAACGAAGCGAGCGCCTCCCATGCATCCGCAGCGGCACCGTATCGCCTAATTTCCAGATTATCGTGAATTACCGCTTGCAGGTTTTCGTTTACGCCCTGGTAGAACCCGCGCGCTATCGAGTTACGCGCCTGCCAAAGCTCGTCGTAGGTATAGGATGCGCGCCGTGCCAGTTCACGCGCGCGGATATTCAATTGTCCGAGTAACTGGTAACAGCGCGCGGTACCCATAATATTGTCGCGCGACATAGTCAGGTAAAGTGCTTCCTGGAGATATATCTCGGCGGCCCCCAACTCCTTCTGGTTGATCGCGACTTCACCGAGCAATAACAGGGTATCGCCGAGTCGGGTTTGATCATCCTCCAGCATCGATGTTGCGGCAACTTCAAGTAGCTGGGTGCGCGCCTGCTTGAATTTACCCTGGTGCAATAAATCACGAATTTTTCGATCACGCTCGGCATCATCAAGCCCGAGTCGCTCGAGCTCGGCATCGATATCAAACTCGTCGGCTTCGTCTGCGTATTGCAAGTTACCATAAAAATTGTGGACGCCCGTTGTCGCTTCGATTCCACTTTCGACCGGATCATCTCGCAACAGGAAATAATGCACTGCGACCAACAACGCGAGTACCGGCACCGTCGTCACTGCGTGGTCAGGAATATAGCGCATGAAATTCATAATACAGGTTATGTTACGCCGCTTAACTTCCATTGCAAACGGACGCTTCCAATCAAATTCCGACTTGTTAAGATACCTTAATGAGAGAGTTTAGCCTGGATCCCGACATCATCGCGTTTATCGACAGCTATCTCGAGGTTTCGAGTCTTTCGACCGCCACCAGTGTCGATCAGCAACGTATCGATTATGAAGCCATGGTGCAGCATTTTTGTTACCCACATCCGCCAGGCCTGAGTACACAGGATACCGAAATCATCGGCAGGCACGGCAAAATTCCGCTGCGGTATTACCACAGCCGAGAAGCTAACAGTGATGCCCAGATCATGTTCATCCACGGCGGTGGCTTTATTCTCGGCAACCTCGATTCGCACGACGATATTTGCGCGGAGCTATGCGCAAATACCGACTATGACCTGGTTTCAATCGATTATCGATTGTCACCCGAGCACCTTCATCCGACTCACCTGGACGATGTAGAGGATGCTTTTCACGCCGTTGCGCACAACAATACGATCCTGGTCGGCGCTTCTGCCGGCGCCACCCTGGCGGCCGCACTGTGTTACCGCTTGAGATCGAGCGAGCACAGGCCGGCAGGCCAGGTGTTGATCTATCCAAGCCTCGGCGGCGATTGCTTTGACCTGGATTCGTACCGCGTGAATGCCAAAGCACCCTTACTGAGTACCCCGGACGTCACATTCTATCGCGGCGTCAGGTGCGCCAACGATGAGTTACCGGTAAGCGATCCTGAGTTTTATCCGCTGGTGGCTGACAATTTCAGTGCCACGCCACCTACCATCGCATTTTCCGCCGATGTCGATCCGCTGCGCGACGATGCGAAGCTTTACGTCGAAAAGCTGTGCGCCGCGGGCGTATCGGCGGAATGGATCAACGAGTTGGGATTGGTGCACGATTACCTGCGCGCCCGGCACGTCAGCGATATCGCCGGCGCAGCCTTCGCGCGCATTTGCGACGCCATCAAACTACTCGCCAAACCCTAGCCAGCAAGACCTTCAAGCCATCCACGCCCTCTTGGTAGATAGTCTGCAAAAGACGCTCCCAACCGGCGCAAACGCCGGTTGGTCCATCCATGGAATCGCTTGGAGCTCGGCATCCATGCCTCGCTACACTTTTGCAGACTATCTACCAAGAGGCTCAATTTTCGGAATATTGGGACGTGGACGTCGGGAAGTCTTTGCGGGACGGTGCGCAACAGGGATGTTGCGCGCGAGCCTACATGGACGTATTTACGGCGTTCCCGCAAAGACTTCCCGGTGGCCGCGTCCTTGGTAGGATTTCCGTTAGATATCGGAATCCATGGCGTCGACGTAGAGTTGCTGAAAATGATGGACCGCGTGCTCTGATAATTCGCTGCGCTCAGGGTCGACCACAAAGCGTCCCTGGTTATAACCTTTCGACTGTAATCCTCGGTATACACTTTCACAGAGACTGACATCTTCGGGTTGCAACACGTCACGTTGATAGTTCATCGCGTCATGCTGCTGTTTGCTCGGTTGCGGATTTGGCAGATACCAGTCCTGGTGCTCGATGGTTCGTCCAGCCTCGTTCGGAATTATCTGCAGGGTCGATATATTAGGCTCCCCGGGATAAATCCAGATCGTCAGGTTCGGCCACAGGAACCAACCTGCATAACCAAAATCGACCTCTCCCTTTTCGAACTGGTAGGCACTACTTTCGGTAGTCGCTACTGCATTCGATATATGGCTCGAGTAGATACCGTTCACCTTCGAGCTATAACTGTTCATATCGACCAAGTTGACAAAGTCCTTGTGTGCCGGGTGACAGTGGTAGCATTCGAGGAAATTGTCGACCATCACCTTCCAGTTACTGGCGACATCGTAGTTATCGCGTTGCGCGAACACGACTTCGTCGACGCGCGGGCAGAACTCGCGAATTTCCGCCTCCAGGTCAGCCGCCTGTTGTTTTAA
The DNA here is from genome assembly GCA_964194715.1 of uncultured Gammaproteobacteria bacterium. Taxonomy (GTDB): domain Bacteria; phylum Pseudomonadota; class Gammaproteobacteria. The sequence goes on from CAXMNA010000008.1 coordinate 7,685, forward strand.
CGGCGCAGCGTCGAGGTCGAGGTTGACGAATACCAGGCCACAGAACACTTCGACTTGTACTGGCTTCAACGAAAATTGACACTTGTCGAAACCCACCATCTTTTCAGTATTACGCGCCGCCTTGAGGTCACCATTAAAACCGTATGACCAGGCGTGGTAGGGGCAGGTAATGGTGCGTACCTTGCCGCTACCGAACAGCAGTTCATGGCCTCGATGTTGGCAGACATTGTAGTAAGCCTTGAGCTCACCGCTCTTGTCGCGGATTACGATGATATTTTGATCGCAAACCTGTACCGTCAGATAACATCCCGATTCGGTTAGCTGGCTTTGATGCCCTGCGTACCACCAGTTGCGGTAAAAAACGGCTTCCTTTTCCTGTTCCAGGATATCGGCATCCAGATAGTAACGCGCCGGAATCGTGAATGATTTTTCAGGATCGCGATTAAACGGTGAATCATCGGCTCGCTTTTGCAGGGCGATAACACTCATGTTTGACTCCATAATGTACTATTCCTCGAACTCTATAATTTAATCTAATGAATACTCTGGCTCAAACGCTTAATTTTTATTAAGATGGATAACCAAATCTTATCGATCTATGCTGAAAAATCGCCTGCCACCGCTGGACCCGTTGATTGCTTTCGAAGCGGCGGCGCGCCTACTCAGCTTTACCCGGGCCGGTGAAGAATTGCATTTATCACAGGCTGCCATCAGCCAGCAGATCCGTAGTCTCGAGGAAAGCTTGCAGGTAAAGCTATTCACGCGTTCGCATCGAGCGGTGCAGTTAACCAACGAGGGACGCGAATACCAGCACACCGTGGTTGCAATTTTAAAGCAACTCGCTGGCGCAACGATGGACATTCAAAATGTCGAATTCACCCAGCAATTGGTTATTGGTTGTGACCAGTCATTCGCCACCCAATGGTTAAGCCCGAGGCTCACGCAACTGCGCCAATTGATGCCTGCGGTTACGTTACGCATCATCGCTTCGGATGATTACAACGAGAGTCTGAGTAGCGAAGTACAGGTAGCTGTATTACACGGTGATGGTCTATGGCCCGGTTTTGAAGTCTTACGGCTGTTCGATGAAGAAGTATTTCCGGTATGCAGTCCCGGGTTTGACCACGAACTCGCACAACAGGACTGGGTAACCTGGCTGCTGCAGGCGCAGCTGATCGACCTTGCCGACAGCCATTGGAACTGGATGAACTGGCGTCTGTGGCTGGGAGGTAACAATATCGACCAACCGCTGGGAAACCGAAACCTGCAGATAAACAGTTATCCGCTGGTAATCGACGCCGCCTGTGCCGGGCACGGTGTGGCACTGGGTTGGCGCCACCTGGTTGACGACCTGATTGCAAAGGGTCGCCTGGTACGTCCGATTGAACAGTCGCTTAAAACCGATTTCGGGTACTACTTGATATGCCGCGACAATCTACAAAATGACGCCAGTGTGATCCGTTTTCGCGACTGGTTGAAGCAACAGTTTGAATTGGTAATCGACGCATAGTGAATACACCAGCCCATGCAATAATCAATTTGCTGGTGTTATCGCGCAATCCCAGCCACGCGAAAACCGCGTCTATTATTGGCGGCGCGCTGCTACCCGACCTGGTCATCGTTGCTTTTTACGCCTGGCACTTGATGCTTGGCACAGCTGAAACGCAAATCTGGGCAGTCGAATACTATCGCCCGCTATGGCAAGCATGGATCGACAGTTTCAATTCGATCCCGATCATTACTGTTGCGATTCTGCTCTGTTGGCAAACCAGGCAATACCTCTTGCTGGCTTTTTTTAGCAGCATGCTTTTGCATACCTTCGGTGACTTGCCATTGCATCATGACGATGCACATCGTCACTTTTTCCCGTTATTCGACTGGCGTTTCGCGAGCCCGATATCCTATTGGGATCCGATGCATCACGGGCAGTGGGCAAGCCTGGTCGAATTCACCTCTGTACTCGCGGCTTCAATCTTCATGTACTGGCGCTGGGCACTGCTAAGGCCCTGGGTCGCAGCCACTTTTTCAGTTTACCTGCTGTACTGGATTTACGTGTTCGTGGTCTGGATGTAACGGCCGATTAACAGGATCTGATTCGGGTTTCATTACTTTTTTCAATTAAAATCTTTGCCCTGGCACAATTTTTTTTAAACACTGCACTGAAAACTACCGTTTGTACCCAAAAACATACCTTTTGGTGAGTTCTTGAAATAGGAATTTACAATTAGAGTTAACAGGTCTGGCTACTAGTATTAATTGTCTAAATCTGTAGAAATTGTCAACTTAATGTCAATCACTGAATTCAAGGATCGTATCAACAGCCTGTTATCGAAAGGAACCCGAGAGTTATCGATGACACTCGGAGTACTGGCACGAATCGAAAACAATAACTACGAGATTTTCGCAGTACAGTCAAACTCGGGCGCTTACGTGCCCGGTGAGAAATACGCCCTCGGCGCTACCTTTAGCCGGGACGTGTTTGAAAAGCAGAAAACTATCGCCAAGAACCGTATCGATAATTCCCCAATGACCTTACATCACCCCCTGTATCGCTCGTTACCGCTCGAGTGTTATATCGGTGCGCCGCTTGTTGTTAACGGCAAGCCCTGGGGCTGCGTGGATTTCAGCAGCATGGCCCAGCGAAACGAGCCATTTAGCGAGCAAGATATCGAACTGGTTGAATCCCTGGCAGAGGAGCTCTCGCAGCTTATCAGCTCAATCGAATAACAGGCTCCGGGTCGCTTAAAGCGAGTAGTAGTGTCCCATAATGCCGGCAAAAACAGCTGCTCCAACCCAATGGTTGTGCAGGAAAGCACTAAAATAATGTGCTGGCACCCGATCGGCAATCAGGAACTGTTCATAGCCCAGTAGCAACGCGGCAAGTCCCAGTCCCAGGTAGTAGGCAGTGGTAAATTCCAGATCGAGTCCAACCAGCACCAGGGCCAACAAAAACAACAGCTGAAATCCAGCGATCATTCCGCGGTCGTAGTCTCCAAACAGGATCGCAGTCGACTTGACACCAAGCTTCAAGTCATCTTCCCGGTCTACCATGCTGTACATCGTATCGTAGGCGACGGTCCAAACCAGATTCGCCACATATAACAGCCAGGCCTGCTTCGGTACCTCCCCGGTTAGTGCGGCGAAGGCCATTGGAATCGCCCATCCGAACGCAGCCCCCAGATGTACCTGGGGCAGGTAATGAAACCGTTTCATAAACGGGTAGCTAACAGCGAGCAATATCCCCACTAAGGAAAGCAGTATGGTAAAACGGTTGAGGCTTAACACCAGCAGAAAAGCGATCAGGCCCAGCACCGCGAACACCGCAAGTGCCTCTCGTGGCGCAATTTTTCCGCTGGTCAATGGTCGATCCCGGGTGCGCGTGACATGCAGATCGATATCACGATCGGCGTAATCGTTGATCGCGCAACCTGCCGAACGCATCAGGAAACTCCCGCAGACAAAGACGAACAGGATCCAGCCATCGGGTGATCCCTCCCCGGCGACAGCGAGAGCCCACAGCGTTGGCCATAGCAACAGGTAAAATCCGATTGGTTTTTCGAAGCGTATTAACTGAGCGTACAAGCCTAGCCTGGCGCCAAGCTCAGGCGGCAGTTCGGGAATTGTCAGTCCTTTAAATTTCACCAAAAACCGATGCGTGTCGCGAAAAAATCGTTACTATACGCGTTTCTTTCACCAGGGCGAAACAATGATTCGCAGTTTCAAGGATACAACCCCGAGTATCGGCGCGAACAGCTATATCGACGAGTCCGCGGTCGTAATCGGAGATGTCGTAATCGGAGAGAACTGCTCGGTATGGCCGCTTACCGTAATCCGTGGAGATATCAATAAAATCTGTATCGGGGATAACACCAATATCCAGGACGGCAGCGTGCTGCATGTTACCCATCGGGGTGACTACAGTCCCGACGGCGCCGAATTGCATATCGGTAGCCAGGTTACGATTGGGCACAAGGTCCTGTTGCATGGTTGCCGTATCGGCAATCAGTGCCTGATCGGCATGGGTTCGATTATAACCGACAATGCCGTCATCGAAGACCGGGTCATGATCGGCTCCGGTAGCCTGGTAGTGCCGGGCAAGGTTCTCGAATCCGGATTCCTTTACCTCGGTAACCCGGCAACGCAAAAGCGCGCGCTCACCGAGCGCGAAATCGAATACCTGTCCTACGTGGCCGAGCACTACGTTCTGCTATCACGAGATTATTGAGGGCCAATCTATGAAGCGCTGGGAATGCATTGTTTGCGGATTTATCTATGACGAAGCCGAGGGCTGGCCAGAGGATGGCATTGCACCGGGCACACGCTGGGATGACGTACCCGATGACTGGGAATGCCCTGATTGCGGCATGAGCAAGGATGATTTTGAAATGATAGAGATGGAGCCTTAGGACTCCATCTCTATCATCCCGGAAACCCGCAAGGGTTACCGATGCGTCAACCCCGCGTGCGCGGGGGCGCCGGGATTTTGCAATCATGCCGTAATTATAAGATTTCCCTCAATTAACTTCCCATTGTCCGGCGATTTCGCGTAACCCGGTTAACGCCAGGTCGAGGGTTTCTTGGGAACGCGCGACTTGGGGATACACCATGTAGGCCGGGCGCTTCATTTCGGGTGCACCCTTAACAAGAAACAACTCACCTTTATCGATAGCGGGCTGTACTACGCGCATCGGAAAGTAACCCGAGCCACCGTTTTGCCGAATGTACTCGAGCCCAAGCGGCCCCAGCCCGACCGAAATAGCAGGCGTATCCATATCTGGAAAAGCCTCGCCGTGAAGTCGACGGAATTCCTCTCCCCAGTCGACAAAAACATAGTCTTCGACCCAGCCGTCCACCATTTCACGTTGGTTGGTCGCTACCAGTAACAGGGTTTCCTCCAGCAAGTCCTCGATGATCAGGCCGGGCGTCTGGCGCGGGTTATACATAACGCCGATATCAAGCAGGCCATCGGAGAGCTGGCGCATCAGGCTCGGCGAGTAATCTGCTTCGACGTGTATCGCGACATCATTAGCATTTTGTCGCATCCACGGAATCCATCTGAGAATCAGGCTGTCCCAGAGGCTGACCTGCGATCCGAGGCCGATGCCATGACTGAAATTTTCGGGTAACGATATGCGTTGTTGCGCCTGCTGCCAGAGTCGCTGAATATTGAGCGCGTACTCGCGAAAATGCTGTCCGGCAGAAGTCAGCTCTACGCCGGAGTGACCACGCGTGAACAAAATCCTGCCAAACCGCTCTTCCATCGCCTTGACTCGTGCGCTGATAGTTGACTGCGTAACATGCAGATTCTCGGCGGCACGGTTGAAGTTGCCGCAGTTGGAGATTTCCAGAAAGGTACGGATATGGTCGATTTTCACGCGCGCCTCCAGCAATTTTAGCAATCGAGTTATTCGATCATACTAACCATAAAAATTCACTTTTCAAATAGCTTCTAACCTCTAGACTCGTGCCATATCAAGAATATTAAGGAATCTCATGCGAGCCAGGTCGGCCATATCCACTCTCGATGCAGCCAACGGAGCCATTATCCTGGTTTTCGGCCTGTTCCTGTTTTCGATACAGGACATCATCATCAAACACTTCAGCGATCAATACTCGGTCCTGCAGATCGTTTTCGTGCGCGGGCTGATAGCGCTGGGACTCCTCTTGTTAATGATCAAGCTCACGCACGATACGATATCACTGAAATCGCGCCGCCCGGGACTAATGGTGGCAAGAGGCTTGCTCGGATTCAGTTCGTATACCACATACTACCTCGCGGTTGCGGCGATGCCTTTGGCCGAAGTCGTTTCGATTACGTTTACCATGCCGTTGTTCGTGACCGCGATGTCGGCGCTGATCCTTGGCGAAAAAGTGGGCGTTCGCCGCTGGAGCGCGGTCGCCGTCGGTTTTATCGGCGTGCTGATTATTTTATCACCGAGCGGTGAATTTAATTCGCTCGCGGTCGTGTTCGCATTCGTGGCGGCAGTCACTTACGCCTCGCAAACAATTCTCACGCGCTTCCTGGGCAGCTACGACCACCCGATGACCATCGCCTTCAACGCGATACTGGTTTTTACCGTCGCCAGCGGAATACTAAGTCTGCTGATGGTCAGCGGAACTATATCGATCTCGTCGAGCCATCCCTCGCTGGCCTTTTTTGGCCGGGACTGGGCCATGCCGACTGATCTTGATTTCATTCTGATGCTGGTGATCGGTGTAATCGCCGCAGTTGGGTTTTACTGCCTGTCCAAAGCCTATTGCTCGTCTGAGGCGAGCGCAATCGCGCCATTCGAATTTACCTATATCGTCTGGGCCGTGGTATTCGGATACCTGTTCTGGAACGAAGTGCCGGGATTCACCACAATTTTCGGTATTTTCGTGCTGATATCCAGCAGCCTCTACATCTGGTACCGCGAGCGACAGATAGATCACAGCGAAACCGCCCTGTTGCCAGTACAGGCGGCCGAGCTACCGCAACAGGAGCAGTATTAATTCCACTGGTAGGCGCTGGCGATAAATCCTGCAACCTTTTCCTGAAACACCGTGGTGGCAGCCGACTGGCCGATGCCGTAGCAGACCTGCAACGGCAACAAGTGCTCTTCGCGCGGGTGGCAATAGCGCGCATGCGGCGCAGATTCCCAGTTGATCAAACGTTGTTCCCGTTCCGTTTCGGCGAGACCTGAATCACCACAGGTTTGAGCCAGCCAGGTTTCAAACTCCTGGTTGCGCAGGTCGATTGAGTCATCGTGCTTACTCATCAACGCCTTCATGTTATGGAACGAAAAACCTGAGCCCAGAATCAGCAGGTTTTCAGTTTTCAATTCAGCCAGCGCCTTGCCGACGCGTACATGCTCGGCGGCATCGAGGCTGGCAGCAAGCGATATCTGGATGCAGGGAATATCGGCTTCAGGGTACATCAGCATCAACGGCACGAACATGCCATGGTCGAAGCCTCGCTGTTGATCGAGACTGGCACCAATTCCGGCCTGTTGTAACAAGCCCTGAATGCGCTCTGCAAGCTCAGGATTGCCGGGTGCCGGGTATTGGTACTCGTAGGTTTCGGCAGGAAATCCATGGTAGTCGAACAGTAATGGCGGTGATGGCGCCGCGGTAATCGCAATCACCGCTTCTTCCCAATGTGCGCTGATGACGATGATGGCATCCGGCTGCGTTATTGTTTGCGGATACGATCGCAAAAAACGATTCATGTTGGCGTAGCCCGGTTCATTCAGTAACGGCAGCGGCCCACCGCCATGGGGAATAAAGAGAATGGTTGCGTTGTTACTCATGCCGTAAACAGGTTGGTTACCGCTTCCTGAATCTGCTCTGCGATTTCGTCGTTGGTAATTACCCCTAACTCCACGTCAAAGTTTTCCGCGAACGAGGGCACCGAAACGCTCGCCTTTACCTGCCCACCGAAGCGGGGTATCTGACTCAACGCAATCTCGAGCACCGATTTACCACCGCGACCACCCGGTGAAGTCGACAGCAAAACCATCGGTTTGTCCTGGTAAACCTTGGGTTGTATCCGTGAAACCCAGTCATAGAGGTTCTTATAAGCGACACTGTAACCGCCGTTATTTTCTGCGAAGGAAATGATGATGCCGTCGGAATCGATAATCTTTTGCAGAAAAGCCTGCGCCAGTTCGGGCTGACCCATTACATCTTCCCGATCGACGCTGAACAATGGCAATTCATAATCGTTCAGGTCGAGAATTTCAACTTCTACGTCAGCGAGCAATGCGCCGGCATAAGTCACCAGTTTTTTATTGATCGAGCGGCTGCTGTTGCTGGCCGCGAACGCGATAACGTTTTTATTCATAGTCTAGGTCTTCATTAAAATCAGGTTTTCACGATTTATCAGTTCCGGATCGTCCTGGTAGCCGAGGATCTCCGGAATTTCCTTGCTCGCCTTGCCGATAATCTGTTTACATTCATCCGACGGGTAGTTAACCAGTCCACGCGCAATTTCGGTGCCACCCGGGGCCAGGCAGGCAACCACTTCGCCACGGTTGAATACCCCGCTGACCGCCTTGACGCCAATCGGCAGCAGGCTCGCATTTTTATTCACCAGCACGTCAACTGCGCCTTCATCGAGACGCAACTCACCGGCGCAACGCATGTGTCCGGCGAGCCATTGTTTGCGTGCCGCGAGATGGCCCTCGCTCGCTTCCAGAAAACTACCCAGCGCTTCACCTTGCACGACTCGAGTAATCACGTTTTGCGTCTTGCCGGAGCAAATGACGGTGTGCGTGCCCGACCGCATTGCTAGCTGAGCCGCACTGACCTTGGTCTGCATACCGCCGCGGCCAAGATGACCCGTGCCTGGCCCCGCATATTCAACCAGATTTGGATCGCGAGCATCGGCTCGCTCGATCAATTTTGCGTCTGGATTGTCAGTTGGATCGGTATCAAACAAACCTTCCTGGTCGGTCAGAATAATCAGTAAATCGGCTTCGATCAGGTTGGCTACCAGTGCACCAAGCGTATCGTTATCGCCGAAACGAATTTCTTCGTTGGAGACACTGTCATTTTCATTGACCACCGGTACCGTACCGAATTCAAGCAGAGTGCGCAGCGTGGTACGTGCATTCAGGTAACGTTGCCGGTTGGACAGATCGGCATGGGTGAGCAGTATTTGCGCGCTGTTAATACCATGCGCCTGGAAGCATGCCTCGTAGGCCTGCACCAGCCCCATTTGCCCGACCGCCGCCGTAGCCTGCAGCTCTGAAATGTTTCTCGGACGAGACTTTAACCCGAGCCGGGTTATGCCCTCGGCTATCGAACCTGACGAAACCAGGACAACGTTTACTCCCTGGGCGCGCAAATCTGCCATCTGGTCAGCCCAGGCCGTGATCATGTTGCGATCCAGTCCCTTACCGCCCGCGGTTATTAGTGCGGAGCCAATCTTGACGACAACTTTTTTATATCGATTCATCGTTTTCGAGAAAATTCATAATATCGTTGCACAGTTGTTCAACACCTTGCCCATTGATTGCGCTGATCGCATACACCGGACCCGACCATCCGAGTCCACTGGTAATTCCATCGCACACGCTCTCGCTCTCATCATCAGGTAACAGGTCAAGTTTGTTCAGTACCAGCCAACGCGGCTTGTGGTAAAGAGCATCGTCATAGCGTTGTAACTCGCGCAATATTTTAGTTGCCGATTCAACCGCAGTATCCGCGCCTGAGTCGGGCATGACATCGATTATATGCAGTAGTAAGCGGGTACGCTGCAAATGTTTCAAAAACTGTATGCCCAGGCCAACACCGTCGGCGGCGCCTTCGATCAATCCCGGGATATCTGCAATCACGAAGCTGCGGTGCCTGCTTACACTAACCACACCGAGGTTTGGGTGCAACGTAGTAAAGGGATAATCGGCCACCTTGGGCCGTGCTGCTGATACCGAGCGAATAAAGGTTGATTTACCCGCGTTGGGCATGCCCAGCAAACCGACATCGGCGATGACCTTGAGTTCGAGCTTGAGATCGAACTGCTCGCCCGTACTACCCTTGGTGCATTGACGCGGTGCACGATTGGTCGAGCTTTTGTAACGCGTATTGCCTAGGCCGTGAAATCCGCCACGCGCAATCAGAATTGGTTCCAATGACGACGCGACATCAGCGATAAGTTCGCCCTGGTCGATCGTGGTTATCAAGGTGCCCAATGGCACTTCGATGATGACATCTTCGCCCTTTGCGCCAGTACAATTTTTACCTTGCCCGTTGGCACCCCGCTTTGCCACGAAACGACGCGTATGCCGAAAATCGGAGAGTGTGTTTAAATCTGTGGAGCCAACTACGTAAACCGATCCGCCATCACCACCATCACCTCCGTCGGGACCACCCATCGGGATATACTTTTCGCGTCGGAAACTGACAATACCATTACCACCATTGCCGGCCTTCACGTAAATATTGGCTTCATCGATAAATTTCATCGCGGGATAATACCATCCGGAAATAAAAAAGCCCCGCGAGAGCGAGGCTTTACAGAGACAGTTAAAGCGCAGGCCTTCGCTAATTAACCACGCTGATGAAAGTGCGATTGTGACGACCCTTGACCTTGAACTCAACCTTGCCCTCGGCTTTTGCGTACAGGGTGTGATCTTTACCACAACCAACGTTGTCGCCAGCGTGGAACTTGGTACCGCGCTGACGCACCAGGATGTTGCCCGGGATTACCGCTTCACCGCCGAACTTCTTCACGCCTAAACGCTTGGATTCGGAATCGCGACCGTTGCGGGTGCTGCCCGCCGCTTTCTTATGTGCCATGCTTAGAACCTATGCTTTGATATCGGTAACTTCGATTTCAGTATAGCTTTGACGGTGACCGGCCTGCGTGCGCGAATACTTGCGCCGGCGGAATTTAATAATTTCCACCTTTTCGCCGCGACCATGCGCCATGATTTTTGCAGTCACTGATGCTTTATCGAGCGTCGGGGTTCCCACTGAAACCTTGTCACCGTCAGCAACCATTAATACGTTGTCGAGCTTTACGGTCGAACCTTCGTCGCCGTCAAGCTTTTCTACGCGCAGGGTCTCCCCCTTGGTTACCTTGTACTGTTTTCCGCCTGTGGCGATGACAGCGTACATTTGTTACTCCGATGCAATACTGAAAAAGGTGGCGAATTCTAGCGGCTGGCAGCCGACAGGTCAATGTCTTTAACCTTTCGGCACCCAGCCTTTACGTCACAAGGGTCTTCATCGGTTGCCTTCATAATAACCAGTCATCTCGAAAAAAGCCTCAAACTAGAGTGTAAACATTTTAGTTCAAGCTAGTCCGGGAGAATGTCTGCAAGAGTGTAGCGAGGCAGGGATGCCGCCCCCCCCCCGCGTACGCGGGGTTAACGCTTTGGGCTTCAAGCGCGATTCCATGGATGGACCAACCGGCGCCTGCGCCGGTTGGGGGCGTCTCTTGCAGACATTCCCTCGGACTAGCGTTGGCAAAATTTGCGCAAAGATTACTCGAAGTGGGGTTTGAAGATGCGGGTAACGCCGAGGGTCAGGAGGAGCAGGGTCGTCGCGCTGACGACGATGGCGGGGCCGGTCTGCCAGTCGAACTGGAAGGAACTGGTGATACCGACACCGAGTGCGCCGAGACCGTACAGCCCGCTGATCAAGACCATTTGCTCGGGGCTGCGGCTGAACAGACGGGCACTCGTGGTTGGGATGACCAGCATTGCGGCGATCAGCAATACACCCATGACCTTCATCATCACTGCAACCAGCAACGCGATCATGATGAACATCAGGAACTGAACCTTGCGTACCTCGATGCCCTCGGCCTGCGCGATTTCGCGGCTTACCGAGACCGCGACAAACGAACGCCAGTGGTGCAGTAATACAAACAGCAACAGTACCGTGGTGACCAGCAATGTCGCCAAATCTCCGGTGGTCGTCGCCAGCAAATCGCCAAACAGTATCGCCTCGAGGTTAACCGTATGTGCCGGCAACAACCCCACCAGGATAATTCCACCGGCAAGCCCGGTGTGGGAAATAATCGCGAGCGTGGTTTCTGAAAGCGCGGTATTGAAACTGGTAACCCGGCTTAGCGAAAAAACGATTAACAAGGCTACCGCAAGCACTCCGAGTATGGGTTTAACCTGCAGCAATAATCCGAGTCCTACCCCCATGACCGCGGCATGCCCCAGGGTATCGCTTAAAAATGCGAGTCGCTGCCATACCATCAGGCATCCCATCGGTGCCGCAATGGCGACCATTATCAGGCCCGCAATAACGGCGCGCACCAGGAAATCATCGAGCCATTCAGTCATGATGATGCCCTGCAGGTTCACCGGAAACATGATGTTCATGATCGTGATGATGCGCATAGATCGCGATTGAATCTGAAGCCTGCTGCCCGAACAGAGCAAGGTACTCCGGATGCTGGCTAACGGATTCGGGCAACCCGGAACAGCAAAGGTGCTGGTTCAGGCAAAGAACATGGTCGGTTTGGGACATCACCAGATGCAAATCATGTGATACCAGCAACACCGCGCATTGCAGTTGGGTGCGCAGTTCGCCGATCAACTGGTACATTCTGATCTCCCCACTGACATCAACCCCGGCGGTGGGCTCATCCAGCACAATCAAGTCGGGTTGCCCGAGCGTGGTGCGGGCCAGCAAAACTCGCTTTAACTCACCCTCGGATATTGAAGCCACCTGGCGCTGCTTCAGGTAAGCCACCTCGGTCTGCGCCAGCGCATGATCGATCTCCTGGTCGGTCGCGCTATGTGTCAATTGCAGCATGCGCTCAACGCTGAGCGGCATTAGCGTGTTGACATAAACTTTTTGCGGCAAGTAACCGATACGCAAACCCGGAACGCGTTCGATTTCACCTTCGAAATTGCTGATCAGACCATTGACGATATTGGTCAAGGTGGTTTTTCCCGCGCCATTGGGACCGATGATCGTGGTAATTTGAGAGCGCCTCAGTTCAAAGCTGATACCATCGAGGATCAACCGTTTACCTTGTGTATAACTGAGGTTGCGAACTTGCAGTAATAAATCAGTCTGCATGTTTCTGACACTCCGCACACACCCCGGTAATCTCGACGACCGAATGATCAACCGCGAATCCCAGGTTATTGGCTTCGGCTACTAAGGGGTGGTTACTGCTTTCTAGTTCCGCCACCTGCTCGCAATCGCGACAAATCAAAAACTGCGCAGTACATTGACGACCGGGGTGTACGCAAGAGATAAATGCATTCCTGCTTTCGATCCGATGGATCATTCCCTCGCCCATCAGAAACTCGAGTGCGCGATAAACAATGGGTGGGGCAATTCTTTCAGCGGGATTATTTCGATTAAGCTCCGCGAGGATATCGTAGGCACCCATAGGCTGGTGGCTGACGAGCAGGATTTCGAGCACCTGCCTGCGCCGAGACGTCAGGCGCAGCTTGCGCGTTTCGCACAACTGCCTGGCCTCAGACAATAACTCGCGCTGGCAGCGGCGGTGGTCGTGCTTACGAAAAGCGATATCGGGAGATTTAGTTGTAGTAGGCATAATGTTATATTATAACGTAACCAATTTTTTCGCCACAACCTGAATCCATCCAAATGCGCATTTTTGTCCTGCTGTTATGCCTGCAATCTGCTGCTGTATCTGCCGCACCACGCGTAGTTACATCGATTTCGCCGCTGCACGAAATCACCACGGCCATAATGGCCGGCATAGCAAAGCCTGAAGTGATCATTGAGGATCACGCTTCAACGCATCACTTCGCATTCAAGCCTTCCCACATGCGTTTGCTGCAACAGGCTGATCTCGTTATCTGGATCGGACGTCATTTTGAAGCCGGGTTTAATCGGGTGCCGGAAATTCTGGGGCGAACGACGCATCAACTTGAACTAATATCGGAGCTTGGCATCGAGGGTGGAAATGGTCACATCTGGTATTCCCCAACGCTATTGCAGCGTAGCGTAGAAATAATCGCAACCACGCTGGGAACACTGGATCCGCAGAATCGGGTGCAATACCGTTCGAATGCCGCTGGGCTGACTGAGGCCATAGAAATCTGGCGTCAGGATACGCATGCCCAATGGCGGAATGATCAACCGCGTTTTGTGACTGATCACGCCTTCACCGCTTATTTCGAAACCGAAATGAAGTTTAATTCGATTGCAACAATCCACGACCAACACGACGGGCACGGCGGTCTCAAGGATCTCAATCGCATTGAAAGTTTACTTCGTCTCAACCCTGCTGCCTGTTTACTGACATTGGAAAATCCCGCATCGCCACTGGCCCAAAGACTTGCGCAAAAATACAGCATTAAGGTCGTTAATGTCTTATTGGTACCGGCAATCAATTCGCAACGACAGCGCACCATACAACGCCTCGATCAACTCAATGTGGCGTTACTGGCTTGCCTTTAATAACTGCGGTGAATAGATCCACTGAATACACCCAGAACCAGATTCGATTGCTAACTTAGTCGGCAGTCGTTACATTCTGCTTAACCTACAATAAATATGAATCACTATGATTAAACCGGTCGGCTCAGACAGGCTCAAGCCTCTGTTCGTCTTTGAAGACGAGGAACGTAATGCATTAATCGAGGAAGCCCGACAACTTCCCTCGGTGGAAATCAGCTCGGCCGCGGCCGCTAACGCGGTAATGCTTGGGGGTGGTTATTTCACGCCGTTGCAGGGGTACATGAATCTTGCCGATGCACTCAACATAGCCGAGCGCATGCATGCCACCGATGGCAGTTTCTTCCCGGTGCCGATTTTGAATCTGGTGGAATCAGCAGCTGATATCGAGGGTGCCGACAGGATCGCGTTGCGCGATCCAAATGTCGATGGCAATCCTGTAATCGCGATTCAGCAGGTTGACGCAATTGAAACGGTTAGCGATGCGCAAATGGCGTTGATGACCGAAAAAGTCTACCGCACTACCGACAACGAGCATCCCGGAGTCGCGGCATTCAATGGTCATGGGCGCTACGCCATCAGCGGCCCGATCCGGGTGCTGAATTTCAGTTACTTCGAAACCGACTTTCCCGATACTTTCAGGACCGCGGTACAAATCCGCGAAGAAATCGAGCAACGCGGCTGGCAACGTGTGGTCGCATTCCAAACACGTAACCCGATGCATCTTGCACACGAAGAGCTGTGCCACATCGCAATGAACCGACTCGAATGTGACGGGCTCGTGATTCACATGTTACTCGGTCAACTTAAGCCGGGCGATATTCCAGCCGATGTGCGCGATAATGCAATCCGCACTATGGTGCGGCTTTACTTCCCGGAAAACAGTGCCATCGTTGCCGGTTACGGATTCGATATGCTCTACGCCGGCCCACGGGAAGCCGTACTGCACGCCTATTTCCGACAGAATATGGGGGCGAGTCATTTCATTATCGGTCGCGATCATGCCGGAGTTGGTGACTACTATGGCGCCTTTGATGCACAAACTATCTTCGACACCGAAGTTCCGTCAGATGCGCTTGAAATCGAAATCTTCCGCGCCGATCACACCGCCTGGTCGAAAAAACTAGATCGCGTTGTGATGATGAATGAAGCACCTAATCACACCAAAGAAGATTTTGTGCTGCTTTCCGGTACCCGGGTCCGCGAAATGCTAAGTGAGGGCATCGCCCCGCCGAAAGAGTTTTCCCGACCCGAAGTCGCTGAAATTCTGATAAATTATTACCAATCTCTATAAATTAATCCCGGCCTAACGCTAGATCGCGAGCAGTGTCTTTGCGATACTCCACACTATGTCTGAAGCAGTACTAACATCGAGTAATTCCTTCTCACTGGATGATCTGAAAAATCTTACAGACGGCGATATGCTCCGGGTAAACCGGGTGATATCCGACAACCTGAAATCGGAAGTGGTACTGATCAATCAGCTAAGTCAGCATATCATTTTAAGTGGCGGCAAACGCTTGCGCCCGATGCTGGTAATTCTCACCGCAAAAGCCTGTCGATATCAGGGCGAAGAAGACGCCTTGCTCGCCGCGGTGATCGAATTTATTCACACCGCGACCCTGCTGCATGACGACGTCGTCGATGATTCAGACATGCGCCGTGGACAACAA
This sequence comes from uncultured Gammaproteobacteria bacterium, assembly GCA_964194715.1. Taxonomy (GTDB): domain Bacteria; phylum Pseudomonadota; class Gammaproteobacteria. Next base: position 23,239 of record CAXMNA010000008.1, read on the forward strand.
ACCGCAAGCACTATCTGGGGTAACGAAGCCGCGGTCCTGGTCGGTGATTATCTGTATTCACGCGCGTTTCAGATGATGGTGCGGGTGCAATCCATGACGATCATGGATTTAATGGCGAACACGACTAATACCATCGCCCAGGGAGAAGTGATGCAGCTGCTTAATATTCGGGATCCCGATACGGACGAGGCAAGGTATCTCGAAGTTATCTATGCCAAAACCGCGTGTCTGTTCGAGGCCGCAGCACGCATCGGTGCAATGCTGGGAGCTGTGGCTTCGGATCAAGAACTCGCGCTACAGGCCTATGGCAAACACCTGGGAGTCGCGTTTCAATTGATCGATGATGCACTCGATTACTCCGCACAAAGTGATGAGCTGGGCAAGAACGTCGGTGATGACCTTGCCGAGGGGAAACCAACCCTGCCATTGATTCGCGCTATGAAAGTCGGCAATAGCAAGCAGAGAGAATTAATTCGGGATGCAATCGAAAACGGCAAGGCCGAGCATTTCGAAGATATCAACCAGGCGATTCAGGACACCGGTGCACTGCAGTACACCATCGACCAGGCTAAATCGGAGGCCGATCAGGCCAAGCAGAAAATTGCCTGCCTCGAGCAAAGCCCCTACAAACAGGCGCTGGTTTTTCTTGCGGACTACGCGGTTGAAAGACGATATTGAATCCGTTTGAAAAACTACTCGTTGAAAAGACTACATTGCTTGCCGATGGCGCCACTGGTACTACGTTCTTCGGCATGGGACTGCAAAGCGGCGATGCCCCGGAACTATGGAATGTCGACTTTCCCGAACGGGTAGCGAAGCACTACCAGGCATTCATCGACGCCGGATCCGACCTGATATTGACCAATAGTTTTGGCGGCACCCGCTATCGCCTGAAACTTCATCAGGCCGAGTCACGGGTGGCCGAGTTAAATATTGCCGCGGCGACGATACTGCGCGAAGTTGTCGACAACTGCGATCGCGAAGTTATCGTTGCGGGCTCGATTGGACCAACCGGTGAAATTCTTGCACCGCTTGGAGATTTACAGGGCGAAGACGCGATTGCCGCGTTCGCCGAACAGGCACTGGCGCTGGCGCAAGGTGGCGCAGATGTCATCTGGATTGAGACCATGTCATCGCAGGAAGAAGTCGAGTACGCTGTCCGGGGTGCGCAGCAAACTGAATTGCCGATCGTGTTTACGATGAGTTTCGACACTAATGGGCGCACCATGATGGGCGTCGGTGCTGAGGATATGATGAAGCTAAACCAACGCCTGGGTGTACATGCCTGCGGCACCAACTGCGGTATCGGCGCATCCGAGGTAGTCGCGGCGATCTTAAACATGCAGGCCAGCAAGCCAACCGAAAGCGGCAATCCGATCCTGGTAGCCAAGGCGAACTGCGGTATTCCCGAGTTTATCGACGGGGAGATTCATTACAACGGCACTCCCGAAATTATGGCTCAATACGCGACCATGGCGCGTGACGCCGGGGCCCGTATCGTTGGCGGCTGCTGCGGTACCACACCCGAACATGTCGTTGCAATGCGCTACGCGCTCGACAATACTGCACCCGGTCCGGCACCGAGCATTGAAGATATAGAACGCGAACTAGGCGAAGTATCCAAAGGAGCGCAAGCCCAGGCTAGTGGCCAGCACCAGGTGCAAACGCGCGGCAGCGCACGCCGGCGGCGACGCCGATAGTCAATCGTCATTCCCGCGCACGCGGGGTTGACGTATCCACCCGATCAGACGCGGTACTCGACGCCGGGGAAAATACACAGCATCTCGAACAACAGGTTAGCCGCGACCAATGCCGTATTCCCCGAAGTATCGTAGGCAGGGGCAACTTCGACCAGATCGGCACCGACGATATCCAGCCCACGGCAACCCCTGACGATCTCCAGGCCCTGGTGCACGGTCAAGCCACCAATCTCCGGGGTACCAGTACCGGGCGCATAGGCCGGGTCGAGGCCATCGATATCAAAGGTCAGGTAAACCGGGCCTGCTCCCAGCTGTTCGCGCACTTCGGCCATTAGCGGTGCCAGTGACTGATACCAGCACTCCTCGGCCTGCACCACGCGTACGCCCTGGGAACGCGGCCAATCAAAATCGTCGGCCTCGTAACCGCTCGCGCGTAGACCAATTTGAACCATGCGCGTCGGCTCGATCAGGCCTTCCTCGATGGCACGCCGAAACGGCGTGCCGTGTGCAATAGGCTCACCAAACATATGATCGTTGATATCCGCATGCGCATCGACGTGAACAATGCCGACGGGACCTTGTTTCTTCCGCAAAGCACGCAGTATGGGTAACGAAATAGTGTGGTCGCCGCCGAGGGTTATTGGTTTGCAGTCGGCCGCCAGGATTTCTTCGTAGGCCTGCTCGATGATCGCGACCGATTTATTCAGATTGAAAGTATTGATCGCGATGTCGCCGATGTCAGCCACTTGCAGCGAGTCAAAGGGCGCTGCACGCGTTGCCATATTATAGGGGCGGATCAGGCAGGACTCGGTGCGAATCTGGCGCGGACCGAAACGCGCTCCCGCGCGATTGGAAGTTCCAACATCGAAAGGCACGCCGACAAATCCGACATCGAGCCCGGCAGCGCTGGGAACATGCGGCAGACGCATCATCGTCGCGATACCACCAAAGCGCGGCATCTCGTTGCCACCGAGGGGTTGATTGAATTTCTTTTCGCTCATGCTCTGTTCTCCGGGGCTTGTTGCTGGCCCGTCAGGTTACTGCTTAAGGTGGTAGTAGATGCGCCGCAGAGAACAATAATTTCATATTTGTTATAAGAGCGCCGGGTCACGTCGGTCTAGATTCGAAAAGATGCGAGGCCTTTCTTGGACTTGGTTTTGACCGCTTCCTGCGGATACAAATGTGCGAGCCAATGCTTTTCCCAAAGGCGAAACCCACGTGATATCACCAGCACGATGATAAAGTACAAGACCGCAGCGGTAATAAAACCCTCGTAGGCAAGATAATAGCGACCGTTGAGCCAGCGCCCGACGCCGAGTATATCCTGAATCGTGATCGTGCTTGCGACGACCGACCCGTGCAGCATGAAAATGACTTCGTTGGAATAGGCGGGTAACGCGCGTCGAAATGCGCTGGGCAGGATAATACGCCGCATGCGCATCGGCTTGGTGAAACCGCAAGCTTTGGCGGCTTCGACTTCGCCCCTGCTGGTATTCACGATCGAACCCCTCAGCAATTCCGTGGTATAGGCCGCGGTGTTGAGTGAAAACGCGATCAACGCACAATACCAGGCTTGCGACAAGATGGGCCCCCACAGGAATGTTTCGCGGATCCACTCGAACTGCCCCAGGCCGTAATAAATCAGGTAGGTCTGTACCAGCAGCGGGGTACCGCGAAACACATAAGTGAACACCCACACCGGCGCGTTTAAAAACGGGTTGTTTCCGGCGCGTACGATCGCCAGCGGAATCGACAGAACTCCGCCAATAACAAGCGACAGTACCGTTAACTCCAGGGTCGTCAGGGCGCCCCACAGAAAGCGGTCGAAATTCTGCGCAATCAGTACTACGTCAATCGGTGACCAGGTTTCGAGAAACTGGATCATAGATTCACCCATCGTCGGATCTCACGATGCCCTTGCTGTATTTTCTATCGAGCCAGCGTAATCCGGAATCGGAAATCGCGGTCAGCACCAGGTAAATCATCAGCACCGCGAACATGAAGGTAAACAGCTGGCGCGTGGAGCGACCCGCGACGAATCCGTTGTAGACGACGTCTTGCAACCCGATTACCGAAACCAGCGCGGTCGACTTGATTTGTACCAGCCAGTTATTTGAAAAACCGGGCAGCGCGTAGACCACCATCTGCGGCCAGATTACACGACGAAATATTGTGAATCGGCTCATGCCACAGGCAACGCCGGCTTCGATCTGGCCTTTCGGTATCGCCAGGATTGCACCGCGAAAAGTTTCGGTCATATAGCCACCGAAGACCACGCCGATGGTACCGACGCCGGCCGCAAACTGGCTGATTTCAGCGTAGTCCCACAGACCGGTCAGGGTGCCTATACCATTGGCCAGTTCCTGACCACCAAAGAATACCAGCAGTATCAGAACCAGATCAGGTACCCCGCGCACGATGGAGGTATAAACCGCTGCGGTTTTCTGCGCGGCAGTATTTTTGGACAGCTTGGCCCAGGCGCCGAGCAAACCAAATAATACTGCAAAAATCAGTGATAGCAGCGCGAGTTTTATGGTCACCCATGTGCCCGATAATAACTGGCCCTGGTATTCGATTATCAAGTCCACTTTAGTGCCTGTCGTTCAGATTGAAATACCCGGCCTGTAACAACAGGCCGGGCTAGTCTCATTAAGTCGATTAACCGCCGAAGATATCGAATTTAAAATACTTGGCGTTGATTTTCTGGTAAACCCCGTTGGCACGAATCGCCTTGATTGCGTTGTTGAGCTCCATCCGCAATTCGTCATCCGATTTCCGCACCGTCATTCCAGCGCCAGGCCCGTGGCATGCTTCATCGTGCTGGGCTGCGCCGGTAAATTCAAAATTCTTGCCGGCATCGGTTTTGAGGAAGCCGTCATCGGCTGCAATCGAGTCCGAAAACTGGGCATCGATACGACCAATCGCAAGGTCCTGAAAAACTTCGTCCTGGGTTCCGTAAAGCACCAGTTCGGCATCGGGATACATCTTTTCCATGAAACACTGGTGCGTGGTACCGCGTTGCAAACCAATACGTTTGCCCATCAGCCCTTTTTTGCTGATCTCCAGTCCGGAGCCTTTCTTGGCGACGAATTTTGCGGGCGTGTTGTAGTACTTGTCGCTGAAATTGACGCGTTTTTTACGTTCCTCGGTAATCGACATCGAGGCGACAATCGTATCGAATTTTTTAGCCATTAGCGCCGGAATCATACCGTCCCAGTCCTGCTCAATCAGCACGCATTTACGTTTCATTTCGGCACAGATTGCCTCGGCAATTTCAATATCGAAACCCTTCAGCGTACCATCGGATTCTTTCCACGAAAATGGCGGGTAAGCGCCTTCGACACCAACACGAAGATCGGCAGCCTGTACGCTCCCCATTCCAAGCATTAGTGCGGTGGCAGTCAGTGCCATCATTAATTTTCTGAACTTCATTTTATTTCCTCACTTTGGTTGTGTTTCACTGAGAAACTATTTTGTTATGCCCTGCGGGCGGTTACTGCATCGTCCTCGACAAGAATTTTCGAAAACGATCAGAATTCGGATCTTTAAACATTTGATGGGGTTCGCCCTGCTCCTCCACTCGACCATGGTGCAAAAACACGACTTCCGATGATACGTCACGAGCAAAACCCATTTCATGGGTAACGACCAGCATGGTGCGTCCTTCCTCGGCAAGATCGCGCATGACCTTTAGCACTTCACCAACTAGTTCCGGATCAAGTGCCGAGGTTGGTTCATCAAACAGCATCACTTCTGGATTCATCGCCAGGCCGCGAGCTATCGCAACGCGCTGCATTTGACCACCGGACAATTGCGCCGGGTAATAATCCTTGCGCTCAAGAATTCCGACCTTGTCAAGCAAGGCTTCAGCCTGCTCGATCGCCTCGGCCTTTGGGATTTTCAGTACATGCACCGGTGCCTCGATCACGTTTTCAATTACCGTCATGTGCGACCACAGGTTGAAGCCCTGAAAAACCATGCCAAGGCGCGCACGCAGACGCTCAACCTGGTGGATATCGTCGGGTTCGTAGCGACCGGTTTTGCCGGTTTTCATTCGAATTTTTTCGCCCGCGACGAAGACATCGCCGGCGTTAGGGATTTCAAGCAGGTTGATGCAACGCAGGAAGGTGCTCTTGCCGGAACCGGAGGCGCCTAGTATCGAAATCACGTCACCTTTATGCGCGCTCAGCGATACGCCCCGGATTACTTCTACGTCGCCAAAACTTTTATGTAGGTCGACGACCTCAAGCGCCGCGTGGTCGGCTGATGCATCGCTCATTCGGTCTACCCCTCCCGAGGTTATCGTCGTTGACGATATTTTCTAGTTATGCGCGCATGGTAACACTTTTTTACAACCTGCCGCACTATCCCGGTTGATCGAGGTCAATTGTTTCTACAATGCCAGCAACCCCTCCATCATGCGCTGCGCCTGCCCGGCATAGCCACCGCCAAACAGGTTGGCGTGGTTCAGAATGTGATAGAGATTGTAGAGCTCGCGACGCCGGGCATAGCCGGCATTGATCGGGAAATGCTCGTTGTAGTTGGCAAAGAATCGTTCCCCCGGGTGACCAAATAATTCCATCATCGCAAGATCGGCTTCATGATCACCGAAATAACAGGCTGGATCGTAAATTACCGGGTTGCCCTCCACATCGACGCCCTGGTTTCCACTCCACAGATCGCCGTGTAACAGGGATGGGCGCGGTCGGTAGCTATCAAAAAAAATTTCGAGGTTTTCAGCCAAACGATGACCAGCATCGATCAGGCTGGCATCAAATCCATTTTGCTGTGCCAGCTCCAGTTGAAATCCCAGCCGATGCCGTCGCCAGAACTGAATCCAGTCGTCACTAAAGGTATTGCGTTGCAGAGTACTGCCAATCGTGTTGTCGCATTCAAACCCAAACTGGTCATGGAAGTTGCCATGCATAGCAGCAAGTGCCGTAGCGAATCGTCCGGCATCGGGTCGCCCAGCGAGCTCGATGTACTCCATTACGATGTATGCTCGATCTTCTTCGTCGCCGGTCAGGAATACTTCTGGTACCCGAATCGTCCGGCTAAGGCGGATTGCGTCAAGCCCGGCTTTTTCAGCGACAAACATTGACAGCAGGTCAGCCCGATTAACTTTAACGAAGAATTTTTGCTCGCCGCACTCAAGCCGGAAGGCCTGGTTGATATCGCCTCCATGGATCGGTATGGCACGGATTTCACCCATCGGCAGTTGCAGTTGCCGTGCCAGCAATTCGCCCAGTGCTTGCCAATTCGTCATAACAAACGGTACTCGCCTGGCAGCAATTCGCCCAATGACCAGTCCCCGATTCCAATCCTGACCAGGCGCAAGGTCGGATGTCCGACCGCCGCGGTCATGCGCCGCACCTGGCGATTACGCCCCTCATGAATCTCAAGCTGCAGCCATTGCGTCGGAATATTTTTGCGCACACGAATCGGCGGGTTGCGTGGCCAGAGCCAGGCAGGCTCATCGATTTGTGCAACTTTTGCCGGTCGGGTAGGGCCATCCTTTAGATTTATCCCCACCGCCAGCATTTGCAAATCCGACTGCTCGGGGATGCCCTCAACCTGAGCCAGATAGATTTTCGATTGCTGGTGGCGTGGATCCGAAATCTTTGCCTGCAAGGCGCCATCGTCGGTCAACACCATTAATCCCTCGCTGTCGAAATCAAGCCGACCCGCGGCATAAACCCCGGGCACATCGATAAAGTCGGCCAGTGTCTTTTTATTTTCTGACGGCGAAAACTGACTCAGCACCTGGAAAGGTTTGTTGAATAATAATATGTGATACATATTAACCCGTTTGAGCCACCGACGCTTCAAGATAGGCCAGCCAACGGGCTACGCGTGCGCTATCAAATGCCTGGGCGTCCATGATACGTTTTAGCTGTTCCGCATCGGCCAACCGGCGCCTGATATCAACCTGGCGCATCTCTTTAATTTCCCGGTTGATCCGGGTTAACCGGGTACTGACATCGAGCAGCGCCTCATGCTCAATCAATGAGCGCTGTACCCGCGCGGCGTAACGAAATTTCATTTCTCCAACTTCGTGTAAATGACGACGCAGGTTATCAATCGTGTCATATTTCTTAAGTAACAGTGCCGCGGTTTTTAGCCCTATTTCCGGAATCCCCGGGATGTTGTCGACTTTGTCCCCGGCCAACGCCAACTGATCGGCAATCTGCTCGGGACGTACACCAAACTTTCTACAAATTGCCCGATAATCGAGTTTCTTATCGTCGAGATAAGACCACCAGATATCCTGCTCGGTAATTAACTGTGCGAGATCTTTATCCGCGGTCAGAATCGCAACTGGCAGCTGCGTCGAGCCATGGTAGTGCAACAGCGAACCAATCAGATCATCCGCTTCCCATTGCGTGCTACTGACGCAGGAAATCCCCAGCACTTCCAGCCATTCCCGGCACCACGCAAACTGACGCTTTAGTTCATCCGGAGCCGGACTGCGATTCGCCTTATACTCGGGATAAATTTCCTTGCGCGCCGATTTTGACAGGCTTTCGTCAAACGCGAATACGAGCCGACGCGGCGCCTGTTCAGTCAAAAGTCGAAATACGAAATCGCTGAAACCGACAAACGCCTGGTTGGGTTGTTGAGCCGTGTTTACGCGGTCTCGCTCCGGACCATACCAGGCCCTGAAAATAAATATGCTGGAATCGACCAGGAATAGGCGCATTTTAAAAAGATTTCACCATAATAATGAATAAAGATTTTACAACGGTGTTTGCTATAATCGCGCGCAAATTTTCTGACTTTATATATTGATGCAACGATTTCTCATAATTTTCCTTTGTTTACTTGCCTCTGCCCCCGCTCTGGCCGCCACCTCCGTGGAGCAATTGCAACAATTGCTCGCGCAACAGCAATATCTCGATGCGGCCAACAAGGGCGAACAAATGCTTAAGCAAAGTCCTAACAACGCTCGTGCCAAATTCTTAACAGCATACGCTTACCAAATGAGCGCACAAGCTGACAAGGCCGCGGTACTTTATCAAGATTTGATTAAGGATAATCCGGAGTTACCCGAACCGCGCAATAACCTGGCAATGATTTACCTGGCGCAGGGCGACTATGACCGCGCCAGTCAACTGCTGGTCGAAGCGCTCAATACCAATCCCAGTTATGCGACTGCTTACGACAACCTGAGCCAGATATACAAAGGTATTGCAAGTGAAGCCTACCGACGGGCAGTCAGTGAGTCGGGCGAGCCGGCAATATATACGCACAAGATAGAACTCACTGCGCTCACTAACCTGGCGACAATGGATCAGGAATCGGTAGTGGATGAAGCCCCTGTTGAACAGACCCTGGTCAATTTTGCAAACCAGGAGACCCTGTTAATCGAACAGGTGAAGGGATGGGCCCAGGCCTGGAATACCAAGGACTTTACTGCTTACACCGGTTTTTATACCGCTGAATACCGCGCCACATTCGAGTCGCATGAGTTGTGGGTCGCGCAACGTCGTCAACGTATCTCGCGCCCGGGAGCAATAAAAGTCGTGGTCGATAATATTCAAATCAAGTGGCGCAGCGAAAATAGAGCTATTATTGATTTTAGACAGGCCTATGATTCTACAAGTTACAGCGACCGCGTTATGAAACGGCTGGGCTTGAGTCTTGTTGGCTCGCAATGGAAAATTACTGAAGAGCGGGTATTATCTGTTCTATGAAACGATTTTTAATATTCATGCTGTTGCTGGGCATGCAGACCAGTTTGTTCGCAGGTGATCCACCGGGGAACCGCTACGAGCAAAGCCTCCTCGACACGATCAAGGAAATTCAAAGCCTCAAACACGAACAGGCCTTGAACAGTACCCGTGACCTGATCAAACAATATCCGCATAGCCGACTCGGGCACATGCTCTACGCAGACCTGTTGCTGGCCAAGGCCGAACCGCTTACCGAAATCGGTTCCGGCATCGAAACCGATCGTGCGATGCAGGACTTCCGTGAAGAAATACGACAGCGCTGGCAACACGATACCAGCCAGGCGCACCAGAACCTGTACCCGGACAACATATTATTCCTGGCTGACGATCAACCCTACGTCATTCTTGTCGATCAACAAAACTCGCGCGTTTACGTCTACCGCAACGAGGGAGGCGATCTGCTACTCGAAACCGATTATTTCATCACCATCGGCTTGAATGGTTATGGCAAGCAAAAACGTGGTGATCAAAAAACTCCGATTGGAATCTATCACGTGACCCAATACATCGATGGCATGGAACTTCCCGATTTATACGGTGAGGGCGCATTTCCAATCAACTACCCGAACGCCTGGGATGTACGTAAGCAACGCACTGGCGGTGGAATCTGGATTCACGGTACCCCGTCATACACCTATAACCGTTCCCCCAGGGCCAGCAACGGCTGCATCGTGGTCAGCAATCCTGCCTTTCTGCATATCGACAACTACATCCAACCCGGTCTGCATACCCCGGTGGTGGTCGCGGAACAGGTCAACTGGATCAATCGCAAGCAATGGCTAGCCAAACGCCAGGAATTCATGCAACTGCTATCCAGTTGGCTTAATGATTGGGAAAGCCTCGATCACGAAAAGTACCGTCAGCACTATTCACAATCCGAGCTAGATGCCTACGGCCGTGACTTTAAGACCTGGGATAGTCACAAACGCTGGGTAAACGGCCAAAAAACCAGGATCATTGTGGAGTACAGCAAGCTCAATATCTTCAACTATCCCGGCGAAGACGACTTGATGTTGATGCAGTTTGAACAGAACTATCGCAGCAATAATTTGAATGTCGACTCACCCAAGGAACTCTACTGGCGCAAAGCAGGCGCAGCCTGGCAAATTGTTTACGAGGGCAACCGAACTTTTCCGGTACCCGACAGCAGCATCGTCGAGAACTAGCTCGAAATCACATCATGTCCGAAGCGCAGGAATTTGCGATCCATATCGTCGACCTGCTCGATCCATTCGGACCTTGCGAGGCCAGGCGCATGTTTGGCGGCTTCGGCATTTTTCACCAGGGATTGATGCTTGGCTTAATCGCTGACGGCAGTCTTTATCTCAAGGCCGACGACAAAACCCGTTCACTATTTACAGACGAGGGCTCCGAAGCATTCAGCTACTATAAAAAAGACAAAGAATACCGGCTTTCCTACTATCTCGCGCCAGAGGAGTTTTTCGAAGACCAGGTTGCCTGCCTGCGTTGGGCAGAACTTGCTTTCGATGCAGCAATTCGCAATCCAAACAAAAGTAAAAAGCACATATTATGATCGAATGGATATTTCTGACGGGAGTGGTTGCGTTAATCGTTTATGGCATCGTCATCTATAACCAACTGGTGCGCGATCGCCAACGCACCCGTGCCGGCTGGAGCGATATCGAGGTACAACTGAAACGCCGCCATGATTTGATTCCGAAATTAATCGACGCGGTAAAGCAATACGCGGCATACGAACAGGCAACGCTTGACCAGGTTACGACGCTGCGCAACCAGGCTATTGAGATCCAGGGAGCAGAACGGCAGGGTCAGCTGGAGAACGGGATTAGTCAAAGCCTGATGTCGATTTTTGCCCTGCAGGAAGCCTACCCCGAGCTCAAGGCGAACCAGAGTTTCCTGCAACTCCAGACCGAGGTCAGTACAGTCGAAGCAGACATCCAGTTCGCACGACGTTACTACAATGGCGCGGTCAGAAACTTAAATACCAGAATCGAGAGTTTTCCCGACCTGGTCATAGCACAGACGTTTAATTACCAACCCGCCCAGTATTTCGAATTTGAGGAAATACAGCGATGACGATTTTGCGCGCTCTGGTCGCTTCGCTGCTGCTGTCGTGGTCTTTAACCAGTCAGGCAGCGGAATACATCGAGTCATTTCACAGCGATATCGAAGTGCGTCGTAATGGCGATCTGTATGTGACCGAAACCATCGTCGTCAAAGCCGAGGGTAAATCGATTAAGCGCGGTATCTACCGCGATTTCCCAACCCGCTACCAGGACGCACGCGGCCGCAACCTGGTCGTGGGATTCGAAGTACTTGCGGTGAATCGCGATGGTAAGGCAGAGCCCTATCACATAAAGAATCGATCCGACGGCAAACGGGTATATATCGGTAATCAAAATGTCTACCTGTCACCCGGCTTCTACGAATATCAAATTACCTATATAACAACCCGACAGCTCGGTTTATTCGACGACTTCGATGAACTCTACTGGAACGTCACCGGCACCGACTGGGCCTTTAGAATCGAGCGGGCATCAGCCCGGGTGACACTGCCCGAGGAGGTCACCGATTTTCAGCTCACCGGGTATACCGGCCCACAGGGCTCGACCGCGCAAAATCTGGTATATCGCCGTAGCTCCAGCAACCAGGTTTATTTTGAAAGCAGCCAGCCATTAGGTCGTCGAGAAGGGCTCACGATTGTCGCCGGCTGGCCGAAGGGACTCATCAACGAACCCAGTGCTTCCCAGCAGCGCAGCTGGTTTATCGAGGACCATCTCCCTTCCCTAATAATCGCCGTCGGCGCACTCGCACTGTTCACTTATTACCTGACCTTGTGGGGATGGTTTGGCAGGGATCCTGAGACAGGTGTGATCATACCGCGTTACCAGCCGCCCGACGGGTATTCACCCGCATCGATGCGGTTTATCCAGAACATGGGCTATGACAAGAAGTGCTTTACCAGTGCAATCATCAATCTTGCCGTCAAGGGAGCCGCCGAAATTAACGACGACGATGACGAATTCAAGGTAATCAAACAGGAAACAGTCAATTTATCCCTCGCCCCGGGAGAAGCACAGGTGCTCGATGGGCTGTTTGGCGATGGTCGCGGCAATATCAGTATTATTCAGTCCAATCACAGCATACTGTCGAAAGCTATCGGCAAGCATAAAAAATCGCTCAAGCGTGATTACGAAAAAAAGTACTTCAACACCAATAGCTGGCTTCTGATTCCGGGAATCCTGGCGACAGTTATTGTTATTGTGACTGCGATCACCAGGCTGCCATCGGAAGAAATCATCATGAAAACAATCTTCTTTGGTGTTTTTACCACGGCACCATTATTCATGCTGTCCGCCGTTTGGCGCGGTTTCAAGCGCCGTGGGAAAAGCGGCAAAATCCAGGTTGCGGTTAACGTCGTGGTATTGCTGGTTTTTGGCCTGGTAGTCCTCAACATCGCAGCCCCGATTATGGAATTCTCGGCAGTAGTGCCCCTGCCGCTGGTCGCTGGCGTCATCGCTATGCTGGCGATGCATTATTTTTTCTATCAATGGCTGAAAGCACCGACGCTGGCTGGGCGTCGCTTGCTTGACAAAATCGATGGTTTTAAACACTACCTCGAGATCGCCGAAGAGGATGAAATCGCACTCAAGGATGCCCCGACCTTCAACGCTGGTATTTACGAAGCTTATCTGCCGTACGCAATCGCGCTCGAACTTGAAAACGAATGGACTGCAAAACTCGATCGCGCGATCGCACTCGGCCTGGTCGAGCATGGCTACTCTCATCCGCACTGGTATCATTCACGCAGTCATGACAACGCTCACTTCTCAAATGCGCTTTCGAATTCACTCAATTCAGCAATCGCCTCGTCATCTGTCGCGCCAGGCTCGTCGTCGGGGTCATCCGGGGGATCGTCGGGAGGTGGTGGCGGAGGCGGCGGCGGTGGCGGCTGGTAATAGTCGAGTCACCCCCGGGTACGCGGGGTTGCGCGTAAGCGGGAATCTTATAACCTGCCACCATCACAAGATCCCCGCTCGGGGGGGGTGACATTTAGGGCCAATTAGGCATTGGTCCTAAATGTCATTTGATTGAACTAAGGACAACGAACTTGCTATCGGCAGCGATGGTTTCGCAATTACCAAATAATTTTTTCAGCTTGCTGTGGTAAGCCAGGTGACGGTTGCCCACGATGCGTAGTTCACCACCATTGGTCAGAACCCGCCGCGCCTGCTTGAACATCTGCCAGGCAATGACATCACCGAGACCGTGTTGTTGATGAAATGGCGGGTTGATCAAGACCAGGTCCCGGCTATCGGATGCTACTCCCTGCAGGCAATCGTCGACCCGGAACTCGATCGCACGCGTCTGCGCAAACGCCGCTTGAAAATTTTCCTCGGCACTTGCAATCGCCATATACGACTCGTCGCAAAACAGCAGGCTCGACTCGGGGTTTAAAGCTGCGGCAATGATTCCAATCACACCGTTACCGCAACCCAGGTCCACGATACGTCGAAATCGATCCGCCACAGGCATATTTTCTATCAATAGCTGGCTGCCCCGGTCAAGACGGTCACGACTGAACAGACTCGCATGGTTAATGATTTGATAACTCCGATCAACCTGTAACTCGTAGCTATCAGGGTAATGACTCTGGCCCTCATTAAGGGAATGATCACGCTGAACCAGAACAAGCCGGCTTTTCTTACGCGCGCGCGTCGTTGTCGTCGGCCCGAGAATGGTTTCAAACAACTCCAAGGTGGAACGATGGATGTTACGGGCCATCCCGGCTGCCATGATGCGCGTATCGTGATGTAACACCCGGCGTAGTGCGTAGAGTTGATGTTCGAGTAATGCGAGCATTTTTGGAATCTTGATTAAAACGCAATCTACGGTCACGGTCGGAAAATTAATACCCGAGTTGGTTTTGACCTGCTCGGAGGGATAACCGTTTGCTAGCAGGTTATCGCGTAATGCCTGTTGCGCCAGAAACGAGTCATTCCAGGAATATACCGGGTGACTAGCCAGGGCAACCGCGAGCGCGCCGAAAGTATCATTTAATATCAAAAGCTTGCCATGACGTGATAGCAGCTTTAATTCATCGACGTGGTTTAACAGGAACTCGTCGGCGGCATCCCAGGCCTGCAACAGTTCATCACGCGGATTGCGCACCAATTCAAATTCGCCCTGGGGCACCAGCAGCAATTTCGGGCTATCAATCAGCAGGGGTTTATTCATGGCTTACTAACAAATGGCAGGCCCAACATGCCGGGCAGTTGATCGACCTGTTTGGCATCTCGAAATTCTGCAAGCCCTATCGTCATTTCGTCGTGCCCCATTTCAGGTTGGTCAACATAGGTTTTGAAGATCCGATCCCAGATTGACAGATTGAAACCAAAATTACTGTTGGTCTCAGCGACTAATGTCGAATGGTGTACTCGATGCATGTCCGGAGTTACCAAAAGATAACGCACCACGCGATCAATCGCCGGCGGAAGACTGACATTGGCGTGATTGAAAATTGCCATCCCGTTCAACACGACTTCGAATACAAGTACTGCGATTAACGCCGGGCCGAGTAGCAATATCACCAGCCACTTGATTAGCATTGATAATATAATTTCAAAGGTATGAAAACGTGAACCGGTGGTTAGATCGATATCAAGATCGGCGTGGTGAACTCGATGCAGGCGCCACAGGACAGTCACCTGGTGCATCAACCGGTGTTGCAGGTAGATCGCGAGATCGAGCAATAAAACCGCGGCGCCGACCTCGAACCAAAAGGGTAAAGCTACCAGGTTAAACAGTCCCCAACCCATATCTGCAACTGAAAAGGCGATTCCCACCGCTGCTGCAGGAAACATTAACCTGAGCACAATGCTGTTCAGCACCAACAACCCCAGGTTGCTGGTCCAGCGTATTGCCTTGGACACGCCCAGGTTGCGTCGAGGTGTGACTAGCTCCCATACCAGCATGGTGACGAAAACGAAGGCAAAAACACCGAGACGTATGATAGCTTCGCGCTCAAGGACAAAGCTTTCGATACTGACTGGATCCATAGCTTGCATTTTCGAGCATAATTGATGACATTGACAGTCTTAATAATACAGACCTCAAATCGGGATCGCTACGAGCGAGTAATTAAAACCGTCACTTGCAGGATTCCTCCTTTATTATTCCAGCCGCTAAGTAGTTGCAGTTATTAACTATTTAAATGACTTTGTGTGTTATACAGGCCCGGATTAGATTAGACCAGTCCCCAAATGTTAAATGATATTCTGATTATATTGATACTGTCGGTAATTAGCGTCGCGGTATTTAAACGACTCGATATTCCGGCAGTGTTAGGTTACCTGGTGGTGGGTCTGCTGGCCGGCGAACATGCTTTCGGCTGGATTCCCGATTCGCACGCAATCGAACAGATCGCCGAGATCGGCGTGGTTTTTCTGTTGTTCACGATCGGCCTTGAAGTCTCGATTCCGCGTCTAATCTCGATGCGCAGAATCGTCTTCGGGATCGGCGCAGCACAGGTGATCGTGTCAACACTAAGCACGATAGCGATCGGCTTGTGGCTCGGACTGACCTGGCAGGTTGGCTTCGCCCTGGGTGGCGCAATGGCGATGTCGTCAACGGCCATCGTGGTAAAGTTGCTGACCGAGCAAGACGAGCTACATCAGCAACACGGCAACATCTCACCCGGTATTTTACTGTTCCAGGACCTCGCGGTGGTACCGTTTCTGGTGGTAATTCCGATATTCGCGGCACCTGCCTCGGAATCGTTACTGATACCAATCTGCCTGGCCCTGGCCAAGGGTGCGTTTGCATTCGGACTGATATTCTATGCGGGTCAATACCTGGTTCGACCCGCGGTGCGTGCG
>CAXMNA010000009.1:0-2923 GCA_964194715.1 uncultured Gammaproteobacteria bacterium
ACCTATTCATTCGATTTGAGTAATTTTGAGTTCCAGGTCGATAAAGGCGAGGGTTGGAGTGATCCTGTCACTGCGCTGGCACTCAACCAGAAACTCCAGGTCGTTAAACCCGAAGAACTCGGGACCAGTTCCGATGGGCGACTGGCGGCGACTATTTTTTTCCCCGACTTCAGTTTTCGCAGCCCGACCAATTACAGGATACGTCAGATCAGGCCCGAAAGTTCCTTTTTGATCGGTAGCAAACGCGTCGCCGATACCGAGTGGCACGAGTTCGAATCGAACAAGTTCAGACGTATCGTCCTGCGTCCGTCAACTGCGACCGGGCTGGAAAATTTCCGCACTTATTTCTCGACGCCCGCACTTTTCCGTTCGATTGAAAATTCACTATTTATAGCCTTTCTCAGTACAATAATAACCGTTAGCCTCGCATTTGGTTTCGCCTACGCCTTGAATCGCAGCAAAATGCGCTTCAAAGGTGTTTTTCGGCTGATCGCGATGGCGCCAATACTGGTGCCATCCCTGCTGCCAGGTATAGGTCTGGTTTACCTGTTCGGTAACCAGGGAATGATCAAGGGACTGTTATTCGGCGAATCGATCTACGGACCTATCGGGATAGTGATTGGCTCGGTGTTCTTTACCTTTCCCCATGCGCTGATCATAATTACCACGGCACTGGCAATTTCTGATTCAAGACTCTATGAAGCCGCGATATCACTGCGCGCCAGTCGCTGGAGAACTTTCTGGACCGTCACCATTCCAGGCGCACGTTACGGATTAATTTCGGCGGCATTTGTCGTATTCAACCTGGTAATCACCGATTTTGGCCTGCCCAAGGTGATTGGCGGGCAGTACAACATGCTCGCCGTGGATATTTATAAACAGGTCATAGGCCAGCAGAACTTTGAAATGGGCGCGGTGGTCTCGGTAGTCCTGCTAATTCCGGCGTTATTTGCATTTTCTATCGACCGCTATGTCCAAAAAAAGCAGGTTGCCGTGTTGTCGGCGCAATCGGTACCATTCGAGGCAAAAACGCATAAACGATTTGATTTAATCTGTCTTTCCTATTGCTTGCTGATCGGTATATTCATTGTCGGACTGATTGGCGTCTGCCAGTACGCTGCCCTGATCAAATTCTGGCCCTATCAATTAAGTCTGAGCCTGGTCAATTATAATTTTGACGTGATGGACGGCGGTGGTTGGGCCTCTTATGGCAACTCGATCCGGCTCGGTATTTATACTGCGATAGCGGGTACGATAATTGTTTTTGCCGGCGCCTATGTGGTTGAGAAAACAAACGGTTTTTTTGCTACCCGATCGGCTTTCCAGTTTCTGGCGATGATGCCGATGGCAATCCCCGGCCTGGTTTTGGGCCTGGCCTACATCTTTTTCTTTAATGACCCGGCAAACCCGTTAAATCCATTATACGCGACCATGGGAATCCTGGTGATCTGTACCGTGACTCACTTTTACACGGTTTCACATCTCACTGCGGTTACTGCTTTGAAGCAAATGGACAGGGAGTTCGAAGCGGTCGCTTCATCGCTGAAACAGCCATTTTATCGACTGGTTTCGCGTGTTACGGTCCCGGTTTGCCTGCCGGCAATACTGGATATTTCGATCTATCTGTTCGTCAATGCAATGTGTACCGTGTCGGCAGTCATATTCTTATATGCTCCCGATACAGCACTAGCAGCCATTGCGGTACTCAATATGGATGATGCGGGTGACGTGGCGCCAGCCGCTGCAATGGGGATGATGATTTTTTATACGAATGTTGCCGCGCGCCTGATTCATCTGTTTGTCTCACGCAAACTGTTGTTAAAGACCCAGGCCTGGCGATTGCGCTAATAATCCCGTCATTCCGTCCCCCTCTCGTCATTCCGGCCCCTTTCCCTCTCGTCATTCCGGCCTACGAGCCGGAATCCAACAAGGAAACCCCGTCATTCCTGGCGGGATGCCGCCCACTTAGCAGGAATCTTGAACCCTGCCATCATTATAAGATTCCGGCTCTAACGGCCGGAATGACGAAAAATGAAGTATAGACTCCGGGACGCCGGATTCCTGCTTGCGCAGGAATGACGATCCATATCAATCGTCCCCACACAGAACGTAAACAGGACTTGACCAGATTACGTGGCCATCCTGCTGGATAATGCGGATATAGATCGCGTTATCCCGTTCAGTGGTCAGCGCTATACTGCGTTCAATTTCGACGTTTCTGTGCAGATTCTCATCGGGTAGGCGAAATACCCGGATTTTCCTGCCCAGGCCACCCGCCTCGAAAACGATATCCTCGTAACCGATATCGCTGATCTGTATCTCGGCTTTAACTAGATCGGTATCGATGCTTAAAGTGCCAGTGTCTCGATCTGCCAGGGTTGCATAAAATCCGCCGTGGCCACCGGTCGTTAGCGCCTGCCATTCGAGTTGATCCGAACCTGTCTGTTCAAACTGTTTATCGATGTTGTAGCGATTGATTGCCTCGACCCCTTCAAAAGAATTGTTACTCAGTTTGGCGCTACCATCCCATATGGTTTCGCGGCCGCGACCACGGTATTCGGAACCTTCCCAGACCACGCAAATGCGTCGACCCAGCTCGATATCGTAGTAGGGCCGAAAGGTTTCCAGTGTTTCCAGGCCATTGCGAATATCGATGCGTTCGATCGGTGCAGAGCCGACGGCATTAATTTGTAGCCTCACCTCGGCGTCACTACAGCGGACGATATCTCCCATCATCGCCGACCGGGTCGGCTGGCCGGGGGTGTCATCGAGTTTCGGATCAGCGGCATACAACTCGGCGCTATTTTCAAACTGAACATTGACGTCCAGTACCATGCGGCAACCGGTAGTGCCGTAGTGATGGCGTTTACGCAGGCAGTCGGCCAGTTCTTCGCGGGTCAACCCGGTGGCGAGCATGCAGGTC
>CAXMNA010000010.1:0-49825 GCA_964194715.1 uncultured Gammaproteobacteria bacterium
CTGGTCGATCGGCTTGATCTGAAAAAATTATCGATCGTGATAGTGCTCGGTCTTGGCATCGGTTGCGGGATGATGTCGGTTAGCGAAAGCATTACAGCCCTGCTGGTGAGCCTGTTTGTATTACGCCAGCTCGGCCAGGGACTGATGTTCATCGTCAGCTCTACCGCGATGGTTCGCTACCTCGATGAACACAAGGGAAAAGCGTCGGCGCTCGCCAGTATGGGTTACGCGGTGGCAGAAGCGACCATGCCTAGCATACTGGTTGCCTTGCTGCTGTGGGTGGGTTGGCGCCAGAGCTGGCAGGTAGCGGGTATCTTGCTGGTCGTTTTCATGGTGCCGGCAATCCTGTTTCTGTTGCGCAAACAGGAGCAACGCCACAACGACTACCTGACACAAATTTCGCAGCAGACCAATAGCAAGGTCCGGGATTATCGTCGCCGCCAGTGGACCCGGCCCGAAGTGATTCGCGATAAGTACTTTTATTTATTTGCACCGGGCCTGATGTCACAGCCGCTCATGTTTACCGGTTTCATATTTCACCAGGTGCACCTGGTGGAATCCAAGGGCTGGCCGCTGCTCGGCTGGGCCGCGTTGTTTTCTATCTATGCCATGGTCTCGGTCGGAACCAAGCTTGTTACCGGATTGCTGATCGACCGCTACGGCGCGGTCCGCATGATCCCGTTGGTAGCGTTGCCGATGGGTATCGGCCTGATTGTTCTGGCATACTCGAATAGCCTGGCTGGAGGTGGGATATTCCTGGTGCTGACAGGGATCACGGTTGGTTTTCAGTCAACCGCAACCGCGCCGTTCTGGTCCGAAATGTATGGCAACCAGCACCTGGGTTCGATCAAGTCGCTCGGCGCTGCAGCCATGGTTTTTTGTACTGCACTATCCCCTATCGTAATGGGCTGGCAAATCGATATCGGTACCGGAATGAACACCCTCGCGATCGCGGCTGCGATCTATATATTTCTAACTTCGGGACTCGCTTATTATGCCTATCGGAATAGACTGACTAAAGTTTAGCTGCCGGCGATTTTATCGGCACGCCCGGCAACATTCTATTGATACCTACCGTTGGTCGGTTTTATCAAGCAACCACAGCACGAAAAATTGCCCAAAATGCTATCGTCTCACGTTGATATAAAGCCAAATAGTCTATAAAAATTAATAATATATGTTGATAATTTAAAGCAAATTATTCTATTCAACCATGCCGTTTAAGGGTTGCCCCTGGCTTTGCCTCATCCTTGACTTCGAGGTTAGCCAAACTATTAGGTAATTCTCACCAGTTGAATGATTTTGCCCATGAACAAGATTGGAACGGTAGCCTGTTCGCATGGTTTTATGCCTCATTCACAAGCAAGCTACTCTCGGTTTGAACGTCGCATCGGCTTGACCGAGATATTACTGTTGCTGATATTCGTTGTGACTCTTGCTTCCTGCGCGGAAGATGGCGAATCGGACGGCGTTATATTAAGCGGGCCGAGTTCGATCGCTCCGAACGTAACTACACCGGCCAATATTACGGTGGCTGCAACCAATGCGAGCGGTACGGCAACGACCGATCCGACAATTACAGGTTTCCTCAATGGTGCAAGCGCCTTCGACGTAGAAGATGGCGCGATCACAACGATTATTAATGATGCTCCTGCGGTTTTTCCGCTCGGTACGAACACGGTGACATTCAGCGCTACCGATAGCGATGGTAATATCGGCGCCGCGCAGGCAACGGTGACGGTGGCGGATCAGACCGTGCCGGCAATCGCGCTGTTGGGACTGTCTTCGATTACGCTCAACGTCGGCGACTTATTCACCGACCCGGGCGCGACCGCGAGCGACAATGTCGACGGCGACCTAACTCTGGCAATCGTGACCGGCGGCAGCGTCAATGCCGGGTCGGTGGGGCTTTACACCCTGACATACGATGTCAGTGACAGCGCCGCTAATGCGGCCGTTCAGGTGATCCGTAGCGTGTCGGTACAGGATAGCGGAGCACCGGTGGTGACGCCGCCGTCCAATATCACGGTAGCCGCAACCGATGCGACTGGCACCGCGGCGAGCGATGCGGCGATCGTAACCTTTCTCGCCGGCGCCAGCGCGCTCGATGCGGTGGACGGCCCGATTGCAACCATTACAACCGATGCCCCGACACAGTTTCCGCTCGGCGTTACCACAGTTACCTTCAGCGCAACCGATAGTTCGAGCAACACCGGACAGGCACAGGCGACGGTCACGGTTTCTGACCAGACCGCGCCGGTGGTGACGGCACCTGCGGATCTCACAGTGGCGGCGACCGGCCCGAGCGGCATCGCGGTGACAGACCCAGCAATCGTCGCTTTCCTCGGAGGTGCCAGCGCGACCGACAATGTCGATGGTTCGATTGCAACAATAAGCAACGATGCCCCAGGATCATTCCCGATGGACGTTACCACGGTGATCTTCAGTGCGACCGACGCCGCCGGTAATACCGGTACCGCGCAAGCGACCATAACGGTGACCCCGTTCCTCTCGGTGCAAATGATCGCCTTTTCGCGTGACGTGAGCGGCCAGCTGGATCTGTTTGCCATCGCCGAAGACGGTAGCGGTAGCGTGGTGACACTAGCCGATGACCCTGGTGATGAAGTTTTTGGAGGCTCGACCAGCGACAACCGGGTTATTTTTGCCCACGACATGGGCGGACAAAACGACATCTACATCATCAATGACGATGGTTCCGGCGTTCCCGTAGCGCTCGCCACCGGCCTGAACGACGAGTTACCCGTGGCCGTGACAGCTGCTGATGAAGTCATTTTCATGCGCAGCCTTGCGGCACCGGCCCCGCATTCCGATTTACTAAGCATCATTCCTGACGGTATTAGTAGTGAAGTGCCGCTTGCCAACAGCATATATATTGAGCTATTTGGCGGCTTGACGTCCGATGGACGGGTTGTATACGACATCGCTAACACAACATTAACCGATTCCGATGTATACAGCATTTTCGCGGATGGTTCCGGTGGCATGACGCTCGCCGCCACCTCGGAATTTGAGGCGGGTGGGGGCATTGCGGCCGGCAATGTCGTGGTATTCGCCCGCACCGAGGGTGGTTTTGGTAGTCCGAGCGATATTTTTACGATCGACGCCGATGGATTGAGCGCCGCATCGCCGCTCGTTGCCACCGCTGCTGTCGACGAGCTACCCGTCGGTGTCACCGCCAGCGACCTCGTGATATTTATCCGCAGCAATGGTGTGACGATGAATCTGTTCAGTATCGATGCGGGTGGAGTCGGCAGCGAGACGCAGCTGACTACCAGCGGTGATATCCTATTTTATGGTGGATCAACCCCAAGTGGTCGCGTGATTTTCAACCGTTTTGATCTATTTACCTTTCAATTCGATGTTTTCAGTATCAATGCCGATGGAAACGGCGGCGAGTCGGCGCTTGCTGCCGATCCCGTGAACAACGAGGAGTTTTCGGGTATAAGCAGCGATGAACGCGTGATTTTCACGCGAACCGCGGGTGGACAAACCGATCTATACAGCATCAACGCTGACGGCAGCGGCACCGAAGCAGCGCTAGCGGACGATCCCGTGAATAATGAGGTCTTCAAAGGCGTTACCGCCAATGGGCGGGTAATTTTCGAACGCACCGTTAGCGGTCAAACCGACCTGTTCAGCATCATGGCCGATGGGAGCGCTCCCGAAGTACCCCTGGCTACAACGCCAGCGGCTGACGAGAGCTTCGGTGGGGTCTTCTAGACCGCAGTGCTGTCATATCGGATAAGTCCCTGCATTACTCACCATCCTTATAGCGAGCGTATGATAACAGCTCCTGGCCGAGTGATATTTCCGGCGATAGGTATAAATGCATAGGCACGTTTCTGATCACTCGACGATGAACACCTGCCCGGTCAAACAGCCTTCAACCGCCTTGCTGTAAGCCAGGCCTACTGCGTCGTTGGATACGTGCACGTGACCGCGGAAAAAACCGTCGTATTTTTCGCGTGATACTTCGAGCACTTCGGGGCTGACCGCGTTGATGCGGATACCACGCGGCATATCAACCGCCGCACCAAGGACAAAACCGTCCATCGCCCCATTGGCCGCAGCCGCACAGGAGCCCCCGGGAATCGGATCTCGATTCAAGACACCGCTGGTCAAGGTGAAGGAACCACCGTCATTCATGTACTCGAAACCTTCAAGCACCAGGTTAACCTGCGGCAATACCTTATGGTTGATCCCTTTCATAAACTGTTCGCTGGTCATTTCGTGGACCAGGCCAAAATAACCGTGCCCGACCGCGCTGACCACGGCATCGACCTTGCCCACCTGCTGATACATCGCGCGAATGCTTTCGACGTCGTCGATGTCTGCCTGCACATCACCGCTGCTGCGACCGACCGTTATGATTTCGTGGCGCGGTGAAAGTGCATCGACCGCGGTTTTGCCGACTGCGCCAGCGGCGCCAATTACAACGATTTTCATGGTTACCCCTCCAGATTAAATTATCAGACGCCTCAGGCGCGGTTTCCACCATCCAGCACCAGCGGATACCCGGTAATGAATCGCGCTGAGTCACTGCAGGTGAACAGCACCATGTCAGCCACTTCCTGCGCGCTGCAAACCCGGTTTAACGGTACCGCTTCAGCGGATTCCTCGAGCCCGGATTCGGCATCCAGACCCCGGTCGCGGAATTCTCCACGCAGCATCGGGGTATCAACGTCACCCGGACAAATCGGCACGATACGGATGCCCTCGTGCGCATAGTCAAGCGCCATTGCGCGAGTCATTTGCAGCACCGCGCCTTTGCTGGCGCAGTAGGCGGTGAGATGATGGCTGCCGGATAACGCAGCATCCGAGGCTATATTGATGATGGTACCCTTGCTGGATCTCAACTCCGGAATCGCGGCCCGACAGATATAAAACATGCCATTGACGTTTACATTCATCGTCTGCAGCCACTGCTCGTCGGTGGTTTCCTCGACGGTCGCGTGATAGATCACCCCGGCACTGTTGACGACGATATCGAGGCCACCGAGAATGCCCACGGCTTGGGTCACGATCAGGTCGCATGCTTTTCGATCTGAAATATCGCCTGCAACAAACGCGATGCTACCAGCTAAATCTTTGCAGCGTTTCATGATATCCGTAGCTCGATCCTGGTTACGCCCGGTAATTACCACCCTGGCACCCGCTTCGACGAAAGCAATCGCAATTGCCTCGCCCATGCCAGAGGTGCCGCCGGTAACCAGAACACGCTTTTGGTTGAAATCAAACTGGACCGACGCCGCGTTCATCGGAACTTAACCGGCTTTCGATCCGGTAATTGCCTTCAACTCCAGGAATTCCATCAGTCCCCACTTGCCTTTTTCGCGCCCATTGCCGGATTGCTTGTAACCACCAAATGGTGTATCGCTGGTGCCACCGATGTAGTTGATTGCAACTTGTCCCGCGCGCAGGCGCCGGGCTACCATCTTGGCACGTTCCGGCTCGGTTGAGCTGACATAAGCCGCCAGGCCGTAGTCCGTGTCGTTGGCAATTTCCACCGCTTCATCCTCGCCGTCGTAGCCAAGTATCGCAAGTACCGGACCAAAGATTTCCTCGCGCGCTATCGTCATGTCATTATCAACATTGGCAAATACGGTCGGTTTGACATAATAACCAGTCGGTAAATGATCCGGTCGCCCGGTACCGCCGGTTACCAGGGTCGCTCCCTCGTCGATGCCCTGCTGGATTAGCCCCTGAATTTTTTCGTACTGGGTTTGATTGACCACCGGGCCGATATGGTTACCGTGCTTCGCCGGATCATCAACACCAATGCTTTCCGCGGCTGCCTTGGCCGCCTCGATCGCAATATCCATATCCGATTTCGGCACCAGCATACGGGTTGGTGCGTTACAGGATTGGCCGCTGTTACCCATCATGTAATGCACACCCTCGGTAACCGTCCTGGCAATATCCGCATCCTTCAGGATCACGTTGGCTGACTTACCGCCTAGTTCCTGGCTAACGCGTTTAACGGTATTGGCGGCCGCCTTGGCAACTGCAATACCACCACGGGTTGAACCGGTGAACGACATCATATCGATAGACGGGTGGCTTGACATCGCTTCTCCGACCACCGGGCCATAGCCATTAACCAGGTTAAATACGCCAGCGGGTACACCCGCTTGATGCAATGCCTCGGTAAAAATCATCGCATCGAGCGGTGACTCTTCGCTGGGTTTCAGTATCATGGTACAACCCGCCGCCAGGGCCGGAATCACCTTGGCTGCAACCTGGTTTACGGGCCAGTTCCACGGCGTGATCATGCCGCAAACACCTATCGGCTCGTAACGCAGGATCATGTCGTCTTCAGTGGCTTCGAAAGTGAAATTCAGCAGCGCCTTGATCGCGCTTTTTATATGACTCGCGCCAAGCTTGGCCTGCGACCCCCTGGCCAGATCTATGGGTGCTCCCATTTCATCAGAAATCGCCTGCGCTATATCGTCAAAATAATCTTTATAAACAACGCGGATTTTCTCCAACAGTTCGAGCCGTTGTTGGACGCTCCACTGTGAATAGTCGGTAAAAGCCTTGCGCGCGGCAACCACGGCTCGATCGACATCGGCGGGACTGCCGGCACTGATTTGGGTAAAGGCCTTTTCAGTAGCCGGATTGACTACGTCGATAGTCGCTGGTGTGACCGGATCTACCCATTGGCCGTCGATATAAAACTTGAGGTAATCCTTCATACTGGGTTCCTGGATGGACAAGTAAATCTAACGAATGTGGAATGTGCCGTGAAGCGCATTTATCTGCAAGGCTTTTTTCAATATAAGGCTAATTTCAGAACTTCCAATCAAAAAATACATATCGGTGCACCGGATTGATACCTATAATCTGCTCCTTTCGGGGCCACGTCAGAACTGATCGGCAACATGACCGAACATCGACTCTTTCCTTACTTTCTGATTCTCGCCGCCGGTTTGATCTGGGGCCTGGTTTTTTCGTTGACGCTGATTGCAACCGCACAGGGCGCTCACCCGCTCGGGCTTTCGGCCTGGCAAGTGGTATTAACTGCGGTTTTCTTCCTGGTCGTTTGCCTTCTATCGCGAATTAGGCTATTCAATTTTAAAAACCTGCGCCATTACATGGTGCTGGCCCTGATCGGGATCACCGTGCCCAACCTGCTCTACTATAATGCCGCTCCACACCTGTCCGCTGGAATCCTGTCGGTTACGATATCGACGGTGCCCCTGTTCACCTACGCCATCATGCTGGTGCTGTGTTTTGAATCCGTGGTCGCCAGACGTATGTTCGGCATCGTGCTCGGCATGATCGCGATCCTGTTGCTGGTGATTCCCGACCAGGGGCTCAGCAGTGATGACGCCAGCTTCTGGATTCTGCTGGTCATTCTATGCGCGCTGCTCTATGCGGTTGAAAACGTTTATATCAGCAAGGGGATCGCCCCGGGCACCGATGTGCGCGAACTATTGTTCAGTTCCAACCTGGTAGCCGCCCTAATTCAATTTCCGCTGGCAATTTACCTCGGCGTAGATGAATCCTGGACCTGGCTTGCCAGCGATGCCGGTCTCGCGATAACCGGCATTGCTATTGGCAGCGGATTTGCGTACGCGATGTTTTTTTACTCGATCAAGACCTCGGGGCCGGTTTTTGCGAGCCAATGCGCTTACATCGTGACGATTTCGGGGGTAATCTGGGGTATCATTATATTTTCCGAACAACACAGCACCTGGATCTGGCTATCGGTGATTGTCATGTTGCTCGGGCTGATGCTGGTAAATCCTGACGACGAAGCAGAGATCGATGATATTAGCAAATCCGCAAATGTTGAAACCTCCTCGTAGCAGGACCAATAAGTGATCATCACCTTTTATGGCGTACGCGGCTCTACCGCGGCTCCCGGACCGCAAACGGCGAGGTACGGCGGTAATACTTCTTGTGTTCACATCGAGCTCGAAAGTGGAAACGACCTGATCCTTGATGCCGGGACCGGTATTCGCCTGCTTGGACAAAAGCTCGCAAAAAAATCTACCCCCGCCAATATCTTGCTATCACACGGTCACTGGGACCACATTCAGGGTTACCCGTTTTTCGAGCCGATCTATCAGATCGACCGGGTTATTAATGTTTATATCAACGTGGAGTCCGGGCGAAAGCTGCTGAACACTCTGTTTAGACAAATGGACGGCACCCACTTCCCGGTAAAGGCAGAAGACTTGCCTTCTCATCACATTCCGAAATTCAAGGGTATCGAGAGCGAACTATACGAACGCGAGGGTATCAAGGTAGTCAAGCAAGCGCTAAACCATCCCGGCGGCGGAGTCGCCTACAAGCTAGAGGAAAACGGTGTAACCTGCGCCTACGTTACCGATAACGAACTCGATCCACCCTATGCACTAAGCACCAACTACGACCAATGGGTCAATTATCTGCATGGGGTCGATGTATTAATCCACGACGCGCAATACACCGAGGACGACATGCCACACAAGCATGGTTGGGGGCATTCATTGATTTCTCAGGTGCGCCAACTTGCTACCGATGCCGAAGTCGGCACACTCGTCATGTTTCATCACGATCCAGATCGCAGCGATTCTGAGCTTGATGAAGTCCAGATAGAAAACGAGAAGTATCTCAAGTCTCATCGGGCACCAACGCGTAGCGTGTGCGCAGCGGAAGGAATGCGTATCCATCTGAGCAAGCCAGTGCTTGGCGGCGATGCCCTGATTGAGATCGACTGACAAGACAGGTTTAAATCGAACATGAATGACCAGAACCTGCTGGCGAGACGCACGGCTATCCTCGGCCCTACCTATCAAAATTTTTACGATGAACCCCTGCACCTGGTACGGGGTGCAGGAACTTACCTTTGGGATGTTAACGGCAGGCAATACGTCGATTGCTATAACAATGTCGTCTCTGTCGGTCATTGCCACCCACATGTAGTCGACGCGCTATGCAAACAGGCAGCCACGCTAAACACCCACACGCGATACCTGCACGAAGGCATTATCGAACTGGGTGAGATGCTGGTCGAAAGGCTACCCGGCGATATTGAGATCTGCATTTTCACCTGTACCGGGAGCGAGGCTAATGACCTGGCAGTGCAAATCGCGCGCCATGTTACCGGCAACCTGGGTGTCGTTGTTACCGAAGCATCTTACCATGGCGTCTCCGAGCTGACGCGTCGGCTTTCAACTGACAGTTACCCGCAACAGGATCGTCCCGACTGGCTTGCCGTGATCGAGCCACCGAACTTATATCGGGGTCCTTATCAGCACGAGGATGCCGATGCAGGGCAAAAGTATCTTGAACTCGCACGACTGGAACTCGACAAACTGGAGCAGCGAGGTCACAAGCCGGCCGCAGTGATGATCGATCTGGTTTGGGATTCCAACGGACCACTGGTGGTACCGGATGATTACGTGCTCGGACTCTGCGCCGAAGTGCGCAAACGCGGCGGAATTGTCATTGCCGACGAAGTTCAATCGGGATACTGTCGCAGCGGACAAGACTGGTGGACCTGCAATATCTACGGCTTCAAACCCGATATCCTGACCTGCGGTAAACCCATGGGTGCGGGACATCCACTGGCACTGATGGCGACCACGCGTGAAATCGCTAACGATTACTCGCGGAACTACCATTACTTCAATACTTTCGGCGGCAATCCGGTCTCGGCCGCAGTGGGTAAGGCGGTTATTGAGGTGATCGATGATGAAGGTTTGCTGCAAAATGCCGCAACCATCGGGGCTTTCCTGGAATCAGGCTTGCGAGAGCTTGCCAAAAGTCATGCCTGTATCGGCGATGTTCAGGGTCGCGGACTTTTCTGGGGGCTCGATATGATAGTCGATCCTGAAACCAGGAAGCCGATGCCTGAACCACAAATGCGTCGCCTGGGCAGCCTGATCGTTGAGCAGGGCGTAATAACCGGTACCTCGGGACGTTATGGGCAGGTTCTGAAATTGCGGCCCCCACTGCCCTTTTCTCGGGCTGACGCCGATACCACGCTGAGCGCGATCGATGCTGCATTGAAAAAGCTCGCGCCATGACAAAACTGAACGACTACCGCCTGGGATTCAGCGAGCTGGACTCTAGCGAAGTTTGCCCGACTACTACTCTACGCCAGGATCAGGTCGTAAGTTTATCCAACATATGTCTCAGTGCACGAATATGCTCAGGACCAGTACCGCAACAACCACCGACAATTTGTACCCCGTAACTCCGGATCCAACCTTCGATTTCACTGGCATAATCCTCGGGTGAGCTGACTTCTTCGTAACGCCAGTCAGGTAAAATCAATTTACCGGTCTCGGCATAGGCCATCAAGGGACCGGACCAGTGCTGCTGCAGCACTTCCAGTGCGGGAACGATATCTTCGACCCTGGTGTGCATGATCCCCGCCGCCCGTCCACCGAGCTGTTTCAAGGTCTCAACCATTTCACCGAAATCGTAGGCACTGGTGGTATCGTCGGTATTCTTCCAACGCAGGCTGCGCACGTCGACGCCGTTTTCGGCCATCATTGCACTGAACCCGATGAACACAGGTAACCCGGTTGACACCGCGGCCTTGATAACCATGCTTGCGTTTTCAACATCGCGCATCATTTCGGCAATGATGAGATCCACACCGGCTTCAGCCAAGACATCCGCGAGTTCCTGGTAGCTTGATTCGGCCTGGCCGTCGATCGCCACTTCCCGATGACTCGTCAGTGGTGGCATGCTCGACATCGAACCTGCGATATACACTTCTTCCTGCGCCACATTATCGCGCGCCTGTTGCGCCAGCTGCACCGACTTGAAATTTAACAACTTCGATTCGTGACCCAGGTTGATACTTTCCAGCACATGCCGTGCCGTAGAATAGGTGTTGGCGGTAATAATTTGTGCGCCTGCCTGAATATAGTCTTCGTGGACCTGGCGCACTTCATCAGGATGGGTTTTCGTGGTCAGGCCGCTCCAGACATTTTTATCGAGCGCTACACCGCGTCTGCGAATCTCGGTACTGACTCCTCCGTCGAGAAGTAGGGTTTCTTTGTCATTCAGGCGCTCGGTGAGACTGCTCATAAATGTATCGGTATCGGAAAACAAGTTGGCCAAAGTGTACCAGAGATATTCCGACCATCGCTCGACAAATTACCGTTTATTGGGATACCTTTGCGGTGGTGCTAAACTAATTTATTAATGACTCCTGAATCCCAAACCAAATTGACAGCGCGCATACTGACCCTGACATTCATCCTGCTGCAGGGTTGCGCCAGTTCAACACCGCAAGTTGATTTTCCGCCAATCGTAGAAAAGCAACGTATCAGGAATTTAAATCATGAAATCCTGGCCTTGAACAATGATATCGATTCGAGTGAGGCACAGCGTGCAGCGCGTATTGCGATCAAGTATAGCCAGGAGCTGGCGCGGGAGTATAAAGTCTCGAGCTCACCCGTAATGCATAATTTCCTGGTAAACCTGGGGCTAAAACCACGCGGCCTCTGTGTCGACTGGACTGCCGATTTACTGGCCCGTCTGAAACAGGAGCATTTTTACAGTCTCGACCTTCACTGGGGCATCGCCAACTACGAAACCGCTTTCCGCCTTGAACACAGCACGGTCATTGTCAGCGCGCGTGGGGCTTCGTTATACCAGGGACTGGTGCTGGACCCCTGGCGTTATTCCGGGCAACTGTTCTGGGCTCCGACACTTGAAGATCCAAATTACATCTGGAAGCCTCAGGCCGAAATACATGCGCAAAAACGAGAACTTAGAGAGGCCGGGGAGCGCCGCCGCTTTATACAATAATAAAGCCTGCCTGCATTACCTGGCTTTGTCGAAATCAATCGAATGACAACAAGAATCGGACTCATCAGCGACGTACATTCCAGCCCTGAACCACTTGGGCAGGCACTGGAAATTTTCAGGAAAGAGCAAGTCGATGAAATCATTTGCGCCGGTGATATCGCCGGCTATTACGATACCCTGGCACCGACCATCGAGCTACTGGTTGAGTCAAACTGCAAGGCTATCGTCGGCAACCACGACCAGTACTACCTCGATAAAGCTACCCCGGACGACGATCAGTCTATTCGCAGCTACCTGCAGAATCTGCCCCAAACCCTGGACCTGGAAATCGAACAAATGCGCGTATTCGTGGTTCACGCAAATCCCCCTAGTGAGCAGCATGGTGGTATAAAACTACTCGATCAGCAGGGCGAGGTTATCCCTGAGAGAAAGAACGATTGGACTCTGACCCTGTCCGACTTTAACTACGACGTACTTATTGTCGGTCATACCCACCAGGTCTATGCCGAGCAACTTGGGGAGGTATTCGTTGTTAACCCCGGAAGCTCAGTGTTCAACCATAGCTGTATGATTTTGTCGTTGCCCGATATGAGCATGGAAATCTTTGCGCTCGGAAAACGGTCCATCATCAAATGTTGGAACTTTAGTATGCTAACTGGTTAACTGGTGGATATGACACGGCCGCATCGCCCTTCCCTTGCTTCCGCAGATGACCTGACACAGGCCGCGGATATAGACTTAAATGCGGCGCTTTCGCCACTAATCGAGCAGCGTCACCTTACACCAATCATTCGCCCTTCGACAGTCGCTGATGTCACTGCGCTGATTGATGATTCTTTTCCACAGGGCGGCGATTCTCTCGAACATCTGGTTGCGCAAATATCGAATGCAACCGAACGATATCCGCGCCGTAACACCCATCCGGGGTTCTTTGGCTGGATCGCGCCATCGGGCCTGCCAAGCGATCCGCTTGCCCATGCGATGGCCAGCGTTTTGAACGAAAACGTCGGTGGCTTCTGGGCTTCCCCGGTCGGCACCACGATCGAGAAAACCGTGATTCGCTGGCTGGCCGACCTGATCGATTTCCCGCAACAATCCGAAGGTGTTTTCCTCAGTGGTGGATCCATGGCCAATATGTCAGGGATTGCGAGCGCGTTTGCAAAGCGATTCGGCCCCGAATATCGCGCCAAAGGTCTGTGCGCATTTGGCCAGGAGTCGAAGCCAGTCATTATCTGTTCACTAGCGGCACATTTTTCGATCCGGCGCGCCGCGGTAATGCTTGGCATCGGTACCGACAATATCATTGCCGTCGACACCGACGCCGAGTTTCGAATGCGCGTTGATAAACTGGCTGAAGCAATTGTGCAAAACGATAACGTTGTCTGCGTGGTTGCTACGGCAGGCACTACCAATACTGGCGCCATCGACCCGCTCGAGGAAATCGCCGATCTTTGTGCCGCGCAGGGTATCTGGTTGCACGTCGATGCGGCCTACGGCGGGGGTGGGCTCATGTCCGATGAGTTGCGGCCACGTTACCGTGGTATCGAAAAAGCCGACTCGGTGGTTATGGACTTGCACAAATGGTTCTTTCAATCACTAGACGGCAGTTTACTGCTTTACCGTAATGCCGACTGGCCCCGCAATCTCTTCTTTGAAAGTTCGGACTACCTGCGCGCCAGCGAAGATAACTCACCCGAGCAGTATATGTTTTTTCATATTGCACCCGAGTTATCGCGACGATTCCGTGCGCTTCCATTTTACATCGCGCTGCGCTGTTACGGCCTCCCAAAACTGGGGCGTAACGCACTGCATAATGTGCAGTGTGCCGGGTATCTCGCTGATCTGATTCGTCAAGAAAGTGAACTCGAGCTCATCGTCGCACCCCAGCTTTCGATACTATGCTTTCGGTTTCGACCTGCCGACCTCGACGATGAAGCGGTTGATCGGATTAACACCGCGATTCGTGATCAAATTCAGCTCGAGGGCGAATACTTGATGTCGGCCACGCAAGTCCACGGCAGACCGGTGCTGCGAGTGTGCATCATCAATCACGCGACCCGCGCCGAACATATTGAAGGATTGCTTGGTAGCGTGCTGCGTATCGGCAGATCCCTGGTTTAACCTGGCGCCCGTAAATGAAAAGTTTGTTTCAACATCCACGAGGCGACCGGCCCGTGGTCGCTCTCGCCCTGCTTTTAACGGGTGTATTTGCGCTCGCGCTGCAAGATTCCCTGGTCAAGCTGATGTCCGCAGACACTTCGTTCTGGCAATTTCAAACCCTGCGTTCGATCGGCAATCTCAGCTTTATCGTAATCCTGGCACTGGCCAGCGGCGGCCTTGGCTTGATCATACCCAGGAATTGGCGACCGGTTTATCTGCGTGCGGCGTTGTTAACGGTTTGCATGTTTTTTTTCTTTGCCGGCGCTCCTTACCTGACGGTGCCACAGATGGCGGCGGGGCTCTATACCTATCCATTGTTCGTATCGCTACTGGCCGGCACGATACTTGGGGAAACTGTCGGTCCCTGGCGGATAACCGCCCTGCTGGTCGGTGCAACAGGCGCCGCTATTATACTCAGTCCCTGGGATGATGATTTCTCGGCCGTGCAGGTACTTCCCATCCTGGCCGGTTTTTTCTATGCCACCAACATACTCACGCTGCGCAAGGCCTGTCGCAACGAAAGCACCCTGGCGCTGGCGTTTGCGGTAGGCATCGCATTTATTGCCTGCGGCATGCTGGGCATCTTGCTACTGTCCATCTTCCCCTTGTCTACTGAGATTCGCGCGAGCATGCCGTTTGTCGCTATCGGCTGGCCCGAGTTAACCCTGCTGGTCGCGGGGTTTGCACTGTTCGCGTCAGTGCTTAACCTGACCGGCAACATCTGCCTCAGTCGTGCTTACCAGACCGCGGATGCGAGTTGGCTCGCACCGATGGATTTCAGTTACCTGATCTTTGCCGCCCTATGGAGCCGTGCGATATTCGATCAGTGGCCAACCAACCAGGCAATCGCCGGGATGGTCTTGATTGGATCAGCCGGGGTAATCACCGCCTGGCGTGAGCGTGTTACCGCAACCAATAAGCGGCTTGCATTAAAGACCTGAATTACATCCCGTTGCCTCTTTACGACGCCCTGATATAGTTCGCGATGAAGAATTACCCGCTAAGAAAATAACTACTTACAAGAGGCATCGTGTTAACGAGTTATAAAGTATTCCCGGAACAGGAACTGCATCAGCGGCTTGCGGCGCTCAGGCGGAATATGAAAGACCGTGACCTGGATGCGCTCGTGGTCTCGGTGCCTGAGAATATCTATTATCTCACCGGTCTTGATCACTGGGGCTTTTTCGCCTGCCATGTACTGGTTGTGCCCGCTGAAGGACAGATGGCGCTAGCCTGTCGCGCCATGGAACGCATCACAATTGAGAACCAGGTTAACAATGCCGACTTTTATGGCCATGGCGATACCGAGGAAATATCTGACTACGTTATAAATATATTGGCTGACCGAGGTTTATCTGTAAGTAAGCTCGGGATAGAAAAACGCAGCTTGTTCATGACGCCACGTATCTACGAACTAATTCTAGCATCTGCTCCAGGGGCAGACTGGTCGGATGGATCGGGAATAATTGATGACTTGCGCCTCGTCAAATCTCCGCTGGAACAGGAATATACGCGCAAATCCGCAGCGGCAGCTGATGCCGGAACCCTGGCTGCGATCGAGGCGATTCGAGATGGCGCGAGTGACTACGAAGTGGCCGCGGAATGTCATCGAGCCATGATTCTGGCAGGCAGCGAATACCCGGGATTCGGTCCGTTTATTCGCCCAACTACCCGTCTCGGCGAAGAGCACACGACCTGGCGTGGTGATATCTTTCACAACGGCGATGCCGTATTCCTGGAAGTCGGCGGGGCTTACCGCAAATACCAGGCACCGATGGGACGCCTGGTTTACGTGGGCGCGGCGCCCCAGGGTGCTGAACGCTCAGCAGAGCTTGCGATTCGTGGAATGCAAGCAATCTGCGATGCACTTAAACCCGGCGCCACCGCCGGACAGGTCTACCAGGCCTGGAAGGATGTCGCCGACAGTGCCGGCCTGGTGGATTACCATCGACACCATTGCGGTTACATGGTCAGCATTGGGTTTCCACCGAGTTGGACCGGCGGCAGCATGGTAACCAGCCTGCAACCTGGCAGCTCCAGGGAACTTAAAACTGGCATGACCTTCCACGCCCATTCCTGGTTCACCAACACCGATGTGGTCGACTATTTCATTTCCAACACGGTGCTGCTCACCGATAACGGTGCCGAAAATCTAACCTCCAGAACTCCCGAAACTCTGATTATTCGCTAGCCTCTCCTGCTGCCATAAACGCAAAGGCTCGAAGTGGAAAGCCGGGATTTCAGCAGGGGTTACATTTCAGGACTCGAATCTTTTGTAACAATCAGGTAATATTCCCTCTGTAATAACCTTATAAATGTAAATGTATTTTGTTTGCATAATTATAATTTTATAAAAACTATTTAAAGTAAAACCGAGGAGAGACTTCCAATGAGCACTAAGAAAGATTTTAAAGCGTTACTGACCCAGGACGCAAAAAGCGGCAAGCTGGGCCGTCGTGACTTCATGCGCTTCGCGGTTGCCGCGGGTATGACAATACCCCTTGCCTCCGGACTCTGGACCAGCGAAGTGGCGGCAGCAACCCCGAAAAAAGGCGGCAAGTTCCGGGTTGGCGCACACGATGTCAATACGTCCGACACCTTCGATCCGGGTACTTATCTAAGCGTCGGCATGATCCAGCTCGCGCATACACATCGCAGTTACCTGACCGAAATTACGCCCGAAAACGGACTCGGTCCGGATATGGCGGATTCCTGGAGCGCGACCCCCGATGCCAAGGTCTGGACTTTCGAACTAAACAAGAATGCTACTTTTCACAATGGCAAAAAGTTTACCTCCGCGGACGCCATCGCATCGCTGAATCACCACCGCGGTGAGAATTCAACCTCGGCAGCTACAGCGCTGCTGTCTTCGGTTGAAAATATCAAGGCCAAAGGTGACCATGCCATCGTCATCGAGCTGAACCAGGGCTCGGCCGATTTGCCCTGGTTCATGACTGATTACCACTTGCCTATGGTACCCGCCAAGGCCGATGGCAGCATCGAATGGGAAGGTATGATTGGCGCAGGTCCTTATAAAATTGTCGACCATAAACCGGGTATCAGCACCAACCTGGTGCGGCATGACGGCTGGCATCGTGAAGGTGCTTATTTCGATGAAATCGAAATACTCGGACTCAACGATCCAAACGCCCGCCAGACCGCATTAATTACCGGTGATGTCGATGCGATCACCTCGGTCGACCTGAAAACAATGGCCTTAATGGCGCGCAACAAGAATCTCGTGGTCGAAAATGTGCCCAGCGGCTCGGCCATAACACTGCCGATGTTTTGCGATGTCGCACCATACGATAACCTGGATGTCAGGCTGGCACTTAAATACGCGATCGACCGCGCGGACATCGTCGAAAAAATCATGTTCGGCACGGCAACGGTGGGCAATGACTACCATGTTTCTTCCGGTATGCCATACGCGCCGACCGATATCCCACAGCGGCCTTATGATCCCGACAAGGCGAAGTTCCACCTTAAAAAGGCAGGGATGAGTTCGCTCAAAGTGGACCTGTCTGCCGCGGACAGTATCTTGCCCGGCGCCGTGGACATGTGTGTGCTTTACAGCGAACATGCCAAAAAGGCCGGTATCAATATCAATGTCGTACGCGAAGCGAACGACGGCTACTGGTCGGATGTCTGGTTGAAAAAATCCTGGGTATTCGTCAAATGGGGTGCCCGCCCGACCCCCGACCAGATGTTTACCCTGGCCTATAAGGACGATGCACCTTGGAACGAGGCGCACTGGCAGAACAAACGCTTCAATGAGTTGCTGCTGACGGCCAAGGCGGAGCTTGATGAAACCAAACGCGCCGAGCAATATCGTGAAATGTGCCAGATAGCAAGCGATGACGGTGGCACCGTGATTCCGTTCTTTGCCAACTTCGTCTATGCCCGCAACAAGAAAGTGCAACACGGGCCTAACCTCGCAGCTGCCTGGGAACTCGATGGTGGTCGCGGATATCATCGCTGGTGGTTTGCCTGATATCTACCCCAGTGTGGATTAACTAGGGACAATTAGATGGCATAGGTGGATCTGGGTCCCCCGGCACTGTCGGAGGACCCAGGTAACCTTAATAAATCGAGGTGCTTCAGAAGGTTGAGGTCACTTTAGGGGGAACAGAGCTATGGGTGACATAATTTCCATTGTTTCAAAACGGCTTGGCCTGGGGCTGATAACGCTCCTGGTCATTTCAATCATTATCTTCGGTGCGGTAGAATTGTTGCCAGGAGACATCGCCCAGGCGGTGCTGGGACAGGGAGCTACCCCGGAAAACCTCGCCGCTTTTCGCGAGCAACTCGGCCTCAATCGCGCAGCGCCGATTCGCTATTTCGAGTGGCTGGGCAATGCCGTTACTGGAGATTTCGGGGTGTCGCTGGTATCGCAACAACCGGTTACGGCAACGATCAGCGGCCGTTTTATCAATACTCTTTTCCTCGCGTTGTATGCCGCTATCATAGCGGTTCCAGTTGCTATTTTCCTGGGTGTGCTGGTGGCATTGTACAGAAACACGGTTTTCGACCGGGTTGCCAATGTGGTTACCCTGACGTCGATTTCGTCACCGGAGTTTTTCCTGGGCTATATTCTGATTCTATTTCTTGCAGTCAAGGGCGAGTATTTCCCGGCGATCGCGAAGTTAGACGATGGTATGACTTTACTCGAAAGGCTCGATCGCACCTTCCTGCCAGCGCTGACGATGGTATTGGTCGTGGTGGCACATATGATGCGCATGACCCGGGCCTCGATCATCAACCTGCTGGCGTCGCCCTATGTTGAAATGGCACGCCTCAAGGGAGTACCGGCATGGAAGGTCATCGTCAAGCATACGCTGCCAAATGCATGGGCACCGGTCATCAACGTCATCGCCTTGAACCTCGCCTACCTCGTCACCGGGGTGGTTCTGGTTGAAGTGGTATTCGTTTATCCCGGCATCGGTCAATTGCTGGTTGACGCCGTGACCAAGCGGGATTTCCCGGTGGTGCAGGCCTGTTGCCTGATTTTTGCCGCAACCTTTATCCTGTTGAACCTTGCCGCTGACGTGGGGTCGATTCTGACCAATCCGCGCTTGCGCCATCCGAAGTGAGGGCTGAATTATGAACTATTTTATTATTGGTTTTTACGCCCTGGTTATCGGCGCTTCCACGATGGCCGCTTATTATCAAAAACGCACTATGTTCCTGCTGTTATTTTCGCTGACCCTGGTTTCCTTTATCATGGGTATCGTCGGCGGCGAAGCGATGCTTTGGTCGGTCACGATACTTGCCGGATTGATTGCTTTTTCTGCGGGAGTATCTTTTTCATTTAGGGAATTCCTGGTGATACTGTTACCTGCAGACCTCGCCAAGGCGATGCGCACCGCACCGCTGACCGCCGGCTTTGGATTGTTTATTATTTTCACCTATACGATTTCCGGCATTTTTGCGCCGATTATCGCACCCTACGGCGAAGCCGAGGTCATCTCGTCAGCGTTTGCACCCGCCGATGAAAATATGCTGCTGGGCGCCGATCAGCTGGGGCGTGACATGTTTAGCCGCATTATCTACGGAGCCCGGAATACGGTCGGTCTGGCACTATTGGCTACTATCCTGGCTTTCGCCATGGGGGCTACCGCGGGTTTATATGCGGCCACCGTGGGCGGCAAACTCGACCAGCTGCTCTCGCGGATAGTAGACGTCATCATGTCGATTCCATCGTTGATATTCGCCCTGCTGCTGTTGAGTATTTTTGGCACCAATACCGTTACGCTGATCATCGTTATCGCCATCATTTACGCACCGCGTGTATTCCGACTGGCACGATCGGTCGGGGGTAATGTGGTGGTCATGGATTATATTGAAGCTGCCAAGCTAAGGGGCGAAGGTAACTGGTATTTGATTCGCAAAGAGATACTACCGAACTCGAGCGCACCGCTGATCGCCGAGTTCGGCCTCGAATTCTGTTTCGTATTTCTACTGGTAGCCGGCCTTTCCTTCCTCGGTCTGGGTATTCAACCGCCGACCGCGGACTGGGGCTCGATGGTGCGCGAAAACGCAACCCTGATTTCCTTTGGAGAGATAACCCCGCTGATACCTGCGGGTGCGATCGCGCTGTTAACGGTAGCCGTAAACTTTGTTGTTGACTGGATGCTTTTCATGTCGTCCGGTCTGAAGGAGCAATAGAAATGAGTCAAGATAAAACCATACTGCTTAATATAAAGAATCTGGTTATCGAAGGGTACTCCGACGAACACTGGATCGAAATCGTGCATGGCATCGATCTGACGCTGCACCGTGGCGAGGTCATGGGCTTGATCGGCGAGTCGGGCGCCGGCAAATCGACAATTGGTCTCGCTGCCATGGGGTTCACCAAGGATGGCTGTCGCATTGGAGAAGGATCATCAATCGATTTCGACGGCATGGAGTTGACCACGACCCCGCAATCCGACCTTCAGTCATTACGCGGGGCGCGTATCGCCTATGTCGCGCAATCGGCTGCCGCCTCATTCAACCCGGCACATAAATTGATTGACCAGCATACCGAGGCACCGCTGCAGTATCGAATACAGAAACGCCTGGAAAGCCAGGAAGACGCGATGGAGTTATACGAGCGTTTGCGTCTGCCTAATCCCAGGGAAATCGGTTTTCGTTATCCACACCAGGTATCTGGCGGACAATTACAACGGGCGATGACGGCGAT
This sequence comes from uncultured Gammaproteobacteria bacterium, assembly GCA_964194715.1. GTDB lineage: Bacteria > Pseudomonadota > Gammaproteobacteria. The sequence goes on from CAXMNA010000010.1 coordinate 20,627, forward strand.
GGCGATGGCCTGCCGGCCCGACCTGATCATCTTTGATGAGCCGACGACCGCACTCGATGTTACTACCCAGATCGAAGTATTGTCGGCGATTCGCGATATCGTCGATCAGTTTAATACCGCGGCACTTTACATTACCCATGACCTGGCGGTAGTGGCACAGATGGCTGATGTCATTAAAGTTCTGCTTAAGGGGGACCAGGTCGAAGAGGCCGATACCAGGACCATGCTGGAACACCCCAAGGATGATTACACCAAGTCGTTGTGGGCGGTACGCGATTTCAAAAAAGACCAGGTGCCTCGTCCGTCCGACTCTGCACCTCTGATTTCAGTGAAAAATATCGATGCAGCCTACGGTGATACGCCGGTACTGGAAGATGTATCGTTTGATATTTTTTCCGGGATGACGGTTGCGGTGGTAGGCGAGTCAGGTTCCGGCAAGTCGACGGCGGCAAGATGCATCACCGGGCTGTTACCGCCGACCAAGGGAGAAATTTTATTCCAGGGTACTCCGTTGCCACCGGATTATCGTGATCGCACCAAGGATCAGCTGCGCCAGGCGCAAATGATTTATCAAATGGCGGATACCGCGCTCAATCCAAAAGTTAAAATCAGCGAGATCATTGGACGCCCCGCAGCGTTTTACAGTGGCCTGCATGGACCGGAACTGAAAAACCGAGTTGACGAAATACTGGATTTAATCGAACTGGATCCTTCGCAGTACTACAACCGCTACCCACCGGAGCTCTCCGGCGGCCAGAAACAGCGGATCGGCATAGCCCGTTCGCTCGCGGCAGAACCGACGTTTATCATCTGCGACGAGGTCACCAGCGCGCTGGACCAACTGGTCGCGGAAGGCATCCTGCGCCTGCTCGACAAGCTGCAAAAGGAAATGAACCTTGCCTATATGTTCATTACCCATGATCTCGCAACGGTTCGTTCAATTGCCGATGAGGTCGTGGTCATGCAATATGGCAAGGTGGTCGAACAGGGCCCCAAGGATGTTATGTTTACACCACCTCATCATGCCTACACGGACCTCTTGCTGTCTTCAGTGCCGGAAATGGATCCAGACTGGTTGACGACCCTGCTCGAAGAACGCGGTGTAGATAGCAATACCGAAGTGAATAAGACCTGAACGAATTACATTAATCAGGCATGAGATCTTCTCGAATTAATATGCCCGCCGCAAGGTGGGCATTTTTTTATTCTGCGCATAGCTCTGTTCCTGCTGATCCTGGCGGTCGCTGGTGATGATCTTGAGTCCGATCCAGCGAAATTGCTGATCGATGGTAAGCTCCGCGGGCCTGAAATCTTGGTGCCAGGTTTCGGTCAAATAATTAACATCATCAAGCACATAGGCACAATAACGTGAACGCATCAGCTGTATCGCGTTTTCAGGCAGCTCGCGATGTGATATAAATCGACCGCAACACAGGTCAAACAATTGACCGGAATGACAAGGACAGTTCATAAACAATCGATAAAAGGATTACTATATCACCATGTCTCAGGCACTTGATGTTCTGCGTAGCCGCTTTGGCTACCAGCAGTTTCGTTTTCAGCAACAACAGATCATTGACAGCTTGATCGCCGGTCAGGATGCGCTGGTTTTAATGCCAACCGGGGGAGGTAAATCGTTGTGTTACCAGATCCCTGCGATTCTGCGCGACGGTACCGGTATTATCATTTCCCCCTTGATCGCGCTGATGCAGGACCAGGTCGATGCGCTTGCACAAAACGGAATAAACGCGGCATATCTGAATTCGACCCAGACGATCGAACAACAACAACAGGTCAGGCAGCGATTACGTGCCGACGAAATCGATTTACTCTACGTGGCACCAGAGCGCGCGCTTGGCGATGACTTTCTCGAGCTGCTCGACAATTGCAGAATTGCGCTATTCGCGATTGACGAAGCGCACTGCGTTTCGCAATGGGGGCATGATTTCAGACCCGATTACCAGAAGCTGACCCGGTTACACGAGCGCTTTCCACAGATTCCGCGCATCGCGCTCACTGCAACCGCGGACAAACGCACGCTGGGTGAAATTGAACAGCAATTGCAGCTGCAAGACGCGGCCCGGTTCGTGCACAGTTTCGATCGTCCTAATATTTTTTATCGCATCACCCAGGGCGACAATAATCGGCAGCGATTGTGGAGCTTTATTTGCGAAAATCATCCAGCAGACGCCGGCATCGTTTACTGCCTGTCGCGTAAAAAAGTCGAAGAAACCGCAAAATGGCTAAGCGACAAGGGGCGCATTGCGTTGCCTTATCACGCCGGGCTAGACAAGAATACCCGTGCCGAACATCAACGCATGTTCCTGCAGCAAGAAGGGGTGATCATTGTCGCGACTATCGCCTTCGGCATGGGCATAGACAAGCCCGATGTGCGTTTTGTCGGGCACCTGAACCTGCCTAAAAACCTCGAGTCCTACTACCAGGAAACCGGGCGTGCCGGACGCGACGGTGAACCGGCCAACGCATGGATGGCCTATGGCTTGCAGGACATCATTACACTGCGTCAGATGATGGCGCAAAGCGATGCCGATGATCAGTTCAAACGCGTCTTGCATCACAAGATGGAAGCGATGCTGGGTTTTTGCGAACAGACCGGGTGTCGTCGCCAGACCCTGCTGGCCTATTTTGACGAATTTCTGGATCAGCCCTGCGGTCACTGCGACAACTGTGTCGACCCGCCGCAGACCTGGGATGCAACCGAAGCGGCACGCATGGCCCTATCCTGCGTATTCCGAACCGGCCAGCGTTTCGGCGTGAATTATGTCATCGACGTGCTCATGGGCAATGCCAGGGATCGCATTCTGCAAAATAAGCATGATCAACTTAGTACTTTTGGTATTGGTGACCTCGACAACAACGAATGGCGCAGCCTGTTTCGCCAATTGATTGCACTCGGATACCTGTACGCCGACATCGATAATTTTGGTGCACTCAAAATGAGCCCGAGTTGTAAGCCTCTACTCAACGATGAGCAACAACTACTATTGCGCAAATTTGAGAAAATTCTGAAACTCAAAAAAGCCGCAGCCAGCAAATCCACAACCGAGCTCGGGCCAGCCGACACACCACTGTTTGAAGCATTGCGGCTGCTCCGCAAGCAACTGGCACAGGAACAGAGCGTACCACCTTACGTGATACTACATGATAAAACCCTGGCTGCAATCTGCGAACAGCGGCCCGATAGTAGCGAGCAGCTGGCGTTGATTCCAGGTATCGGTGAGCGCAAACTCAAGCTATACGGCGAAGAGCTTATCCGCATAACACGCGAATTCTCGCGCGATGTATCGATTGCCTGATATTGTTCTATTTACGAAAATTTGCTTTTGCCGATAGCACAAGATCAAGCTCTTCCCTTATAATCTGCCCGGTTAAGCCAATCTGTCCATGTCATATTCCAGGTCATCTAACCCAAGGGCAGTAAGCCAGGATTAGTAACCGACGACCAGGCGCCAGGCTCAATCACTAAAACTTGGACGACTTCTCCGGAGTAACAACAACAATGAAATCCAGCTTCAGTGCCCTCAAAACTGTTATTATCAAGGATGATTTTTTACAGCAACCCGGATGAAATACGAAATCTGGCACTTTCCAAGTCATATCAACAACCTCCCAGTCAAACACCTCGCCTTGCGGTTACCGCTGTATGCAATGAACTCGGGGTCAGAGCGATGTGCAATTTATTGGAACCTTACATAACCAGAATAAAAGAAAACGAAGTTGTAGGCGTAAACGTTCTATTCAGATATACCCTGGCAACCGCACAAAAAATGTTTTTTGTCATGTTGACGGTTGTTCAAATGCAGGAATTGTGTATCCGAGCAAACCGGAAGACTGCGCTGGTGGGACGACTATCTATCGGCATAAGGCAACAGGTGATGAAATCTATGATAAAGCCAACCGACAGTTATACGATTTTACCGATGCGTCGCAATGGGAAATTATTACTGAAATCGATATGGTTTACAACAGGCTGGTTATGTATCCGGGGCAGTTGTTTCATGCGATTACGCCAATTTTCTTCGGGGATAACATTGAAAACGCGCGCTTAACACAAAACATATTCGTCTCGTGCCAACACGATTCAAACCTGATGTGATTCCGGACTTGAAGGTTCTGATCTAGTCCCGCTTACAGTCCGGTTCAGGTCTTTGATTCAGCTAGTCGCTGCGACAAATCCAGAATTTGCTGCCATGTTTTTTGTGGCAATGCGATGCCTTGATTAGTCATCTCGTCGCGATGCTCACGTTCGCGTTCACCCGGTATTTCAACGCGCTCGAAGCCCGGCGCCGGTGGACAGTTACGTAGCTCATCGAGAATTTCCTCGGCAATACGTTGCATCGTCGGCGCATCCCGATAAAGAGTTGTATCCAGGGTAAGCAAAAGCCAGCTGCCCTCGGTTTCAGTCGGACCGAGCATAGCCTCAGCCATAATCTCCGCGGCCAGTGCCAGTGCGTAACCCTTGTGGCCCCCGGAGGGCATGATAGCGCCACCACGAAAGTAATCCTCCGGATCCCGGGTAACTCGCCCCTCGGTATCCATTAATACATTATCGGGTAATTGAGCGCCGGCACTGCGCGCGGCATAAATCCAGCCACCCGCAATCTTCGAGGTTGCAAAGTCAAACATCATCGGCCCGCGTTTACCCCCCGGAATAGCAATACTGTATGGGTTGGTCGGCAACATCGCGCGCCTGCCACCATATGGTGCCACCTGGCGCCATTGGTCGCGACCGCCACCACCAAAGCAAATGCTGAGAAAACCCTGATCGGCGGCAGCCTCGGTGAAAGCGCCCAGCCTGCCGGTATGACCCACATTACGAATCGCGACAGCAGAAACACCCTGCTCCCTGGCAACCCGGCATCCCTCTTCAATCGCAAGGCGCATCGCGGGGATGCCGATACCGCCGTTGCCATCAACTATCGTCGCACCACGATCGGTAACCTTGATTTCGGGACTTGCGTCAGGCCGCATATAACCCGATTCGAATTGATCGGCGTATTGCAAAGTACGCATCAATCCATGCGATTCCATGCCACACAGATTTGAATCGGCCAGATGCTCGGCAACCTCGCGCGAAACCTCGGTACTGCAGCCGATGTTTTCGAAGATCCTGCGTACCAGCGTGACAATTTCATCTGTCGGAATGACAACGCGCTCTTCTTCGAGCTCCAGCTTGCTACGCACCTCGTCCTGATTCATCACCGCATTTTTATTCTGATAAGGAGTTGCTAGTATAGTGATTGCGACTCGGTAGGGAATCCTTTCAGAGTCGCAATAAGCAGCGTTAGATTATCCAGCGATCATATCTGGTCGTTTAAACGTTATAGATAAACACACATAAAGGGGTTGTTTCGATGAGGGTGGTATTGGCATTTGTTTTACTAACGGTATCAGCACTGTGCACCGCGGCAGATCGAATTATGGTTATGCCCGCGATGGAACCTTACTTTTCCGAAAATGGCAATGCCAGGTATCAGCGGCTCATGAAGGAAATTCTACGACGCAGCGGTAACAATATCAGTATCGAATATTTACCGCTGGCAAAATCGATTCAGTTGTTCGATCAGAACAAGAATGCCTGCTACCCGGCGGCAAGGGAACTTGCCCTGGGTTTCCTCGGTCATGATGTGATCGATGCCGGGGTTGCCATCAATAAACTTAAAATCGTGATTGCCACGCCGAAGTCTGAACCGTTGGTATCTTCCGTAGAGTCTCTGAGAAACCGCAGTGTCGCAGCGTTACTCGGCAACGCGCTTAGTGTGTATGGCATTCCCGTTTCAAAGATAACCATTCATTACGTCGCCACGTATGACCAAGGCCTGGAGTTACTCGAGAAAGGACACGTTAATGCCATTGTAGGTTCAGCAACCGCTCTCATGCCTTACCGCGACAGGCTTAACTACGATGTCAACAAACCGGTATTCTCGGTCGACCAGGGGATTGTTTGCCACCCGGGTGCCGAATCCAAAGTTTTCCTCGAATCAATCCGACCGGCAATCCAATCGATGAAAGCCGATGGCAGTCTCAAATCAATCCTGGGTGAATACTACCTGCTCGAGTGACGGGCACGGGCCTAGTCGAGACCAGCAAAACGTGCATTGGCCTCGGCCAGGACTGTCTTGAATCCTTGCTTCAAAATCAGGCCGGTTAACCTAATCAGTTAATTAAGAACGCTCGGCCAATTCCTGTCGGCTGCCTTTATGTGACCAGGAATATCTTTGCGCCAACGCTTGCGCACGCTCGTGCTGAAGTTCAGGTACAGCTTGCCATTGACGATGGTCCAGGCCTCAGGCTCGGTGCTCGCAGTAGCCCCCTTTGAGACCGCGTAGGCGCAGTAACCGCCATACTGCGGTGCATATTGTTCCGGGCTGGATTTGAATAACGCGAGGTTGTTCGCGCTCGAAAACTTGTAAATCGCACCCTGCCACTTGGTCGAGTACTTGTCCTCGCCAGGAGTCGGTTCACCGACGGTGAAATAGGCGACCGGATCGTAACCACGAATAGCACCGTCGCTGGTCGTAAAAGTAGGGGGCTGGCCAGCGATAGCGAGCGACATGAAGAAAAGCGCGATGACTCCTGCCAGAATTCTTTTCATTATTTTTCCTGGTGGATTGACTAAGACTTATTTGTCCGCATCAATCAGAAAAAGTTTCACTCGCCTACTGGGCTCTCAAGCGTTCAAGTAATTGCCGATCCAGTTGTTGATCGATAACCGCCTGCTCAAGATTGGACGAATGCTGACAAACATAACCAAACGCGACGCGCCATAGCCGATCGAATTGACCCCAGAACAGCTTTCTCGCCGACGGAAATCTCCTGCCTTCACCAATTACGATTGCATAAAGCCTGACCGCCTCCTCGGTCAACCAGTGATCGCGAATAAACTTTTCCAGTTCCGACTGATTCCTTATCGGCAATATCAACGGTTTATTGTTTTCGATCCATCGCGACAGCACCGCCAGCATCAGCGCTGCCTTGTCGGGAAAGTGGTTATAAACGGTTGGCTTTGATACACCGCTCGTCTTGACCACCATATCGATGGAGGTGCCCTTGAAACCGTTTTCGAGAAAAAGTGGCAGTGCGGCTGCCGCAATGTGGTCTTTTTTGGATCTTTGGGCCATAACAGGGTTGAATATAAATTGAAATTATGCAAACTATACTAAACCGTTTAGTTAATGTCATTATTTGAATGCATTTTTACGCTTGGAGGCCACGATGATTCGCAGTGAAAATGGTTATTTTGGTGAATTCGGCGGCCGTTTTGTCCCCGAAATCCTGCTCCCCGCGCTCACCGAGCTTGAAGATTTATTCTTCAGCCTGCGCGATGATCCCGATTTCTGGCAGGAATTCGCAACCCTGACCCAGGAATTCAGTGGTCGCCCGACGCCGTTGACCCCGTTACGACGCCTTTCGAAACAACTCGGTGGCGCACAAATCTGGCTCAAACGTGAAGATCTGAATCATTCGGGTGCGCACAAAATCAACAATGTGCTCGGTCAGGGGTTATTGGTGCAACGCATGGGCAAGCAACGCGTAATCGCTGAAACCGGTGCCGGTCAGCACGGGCTTGCAACCGCGATCATGGCGGCACGGCTCGGCCTCGAAGCAACTATTTACATGGGCGCCGAAGATATTGAACGCCAGTACTCAAACGTATTCTGGATGCGGCAGCTGGGTTCCGATGTGGTTGCTGTCACCACCGGCGCACAGACGCTGAAAGAAGCGCTCGACGAAGCCTTGCGTGACTGGGCCGCATCGGTTGAAACCACCCATTACGTGCTTGGTACCGCCTGCGGGCCGGCACCCTTTCCGGAACTGGTGTCTTATTTCCAGGGCATCATCGGCGAGGAAATCAAGGAACAGGCGATGCGACAAATGGGCCGTCTACCCGATGAGATAGTCGCTTGCGTTGGAGGCGGCTCGAATGCCATGGGCGCCTTCGGCGCTTTTCTGGACGATCCCAGAGTTAACCTGGTTGGCGTCGAGGCTGGCGGGATCAGCCTCGAAGACGGCAAGCACTCGATACGCCTGTCGCAAAACACTGGCGAAACCGGCATTGCACAAGGCTATAAGACTCTTTTCCTGCAAAATGATGACGGTCAACTCGGCGATACCCACAGTATTGCCGCCGGACTTGATTACGTCGGCGTTTCTCCGATATTGGCCTATCTGTCGCAACAGGGCCGCGTCATCCCGGAATCGGCTACCGACGCTGAAGTCACCGAGGCCTTTACTCTACTAATGAAAACGGAAGGTATCATTCCGGCGCTGGAATCGGCTCACGGGCTTGCTGGTGGCTTCAATCGTGCCAAACAGATGAAACCGGAGCAGAATCTCGTGGTAAACCTGAGCGGTCGAGGCGATAAGGACATTTTTACCGTGGCACGCGCGTTTCCACAACGCGAATGGACCGAATTTCTGCAGCGTGAAGCCATACGTTCGACCGAAGCACTGGCGCAAAAACGAGGGCACTAATCATGTTTCCAGCACAATACGAAGACTTGCAAATTATGTCCCACGCCGTGATTGGTTTTCCCAGTCTCGAGGAAAATGAGAAAGCGATCGCGGGTCTGGCCGTGGCCGGCGTTAAATTGATCGAGCTGCAGGTTCCATTCAGTGACCCGGTCGCAGACGGCCATACGCTGGTCAACGCCTGCTACGAAGCGCTTAAACACGGTGGTTCGGTGCAGGCAACCCTCGACCTGGCAACCAGGGTCTGCGCTCGTCACCCAGAGGTGACTTTTGTCTTGATGAGCTATTTAAACCCGCTATACCGCTATGGTTTACCGGAATTGTTTGAAAAGGCTTCGGCCGCCGGAATTAAGGGTATGATCGTGCCTGATTGGCCGGTGGAAGAGATTGAACCCTGGTTACCGACTCTCGACGCCCTCGGATTGTCGCCAATTTTGATGGTAACACCCAATACCGCGGCAGAACGGATTAAAAAGATTGCCCAAGCTTCACGCGGCATGATTTACGTGGTGTCACGTATGGGAGTTACCGGTCACGAAACTCAATGGGGCGAAAAGTTCCAGAACTACATCACCGACATCCGCAAACATACCGATTTGCCGCTGGCCGTCGGTTTTGGCGTACGTACCGCCGACGACCTCAATGCACTGGCCGGCAAGGCCGAGGTGGCGGCGTTCTGCTCGCAATACATCGAATGGCAGCGAGATGACGGCAGCGAAGTCGCGGCAAGTAAAATGAAATCGATAATCCAGGCGATTGATTCAAACCAGGCGTAATCCCCTGATGCAAAAAAGTGGGGGCGCGGTTGCCAACGAATCCCGAGCTCCGATTACAATAAGCGATTATGTTCAGTCTGATTAATTTGCTTGGCCTGGTACTTGTTGGCCTGGGGGCACTCTACTGGTGGCAAAGCGGCCTGTTCAAGGGCAGAGCGCGTCAACTGGCTACTGAGCAATGTCGACAACTGGATTTGCAGCTACTGGATCAAAGTATGGTGATTACCGGGTTCTGGCCGATACGCAGTTCGACTGGAACCCTCGCCTTCCGACGCACATACCAGTTTGAATTTTCTTCAACCGGCGATCGACGTTATCGCGGGGAATTGATTCTGGAAGGAATGGCATTGAAATCGATCAACCTCGAAGCATACAAACTTCCAGGTTCCGAGTGATTCGCCAGGTCTTTTGTCTTTTAAATATTGGTAAATAAAATTTAATTTAATTGCCTATACTCAGTCTTCTAGTAACTCGGTCATCAACATACCATTTACAGGATTCTTCATGAAAAAAATACTAGTCGTTATCAGCATCATCAGCCTGACCTTTATATCCGGCTGCGAAACATTTGATGCTTACACAGGAGAGAAAAAGGTATCCAGTACCGCTAAGGGCGCCGGCATAGGTGCAGGTATAGGGGCCGTTCTCGCCTACCTTAGCAACAAGGACGAAAGCAGCAAAAAGCGTAAGAAAAAGATGCTCCAGGCTGCCGGAATCGGAGCTATTGCCGGTGGTGGCATCGGCTATTACATGGACTCACAGGAAGCCAAGCTCAGAAAAACCTTGCGCGATAGCGGCGTCAGTGTCGAGCGCGATGGTGACAATATCAACCTGGTCATGCCAGGCAACATTACCTTTGTCACCAGTGGGCACGACCTCAATGCCGATTTCTACGAAGTGCTAAACTCGGTGATAATTGTGTTGCAGGAATATGATAAAACCATCATCGTGGCCGCCGGTCACACGGATAGCAAGGGATCGAATGATTATAACCAGGCCCTGTCCGAACGACGGGCAAATTCGGTATTCCAATACCTGCTTACCAAGAGCGTTGTCGAGGCTCGAATCGAGGCCGTCGGTTTTGGTGAAGGCACCCCGATCGCCGATAATGAAACGACAGGAGGCAGGGCTTTGAATCGCCGTGTCGAATTATCGCTGATACCAATCGCTGAAAGTTAGAGAAAACTCAGGGCCGGGGTTCATATCATTTGACCTGTACCTCGGTCCTTAGTACCTGTCGCACCTTGCCCGAAAACACAAACAACATCAGCGCGGCGGCAATACCAATCCACAGGGTCGATGTCAAAATATCTAGCAATGTCATCTCATCGACCGGGGCGCCCTGGTCCAGTCCTGAAGCCAATCCAAGCAGTAGCAACGCAAAAAACAGGCGCTCAGACAAGCCCTGCAAAGATAGATAAGTCGCACGTTGCGCACGCGTGATGCGCGGTGCAATCGCAGCTCTGACCGGCGCATGCACCAACGACATCGGAAAATTTCGTGCACAAACAAGCACCAAAACAACCGGGCTTACTGCAATTGCCATGGCTGCGACAATACCCGTTTGGATAAACATCGCGACCGCGAGCAGGCCAACCAAACCAAGTTTCGATTGCAACGAAATGCTAGCCCTAGCCCCTATCGCACCTCCGAACATTGAAATCGATATGATCACTCCCGATATCAGTGGGGCATAAGACGACGCTTCGAATACTGGCAGCTGTAGCAGCGTGATGTAGGGCTGGTAAAATTCGTACACGATGTGCGCCAATGCATACAACACGATGGCGGTGAGAAAAATCCAGCCGAGTAGCGGATCGCGCAGACGTGCAAAACAACTCAGTACGACCGCAGTAAAACTCTGTGGTAATGCAGTGGTTTCATCCGCATGAACCGGCTCCACGAATAGCCACACCATGGCTGCCATGGTGATCGCGCTGCAAAGTGAAAACACATAAGCCAGACGCAGGTCTATCAGGCCCAGAACGCCGCCCGATAAGGTAGCGACCGCCAGCATCATCAATCCCCATTGCTCGGCATTCGCCTCACGCTGCGCATATTCGCTTTCGCGACTCAACGCTTTGAGCGAATCATAGTGAAAGGCCGTATCGGTTCCCGACTGCATCGCGATGCCCGCTGCGAGCAGGAACTGTCCCGCCGCAAACCACCAGAAGCCTGCACCGATGATAAAGCAACAGTAGGATGCTATCAGCGAGGTCGCAGCTAACATCAACGTAGTGCGACGGCCAATCTGGTCAGAAAAATAGCCCGATGGTACTTCGAGCACAAAAGCCGACAGGTAATAAACCGCGGAAAGTTGGATAACCTGGTCCAACGACATACTCTGGCTCATGTATAAAAAAAACACAGTAATCCAGGCATGCCCATCGGATGCGGCACGAAACCAGGGATACAATCGAATATTATTATTCAACGATGACAATTGTTTTGGCCCTAAATTAGCGTAGACAGCACACCATAGCCGACCCGATTTTGAACCAGCTTAGTTGTGTGTTATGAACCGGGCAAAAGTTAACACCGCGCAAAAGCGATCTCGCAAAAAACCCTGGCGCATTAGTCGATGGTTAGACTTTCACCACCTGATTCAATATTGAAGAATCGCTTGATTGCTTTTTGAAATACCGGGGCAACCAGGATCAGTAATGTGATCAACATGATGGTGAGTGTGATCGGGCGCTCCCACAGGAAACTCAAACTGTCATCGTTGATTAACAGCGCGCGACGCAAATTATCCTCCATCATTCCGCCCAGAATAAATCCGAGCAGCAGCGGCGCCATCGGAAATGTCAGCAGACGTAGGAAGATTGCCATTGCACAAATGCCAGCCATAATTAATATGTCCATCGAATTGAACGACACCAGGTAAACCCCGGTAATCGAAAACAACAGGATCATCGGTACCAGAATCGGTTTCGGTATAATCAACAGGCGCGAAATGTAGGGGATGAGGGGTAAATTTAATATCAACAGCACTACGTTGCCGACATACATGGAGATGATAACCGACCAGAACACTTCCGGATGATCCACAAATAACCTGGGGCCGGGTTGTATGCCATATGAAATCAACGCACCGAGCATGATGGCCGTAGTTCCGGAGCCCGGAATACCGAGGGTCAGTAGCGGTACGAAGGAACCGGAAGAGGCGGCGTTGTTGGCAGACTCAGGGGCGGCGAGCCCGCGCAGCGAACCCGTTCCGAATTCTTCTTTCTTGTCTCCCTTGGCCAGGTTACGATCAACCCCGTAAGCCAGGAAAGCGGCGATCGTGGCACCCGCACCCGGCAATACGCCCACTAAAAAGCCCAGTACCGAGGATCGCACCACCGTCGGTGCAACTTCCTTGATTTCCTCTTTGCTCAGTTTCATGCTGCCGAGTTTGGTCATATCCTGGGTTTCGGCGCCCTCATCGACACGCTCTAACACCGACATCATCGCTTCGGCGAGCGCAAAAGTCGCCATCGCCAGCAACAGGAAACTGATGCCGTCAAGCAGGTCGATCGAGCCAAAGGTAAAGCGCTCGACACCAGTCGCCCGATCGGTGCCGACGGTAGAGAGCATCAGGCCAAAAACCGTCATGATCAGCGCCTTGAGAACCTGCCCTTTACCGCTAAACGCCGCGACCGCCGAAAGCCCGAGCACCATCAAGGCAAAGTAATCGGCAGACTGGAAGCTGAGTGACACCTTCGCCAGTGTCGGCGCCGCCAACAAAAGGAAAATAGCGGATATAGTACCCCCCGAAAACGACGCGTATGCCGCCAATGCCAGTGCTTTCCCCGCCTGCCCTTTCGCTGCCAGAGGGTAACCGTCAAACGCGGTGACAACGGTACCGGAACAACCGGGTGCATTAATCAGAATTGACGAGGTCGAGCCGCCAAATATCGCACCATAATAAACGCCGGCCATTAGAATTATCCCGGAGGCGGGATCTATACCGTAAGTGATCGGTATCATCAGGGCAATTGCAGAAACCGGGCCAAGCCCCGGCAGCATACCGATGAAGGTTCCGACAAAACAACCCAGTACTACCATGAACAAGTTTGTCGGTAATAGCGCAGTCTGCAAGCCGGTGATAATGCCGTCCAACATATCTTTAACTTCCGAAAATACGCCCGGGCGCCAGATAGATATCGAGCAACTGGGTTAAACCAAACCAGAAAATGAAAACAAACGGGATCGCGACAAGTAACAACACCTTGATGCGTTTCTCGCCAAGAATACGAAACCCAACGATCAGGAACACGGTCGTTGAAATGAGAAAGCCCAACCAGTCAAGCGAAAACCCGTAAAACAGGGTCAATAGCATCAGCGCGATCACCGGCTTCCAGTTCAGATGTGTGAAACCTGAGCCAAATTCCTTGTGATTGCCGTTGACCATTAAAAAGAGCGAGAATGCGATACCCATCGCCGACAACACATAAGGCAAAGTCTGCGCTGTCATCGGATCAAGCTCGTCGCCCGGATATAGTTTTATCTCGGTAGCTAAATAGCCGTAAACGATTGAAACGACCAGGAAAAACAGTGCGCCAATCCGTTCTTTTGAAAGGATCATGGTTCGACTCCGATTAGTTGAGCCCCATTGCTCTCGTTCATACAACAGTAACTAAAAAGATATTGCGGCATGATCACGAGAGCAACTTCGCTCTCATACAAAATGATGGGTTTACAGAAATCCAAGCTCGCGCATTAAGTCGCCAACCTGTTTCTCCTGCTCTTCAAGAAAACTGTAAAACTCGTCACCCGGCTTATAGACATTGACCCAGCCGTTGCGAGCACGCACGGTTTCCCACTCCGGGGTTTCATACATTTTACCGAGTACGTCAGCATAAGCCTTGACCTCGGCCTTGGACAACCCGGGAGCTCCGAAAAAGCCACGCCAGTTGGCGAACACCGTTGGGTTACCCATTTCAACGAGTGTCGGAACATCGGGCGCGTCCTTGAGCCGTTCCGGCGCGGTTACAGCGAGAATGCGAACCTGTCCCGCCTTGCTCATTTCGAGCGCCTCACCGAGGCCGGTGGACAGGAGCTGAGCCTCGCCGGATAACAAACCCGCCATCGCTTTTCCACCCGCATCGTAAGGAATATAACGCAGCGATTTCGGATCGAGGCCCTCCGCCTTGATTGCCGCTGCCGGAACCAGGTGATCCAGGCTACCTTTGGACGAGCCCCCGGCAAATTTCATTTTGCGAGGATTCTCTTTGAACCCAGCGACGACGTCTTTCCAGCTCTTGATCGGGCTATCTGCGCGCACCACGAATACGCCGTAATCGGCGATAGTACCGGCCACCGGTGTCAAATCACGAAACGACTGCGGGAATACCTTGGTTAACGAGCGCACCACGATCGGCGTAGAATTCACCATCAGGGTTCCCTTTTGCTGATCTGCAGTCTCGATAATGTGTGCGATCGCTTTGCCACCACCGCCACCGGACAGGTTTTGAAAGGAAGCCGTACCGACCAGGCCGGATTTGGTTAAGGCTTCGCCGGTGCCCCGCGCGGTGCCGTCCCAGCCACCACCGGCGCCACCCGGAATCAGAAAATGAATTGAATCGATCTCCGGCGCTGCCTGACCGGTGGATGGAATAATGGCCATGCCGACAATACTGGCGAAAACAAGCGTTATCAGGTACCGCAGGTGGGTATTTATCTTGTGATTCACTGCTTTGCTCCTCCTTATTATCAATTTAGCGTCCACAGCATACCTTGATTTCAATGGCGGGCAAACTGGACACAACAATTATTTGCCTGCTCCAAGTTTATTTTTTTGAGTAAAAGCTACCTGATAGATTTGATTTTAGTTCGATATCGTATTATATTGTACGAAATCGAACTAAATAGAAAATTACTATGGATATTTCACGACGTAAAACCCTGGCAATACTTGGCGGTGGTTTCATTGCGGCGGCTGGTATTGGCGCGGCTACATTTGTCACCACTCGGAGACCAACTAAAGCTTTGCTACCGTGGCAAAATGCCGGCAGCTATGACGATCCACGCAAAAACGCGCTGTCCTACGCTATATTGGCCCCCAATCCGCACAATCTGCAGCCGTGGATAGTCGATCTTACTAACGATGATACCGTCGTTCTGTATCGTGACCCGGACCGAAGTTTACCGCATACAGATCCATTTTCGCGTCAGATCACAATTGGCCTGGGTTGTTTTCTCGAACAAATGAAAATCGCGGCCACGCAAACCGGGCATGACGTGGACCTGGAGCTGTTTCCGGACGGAGAAAACGGTCCCGTGGCGATAGGCAGATTTTCCACCTCAGCAATACCTGATCCGTTGGCGGCACATATAATTGACAGGCGTTCCTGCAAAGAGCCGTACCAAATGACCACTATCGAATCATCGAAGCTGAGTGCACTGCAGGCTTATGCAAGTATCGTGACCGAATCCGAAATGGTCGAAAATCTACACTCGCTTACCTGGGAGGCTTTCCAAATTGAAATGGCGACCCCTCGGACGCTCCAGGAAAGCGCTGCACTGATGCGAATTGGCAAACAGGAAATCAATGCTAGCCCGGACGGGATCGACATCGGAGGACCCATGCTGGAGACGCTGATGCTGCTAGGAATACTGCCTCGCGAAGCACTTATGGATCCCAACAGTGAAGCGACCCAATCCTTTCTCTCTTCATATAAAAATATGCTGATGTCGACACCTGCCTATGCCGTGATCACCAGCGCAAAAAATGATAGGCTCAGCCAGGTAGCAGCCGGCGCGGCCTGGCTTCGTCTCAACCTCAAGACCACCGCGCTCGGATTAGCGCTGCATCCGGTCAGCCAGGCTTTACAGGAGTACGACGAAGTGGCGAAACTGTACGATCGTTCCCATGAACTGCTCGCTAAAGACGGTGCAACGGTACAGATGCTGGGGCGTCTTGGCTATGGCCCATCGACAAAACCCGCACCTCGCTGGCCACTAGAGGCAAAGTTGTTGAATGGATAGGCAAGACCTGGGACTTTATTTCGTTTTCTTTAATGAGATCGGAATTATCGAGCAACTCATCCGCGCCATGCTCGAGGCAAAATTACCAAAGGGTTTTCTGATTTCACACTTCAGCGTGCTGAACCATCTGATTCGGGTAAGGGATGGACAAACGCCGTTAGTGATTTCACGCGCGTTCCAGGTACCGAAGACAACTATGACGCATACACTGTCGATTTTAGAGCGACATGCACTCATTGAAGTTCGCCCCAATCCCAATGACAAGCGCAGCAAATGTGTATTCATCACCGCAACCGGACGAGCGTTTCGTGAAAAGGCGATCAACGACATCGAACCGGATCTGCAAGCAGTAGCCGATAGGTTCCCAGCAGACAAAATGTCAAAAATAGTGCCCTACCTCGCCGATATCAGGCAGTTTCTCGACGAATATCGCAACTAAACCTGGCTATCTAGTTCCCGGATCATCACGTCGGCGGCGATACAGCGATCGCGGGTCACCATCAACGGATTGATATCCATTTCGACCAGGCCGCGATGATGCGTTGCGGCAAAATCAACCAGTGCGCGAATGCTGCTGATGACCCGTTCGATATCGGCCGCCGGTTTTCCACGAAAGCCCTGCAGCAATTTAAAACACTTGAGGCCCTGCAGGGCGTTAAGAATTTGTGCATCGCTGGTCGGCAGTAACAGTGTTTTTGCATCGCGAACCAGTTCAACCAGAACGCCTCCGCTGGCGACCACCAGGAATTGACCAAATTGCGGGTCGGTATTGATGCCGATCATTAATTCGGCAATGACCTCCTCGATCATCGATTCAACCAAAACCTGTTCGATCACGACTTCGGGTGCTGTCTGCGCAACCGAATGCTGCATGGCCTCGATCGCGCTGCGAAGTTGCTCCGCATTCTGAAGATTGACTTTGACCGCACCAGATTCCGATTTATGTGGCAGCTCTGCCGACACGGCCTTCAGCACCAACGGGTATTGCAGGTCGTCGATAATTTCGTCGATAGCATCGATATTGACTACCTGCCCTGCAGGGACCTCTATCCCTGACTTGCTCAACCTCTGCTTGCCCTGCCATTCATCGACGACTCGGGCGGCAATCCCTTTACCCGGTGTTTCAATTTTCCTGAACTCAAGTGCACCATCGCCGGACAGGACTTGATCGCGAATAATCCCGTAGCGACAGGCGTTTACGATTGCATCGAGTCCTGTATCGACGCCCTGCAGCGGGGTTACCCCGCCAGCGATCATGATCTCGCGCGAATCACGATCGATATTTTCGGGTAGATCGCTGCATACCGCGGCTGGAATGGCGAGCGCCCTGCAGGCCTTGATGAAAGATTTTGCATCATTGCGATAAAGGCTATTGTCAGTATGGATATGTGCTGGTGGAAAATCCTGGATCACGATTGCCACATCGTAACCATCGCCCACCATGGTCTGAAAAACTCCGGGCATGACTTCGGCATTGCCCCAAAGTGGCGTTGTGTAATCTAGCGGATTTGCCGCAGTTGCTATATCTGGTAGTAATTTAACCAGCGCAATTTTAGCTGCGGCTGAGGGCTGCGAGAGTTCGAGCCCGACTCGATCACAGTAATCCGCAACCAGTGCGGCATCGCCCCCGGAACAGGTAAAAGCAGCAAGCTTGTTGCCTTTGGGCGCTCCGGAAACCGACAGGAATTTGAGCGTTTCCATCATTTCGACCGGTGACTTGACCCGAATCATGCCAAGCTGATCGAACAGCGCCTGAAAAGCCTGGTCGGATCCAGCTAGCGATCCGGTATGACTGATGGAAATCTGTGATCCGAGGCTGGATTTTCCGGCCTTTAATACCACGATCGGTTTATCCGCGGTGATCGCCTTGATCGCGGCATCGGCAAATTTCTGGATATTCCGGATTCCCTCTATATACAAGCCGATTGCCGTAACCGCAGGATCATCCAATAAAACGTCCATGTAATCTTCGATCGCAAGCACCGCCTGGTTGCCGGCCGAAATCACGTGGGTAATCGGCACCGAGCGGTCGTTCATGATCATATTGGCCGGCAGCATGCCGCTTTGCATGATGAGTGCAACGCCCTTATGGCAACGACTATTGCCCGCACCAAATGGCCATAGTATGGAGCCATTGGTGTAATTGACCAGTCCATAGCAGTTCGGCCCGACAAGCGCCAAATCGCCAGCAGCTTCGACAAGTTCAGCCTCGGCGCGCTGACCGGCCGCACCAAGTTCGCCGTAACCCGCGGTAAAACAGGCTACCCCTCCAGCACCGATGCGACTGAGTTGCTTTACCATGTCGGTAGCGACTGTTCGCGGCGTCGCCAGGAATACCGCATCCGGCGCCTCGGGAAGGTCCTCAATTTTGTTGTAGCAGGGTACTCCGCCGAGCGTTTCGCGTTTCGGGTTAACGCCCCATACCGGGCCATCGAATTGTGCTGCGCACTGGCGCGCGCTGAAATCCGCATCGTTACCACCGATGAAGGCGATGTGCCTCGGTGATAACAGTCGGCGTAGATTCTTAGGCAATCCTGGCATCAGGATTCATACTGACGCAACAACGAGCGCGAAATAATATGGCGCTGTATTTCCGAAGTACCGTCCCAGATTCGATCGAGACGGGCATCACGCCACAGGCGTTCGATGGGTAATTCTTCCATCAATCCCATACCACCGTATATCTGAATCGTACTATCGGCAGCACGTCCGACCGCCTCCGACGCGAACAACTTGGCCATGGCCGCATCATCGGGCTCCATGATGCCCTGGTCCGCCTTATCGGCAGCATGCATCACCAGCAGATCGGAGGCCTGCAGGTCGGTTGCCATATCGGCGAGCTTAAACGAAGTCCCCTGGAACTTGCCGATCGCCTGGCCGAATTGCTTACGCTGGGCAGCATAGCTGGTGGCAAGTTCAAGCAAGCGTTCAATTTTGCCGCAAGCAGCGGCAGCCACCCAAACACGCCCCATCTTGAGCCACTTGTCGGCAAGCTCAAATCCCTGTCCTTCCTCACCGAGGATCTGGCTCTGATGCACCCGGCACTGCTGAAAGGATAGCTGCCAGGTGTGATAGGCGCGCTGTGCTGCGCAACGTGGCCCACGCTGAATGGTAAAGCCGGGCGTGCCCTGATCGATTAGAAACGCGGTAACCAGTTTGCGCTCGCCTCGCTTGGTTTGCTCGACCCCGGTCCAGGCAAACAAAATTGCGAAATCTGGAACTACCGGGCTGCTGATAAAGTGCTTTGAGCCGTTGATAATGAAATCATCACCGTCGGGTTTGGCGTTAGTTGCCATCGATAGAATATCCGATCCGGCACCAGGCTCGGTCAGCGCGAAAACCTCTTTCTTTTCACCGGTAACACAAGGATTTAAATATTTTTCAACCTGATCGCCAGTACAGGCCATTAATATTTCGGAGGGCCGATGTATAAATCCGTGCAAGCCATAGCTGGTCTTGCCCAGCTCACGCTCGAACAAGGCCAGGGTTTTGTAATCAAGGCCACCACCGCCAATTTCTTCCGGTAAGTTGGGGGCATAAAAACCCATTTCCAACGCTTTTTGCTTGATGTGCTGACCAAGCTCTTCGGGCACTTCACCAGTGCGGTCTACTTCGGCCTCGTGAGGTTCCAGTTCCTGTTCACGAAATGCTCGCAACGAGCGGATGATCATGTCCTGTTCGGCCGTCAAATTGTAATTCATAAAGCCTTGTCCCGATGGACTAACAAACGTTGCCAATCTTATACCATTTGTTATTCGAGTCTACTAAACTGCGCGGATCCAAGAACAAGGTTTTGAGCGGGGATGACGATGATTCCAGGTGATGACGAAGTAAAGGTTGCAGTCGAGGGTAAAGTACTGTTAATTACCATCGATCGCCCCAAGGCGAATGCAATAGATCTACCCACCAGTCGTAAGCTGGGTGAGGCATTTGTCTACTTCCGCGATAGTCCCGATCTCAAGGTTGCCATCATCACCGGCGCTGGTGAAAAGATATTTTGCGCCGGATGGGATTTGAAAGCGCTGGATAGTGGTGATACCCCGCTGGAAAATTGGTGGGAAGCCGAAGACCCCGAACTGGGTGGATTTGCCGGCATCACCGAGATGTGGAATTTGAATAAACCGGTCATCGCCGCGCTCAATGGATTGACCATCGGCGGCGGCTTTGAAATTGCGCTGGCCTGTGATCTGATTATCGCAGCCGATCATGTCGAGTTTTCGTTGCCGGAATTGCCGCTCGGTCTGATACCTGATGCCGGCGCCGTGCAACGCCTGCCTAAACGTCTGCCCTACAATATTGCGCTCGAAATGCTTTATCTGGGTCGTCGTATGAGTGCCGCCGAAGCGATGCATTACGGGCTCATCAACAAGATCGTCGCGGCCGATCAACTGATGAACGCGGCGCACGAGTGGGCTACTCAGTTGGCCCAAGTCGCCCCGCTGGCGCTGCAGTCGATCAAGGAAGTACTGCGCGCAATCGAATGCGAACCGACCGAGAAGGCATTTCATAAAATGCGTTATGACGATCTACCAACCTACAAGTCAATGTTGTCATCGGAGGATGCTGGCGAAGGCGTCAAGGCATTCGTCGAAAAGCGCGACCCCAAATTCAAAGGTAGCTAGTCATGTTGAATCAGGCTCCCGAAAACGTACGTCGTATCACCTGTATCGGCGCCGGCCCGATTGGCGGCGGCTGGGCGGCACACTTCCTGGGTCGGGGATACCTGGTGACCAGTTACCTGCACGATGCCTCCGAATACGACGCGCTGATACGCCTGCTCGAAACGGCATGGACGAGCCTCGAAGCGATCGGTCTTACCGATGGCGCCTCGATGGACAACTTCAGTTGGACCACCGACCTGGCTGAGGCGACCGCGGTGGCTGAGTTTATCCAGGAAAGCGTGCCCGAAGTGTTGCCGTTGAAGCAGGGCTTATATAAAACCCTGGGTGATATCGTGGATGCCAACGTGGTGATCGCTTCGAGCACCTCCGGACTTTCGATGACCGATATTCAGGCCGAATGTGCGACGCCTGAACGGACCGTGGTCGCGCATCCGTTCAATCCACCCTACCTGTTACCTTTGGTTGAAATGATAGGTGGTGAGAAAACCAGCCCGCATACGGTCGAATGGACCGAACGATTTTACCAGCTCGCAGGCAAAGCACCGCTGGTCATGAAGAAGGAAATACCTGGATTCATCGCCACGCGCCTGCAGGAAGCCATCTGGCGCGAGGCGCTGCACATGGTCGCTAATGGTGAAGCCACCGTCGAGCAAATCGACCAGGCAGTGGTCAACGGTCCGGGGCCCCGCTGGGCCCTGATGGGTCCCTGCGAAATTTTTCATGTTGGCGGCGGCGAGGGTGGCATGGCTTACTGCCTCGATCAATTCGGACCGGCGCTGAAACTGCCGTGGACGCGACTGGTGGCGCCCGAACTGACCGATGAGCTCAGAAACGCGATGGTCGATGGTTGCGTAGAGATGACCGCGGGACAGGATTTCGCGAGTTTAAGTAAAAAAATGAATGACGGGCTGGTCGAAATCGCGAAAATGAAGCGAAATTTACCAGATCAGTAACACGATAACGAACCGGGGAAACATACTTTATGAATAACGATGTCATCATCAGCTGCGCCGTTACCGGTGCTGGCGACACCACCAGTCGCAGTAACCTGGTACCGATAACACCACGCCAGATTGCCGACTCGGCGATCGAGGCCGCCAAAGCAGGCGCCGCGGTGGTCCATGTGCATGTGCGTGATCCGGAGACCGGACAGGGATCGCGCGACCCCGCGCTGTTCAAGGAAACCGTCGATATGATTCGTGACAGCGGAGTCGATATGATCATCAACCTGACCGCGGGCATGGGTGGCGACTGGGTGCCTGGCGAAGAAGATCCATCGCTGCCGGGACCGGGGACGGATATGATCGGGCCCGAAGAGCGGCTGGCACACGTGGTTGAATGCAAGCCCGATATTTGCAGTCTCGATTGCGGCACGATGAATTTCGGAGGTAACTACACCTATATCAATACCGCGCCATACGTGCGCACGATGGCGAAGATGGCGCAGGAGCTCGGGGTTAAACCGGAACTGGAAGTCTTCGACCTGGGACAGATTCGACTGGCGCACAGCTTGATCGACGATGGCCTGATTGATGCACCGCCGATGTTTCAAGTCTGCCTCGGTATTCCGTGGGGCGCCGGCGCCGATACCCAAACCATGGCCGCGATGAAACAGGCACTGCCAGCGGATGCGATCTGGGCCGGATTCGGTATCTCCAAAATGCAAATGCCGATGGTGGCCCAGGCGGTGTTGCTGGGTGGTAATGTCCGTGTCGGTCTCGAGGATAATATCTACCTCGATCGTGGCGTACTTGCAACTAACGGCATGCTGGTAGAGCGTGCGGTCGAAATTATCGAGCGTATGGGAGCCCGTGTACTGGGTCCGGATGAAGCAAGAGAAAAAATCGGCCTGAACTAGCTATAATCAGTAAAACAGCGGAAATGCGAAACACATCACCGTTGATTTATTCTTATTTGCATATATATATCAGTATTATGAGCGTAACCAGTACACAATTTGCGATTGGACAAGTGGTGAAACACCGCCTTTATGATTTTCGGGGTGTTATCGTCGATGTCGACCCGGAGTTTAGTAACACCGAGGAATGGTGGGAGTCGATCCCGGAAGAGGTTCGTCCGCGTAGAGACCAGCCGTTCTACCACTTGCTGGCTGAAAACGAGTCCGCTGCCTACGAGGCCTATGTCTCAGAACAGAATTTGCTGATCGACGAAACCGGTGAGCCCGTTAACCATCCCGAGGTCAACAGAGTGTTTGGCGAGTTTCTGGGTGACAGTTACGCGCTACCGGATAGCTATCGAAATTAAACCAGTCGGCCTTTATTGATAAAAAAAGGGGTAGCTATGCTACCCCTTTTTCATTACTGCTATAGCTATTCCCGAGTCTAGACAAACCACCAGCGCTCGGAGTTGTTGTGGTCAATCTGCAACTGAATTGCATAGTCGGGATGGATTTGAATATCAGGTCCTGGAACCCGGCACAAAGCCGAGCTTTTTATCGACCAGGTTCAGCAGCGGTTCACCCGCCAGGTAACGCACCCAGTTAGCGAGAAACTGGTCGGCCATCGCCGCCTCGAATTCGCTGTAGTCACCGGACATGTGAGGCGAGATCAGGCAATTCGGGGCTTGCCAGAAAGGGCTTTTTGGTGGTAACGGTTCTTCAACAAATACATCCAGTGCCGCGCCCGCAATCTGGTTATCGTTCAGAGCCGCGAGTAATGCTTCTTCGACCACCAGTGCACCTCTGCCGACGTTGATGAAACGTGCGTGCGGGGCCATGGCGGCAAATTCCGCGGCGCCAAACAAATTTCGGGTTTGCTCGGTTAACGGCGTGATCAGGACCACGTAATCCGCACCGGGCAAGTGAGTAAGTAATTCATCCACCGCGTGAATCTGAGCAAAGTCTGCACCACCATCGCGCGCACTACGGCCAATGGCGTCGACCTCCATGCCTGCCGCCTGCAACAGGCGGCCGATTGCACGGCCGATCGAGCCTACTCCAACCACCAACGCCCGCTTGCCGGCCACGGTTTCGGTGAACCGATGCTTCCATTCGGCCTTCGACTGGTACTCAAGCGTCTGCCGAATCTGCTTGGCAAAGCAAATGATCATCCCGAGCACCCATTCGGCGATCGAAACATCAAAGATGCCCCGTGCATTGGTTAACTGCACGTCACTGGCAACCAGTTCGGGAAACATTGCGGCATCGACCCCGGCGCCTGCCCAGTGGATCCAGCGCAAATCATTCGCACTATCCCAGGCTGCACGCAAGCTGTCGGCGCGAAAGTTCCAGCCCAACATGGCATCAGCCCCGGATAGCGCTGCGTGCAATTCGTCGGTAGATGTCGCAAAGCGTAATTCAGCCTGCTCGTTCAATTCGCCAAGACGGGGCACCTCGTCGACACGCTTTGCCCCCTGTATCACTAAAACTGGTTTCAAGTTCACTCTCCAATTGGTGTGCTAACGACATTCTAATCGCAATTGTCAACTTTGAAAATTTGCCATAACCTCTTGCTAAACCATTCGGGGAGGCAACCATGGGACAAAATCGTGATCTGGTACTGGAGCATTGTAATCCAGACAAGGAACTGGGGTTTTCACTCGAGGAGTTTAACAACCGACTGCAGGCTATTCGTAAACGCATGGCCGCAAACAACATTGATCTACTGTGGTTGATGGCGCCCGAAAGTCTTTACTATGTCAGCGGCTATACCTGCGAATGGTACCAGGCACAAAGCCCTAAACAGTGGCCGGCAACCAGTGGCATCGCGGTTCACGTGGACCACGATCGTTTCATCATGTTCGATACGCCGAGTGAAAAAGTCATGTGCAGGTTTGTGACCTGCGCAGAGGATATCCGCACTTTCCCGATCGACAACCGTAGAGATGGAATCGGCTTCATCATGGAAGAACTGCAAGCCGAGGGCTGGCTGGGCGGTTCGGTTGGCATGGAATTTTATAGTTACCGACCCAATCCGGCGATAAGCGCCAGGTTCAGGGCTGCTTTCGAAGGCTATGGATCGACAATCACCGATGGTAGCGACATTTTACGTGAAATTCGCTGGATCAAATCTCCACAGGAGGTTGCCTATCTCGAGCAGGCCGCAAAAATCACCGATATCGGCCTGGATGCGGCCAGAAATACGATTCAGCCCGGCGTCACCGAACTCGATGTCTATGGCGAAATGATCCACGCGATGGCCAGTGCAGGCGGTGAAAATCCGGCAATCACTCTGCCCGTGCTTTCAGGCCTCAAAGCCAATACCGGACATTCATTGGCGAGTCGCAAGGTAATCAAGGCCGGCGGACAGGTCAACGTCGATGTCAGCGGCGTTTACTGGCGTTACCACGCTAACGCGGCGCGTGCATTCCATGTCGGAGAACCAGCAAAAGATGTGATGGCATACCACCACAAGTCGTCAGGCGTGTTTAATGTTATCGCCAGGATTCTAAAGCCGGGCCTGACTGTAGGCGAACTGGTTACCGCCACCAGGCAATACTATGATGAGGTCGGAATCTGGTCGGATGCAGGCTGGGTTGGCGGTTACGAACTCGGAATCGGATTCCCACCGGACTGGGTTGGAAACTTCGTCTATGAAATGTCCGATACCGCTTCTGAAAAGGTTTTCGAGCCTGGGACCTGTGTCAATTTCGAAAGCCAGTTTTTCAGCCCACGCATGTCGGGCATCACTTACTATATCTGCATGTTGCTATTCAAGGAAAATTCCGCCGAACTTCCGGTGCAAGCACCGCGACAACTCGTCGTGATTGAGTAATGGCGACAAATTGAGAGCACTGCCCCCTGACCATCTACCGTTGTCGGTAAACCTGCTTTGATGAAATAAGAAAATCCCTGCCAAACTGGTTGGGGCTCTCAAATTTAATGCTAGACAGAAACTGCCGTCTAGTTCCACGAATGGCCAAATTGTGCCGCTTAGCGACACATTTCTTCACCACCGCAGCTTTACTTTTCGACAAACGCTCGTTCGATCACATATTCCCCCAGATCGCTTTTCCGGGTTTCGCTAAACCCCAGATCATCGAGTATTGCCGTGAGACTGGTCAACATGCTCGGGCTTCCGCATAACATGAATCGATCATCATCCAGGTTCAGTGTTGGCGTGCCTATGTCTTCAATCAGCTTCCCGGTTTGCAGCAGGTTAGAGATACGACCGTAGTTTATATAAGGCTCCCGTGTTACCGCAGGATAATAGATCAGCTTTTCCTTGACGCTGTCACCGAAATACTCGTTGTGCTTCAACTCATGGGTTATCAATCGCTGGTAGGTCAGCTCGTTTATATAGCGGCAACCATGCACCAAAATAACCTTTTCGAAATTTTCGTAAACTTCCGGGTCTTTTATGATCGAAAGAAACGGCGCTACTCCGGTACCAGTACTCAGCAAATAAAGGTGCTTGCCTGGTCGTAGACGATCCCACAATAATGTCCCCGTGGGTTTTTTGCTGACCAATAATTCATCGCCCGCAATGATATGTTGCAAGCGGGAAGTAAGCGCTCCCTGCTGAACCTTGATGCTATAAAACTCAAGATGGTCTTCATAGTTTGCACTTGCCATGCTGTAGGCGCGCATCAGCGGCTTACCTTCGATCTCCATGCCCATCATCGCAAATTCACCATTGCGAAAACGCAAGGAACGGTCGCGCGTGGTCTTTATCGTAAACAGGGTATCCGACCAGTGGTGAACATCGATAACGGTTTCTCTGTGAATTTCGGTCATTGGCTCGTTCCTGTTGCGGTAAGTGGTTCCAGCTGCCGGTTTACGGGGTCGACGACCGCTGGAAGTGCGAGCGCCTTATCGAGCGCAACAACTCTGGTCGCCGAGACATCGTCGAGAATCAGAGCATCATCAAACCCACAGAATCGCAGCGCAGTATATTGATCCGGCAGAATATTTCCAACTACCGTCAGATGCCGGCTGTATCCGTTCAGCCTGGTTAGTCTTCCGATGCTGAAAAATCGTCCGTCGTTGAAATCGCCAGACGTGATCACGATCCGCTTAACACGGTTCAGTGGGCCGGCTAGAAACTCGAGCGCGGAATCGGTGGCGACCACGAGCACACTGGGGGTGAGTTCATTAATGGCGTCATTCCTGGCGAGCTCATACCACTCGTCTGCCGTTATCGTAGTTTCGGAATATTCGAAGTTATCCATAAACCACCTCCTTGAAAGATTCAATACCAATGCGAGCGAGCGTGCTTAGAAAGTGCTCCCCCTGGTCCAGGCGGTTGCGAAGATAGTGACGGATAATCGATTCGACCGCGCTCGCGATCGATTTTCGATCGACGGCGGGACCCAGGCGCTCACCGATTTTGAGGTGCTGATCCGCTCGCCCACCAAGCGTAATCTGAAACCATTCCTCGCCTCTCTTATCGACACCGAGGATTCCGATGTGGCCGATATGATGGTGACCACAGGCATTCATGCAACCGGAAATCTTGATTTGAATATCCCCCAGCGCATGCAGCTCATCGGCGTCGCTAAATCGATTTTGAATTTCATGTGCAATCGGTATCGACGTGGTATTGGCAAGACTGCAAAAATCGAGACCAGGGCAGCAAATAATGTCCTGCACCGTACCGATATTGGCAATCGATAATTTTGCCGCCGTCAGCGCTCGCCAGACTCGCACCAGATCGCTTTCATGGACCAATGGCAGTAGCAAATTCTGGGTATGGGTGGTTCGTATCAGGCCGCCGCTGTACCTGTCAGCCAGCTGAGCGATAAATCGCATTTCGCCGGCCGTCAAATCACCAGGCGGACGATCGGGATGTTTGAGCGATATATAAACCGATCGATAGTTGCCAAACTTCGTGGCGAGCGTATTTTTGTCGAGCCATCTCGAATAGGTTTGGTGCACGGCTGCTTCCAGCTTTTCTACACCCAGGTTCAACGGCAACGGGAATACGGATCTGAACCGGTCCTTTATCGTCGAGATATCAGCGGTTTTGTTTAACAGGCTGGTCGAGTCCAGATTATTGAACACAAGCTCGACTTGCGATCTAAAGACATCAAGACCCACCGCTTTTACCAGTATTTTGATGCGCGCTTTATATTTATTGTCTCGTCGGCCGTTCAGATTGTAGACCCGGAGAATGGCCTCCAGATAAGCGAGCAAATCGGATTTTGGCAGAAAGGTATTGATTACTCTTGCGGCGACGGGGGTACGACCCAGGCCTCCACCGACGAGCACTTCGAATCCTGTTTCACCCGCGTTGTTCCTGATAAGGCGCAGGCCGATGTCATGCGCCATGGTCGCGGCCCGATCGGTGGAGGAACCCGTGAAGGCAATTTTGA
Source organism: uncultured Gammaproteobacteria bacterium (assembly GCA_964194715.1). Taxonomy (GTDB): domain Bacteria; phylum Pseudomonadota; class Gammaproteobacteria. The sequence continues at coordinate 48,762 of CAXMNA010000010.1, forward strand.
ATTTGCGCGGCAGGTATTGAAATTCAGGGTGTATGGTCGCCCATTGCCGCACCAGTTCACACCAGGGCCGGGGGTCTTCCACCTCGGTCGCGTCGATCCCCGCCAGGTGGTCACAGGTAATATTTCTGATACAACTGCCACTGGTCTGAATCGCATGCATCTGTACCCTGGCCAGATCTTCCAGGATGTCAGGCACCTGCTCTAATTTTAACCAGTTAAACTGAATATTCTGCCGCGTTGTAAAGTGGCCGAACCCCCTGTCGTAGGTTTCGGCAATCGCAGCAAGCGCGCGCAATTGCCGAGCGCTTAATTCGCCATAAGGTATCGCAACCCGCAACATCGGTGCATGCCGTTGTATATAAAGACCATTCATTAGCCGCAGGGGGCGGAATTGCTCATCGCTCAATTCGCCCGCCAGGAAGCGCCGGGTTTGATCACGGAACTGGAAAACCCGCTGGTCTACCAGTTGTTGATCGTAAGTTGAATAGTTGTACATCGTATCGCCCTAAAAAAATAATTTGAAAACAAATCGGGAAAAGCCCGGATTCGTGGAAGTTTTCGGGGAGCGTTACGGTGTGTAAATTAAACTGGGATGGAAATGAAAATAACCGGCACTAGCACACGACAACGCGCCCCGATGTACAGATACAGCAGCACATAGAGTTTTGGTTGCAGGTGTTGTGTTGGTTAAATTTCATAGACCGGCGACGATAACAAAAACAAATGTCGCTGGCAATGCATTTATCACAGATAATCATGTGATACTAACAACAGTGCTGTCAGCTTGGGTATAATCGCCCATTTTTAAATATCAGGATATCCGGACTGCCATGGCTCAAAAGCAATCAACTTACCACAAGGCCCGGGCGTTAATCGATGCCGCTAACAGCGCGGACCCTAACCAGGTGACCGCTGACGGTAAAGAATGGCCCAAGGAACTGCTATATTCCGAACGCATGTCAGATATGCTTGAGCGTTATGATCCCGATGCCGATGAAGCGATGAAGCTCGCGATTCGAGCACAGCACATCGAGCGCTGGAAATCCCCACGCAATGCCTATCCG
>CAXMNA010000011.1:0-126387 GCA_964194715.1 uncultured Gammaproteobacteria bacterium
ACCTTGTAGTGCGACCTGCACGTCTTCGTAGATCGACAGCATCGCCGGAACTACCAGCAGAATCAGTAGCGTCGCGAACGCCAGACCAAAGGCGATCGAAACCGCCATCGGTATCAGGAACTGTGCCTGGCGCGAGGTTTCAAAAAGCAATGGCGTTAGACCGGCAATGGTAGTGAGGGAGGTTAACAGCACCGCGCGTAGGCGCTGGCACGCGGCCTCTTCAAGCGCCTCGTAGATCGACTTCCCCTTGCCCCTGATGTGTCGATAGAACATAACCAGAATGATCGAATCGTTGATAACGATGCCCGACAGGCCAAAGATACCGAACACGGACAGAATGGTTAAATTCATGCCCATGAACCAATGGCCGAGTACGGCTCCGGTCATTCCCAGGGGTATAGTTAGCATTACCAGTAAAGGCCAGCCATAAGATGAAAAAACCCATGCCAAAACCAGGTACATTAATACCAGCGCAATGATTGCACCGATGCGCATGTCGGCAAAGGTCTCGCGCTGACTCGCCGAACGTCCCTCAATGCTGAATTGAATACCAAATTTGCTGGCCAATTCCGGCAATGTAAATTGTGACAGGTCGGCGACGATTTCGGCGGTATTGTTAAGTGAAGGGTTGACATCCGCGGAGACGTCAACCGAGAGGCTGCCATTGAAATGTCGTAGAGTTTCGAAGCCTTGCGCAGAGCGCCAGTTGGCGACAGTTTCAAGGGCGACAAATTCACCGTTGGGTAGTTTTATCGGCAAATATAACAAGCTGTCCAGTCGACGTTGCTCGGAGTCAGGTAGTTGCAAGCGTACCTCAACTTCGTCGGCGCCCTGCTGAAATCGCTGCAGAATGATGCCGTCGTAAGCGGCGCGTAACTGGCGGCCGATATCGGTTATGGATAAACCCAACGCTTCACCTGCCGGGCTCAGTTCGTAAATCAACTGCTCTCTACCATAAGGCAAGTCATCGTCGATAGCGCTGACGCCTGGAATTGCGGCCAGAGTTTGCCCCAGCTCCAGCGCTGCGGTTTTTAATCGATGTGGTGATGAACCGGTAAGCCTTAGATTGAGATCGCGTCGCGACGGTCCGACCCGGCGCGAGGTTATTTGAAAGCTTTCCACACCGGGTGGCTCCTTGATTCGTAAACGCCAGTTCTTGATAAAGCTGGGATTGTCGGTGCTGCGTTGATCCGAACCAAGCAGTTCCACGTAAATCGATCCGACCCGTTCCCCGGTAATTGCGCGACCTCGTCCAACGGTTGAAGAGTGTACCCTGTAATAGGTTGAAACTACGGTTTCATCGATATCATCAATGGTGTTGCGCAGCTCGGTTTCTACCTGGTCGACAAATTTATCCACTATTTCGCGGGCGGTGCCGGAAACAAAACGTACGTTCGCATACACGGTAGTCGATTCGGGAGACGGGAAGAATTGCCATCCGGTCTTGCCACCAAAAAATAAACCAGCGGCAAACAGCAAAACCCCGATCGCGCTCGCGATCGTAGTCCAGCGAAACTCGATCGCGACTCGCACCAGGCGCCGAAACCAGTGATTGCGAATACGTTCAAAACCACGATTGAGTTTTACCTTGAGACGGGACTCCTTGACCCCTCGGCCCTGTACAAACGCATGTCTCAAATGACCTGGCAGGATCAGAAAGCTCTCGATCAACGAAGCGATGATGACGCATACAATAACGATCGGGATCGCTATCATTATGCTCCCCATGCGGCCACCGATAAGCATCAGTGGCAAAAACGCAGCGATGGTGGTCAGGGATGAAGCCAAAACCGGCGCCAACATGCGCCTGGCACCCCCTTCGGAAGCCATCAGCGGGTCCTCGCCCATATCAAAGTGTGCCTGTGCATCTTCGCCTACTACTATCGCATCGTCGACAATGATGCCGAGCGCCATAATCAGCGCGAATAGACTGATCATGTTGATCGAGCCACCAACAAGGTACAGTACCGCGAGCGTGGCCATGAAAGAGACTGGGATGCCAACTGCAACCCAGAACGCCACTCTGGTCGATAAAAACAGGTATAGAATCAACAACACCAGCACCAGTCCACCAGCGCCATTTTTAAGCAATAGCATGATCCGTTCTTTGATCAGTTGCCAGCGTTCGTTAAAAACCTGGATTTCGACATTTGGAGGTAACTGGGGTCGAGCCTGGTCGAGCCAGATCCGCAGGATTTCAGCTGCTTCCAGCGAATCACCGGATTCATTACGACGCAGCACAAGTACCACGGCGTTTTTACCGTGCAGGCTGATAGTAGGGGAGCCAGGCAGGTGTCGTGTTTCAATATTTGCAATGTCACCGAGGTGAATACGTTTATCTGCTTCACTGACGATGGCAAGATTGGCGAAATCCTGTGGTGTCCGGCGTTGATTTTGACTGCGAATTTCGCGTGCACCATCATCTTCTCCAATCAATCCCGCCGGCAGATCCTGGCTTTCCGCATCGATCCGGTTTGCGAGCTCATCAAGCCCGACCCCGAGGCGCTGCATTTGTTCAGCGGCAAGTTCGATCTGCAGCTGCTGTTTGGGTAACCCGAATATTTCGACCTTGTCGATTCCAGCGCTGATCAGCTCACGTTCGAATTGTCGGGCCAGGAAGCGCAATTCGTCGATCTGGGAGGGACCACTAACGAGCAAACGGGCCACCGATTCATAGCGTACCAGTTGTGCTACCTGGGGTTCCTCTGCCTCGTCCGGCAAATTGTTGAAATCGTCCACCTGCTTGTTTACCTCGTCCATGGCGAAGGTCATGTTGCTGTTTTCGTCGAATTCCAGCGTGATACCCGAAGTCCCGGTTGCCGAAGTCGAGGTTATTTCTTTCAAGTGATCGATGCTGCGCAGGCGCTGTTCCAGTGGAATCGTAATTGACGCTTCGACATCTTCGGAACTGGCGCCACTCCAAATAGTGCTAACCGTGATTCGGTCCAGCTCGAAATTGGGAAAAAACTGCACATTTAGTTTTTGCAGTGCGATGGCACCGGATAGCAACATCATCACCATCAGCAGATTGGCCGCAACCCGGTGACGCGCAAATATACCGAGCAAGCTATTGGTCATCGATCTTCACCTTGAGTCCCGACACCGCATTGGGTAAATGAGTGATAGCGATTTGATCGCCGGACTCGATCTCGGTGCTACGAATTAAGACCAATGCCAGTCCGTTGTCACCTCCAGCTTGTCCCACCGAATCCACTTCTATCGCCTGCAAACGCTCCTCAACTATCTTATAAACTCTCGAATTTCCATAGATAGCCTGGTAGGGAACAGCGAAGACGCCGCTTTCGGTGGGAAGCTGCAAACTCAGTGGTAACAAATCACCTGGACGCAGCTGGCCCAGATTGGCGTTGACTGCAAAGTAGACATCGATACCGGTTGCTTCGGCTTCGCCAGCTACTCGCAACAGTGGGAATTGTCCCAGATATTTGCGATTGGCAACGTGGGCCTGAAGTTGCTGGTCGCTCGAAAGCGCATGTTGCACCGATCTAATATAATTTATTGGCAGATGTGCCCGGATTTCGAGATTGTTAACCGGGAACAGTGAAATTAGGATTTGTCCAAGCGATACACGATCACCGGCAGCGACGGCAACCTCACTGATGATGGCGTCGAACGGAGCCTTTACTTCAGAACGGGTCATCGCCAGCCTGGCTTGATCGAGACCTGCTTTACTTCGATCATTTTTTGCTACCAATATTTGAAGTTTTGCTGGATAACTATCGACGTCGAGCTGGCGCGCTGTTACCGCGAGCTGTTGTCGACCCATCTCGCTGCGAGCGCCATTGAGCGCGGTATCTGCACTCAGATTTTGTGCCTTTAACTTACGCAGACGTTCGACCTCGGCATCGGCCAGTTCCAGTAATTCGCGTTCGGTTTTCAACGACGCCTGGTTTGACTGGTGTCGAATCTTGAGTTCCGCGATTTGGTTATCGATATCGCGCAGATCGGCTTCGGCCTGGAGTAATGATGCTGCGAAATCACGTCGATCCATGGTCACCAGTGGTTGCCCCTGATTGACACGAGCGCCATTACGCACGAAGACCTGCTCGATTATGCCGCCGCCAGGAGCTGCCGCCTTCAGTTGTTCGGGTGACTCAATGCGACCATAGAGCGTAACACTGGGTGAAAGCGCTTGTTGTTGAGCCGTAATGACTTCAATCTGCCAGACTTTTTCGGTAAGTGCGGGCTTCTCCCTAGCGGACTTGCTGGAAACCAGCGAATAGTAAAGCACGCCGGCGATCAAGAGCACCAGGAGGGGTAGAATAAATTTGGCCGGAGCCCTAGCTAGCATGGTGGATCCGTAAACGGAAAATATCAAGCATGCCAGTATAACCTTAGTCTTGGAATATCACGCTAAGAATCAATTTGCTCGAAGCGACTTTGAGACCGGATTTTACGCACCTTGCACGGATCGAAAATATGACCATTCATCGCCAGGTATACGCCCGACGGTAATAGCTGCACCGCGGCGCTAGCAACACCCAGGTTGTACACTGCATCGGTGCGACGCATGCGTGCCGGTTGCATCGCACCAAATAGCACTATGGTTTTATCCTCGATACCCGCCAGGACTTGCGCGGTTTCCACCAAAGTGTCGGTGCCGTGGGTAATTAGAATCCTGCTCTCATTTACCTTATTGACTGCGTTGTAGATCATTTTTCGATCGGCATCATTCATGTCGAGACTGTCTTTTTTAAGCAGCGACACGATGTCGTAATCAAAGCTTACATTAGCTTCCTCGAGCAATTCACCGATGATCGGATCACCGATATGAAATTCACTTTGGTTGTCGAAATAAAGTTTGTCGAAAGTACCACCGGTGGTAAATATTTTGATAGTCAAAGCATACTCCTGGCAGGGCATATGAAAGTTAGGCACATACCTAAACGAATATTGTAAACTGCCGCGGCCGGCTTCACTAAACTGATTAAATTTGAATGACTACTGAACCGCTCGTTCGGCATAAAGTACCTGTTTTCGCGATTACCTGCGCTTGCATTATTGCATTGCTGGCGTTCGGCCCGCGTTCGGCTATGGGATTTTTCCAACTACCAATTTTACAGGATACGGGCTGGGATCGTACGACCTTTGGCATGGCGATGGCCCTGCAGAATTTAATCTGGGGCATAGGGCAGCCATTGTTTGGCGTGATTGCCGATAAGTTTGGTAGCTGGCGAGTTCTTGCCATCGGGGCGGTGCTCTATTTTGCCGGTTTGGTGGTGATGGCGATTGCGCCGAGTCCGGCATGGCTGCACATTGGCGGCGGCATTTTAATCGGACTAGGCGTTGCGGCCTGTTCTTTCGGGGTAGTGCTGGCCTCGATTGCACGCCTGGTCAGTCCGGAAAAACGCTCGTTTGCATTTGGCCTCGGCACCGCTTCCGGTTCGGCCGGCATGTTCGTTTTTGCGCCGATTTCACAGGGATTGATCGATACGCTGGGCTGGTCTGACAGCCTCATCGCGCTTGCTGTAATCATGCTGGTAATTCCGCTGCTTGCGATTCCGTTACGCGGTAATTCTTCGTCCTCGAATTTTGCTGCGACTGAATTCGAGCAGACGGTCGGCGCCGCATTGCGTGAAGCGTTTGCAAGTAAAGGATATCTGCTGCTGACATCCGGATTTTTTGTCTGTGGTTTCCAGGTTGCGTTTATCACAGCACATTTCCCTGCTTACATCAGCGACCTGGGTATCGCGGCACGTTGGGCGGTGGTCGCGATCAGCCTGATCGGGTTTTTCAATATTATCGGTTCGCTGGCGTCTGGATTTATCGGGCAGCGTTACTCAAAGCCGATTTTCCTGAGTTTGATTTATATCGCCCGCTCGATTGCATTCACTGTTTTCCTGTTGATACCGGCGAGTCCCACCACGATTGTCGTGTTTTCGATCGTAATTGGAATTTTATGGTTATCGACCGTGGCCCCCACCAATGCGTTGGTCGCGGTTATGTTTGGTACTCGTTATCTGGGTTTGCTCGGTGGAATCGTTTTCTTCTCCCACCAGGTAGGATCTTTTCTCGGAGTCTGGATGGGTGGCTTTCTATATGATGCTACCGGTTCCTACGATGTGGTTTGGTGGCTCGGGGTGGCGCTCGGAATATTCGCCGCGGTGGTACACTGGCCAATCCGCGAAGAACCAGTCCAACGCTCCGTCCCGGAAGCCGCATGATAATAACCTGTCCCCAAACTATTGGCCTGATGCGTCGCCCCGCAGCATCGGGTTAATGTGCGGTATGCAGCAGTTAGACCAGCGGTGGTTCGTCGCTTAACAGCTTGTCGGTATTCGGATTCAGATCTTCGTGATAAGCGTCGATGTTCTCCGCAACCTGGTCAATTTCCTCGTAGCTTGCGATATTGAAGATCGCCTCGCCCGCGAATACCAGCGGCAGGTTGGTTTTGCCGATGATGATCCCGTTAACCGGACTTAGAACTTCGCAATTATTTTCACCCAGGGGATCATTGATATAGGCCAGGCGTTCGCCAACTTCGACCTTGGCACCGGTCCCGACCAGCGCTCGCAGGATCCCGCTTTGCGGCGCGCGAACCCACTGACTGGTATTCGCAATCATGGTTTCAGGAGACTGGTGCTTACTTGATCTGGTGCGCATTCCCAGGGCCGTCATTATATTAAGTACGCCTCTTAACCCGGCACGGATTGCGACTTCGTTGAAGCGCAGGGCCTCACCCGCTTCATACACCAGGACAGGAATGCCGAGACCATGTGCGGCTTCGCGAAACGAGCCCTCCACCAGGTTAGCGTTGAGGATAACAGGTACGCCAAAGGCCCGGGCCAATGAATCGTTTTCCGGTTCATCGCTCAGTTTGGCGCGAATTTGTGGCAGATTTTCGCGATTCACCGCGCCGCTATGCAAATCAACGATATGGGTACAATGTGGGATGATTTGGGTCATCAGTACGTGAGCCAGGCGTGATGCCATTGATCCAGACTCTGACCCGGGGAACGATCGGTTTAAATCACGGCGATCGGGGAGATAACGCGACTTTGAAACAAATCCATAAACATTGACGACCGGTATTGCGATCAGGGTTCCCTTACAACGATCGATAATCTTCTGCGATAGCAAACGCCGAATTATTTCAACGCCGTTGATCTCATCGCCATGAATGGTTGCGCAAACCAGTAAAACCGGGCCCGGATTACGACCGTGCACCACGTGCACCGGCATGTTAACGCTACTATGCGTGTAGAAACTGGGTAACGGGATATCGATCGATTGGCGGCTGCCGGGCTTAATCTCGACACCGGCAATTTCTATCGCTGCTTGCATTTTAACCCTTGCCACGGGTCCTGGTTTTGCCGGGTTTTAGTTTTTCAAGATTGCTGATGATTAAACCAGCCACATCCTTGCCGGTGGCGCCTTCGATGCCCTCCAGTCCGGGGCTCGAATTGACTTCCATTACCACCGGGCCATGGTTGGAACGCAACAGATCGACGCCGGCGACATTCAGACCCATAATGCGCGAAGCTCTGACCGCAGTGGAGCGTTCCTCGGGCGTGATTTTAATCAGGCTGGAAGAACCACCGCGATGCAGGTTAGAACGGAATTCGCCTTTAGGTGCCTGGCGTTTCATGGCAGCGACTACCTTGCCATCAATGACGAAGCAGCGAATATCGGAACCTCCTGCCTCTTTGATGAATTCCTGTACCAGGATATCGGCTTTTACGCCCATGAATCCCTCGATGACGCTTTCGGCCGCTTTTTGCGTTTCCGCCAGTACCACCCCGATGCCTTGAGTACCCTGGAGTAATTTGACCACCAATGGTGCGCCACCAACCATTTCAATAACATCCTTGATGTCATCAGGTTTATTTGCATAACCGGTGAGTGGCATGCCGATACCTCTACGGGATAACAACTGCAGTGAACGCAGCTTATCACGTGAGCGTCCGATCGCTACCGACTCATTAAGGGCAACGACACCCATCATTTCAAACTGTCTTAAAACGGCCAGGCCGTAGGCAGTTACCGAGGCCCCGATTCGGGGTATGACCGCGTCAAAGCCCTCGAGTATTTCGCCACGGTAGTGAATCGAGGGTTTATGCGCCGCAATATTCATGTAGGCGCGCAGCACGTCAATGACGACAACCTGATGACCGCGTTCCTCGGCGGCTTCGATAATGCGTCGCGAGGAGTATAATTTTCGATTTCTCGAAAGCAGTGCAATTTTCATTTGAATTTTCGCCTATAACCCGTAAAGCTTGCGCGGTCTTAATTTACCATTGACGTAGGAAGCGCCTGGATCAACCACAAAACGGTTCTCCATAGCCCGGCGCCCTAGCAGCATGCGAAAGCGCATAGTATCACGGTTTGTCAGGGTCATCTCAATAAGCCAGGCGGTGTCACCGATGACGATTTTACTTTGGATAACGTATCGCATTTCACGATGGCCGCCAGAATCGGTGACTTCACGAAAGTCAAAAACCGGGGCGTGGCACTCGACTTCAAGCGTTGGGTTAAGCTGGATCGGGTGGATCAAAAACCTGAGCATATCGATCCCGTTCTGCGTATAGGGTTCGATCAGAAATGCATGAAGTGCCGAGGTCCGGGCACCGGTATCAATTTTGGCTTTGATCGCAGGTAGATTCAGATCGGGTAACGCTGCCCATTCCCGCCATCCGATAATGGCTTGCGCCGAGTCTGAAGTCATAACAGTAAAAGCTTTGCTCTGGTTAATCGAATTCTGACGTCTCGTGGCAGCGTTGTACAAGGTTTTCGATCATTTGATCGCAGTAATGCATTTGCTCGCGGCTGACGAATTCATCTGGCTTGTGGGCCTGATCGATGCTGCCCGGTCCGCACACCAGGCAGTTGATACCAATACCATCGAACAATCCGGCCTCGGTGCCGAAGCTAACATTGTCGCCGATACTATCAATCGGGTTGATTGCGCGGGTATAGGAAATGACTGTCGATGCCGGGTCGGTATGCAAACCCGGATAGGATGAAGTTTCGTCGAAGCGGATCTCGCTATCAGGATAGCGAGACTTCATGTCGACGAGCAATACATCATTGGCATAGTGCTTGATTTCATGCACCAAAGCGTCGAGGTCTTCCTGGGGTAGGTTGCGAATCTCAAATTCAAATTCGCATTCCCTTGGAACAATGTTGAGGGCGGTACCGCCATTGATTGTGCCGACGTGAAAGGTCGAATGGGGAACCGTGTAACTTTGGTCGGTCAACTGCTGCTGCACGCGCGTGTTCATATTGCGAATAAACGCGATTAACTCGGCTGCATATTCGACCGCGTTAACGCCGTTGCTGATATAGGCAGAATGACAGGAAAGCCCGCTAACCGTGACCCGGTAGGAAAGCTTGCCCTTGTGGCCGAGGACCATGCTCATGTTAGTAGGCTCACCGATCAGGCCGATGCGCGGTTTGACTTCGAAACCGACCATCGCATCGACCAGTTTCTTCGCGCCGAGGCAGCCAATTTCCTCATCGTAGGAAAACGCCAGGTGAATGGGCATTTTTAGTGACTCAGCCGTTATTTGGGGCAGCCCTGCAAGCACACAGGCGACAAAGCCTTTCATATCACATGAGCCGCGGCCAACCAGCAGCTCATCCTCGGTTTTTAAATGGTAGGGATCGCTATGCCAGTCCTGGCCGGTAGTTGGCACAACATCGGTGTGACCGGAAAGCATGACGCCACCGATATCGTCAGGCCCGATAGTCGCGTAGAGATTGGCGCGACTCTGGTCGTCATTGAGTACCAGTTGGGAGACGATGCCGTGGTCGTCGAGCAGGTTGCGCACGAAGTCGATCAGTTCCAGGTTGGAACGTGTGCTGGTGGTATCGAAGGCGATCAGGCGCGCCAGTATTTGTTCGCTGTTCACCGTCAGGGGTCTCCCGGGACGCCGTAGGAGGGCGCGACTTCGGGGTTATAGGCGCGCGTGACGTAGTCGTCAACCTGCGGTTCGTAGACTTCCCAGCCGGCGATCATCTTGGCAATCGGATCATCGTCCCAGTCGATACGCAGTTCTGCTTTCGGCCAGGAGGGTTCGCCGCCGATCAACAGGCCCGCCGAATGAAGCGCACCGGCTTCACCTCCGGCTTCGACCCCGGCGATGAGGGCGCCGAGTACGCGTGAACCGAAACTTCCGCTGGACTGGGTGAAAGCTTCGACCATGGCCGCGGGTACCTGGTCGTTGTCAAGCAGGTTGCCGGCGGCGACGCAATGCCGTCCTTCGGCCGAGGCGAAACAACCGAGTACCGCGTCACCAGTAAACAAACCGGTATTGCCGTGTCCATCGATCAGCCCCAACTGGCGAAACTCGATATGGGGAGTCGATTGTGCCACCATGTCGATGGCGGCACCGACCTCGGTACCATCTTCGAGCAGGGATAGCAGGCGTGGTCCGAGGCGAGGGTCGGTAATGTTCTGGCTCAACGCGATACCAACACCGGGCCGCCAGTGCAGGCAGCGACTGGCGACGCTGATACTCGACGATGAGATTGCCGCGCCCAACTGGCCGGTTTCGTGATCCCATGCGGCTATGGATAGTGTCATTTCTTTCTCGTTTTTGGGTTATATGCTCTCAGACTCTGACTACGCGGAAGTATTGTACGCCAGATACTTGCGTTGTGTGGAAATATGGTCCGCCACAAACTTGGCATCGTGCCAGACGCCCCAGATGAAGGAAGACCCCCGTCGTGATTGCCACGGTAATCCAAGGAAATAGACCCCGGGTTCGGCCGAAATTCCGCGTTGATGCTTCGGCTTGCCTGCTTCGTCGACTGCGTCAACTTTCAACCAGCTGTAATCAACGGCAAATCCTGTTGCCCAGACGATCGAGGTAATTCCTGTCTCTGCCAGATTCACCGCCAGAACGGGATCGGTTACGCACTGCGGGTCCGGTTCGATTTTGCGGGCCTCAGGCTCTTGCGGAAGGTCGAGACCATTACGGGCAACATAAGCATCGGCTTCGTCCAGTACCGACAGGTAGTTGGCATCCCCCTGGGTAATATTGCCTGCAAGATCCGGCGCGAAATGCATCACGCCGTCTTTGAACGATTCGGTACGACCAACGAGCATCATCCCCTGCGCGGCAAGGCGCCGGAGGTCGACTGTTTCGCCGCCATGGGCACCGCTCACCGAAATCGTGATATGTTCCGTGCCCGGCTCCATGGCCTCGGCATCCCACTTGCCGAGAACCCCCAGCCACCAGACAAAGTCACGACCGCGATAGGCGCGCGGAGGACGATCATGCGGACCCACCGAGAGGTAAACACGCTTATCCGCACGCATGAGTTCATCCGCGATCTGCACCCCCGAAGATCCTGCCCCGACTACCATTACGGCACCTTCAGGCAACTGACCGAGATTGCGGTACTCATGGGAATGCATCTGCGTGATTTGCGTATCTTCAGGAACAATGCGCGGGATGACAGGGCGTTGAAAAGGTCCGGTAGCAGCAACCACGTAGTTGGCTTCAATCACGCCATCCGAGGTTTCTACACGGAATCCTGGCCGGTCAACATTCCTTTGCACTTGTTTTACCTCCACGCCGCAGCGAATGGGAGCATTGATCTGTTCAGCGTAGGCAACAAAATAGTCCGCAACCCCCTCCTTGGGGGCAAAGGCATCGGGATCGACATCGGAGAACTCCATGCCCGGAAAGCGATCATGCCAGGCCGGACCATTGGCAACCAAAGAATCCCATCTCCCCGTGCGCCAGCGTTCGGCAATTCGGTCACGCTCCAGAACGAGGTGAGGCACACCGTTATTGCTCAGGTGCTCGCTCATGGCCACACCGGCCTGGCCGGCACCAACGACGAGAGTCTCTACTTTTTCAGTTGACATTTCTGGGTCCTTTTCTGGGGTTATCTGCGGATATAATCGTTAGCCTATGGGATCCGCTAAAGTGGCTCAGTATATAAACGCCCGACATCAAATAAAATAATCTTTTTATAACGATTGGTTTAATAAAAATAAACCAAGCCGATTCGATCATCAGGGCTAAATTCAAAATTAGTAAATCAGACGGCGGAAAAATAATAATTTACATGAGTCAGAAATCGCCCCACACTTGACCGTTATTGCTGATACAAATGTACGCACCATAAAAGTAGTTAAATATCAGGAGATTACGATGCCAACCCACAAGCGCCTCCGCATGTTCAATACGCGGGATACCTATCCTAACCAGACCCTCGACAATGATCTGTGTCAGGCGGTGGTTGCCGGCAATACGGTATACCTACGCGGGCAGATCGGCACCGACTTCGACGGTAATCTCGTTGGTCTCGGCGATCCGCGCGCGCAGGCCGAACAGGCGATGCAAAACGTCAAGCAATTGCTCGAGGAAGCGGGCAGCGACCTGAGCCACATCGTCAAGACGACCACCTATATTACCGATCCGCGGTTTCGCGAGCCGGTGTACCAGGAAACCGGCAAATGGCTCAAGGGCGTGTTCCCGATTTCCACTGGCATCGTCGTCGCCGGACTCGGGCAACCTGAATGGCTGATGGAAATCGATGTCATCGCCGTGATTCCAGAAGACTAGCCGCCAGGTGAAGTTCACACTGAAACAGCTCGCCTACTTTGTCGCCGCCGGCGAGGCGGGTAGCATACTGCGAGCTGCAGAAAACATACACGTTTCTCAGCCTTCGATTTCAAATGCGATCGCGCACCTCGAAGACATTTTTCAGATCCAGCTCTTTATTCGCCATCATGCGCAGGGGATGAGCCTGACCACGGCCGGTAGCCAGATCATGGACCAGGCGCAGGCGCTGTTGCGAGATGCGGACGAGTTGAGGAGTTTCGCGGGTAAGCTTTCCGACCAGATATTTGGCTCGATTAATGTCGGTTGCTTCATTCCCCTGGCCCCCATCGTAACGCCCGAGTTGTGTCATGGCTTTATGCAATCGCACGATGGCGTCGAAGTTAACGTCAGCGAAGGTAACCAGGCCGAATTATTGAGCAAACTTAAAAAAGGCGCGATCGACCTCGCCCTGACTTATAACTTGCAACTCGAAAGTGATATCGCTTTTACCGCGCTGGTGGAACTAAAACCTTATGTACTGCTCGCAGCCGATCATCACCTGGCGGGGAAGAAATCGATTTCACTGGAGAGTCTCGCCAATGAAAAGTTCATACTGCTCGATTTACCGTTGAGCGATACTTATTTCATGTCGATGTTCGACAGTCATAACCTCAAACCCAACATCTACGCACGCACCCGGCATATCGAGGTGCAACGTGCACTGGTAGCACAGGGCTATGGCTACAGTCTCGGTAATGTGCGGCCGGTGAATCAAAAATCGCTTGATGGCAGCAGTCTGAAGTACGTCCCTTTGTCGGGCTACAATCCAGGACTGACCCTGGGAATAGCGACCCTTGCCAATATTAAGAAAACGATCGCGGTTGATATTTTCAGCCAGTTTTGCCAAGAGCAGATCAGTACTGAAAAAATTCCAGGTATGGCCAAATTGTAAGGTCATCCGAGGGGGAAATATGAGCAGAGATCCACGTTACGATATTTTGTTTGAGCCGGTGAAAATTGGCCCGGTAACCGCGAAAAACCGTTTCTACCAGGTACCGCACTGTAACGGGGGTGGCTATCGCGACCCGTCGGCGGCAGCTGCCATGCGCGGCATCAAGGGCGAGGGTGGCTGGGGCGTCATTTTTACCGAGCAGAACGAAATGCATCATACCTCGGAGATTTCGCCGTATATCGAGCTGCGCCTGTGGGACGATGACGATGTGCCGATCCTGGCAAAAATGGCTGATGCGATCCACGAATACGATGCGCTGGCTGGTACTCAGCTAACCTATGCCGGGATCAACGGGCCCAACCTGTATTCCAAGGAGGTTCCGCTGGCGCCTTCAGCCATGCCGATCCGCACCTACACCAGCGATCCGGTCAGCGCGCGCGCCATGACTAAAAAAGATATTCGTGATTTACGCCGCTGGCACCGCAACGCCTGTCTGCGCGCTAAAACGGCCGGCTTCGATCTCATTTGCCTGTATGCCGCGCATGGCCACGGCGTGTTCCAGCATTTTCTCTCTACCGCCACCAATCAGCGCGGCGACGAGTACGGCGGCAGCCTGGAAAATCGCAGTCGGCTTATGCGCGAAGTGGTCGAGGAGTGCAAGGATGCCATCGGCGACAGCTGCGGTATTACGCTGCGCCTGTCGCTGGTAGAGGCAACCGGTAGTCTAGGTTTCAGCAATAGCGAAGTTCACGACCTGATCGAAATGCATGCCGAGCTGCCGGACTTGTGGGATCTCGCGCACGGCACCTGGGCGGATTGTTCGGGACCGTCGCGCTTCAAAGAGGAAGCCGCGCAACAGGAATTAGTGGAGGGCATCAAGGCGTTGACGCCGAAACCGGTAGTCGGAGTCGGGCGATTCACCTCGCCGGACGTTATGGCCAGGCAGGTCAAGTCCGGCATTCTCGACTTTATCGGCTGTGCGCGGCCTTCGATTGCGGATCCATTTATTCCGCGCAAGATCGACGAGGGCCGGGTCGAGGATATTCGCGAATGCATCGGTTGTAATATCTGCATTAGCGGCGACATGACCATGTCGATTTCCCGCTGTACGCAGAACCCGACTTTCATGGAAGAGTGGCGCAAGGGATGGCACCCGGAAAACATCGATCCCAGAGGCGATAGCGAAACGGTGCTCATCGTCGGGGCCGGGCCCGCCGGTCTTGAGGCGGCGCGTGCACTGGGTCAGCGCGGTTACCAGGTGGTGCTAGCTGAGGCAGGCACCGAGCTTGGCGGCCGGGTCGCTCGCGAACGCAAATTACCCGGGTTATCCGCCTGGGGACGGGTGGCCGATTACCGCGAGTATCAACTCGGCCAGATGCTGAATGTCGACATTTATCTCGACAATGAATTATCCGCCGACGATATCCTCGAATTCGGCTTTGAGCACGTGGTGCTGGCGACTGGTTCGAGCTGGCGCACCGACGGCGTGTCGCGGCATCATGTCGTGCCAATGGCAAACGACGCATCGGTGACGGTGTACACGCCGGACGATTTAATGGCAGGCCATCTGCCGTCCGGAAAGGTGGTCGTGTATGACGATGATCATTATTACATGGGCGGCGTACTCGCCGAGTTGCTGGTCGAGCAGGGTTGTGATGTGATCCTGGTGACCCCGTCCGCTTTCGT
Source organism: uncultured Gammaproteobacteria bacterium (assembly GCA_964194715.1). Taxonomy (GTDB): domain Bacteria; phylum Pseudomonadota; class Gammaproteobacteria. Next base: position 15,157 of record CAXMNA010000011.1, read on the forward strand.
GTCTGCATGGACCAGCAACACGCTGGAACAGGCTTCCATCCATGTGCGCCTGGTTGAGCTGGGCGTGACCATCGTGCTCAACCGCGCCGTCAGCAGAATCGAAGGCGGTCAGATTGTCAGCGAATGCGTCTTCTCGGGCCGCGAAGAATCGGGTGCCGCCGATGCCGTTGTCATGGTGGCATCGCGCGTCGGTAACGATTCGCTGTGGCAGGAACTCAGCGCGCGTGAAGACGAATGGCAGGTGAATGGTATCAAGTCGATTAAGTTAATCGGTGATGCGCAATCACCGGCACCCATCGCGTGGGCGACCTATGCCGGTCATCGCTATGCGCGTGAACTCGATATGCCTGATATTGGCGATGCCTTACCATTCAGGCGCGAAGTGACACAACTGAAAAATGATTAAGCGGAGGTGGCGATGAAACCGGTAGCCGAAGACGAACGCATAATAGTCAATATCCACGAAGCTGAGTTCGAACCGCTTATTACCGATCGAGGCGAATTTGATGGCAGTGTCTTGCAACTTGATCGTAGCAAGCCGCTAGGGGTTGGATTTAATGTTTACAAGATGGATCCGGGTTATACCACGATCCCGCATGAGCACCGTGGCAATGAGGAGTTCTTGATTATCAGTGGAGATTTAACCGACAACGACGGTACGGTTTACCGCGAGGGCGATCTGGTGTGGTTGAAAGCGGGTACGCAACATTCTTCGTACAGCAAAAACGGTTGTATTATCGTGGAATATATCGAAGCAGCCGAATCCTCGATCTAGACCTCTTTGATCATGCGAAAAAGTTCGTCTTTTAAATAGAGGCGGACTTTTTTGCGCCCCTCGAGGTAATCATCAGACGTATTTTCGATCCCGGTTTCGATCCGATGTACTTCGTGATCGACCTCGTGGTATTCATCAAATAACTTGGCAAAATGCTGATTGGTCATTTTCAGATTGCGGATAGTGTCCTTGTGCTCGGGTAACTCGTGCACCAGGTCGTGTTTTTCATTCAACATCGATTTGTTCTCGTTTAGTCTTCAATTTTTTCAGCGCAGTTTACGCAGTGTGCAGTGAAAGGTAACAATTCGAGTCTGGCGGTGGGTATATCTTCACCGCATTCGTCACATTGGAAATAGGTACCATTTTCAATTCTGTGCAGTGCAAATTTTATCATCGACAGCTCCTGCTCTGAGCTGTTCCCCAGTGATTCAAGTACTTCGTCATTTTCGCGTTCGCTAGCCTGTTCACTCCAGTCAGCCGTCATACCCTCATGCCGAATATCCCTGTCGATCGAGTCGATGCGGTGGGTAACTTCCTGTTTCAGCGCAGTTAGTTTTTTCTTGAAGTCGTTCTGGTCCAAGGGTCTGTGCTCCTAATTTTTGCTACCTGTAAGTTTAAAGGCTATTACAAACTGAATCTCTAGAGTATCGATAGATTATCTATAAAACCTTGATATGGAACAAGCTAATAGTCGATCTGTGCGTGTTGCAGTGGTTTTTTAGACGCACGGTTCTCCAGATAAAACACCAGCAAGCCGCTAAAAATAATTAATCCACTGCCGGCAAAGGAAATCCAGTCGGGCCAGTCGCCCCACAGGTAAAAGCCAACCATCAGCGCGAATGGCAGGGAGGCATATTCGAAAGGCGCCACCGCCGGGGCCTCCCCTAAACGATAAGCCTGCGAAATCAGGTAGCCGCCAAACGAAACCATGACTCCACATAACAGGAGTAGTTGCAGCTGGGCCTGGTTGGGCCAGCTCCAGGCACGCAACAGGAAACCGATCGCCTCGCTATCGTGAGTGTCGAATCTGCCATCGCCGATAGTCAGGCCGACAATAGTACTGATGACGATGAAAGCGAGTTGAATGTAAAAGGTTAAAGTGCTCGCCTTTTCCTGCATACCGAGTTTACGCGTCATCATCGTCATCACGGCGTAGGACAGTGCCGCAAAAACAGGCAACAGGCTGACTGACCGGAAAACTTCGCTGCCCGGCCGTAGCATAATGATAACGCCGATTAGCCCGACGAAGATGACCAGCCAGCGCAACGGCCCGACCCTCTCTCCAAGCACGGGATGTGACAGAATGCAGATGAAAAGCGGTGCCGTGTAAAACAGGGATACGGTCTCGGCGAGTGGCATCACCGCGAGGCCCAGGAAGAAAAACATATTCGCCAGCACCAGCATCGAACCACGAAAAAAATGCAGCAAAGGTCGACGTGTTTTTAAAGTCTTCAAGCCGCCTTCAAGATGAATAAAAACAAAAACCAGGACCATTGCGAAAAGACCGCGAAACAACATGATCTCATGTAGCGGCAACCCGGCACTCATCCATTTTATTATCGCGTCACTCACGGTTAAGAATGCCAGTGCAGCAACCAGACACAAGATTCCCTGGGAATTTCTGCTGAACGTTCTAAGGTAGGTCAAATCTGACGGCTCGAATAGCCCGGTTGCCAGGTCACGGGGCTCATAAACCCTCGTAACCCTGTAACACATTGACGGCATTGATACCGATTTCCTCGACCGCGTAGCCGCCTTCCATGACGAACAACGTCGGCAGACCCAGGCTCGAGATGATTGCCCCATAACGCTTGAAGTCGTCGCTGGTCAGTTTGAAAAACGAAATCGGATCGTGTTCGAAGGTGTCGACGCCGAGCGAAATTACCAGCGCATCGGGCGCGTAATTTCTAATCTTCTGGCAGGCGTCATCGAGCGCTGCACCCCAGTTTTTGAAATTAGTGCCGGGACCCATCGGGTAGTTATGGTTGAATCCTGTTCCGTCGCCCTGGCCGAGTTCATCGGCATAGCCAAGAAAATGGGGAAAGGCATCCCTGGGATCACCGTGCAGGGACAGGAACATGACGTCGGCGCGATCGTAGAATATCGCCTGGGTGCCGTTGCCATGATGAAAATCGACGTCGAGCAATGCCACTCGCGCCGCACCCTGGTCGATAAAGGCCTGTGCGGCGACCGCGGCATTGTTGATGAAACAGTAGCCACCGAACATATCGCTGGCGGCATGGTGTCCGGGTGGGCGGCAGAGCGCAAATGCTTCACCGGCACCGTCTCGAATCGCTGCCTGTGCCGTCAGTGCCACATTGACACTGGAACGCGCGGCTTCCCAGGTGCCATCGGAGATTGCAGTTTCGGCAGCGAGCGCATAATAGCCAAGCTTGCCGTCGATATGGTGTGGAACGCGTTGCTGCATGCCGCGGGCCGGCCAGCAGGTTGCGATCGCCTCACCCTTGTAGCCCGCAGCCTCCCATTCACCCCAGCAGGTTTCGAGGAAGTGAATAAATTCCGGGTCATGGATGCGGGTGACCGCATCGATCTCGAATTGATTCGGGGCGATGATATCGCCCAGGCTGACCTCTTTGACGCGTTGCAGGATATGTTCCGCGCGTACCGGGCTCTCGAAGGGCGGTACCAGCTCACCACCGTACAATTCGGTTTTGGAATCACGCAGGGCGTGTTTTTCGCTGAAGACGGTTAGCATCGCTAATCTCCTGAATAAATGCGTGGATCGAGTTTGTAAGGCGGTTTTACAAAAGCCTGTTCGTAGGCGAGTGCGACATCGAAGACGCGCTGGTCATCATAGGTTCTGGCGACAAACTGTATGCCGGTTGGAACTCCATTGGCGGCTAGTCCGCTTGGCATCGACATGACCGGGCATCGACTCAGCGTGTTGAACGGGAAGGTTGCAGACCAGTGTTCCTCTCGAACCTTACGAATCTGGCCGTTGATCTCGACCTCGTTCTCGGGCCAGGTGCTATCCTTCGGCACGCCGGTGGTCATCAGCGTTGGGCAGATGAAAATATCGTATTCGTCCATTAAAGGACCAAAGCGATCATACATGCGTACTGCTGTTTCGATTGCATCAAGGTAATCCTGCGGCGTCGACTTGCGCGCGTTCTCGATAAACCAGATCGTGTAATCGCACAGCTCGTCGCGGTTGGTTTCGAGCAAGCTATCCATGGAGGCGGCCCAGCCATGCGCCCAGTGATGATGCGCGGCGGCGATGATAGATTCATCCCAATCGATTTCAACTTCAACGACTGTCGCACCCAGCGAGCGCAGCAAGTCCAGTGCGGCGTGTGTATTGTCGTGCACGCTGCTGTCGACTTCCATGAAGCCGAGATCCATCGAATAGGCGATTTTGTAGCCATCAAGATTGGTTGGTATTGAGGTATCGACCACGACGCGTTCGCGCAAGCTCGCGATGTCCTGGTTGTGGATCCCCGAAATCAGGTTTTGCATTGCCGCGATCTCGCTTACGTTGCGCGCCATGGGTCCGGAGTGGCTATAGAAATCAAGGTTTAAAAGCGGAAGTTCGGGATTTCTGCCATAAGGCGCCTTGTAGCCAACGACACCGCACAGCGCAGCCGGAATGCGGATAGAGCCTCCGATATCGGTTCCGGTGGCAATGGTCGTGGTGCCGGCGGCAAGCGCTGCCCCGGAACCACCGGAGGAACCGCCCGGGGTGATGTCGAGATTCCACGGATTGTGGGTGATGCCCCACAGGCGCGAATGACAGGATCCCAACAGGCAGAATTCGGGTGTGGTGGTTTTTGCATGCGGGATCGCACCCGCGTCGAGTAAGCGCTGGATGATGACATCGTTTTCATCATCGACACGGTCCTGGTAAACCAGCGATGCCGAAGTACGCCGTCTGCCTGCCAGTTTGAACTCATCCTTGACGGCAAGAGGAATGCCTTCTAACGGGCGCTGGGTGCCCTGTAGATAACGCGTTTCAGCCGCTTTGGCCTGCTCCAGCGCGGCGTCGAAATAAGTTTCGGTAAAGGCATTGATATGGGGTTCAACCTGTTCGCTACGTGTGATCAGTGCCTGCATCAATTCAACCGGTGAAAGGCTGCGATTGGCAAATCGCAATATGGCCTCGCTTGCCGACAGGTAACATAGCTCTTCGTCGGGCATAGGCGTTAGCGCCCACCATCTAGCGTGGCGATAGTTTGATAAAGGTCGGGCCTGCGATCGCGGTAGATACCCCAGGCATCGCGAAAGCCGCGGATCAGCTCCATATCGAATTCGTGTACCAGTACCGTCTCGCTACGGTCGTCGGCCTGGGCAACGATCTCGCCAGTATGATCGGCGATAAACGAATGACCGTAAAAGGTGAGCTCGTAGGCCGAATCCTGGGTTGCGTGCTCGGTACCGATGCGGTTAGAAGCAATCACCGGAACCATGTTGGCGGCGGCATGACCCTGCATGGTGCGTTGCCAGTGGCCGCTGGAGTCCAGGTTATTCGCGGGTGGCGGCTCTGAACCGATCGCGGTCGGGTACAATAACAATTCGGCACCCATCAAAGCCATGCTGCGCGCCGCCTCGGGAAACCATTGATCCCAGCAAACGCCGGCCCCGATTTTGCCATAGCGGGTATCCCAGGCTTTGAAGCCGGTATCTCCCGGGTTGAAGTAATTCTTTTCCTGGTAACCCGGACCATTTGGGATATGCGACTTTCGGTATACGCCGAGAATTGCGCCGCCAGCGTCTATCATTGCCAGCGAGTTGTAGAATGCACGGTTGGCGCGCTCAAACCAGCTGAAGGGTAATACTACCTCGAGTTCTGCGGCGAGCGCCTGGAAGCGTTGTAGCGACTGATTTTGTTCCAGCGTTGTGGCCAGCTCGAAATGCTTCGTATCCTGCTCGATACAAAAATAAGGTGTCTCGAATAACTCCTGAATCAAAATTACCTGGGCACCACCGGCCGCGGCATCGCGAATCAACTTTTCGGCACGTTCCAGGTTTGCCGGAAGGTCCCAGCTGCAAGCCATTTGCGTGGCTGCGACGCTTAGCATCGACATTGCAATTACTCCAAAAATGTGGCGAGAGATCCAAGATTCTTATCGATTTTTGTTTGCTTGGCTAGCATTAAAATAACGGATCGCGCACAATTCGACGCTTACCGGAGCGAGATACCCGAATGACCGAATATCCGCCGCAAGATGCTGACGAAAATTCCCTCTGGGGCGACACTGCGATTGCGAGTCCGGTAAGCGAGCAACTGACCGGGTCGTTGCAGACCGACGTGCTGGTCGTGGGTGGCGGCTATACCGGGCTCTCGGGCGCACTGCACCTTGCCGAGAAGGGTGTTTCGGTAGTGTTACTCGAGGCCAGGAGTATCGGTTTCGGTGGCTCGGGCCGTAATGCTGGCCTGGTTAATGCAGGTATCTGGAAAACCCCGGAGCAGGTGCAAAAATTACTCGGATTGGAGGCCGCCGAGCGCTTTAATCTGGCATTGCGCGATTCACCCGCGCTGGTATTTGATCTGGTTGAACGCTTTAACATGCAGTGCCAGGCAGAGCGCTGCGGCACCGTCCATATTGCCCACAGGGCTAGCGCCATGGCTGACCTCGAAGATCGCTGCCGGCAATTGCAGAACCTGGGTGCGGGTGTGGAGATAATTGACGGTATTCGCGCGCATGCTATTACCGGGTCGCCGGTGTATCGGCATGGTGGTATCCTCGATCCTAACGCGGGTACCATCCATCCGCTGAGCTATGCGCGCTCGCTGGCAAATGCCGCGATCGAACAGGGCGTGCAGCTGTTCCAGCAATCCGGGATAGCAAGTCTGACTCGTCACAACGATCGCTGGTTGGCGCAAACCGCAAACGGAGAAGTGTCTGCCGAGCAGGTGATTGTTGCAATCAATGCTTACGCGGATACCCACAGTACGAAAGTACGCGAGTCGATGCTGCCGGTGTTTATTTTTCATTGCGCAACCCCGCCGTTACCGGAGGAAATCACCGCGTCAATCATCCCGCAACGTCACGGGCTGTGGGATACGAACACACTGTTGACATCGTCGCGGATTGATAGTGCCGGACGCCTGGTGATGAGCAGTCCAGGCAGGCTCTCGAAATCCCAGCGCGCAATACGACAGAACTGGATGACACGCAAACGTGACCGTTTGTATCCGCAACTTAAGGGAACTCCGTGGGCCTACCAGTGGAGTGGACAGATCGGCGTAACCTCGACAGGAGTCCTGCGCGTACAATTACTTGCCCCGGGTCTGTTTGCGCCCGCGGGCTACAACGGACGTGGCATCGGCGTTGGGACGGTAATGGGTAAACAGCTTGCCGACACCATCGCAAGCGGTAACCGCGATGATTTTCCGTTTCCAATCGAAGCCCTCTACCGTGAGAAATGGCCGAACATGCGCGCGGCTTACTACGACTATGGAACCCTGGCGCTGGAGTTTATTGACAGTCGCGGGTAAAACCCAATGCCAGGCTTTAAAATAATCGGGGTAGAACGCATATTGGCTGGAATTATCCGATGGTCCGGATAAAATGTGATCACATTTAACAGGCGAATGATTCAATGACACAATCGAAACGAGTAACTTTTGACTGGCAGGATCCGATGTTTCTCGAGCAGCAGTTGAGCGAGGAGGAGCGCATGATTCGCGACGCCGCACGCGAGTATTGCCAGGATGGGCTTATGTCACGCGTGCAAATGGCAAACCGCAACGAAGTGTTTCATCGCGAAATCATGAACGAGTTTGGCGAACTGGGCTTGCTCGGCGCGACAATTCCGGAGGAATACGGTTGTGCCGGCGTCAACTATGTGTCTTATGGCCTGGTTGCGCGAGAAGTCGAGCGTGTTGATAGCGGTTACCGCTCGGCAATGAGCGTTCAGTCATCGCTGGTAATGCACCCGATTTATGCCTATGGCGATGAGGCGCAGCGGCAGAGGTTTCTGCCGCGCCTGGCCACGGGTGAATCGGTCGGTTGTTTTGGCTTAACCGAACCTGATGCGGGTTCTGATCCCGCCAGCATGAAGACGACTGCGACCGCGGTGGATGGTGGCTATAAGCTCAAAGGCGCCAAAATGTGGATCACCAACTCCCCGATCGCCGATGTGGCCGTGGTCTGGGCCAAGCTCGATGGCGTCATTCGAGGTTTTATTCTCGAGCGTGGCATGGAAGGATTTTCCACGCCTAAAATCGAAGGCAAGTTTTCGCTGCGTGCGTCCTCTACCGGTGAAATCGTAATGCACGACGTGTTTGTGCCCGAGGAGAATCTACTACCAAATGTGGAAGGCTTGAAAGGACCGTTTGGTTGTTTGACCCGGGCGCGCTTCGGCATTGCCTGGGGATCGATGGGGGCGGCTGAATTCTGCTGGCATGCGGCTCGTCAATACACCCTGGACCGCAATCAGTTTGGCCGTCCGCTAGCGGCGACCCAGCTGGTGCAAAAGAAACTCGCCGATATGCAGACCGAAATCACACTCGGATTGCAGGGCTGTCTGCAAATGGGACGATTAATGGATGCTGATAGTTGCCCGAATGAATTGGTGTCCCTGATGAAGCGCAACAATTGCGGCAAGGCGCTTGACATCGCGCGCGTCGCGCGCGACATGCATGGTGGTAACGGTATCTCCGATGAGTACCATGTGATTAGACACGTGATGAACCTCGAGGCAGTTAATACCTACGAGGGGACGCATGATGTTCATGCTTTGATCCTGGGACGTGCACAAACAGGAATTCAGGCCTTCTCATAAATGGCAGGACCACTCCAGGGATTCCGGATTCTCGATCTGAGCCGTATTCTGGCAGGACCCTGGGCCAGTCAGATGCTGGCCGACCTCGGCGCGGAAGTGATTAAGATCGAACGCCCCGGCAGCGGTGACGATACCCGTGGCTGGGGTCCGCCCTACATGCCCGGCGCATCCGGGGAAGCCACTTCGGAGGCAGCTTACTTTCATGCCGCCAATCGCGGTAAGCAATCGGTTTGCATCGACATGTCGCGGTCCGAAGGGCAGGCGTTGATCCAGGATCTGGCCAGGCACTGTGATGTATTGATCGAAAACTTCAAGGTCGGTGGATTAAAAAAATACAACCTCGATTATGAAAGCCTGAAGGAACTCAATCCACGGCTGGTTTATTGCTCGATTACCGGTTTCGGACAGAGCGGGCCTTACGCCGAGCGAGCCGGGTACGATTTTATGATCCAGGCGATGGGCGGCATGATGAGCGTTACCGGGGAAACCGATGGGCTACCGATGAAAATCGGAGTCGCCCTGGCCGATGTACTGACCGGCCTTTATGCGGCCAATGCGATCCAGGCGGCGCTGATCCATCAGCAAAAAACCGGGACCGGGCAAAACATCGACATGGCTCTGCTCGACGTACAGGTGGCAACCCTTGCAAACCAGGCGATGAATTATCTCGCGACGGGTAACAATCCTGTAAGACTCGGCAACGCGCATCCCAATATCGTGCCTTACCAGGCATTTCAGACCAGTGATGGTTACATCATTCTCGCCATCGGTAATGACTCCCAGTTCCAGCGCTTTTGCGAACTCGCCGGTAAGCCTGAATTCGCCGCAGATGAGCGTTTTCAAAAAAACAGCAGTCGGGTTGAAAATCGTGATGTATTAGTCCCGCAGGTAATCGAAATCATGTTGCAAAAAACAAACGCGGAATGGCTTGAAGTATTAAATGTGCACGGTATTCCCTGTGGCCCGATCAATAACATCGAGCAGGTATTTGCCGATCCGCAGGTGCAGCACCGTGGCCTACAACTCGAACTCGATCACTCGAATGCGGGCAAGGTCGCCAGCATCGCGAATCCGATCAGGCTTTCGCAAACACCGATCGAATACCGGCAGGCACCACCCATGCTGGGAGAGCACACCGCAGCGGTTTTATCTTCATTACTCGGATTAAGCGATCAGGCCCAGGATTTGTTGAGAGACAAGGGTATTATTGTTTGAGCGGCCAGGTATCGCTGAGACGGTAACCATCGGGCCAGGGATCATCTGGATCGAGCATGATCTGGTGAGTACCGGTAATCCAGGCGCGCCCGCGGATCGACGGGATAATCGCAGCCTTATCACCGACACGGGTTTCTTCAACGATGCTGCAATCGAAACGGGAATCGATGATCGATCTGCCGATTAACCGGTCTCCGGTTTTCATTAAGCCTTTTGCATGCAATACCGCCATGCGTGCTGAGCACCCGGTACCACAGGGAGATCGGTCGAGTTTACCTGGGTCGATTGCGACAGTATTTCGACTGACTTTGACCCCGTTTTCTTCGGTGATCGGCATACCGAATTCACAAAATGAAACATGTGCCCACTCTGAATTGCCCGGGTGAGTAAAGCCAAGCTGTTCGTTTGCCGCGGCACTAATTTTGGTTCCGGTCTGCGCCAGGTCCCGCGCTTCATGAGGTTTGATTTGGAAGCCGAGTGCGGCCGCATCGACGAGTACGAAACTGTCTCCGCCGTAGGCGGTGTCCACGGCTAATGTTCCGATCCCTTCAACTTCCAGGCTTACGTCAAGTTGATCGGCAAACGAGGGCAGGTTATGAACCTCGACACTTTGGGCCTTACCGTTTTCGCAGTAGGCTTTAACCGGGACCAGGCCGCCAGGTGCTTCGAGGATGAATTCGGTGAGCGGCTCCTGCATCGCGATCAATCCGCTGTCGAGTAACACCGTGGCGACGCAAATCGAATTTGAACCTGACATCGGCGGGGTATGTTCGGGTTCCATGATGATGAATCCAAACTGCGCTTCAGGCTGTATTGCCGGAACCAGCAGGTTGATATGTTTGAATACGCCTCCACGGGGCTCGTTGAGCACCAGGTTTCTCAACGCCTGATCTTCGGCGATCCAGCGGGACTGCCGCCATAGCGTATCGCCCGGAGGAGGACTGACACCACCGACGATGACATTACCGACTTCACCTTCGGCATGGCAGGAAACCATGTGGATTATATTTTTACTTCTCATGGGTTCCTGAAATGTAAGAAGAAATGTATGAGCCAGATGATGAGAATCACGAAATACAAACCCAATGCCCAACCTATGCTGGGATGCAAGCGAGGTTGCTGATCGAAGTTTGCCAGGATGGCGAGTTGAATCGCGTATATCGCCAGGGCTAGATGCACGACACCCATAATCATCATTTGGCGTCGGAAAAATAGCTTGGTTTCTTCGATACGCTCGGGTGCGAGCCAGTGATCACGGTGCGGAATTTTCATTCCGAAACTGGCGCGCTTCTCCGACCAGCTCGGAACGAAAATGAAAATGCCGACCAGCATCAACAAAATTACTGCGTATAACCCAAAGAATCCAATTTTACTCGACCAGGCGTTAGGCGCACCAAGCCCATCGAAATGCGACGCGACTACCTCCGGCATCTCCGGGTAGTAGTAAATGATTTGTATTATTGCCAACGCAATCAGCGCCAGAAACATTCGCTTTAACCAGATCATGGAGACTACACAACAGCGAAAAAATAACTCTAAATGACCAATAATGCACTGTCCAGTGGCTTCGCTACGCGATGCGTAATTTGAGTGCAAAAAAACCCCCGCGCATTGGCGGGGTTTTAACAGACTTCAAATCGGTTTATTGATATTCGAAAGATTTGCTGGCCAGTACCGAACGGTCGTCGTCCAGTACGTTTACGGTCCACGCGCCCGTCCAGGTTGGAATCAGTGTTTTGCTGGTCCAGATGCGCCAGCGTGAGCCATTTACCTCAAAGGTTTTTTCAAACATGACATCGCCGTTATAAGTCCACTGGTGGGTCACGTTGTGGCCTGATAAGTCGTTTAATTCGGTGAAAAAAGAAATCGCCGTGTAGGCACTACTGTCGATGCTATTCACCATCAGAACCGGCTCGCGATTATCGACACCGATGGTGAACATTGACCGGCTTACCTCCCCGGCAAAGCTGTTGGTACTTAAGACAAGTGTTGCGGAAAGTACCAGAGATTTCATTGTAAGATGCATTGGGGTCTCCTTGCATGTAATCGTCTTGACTATAGCAATAAATCCGGGTAATTGCAGAACTGACCGCTGTGCAGATATGTTACTACTGTTACCCGTCAATTCGACAACTACGCAACAGTTCAATCATGGCGCTGGAACTTAGCGACAGGGTTCGATTCTTACGCGTTACGATGCCCAGCGGACGACGCAGGTTAAGACCTTTTAGACTATGGCTGATCAAACTGGTGTCGACCATGCTCTGTGGCAGGATGCTCCAGCCGAGGTTGGCAGACACCATCACCTTGATGGTTTCGAGGTAATTGGTTTCCAGCACGATTTTGAGTCGATCCTTGTTAGCAGTGAACAGGTTGTTGATGATCTTGCGTGTGAAGGTTCCAGGCGATGGTAGTATCGCAGGATGTTCTAGCAAAAACTCGGGTTCGATTTCCTGGTGTCGGGCAAGGCTGTGATCGGCTGCCATTACGACAACTAACTGGTCAATCCATATCGGTTCGCAATCGAGTTTATCATCGGCGATTTCAGGCAGAGTTACGATCGCCAACTCCAGTTCACTATTGGCGATTGCAACACAGGCGTCTTCAGAGTCCATGAAATGCAAATCCAGGTCTACCTGCGGGTAACTGATCTTAAATTCGCGCAATGTCTGTGGCAGGCGGTGCAAACCGATATGATGACTGGTGGCGAAACTAAGACTTCCCGACGGCGTATCCTGTTGCTGGCTTAACCCCGAGCGATACAATTTCAATTCCTGCAGTATGCGTTCGGCATGGGGTTTGAACGCCTTCCCGTTTGGCGTCAGGATGCTGCGCTTACCGATGCGATCGAATAGTTCAGCGTTGAGGTTATTCTCCAGCTGGCGAATGCGTTTGCTAACCGCGGGCTGAGTGATATGCAATTTTTCGGCAGCGAGCGAAAATGATTCGAGTTCAGCAACCGCGATGAAGGCGTTTATTTGACTTAGCTGCATATGTATTCCAAATTGGAATTAAATTAATGAAAATTATGAATTAGAGTTATTTTAGGCGCAGGCGTAGAATCTAACAAGTTTTTTACGGGTAGATTAAGCGGGTAGATTAAACATGGCTGGAAAAACCCTTTACGACAAGATTTGGGAACTGCACCAGGTACGTCTTGATGACGATGGTACCGCGTTGTTATATATCGATCGCCATCTGGTGCATGAAGTCACTTCGCCGCAAGCTTTTGAAGGCCTTGAAATCGCACAGCGACCTTTATGGCGCAAGCGTTCTATTTTGGCGGTGCCTGATCACAATGTGCCGACCACTGGACTTGAGCAGGGTATTACCGATCCGGTTGCACGCCTGCAGGTAGATACGCTCAATGAAAACTGTGATAAGTATGGGCTCACCGAATTCAAGATGGGAGATGAGCGCCAGGGTATCGTGCATGTAATTGGTCCGGAGCAGGGCGCAACCTTACCGGGCATGACCGTCGTCTGCGGCGATTCGCACACATCTACCCACGGCGCCTTCGCTGCATTAGCGTTTGGCATCGGCACCTCCGAAGTCGAGCATGTCATGGCAACCCAGTGCCTGATTCAGAAAAAATCGAAAAATATGCGCGTGACGGTTGCAGGTTCGGTCACTGCGGGAATTACTGCGAAGGATATCGTGCTGCACATCATCGGTGAAATTGGGACCGCAGGTGGTACTGGCTGCACCATCGAATTTGCCGGTGAGGCGATCACCGGGCTTTCCATGGAAGGCCGCATGACTGTGTGTAATATGACCATAGAAGCGGGTGCACGTGCCGGGTTGATCGCCTGTGATCAGACCACGCTGGATTATGTCAAAGGACGTCCATTTGCACCTCAAGGTGAAATCTGGGAGCAGGCAATCGCTTACTGGGCTGATTTGCATTCCGATCCGGACGCGGTATTCGATCGTGAAGTAGTAATCGACGCGCAGGATATTGTGCCACAGGTCACCTGGGGAACTTCACCGGAGATGGTATGTGCGGTTAACCAATGCATTCCTGACCCGGCTCAGGAATCAGACCCGATAAAAGCCGGGGGGATGCAGTCTGCCCTCGATTATATGGGGCTAAAGGCCAATACGCCGATTGATCAGGTTTTCGTCGACAAGATTTTTATCGGTTCATGTACCAATTCACGGATCGAAGATTTGCGCGCCGCGGCCAGTGTGGTCAAAGGGCGTAAGGTGGCGGACAGCGTAAAGTTGGCATTGGTCGTACCCGGTTCGGGGCTAATAAAAAAACAGGCTGAAGACGAAGGGCTCGACCAGATATTTATCGCGGCCGGATTTGAATGGCGCGAACCGGGGTGCTCGATGTGCCTGGGTATGAATGCTGACCAGCTGGGATCGGGCGAACGTTGTGCTTCAACCTCGAATCGAAACTTCGAGGGGCGCCAGGGTCAGGGCGGACGTACTCACCTGGTGTCACCGGCGATGGCGGCTGCGGCAGCGGTGAAGGGTCATTTTACCGATGTGCGAGAGCTCTAGGAGGCGTTATGGAAAAGTTCGAAAAGTTTACTGGAATTGTCGCCGGGATCGACCGACCCAACATCGATACCGATGCGATAATCCCGAAACAATATCTCAAGTCGATCAAGCGCACGGGTTTCGGCGTGAACCTGTTTGATACCTGGCGCTACCTTGATCCTGGGGAGCCCGGACAGGATCACTCCAAGCGTCGTATCAATCCAGATTTTTTGCTTAACAAAAATCCCTATAAGCATGCGCAAATTTTATTGGCGCGCGAAAATTTTGCCTGCGGTTCCTCACGCGAACACGCGGTCTGGGCGCTAATGGATTTTGGATTTAAAGTTGTCATTGCGCCGAGCTTTGCAGATATTTTTTATAACAATTCTTTCAAGAATGGACTGCTACCCATTGCATTGGGTAGTGAGCTGGTGGATCAATTGTTTAACGAACTTGAAAGCAACGAAGATTATCAGTTAAGCATAGACCTTGAAAGCCAGGTGGTGCGTAACGCAAACGGAATTGAAATGGCATTTGAAATCGATGAGCCTCTCAAGTATTGCCTGTTGAACGGGCTCGATGATATAGGACTGACGATGCAACACGCCGAGACGATAAAAGCTTTTGAACAGCAATATTACAAAAAGCTGCGGTGGTTGAGGTAGGATTTCGTAGATGAGTATGAAAATAGCAGTATTGGCTGGCGATGGTATAGGCCCTGAAATCATTACCGAGGCGGCTAAAACGATTCAGTGCCTGCAACAGGACTTTGGTTTGAACGCCGAACTGGAATATGCAGCTATCGGTGGCGCAGGTTACGATCAATCGGGTAAGCCATTACCAGACGAAACCCTGGCGATATGTGAGCAGGCGGATGCGGTTCTTTTTGGCGCCATAGGCGGCCCGCAATACGATAATCTCGAACGTGAGTTGCGCCCTGAGAAAGGGTTGCTAAATTTACGTTCGTCACTATCCCTGTTTTCAAATTTGCGCCCGGCGATACTTTATCCTCAGCTCGTTGATGCCTCAAGCCTCAAGCCTGATCTGGTTGCGGGTCTCGATATCATGATCGTGCGTGAGCTTACCGGCGGAATTTATTTTGGGCAACCTCGTGGAATTCGTGTACTCGAAAATGGCGAACGCCAGGGTTTCAATACCCTGGTCTATGCGGAACACGAAATCGAACGCATTGCCCGATCAGCCTTTGATATTGCGATGTTACGTGATCGTCGACTTTGTTCAGTCGATAAGGCTAACGTACTTGAGGTATCTGAACTCTGGCGTGAAGTTTTAAATCAGGTAGCTGGTGATTACCCCGAAGTCGAGTTGAGCCACATGTATGTTGACAATGCTTCGATGCAACTGGTGCGATCACCGAAGCAATTTGACGTTATCGTTACAAGTAACCTGTTTGGCGATATCCTGTCGGATACGGCCGCGATGTTGACTGGTTCAATTGGCATGCTGCCCTCGGCTTCACTCGATAAAAATGGCAAGGGTATGTACGAACCGATCCATGGCTCGGCACCGGATATTGCAGGAAAAGGTTTAGCAAATCCCTTGGCGACAATTCTATCGGTAGCAATGATGTTGCGCTACAGCTTGCAGCAGTCAAACCTCGCAGACCAGGTCGAGACTGCTGTCGGTAACGTACTGGACCTGGGATTTCGCACTGCGGATATCACCGCTACAGCACATAGTGCAGGCACTTCGGAAATGGGTGATGCTGTAGTGGCGGCGCTGCGCGCGCTCGCCCGATGATAGATTAATGGAGAGGGTGATGAAGAGAGTAGGTTTTGTCGGCTGGCGCGGCATGGTCGGTTCAGTGCTAATGCAACGTATGCTCGCCGAGCAGGATTTTGCCTGGATCGACGAACCGGTATTTTTTACCACCTCGCAGGTAGGTCAGTCCGGGCCAGATATCGGCAGGGATATTCCCCCGTTACAGGATGCGACTGATCTCGAGCAGTTAAAATTGATGGATGTAGTCGTCACCTGCCAGGGAGGTGATTATACAAAACAGGTATATGCGGATCTTCGAGGCAGTGGCTGGAAGGGTTACTGGATTGACGCGGCCTCGGCATTACGTATGGAAGAACAAAGCGTGATCATTCTTGATCCTGTTAATCGCCCTGTTATCGACGCTGCGCTCGCTGCAGATTGTCGGGATTTTATTGGTGGGAATTGCACGGTAAGCCTGATGATGATGGCCATGAATGGTTTACTAGAGCATGACCTGGTCGATTGGATGAGCGTCATGACTTACCAAGCAGCCTCGGGCGGCGGCGCACGTCACATGCGCGAGCTTATTGCCGGCATGGGTAGCCTGTACCAGAGCGTTGCCGAGTTACTCGACGATCCAGCATCGGCCATTCTGGAAGTCGATCGCCTGGTGACTGAGCAGATGCGTTCTACCAGTTATCCATGCGAGGAGTTTGGGGTACCTCTGGCCGGTAGTCTGATTCCATGGATCGACGTGCAGCTTGACAATGGCCAGAGCAGGGAAGAATGGAAAGCTGGCGTTGAAGCCAACAAGATTCTTGGGCGCAGCGAGGATATGATTCCTATCGACGGATTGTGCGTGCGCGTTGGCGCGATGCGTTGTCATTCACAGGCGCTAACCGTCAAGCTCAAGCATAATGTGCCGCTGGACGAAGTTCACCAGATGCTTGCCGCGTCGAACGACTGGATAAAAGTTATAGCTAATGACAAACAAGTTTCGATGGAAGCGCTATCCCCAACCGCCGTCACCGGCAAACTGGATATTCCTGTAGGCAGGTTACGCAAGCTGAGCATGGGTGACGATTATCTCGCCGCCTTCACTGTTGGTGATCAATTGTTATGGGGTGCCGCCGAGCCATTGCGACGTATGCTGAATATTCTACGAGAGCGCTAATGGAACATTGCATTGCACTATCGCATGCCAGTGGAGTTGCGGCCGAGGCAATCCTGGAGAAACTGCCCGAATCCGGTATTACATCGGATTCGTTGATTTTACTCGATCACGAATCGAACCTTGGTAAGCGTCTGCCGTATGCGGGCGGTAATCTAAGCCTGCAAGATCAACGGACATTTGATCTTTCGAGTTGTGCCATGTTGTTAATGCCGGAGGCTGATGCCGAGCTGGAGTCAACGGCTCTGGATCATGGTTGTCTGCTGGTCAGCCATGCGAGCATGCATGATACCCCGCCGATTTTTATTGCCGATGCGAACACGTCCCCCGACATTTCATATACCCAAACGAGTTTGCGTCTCACGGGACCTGAGCTTTCATGCCTGCTGCCAACTCTCCTTGAGCTCAATCGATTGCAACCAATCGAGCAGCTGAATTTGACGCTATTACGAAGCGCGGAATTTCATGGTAAAGCAGGCGTAGACGAACTGGCATCCCAAGCTATTAATCTGTTGAACTCACGGGCAGCTGAACCCGGCGTCTTTGTGCAGCAAATTGCATTTAACTTATTACCAGATAATGTTGACCCCCAAATCGAGACCGATCTGAAGCAAATAATGGGAAATAGTTCATATAACCTGACACTGCAATCCGTTAATGTGCCAGTATTCCACGGTCTTGCGGTCGCGGTACAACTTCGGTTCGATTCTAAGGTCAATATTGACGACTGTAAAAGCCGCCTGGCGGCGCTTGACAAAGTAATTGTAAAAAAAGGCCCTGCTAGCCCGCTTTCTGATTGTAATCAATCGTTTAGCTGTGTTATAAGCGACCTTGAACAGGCCCAAAATCAACCCTCAAGCCTTCAATTCTGGATGATCGCAGACCCCATGAGATATGGATTGGCTAATAATTACGTGAATGTTACAGACTTTTTGCTAAAATCTTTTTTGTAATCTATAGTTACATCTACTTGTGAAAGTGTTTTCTTTAAAGTAAATTCTCTGACTGTAATCATAGGTGCATGGATTTAAGCACTTTTATATAAGAATTCAGGTTGGGGAGCTGGGAGATTAAACGTGCGTAATCTGGGACTAATTCTAGCATTATGGTTGGCAGCTTTGTTGCCAACAAACAGTCTTGCCTTGGGCCTTGGTGAGATCGAAGTCAATTCCTTCCTGAATCAACCTCTTAATGCCGAGATTGAAGTTATTTCTGCGCGACCCGGGGAAATCGACGGTTTGTTGGTTAGCCTTGCCTCGCGCGAAGCTTTTACTCGAGCCGGTTTGGCACGCCCAGGTCATCTTTCCGAGCTCAGATTCTCGGTAAAGAAAAGTGAGGAGGGTGACGAAGCCGTCATCATTGTCTCAACCAAGTCTGCTATTAAAGAACCTTTCCTGAATTTTCTGATTGAAGCTGACTGGTCCAAAGGCCGAGTACTGCGTGAATTCACGATATTGCTCGATCCACCATTTTACGCAGATCAACCTGCACCGGTAGAAACAACCCCTCCGCCAGTTGAACAACCGGCTAGTGAGGAATCCAGTGTCAGCGAGATCGTGGAACAGGCCGGAGTAACTACGACGGTTGACAGCAGCGCGCCAGCCGAGTCAGGCGAAATCATAACCGAGCCCATCGCGCTATCCGAAGATACCTCCCAGGCAGCCGTCCCCGAGCCGGAACTTCCCGAGCCCGAGCCAAGCGATGGCGGGTATGTATCTGACGAAACTCAAAACGTCGCCCAGGGTGACGTTTTAGTTGTTAAGGGAGATACATTATGGAGCATTGCTTCACGCTACAAGGGCGATGATCATAGTATGTCGCAGGTGATGCTTGCGTTTCAGCGCGCCAACCCAGGCGCTTTCAACGACGGTAACATCAATAACATGAAGGTTGGCGCAGTATTGCGTGCTCCCGGGTTTGAAGAACTTGATGCTATAGGAAAACAGGAGTCCTATGCAGAGGTGCTGGTACAAAACGGACTCTGGGACGAGTACGTTGCCCGTGTCACCGGAGTATCCCCTGCGGTAGCCAGCGAAGATGCCGGTTCCGAGGTAATCACTCAGGAAGAAGCGACCGAAGAAGCCACTAGTGAACTGAGCCTGTTGTTACCCGCAGAAGGTGATAGCGAATCGACGGGAACGTCGGATACTGGTGACGTTGACGCATTGCGCACCAAGCTGGCACTTGCAGAGGAAGAGTTAGAGGCGTCGCGCATTGAAAACCAGGAGCTCGAATCTCGCATTTCTGAACTCCTAGCGAGACTCGATAAAGTTGAAGAGTTGCAGAAAATGGTCGAGATCGAAGATGACAGTCTCGCCCAACTGCAAGCCGAGCAGGCAGAACAAACAGAAACTGCTGAGGTGACTGAACAGGTCGAGGGAGAAATTACCACTGAAACCGTAACCGAGGCGATCGAGGCAGACGAAGAAGCGCTGCTCGAAGAATTGCTCGCCGAAGAAGCGGCGGCTCAGGCGCAGGAACAGGCCGCTATAGAGGGAGCTGTAACCGAGGAACCGGTATCTGACGACACGATGACCGACGACACGATGCCTGACGAAATCGTAACCGTAGAGCCCAGCACTGATGGAATGATCGCGGATGAAGAAGAAGCCGACACCGCGGTTCCGGCACCGATAATAGTAACCGAACTGGTTGCACGAGCGCCCTCAATTTTCGACGGTATATTGCCGCCAGAAATTATCGATATGATTCCATTAATGGACAGCATAATCCGCGATCCGATAATCCTCGCTGCAGTCGGTGGCGTGATTCTCCTGTTGTTAATCCTGTTAATTCTCAAACGCAGGAAAGGTTCCTCTGAAGATGAGCCAGGCATAATCGTCGGTGGCGACGAAGATTTATTTGCTGCAGATGAAGAAGATGAACTAACTCCGATTCACCTCGCCGACGGCGCCGAGACTGAAGTAACCGAGATCAAACCCCCGAACGTAGAGGAGCTCGCTCCAGCAGAGCCTGAATTCGAGCCACAAGTCGAAGAACAAGCAGCCGCACCGCAGGATGATTTTGAGGCTGCCGCAGTCTCTTCAGAGGCCGAGTCGCCCGAGCCTGAAGCGCAAGCCCCTGCCGCGGCTACCGCCGAGCAGGATGATGTATTGAACGAGGTTGATGTTTACCTCGCGTATGGGCTCTATGATAACGCTGAAGAGCTGTTGAACAGCAGCTTGACCGAGCACCCCGAGCGCGCAGACTATCGCGCCAAGTTACTCGATACCTATTTTGCGACCAAAAATTCAGATGCCTTCATCAAGGAAGCGGAAAAACTTAAATCTATGGGCGATGCCGCGAGCGGTTACTGGGATCGTGTCCAGATTATGGGTTATGAACTTGTACCCGATAATGCATTATTTTCAGACGCCAAGGATAGCGATCTGAGCGCTTCTGACCTCGAGATTTCCAAGCCACAGGAAGCCGATTTTGATCTTGGTTCGTCTGAAGACGACACTAATTTTTCGACCACAGATTTTAATCTGGGCGAAGACGATACGGGTGGAAGTTTTGGCGATAACGTGGGTGAGGCAGGTGAAATTGCCCCTACTCAAGTGATCTCCCGAATTGACGAATTACCTGAACTCGACGACGACAAAGATGACACTAATTTTCGAGCCGAGGACGATGCTGAAACCAGGCTTGATCTTCCCAAAGATATCGGTGATGAACTCGAGTTCTCAATGGATGATCAGGCAGCTGATGAACCGCCGGCGACGGACGATGCCAATATGGATGACATTGCCATGGAGTTTGATATAGGTGAGGATGAAGCTGCTGCTGTAGATGATAATTCTGAAATCGATTTTGGAGCCGAATTTGAATCAGCAATGGAAGATGATGATGTGGATCTTGATGATTCTGAGGTTATTCCGTTCGAACCAGACCTCACTGATACTACTACCGGCGAATTGATCGATGATGATGCTGTAGAGCTCAATGCGTCCGAAGAAGAAGGCTATACAGAAACCGCAGTTATCACGCCGAATTACGAAGACATCGAAGTTGTACCGGAGATGGACAGTAGCGCAACCGATGACGATGATGAAGAAATTGGTTTTGGCATGGAAGATACTGCGATGATCGATCTTGATGAAACTTCTCTGCAAACCGGGGAGTTGAACCTCGATACCGGCGAGTTGGAACTACCCGGCATCGAAGAGGATGATGACGATGAAGATATTTCCATCATCGACTTTGGTGGTGAGGATTTCGTCGAACCTACCGATATCATTGAAACAGTCGCCGATCCAGACGACTCCATCTTTGCGGATGTCGATGACGACGACGTTAAGACAGGAACATTTGCACCCGGTGATTTTGAAGAGCCAACCGCAGCCGCAGCTTCTATTGCGGATGTCGATGATATCGGTGACCTGATGCTGCCGGATGATGTTGACGAGGTATCGACCAAGCTTGACCTGGCTCGTGCATTCATTGATATGGGTGATACCGAAGGTGCTCGGGGCAGTCTTGAAGAAGTGATGTCTGAAGGAAATGAAGATCAGAAAACAGAGGCAAAAGCACTGCTTGATCAGATTTAGCTAAATTACGTTCATAGTTCCTCAAAGCAAAGGACTTGGGCCTGCTGTGAAAACAGCAGGCCTTTCTTTTTGTGGCTCTTACCGCGCTTGCATGGCAGGAATTAAAAGTTAACTAAAAGTGCGCATTGATACCTAAATTGCCTGTCTTTATTTGTTTCCTGCTGGAACAGTCCTGTACTGGCGACGTCTTAAAATGTTCCGGTATAGTGTGCTTAGTGCCATATGCCTGGATCAAAGATATGATTAGCACCTGATGAATGGTTTGGGACTCACGTGAAATACGCGGTTGGTGTCGAATATTCCGGAACGGCTTATTGTGGTTGGCAGCGCCAGCCACATTGCGAATCCGTGCAGCAGAATCTTGAATCCGCACTCGGATTTGTTGCGGATCAACCGATAGATCTGGTATGCGCAGGACGCACTGACGCAGGCGTTCATGCGATTGAACAGGTAGCGCACTTTAATACCGATGTCGAGCGTAGCGAGCGTGCTTGGGTACTAGGCGCCAATTGCCGATTGCCTCGTGATATCCGCCTAAAGTGGGCACTACCAGTTGAGGATGACTTCCATGCACGCTTTAGTGCCAGGTCTCGTGCTTATCGCTACATCATACTCAACTCTGCCGTACCAAGTGCGATTTTTCATGACCGTACCAGCTGGGAGTTTCGTCCACTCGATCACGATTTGATGCATGACTGTGCACAGACTCTCGTCGGCGAACACGATTTCAGTAGTTTTCGCGCCATCGGTTGCCAGGCAAAATCAGCGCATCGAAATGTTCATGAAATTTCAGTTTCCCGAGAGGGCGAAATTGTTTATCTGGACATCAGGGCGAATGCATTTCTGTACCATATGGTACGCAACATTGCTGGTAGTCTTATCACGGTAGGTAAGGGAGAGCAGGATATTACCTGGTTTGCCAGAGTTTTTAAGGCCCGAGATCGTAATCTTGCCGATGTAACCGCACCGGCGGCAGGGTTGTATTTTCTACAAGCCCTATACGAAGAGCAATATAAGCTCCCCACAATAGCCAAAAAACCCGTATTATTCTGATATGAGTAACCGGACCCGGGTCAAGATTTGTGGAATAACGCGAGTGCAGGATGCGCGCCATGCGGCTGCGATGGGCGCCGATTCCATTGGACTGGTTTTCCATCAACCCAGCCCGCGTGCACTTGAACTCGGACAAGCCCTCGAGATCCGCCGGGTATTGCCTCCTTTTGTCACGGTAACGGCACTGTTTCTGGATGAAAACGAGGACTGGATCGCAAATGTATTGCAGCAGCTGCGTCCCGATTGCCTGCAATTTCATGGTAACGAGTCACTAGAATTTTGCGAATCATGGGGAATCCCCTATATCAAATCCATTCCCATGGGAAGCATCGAAAATCCTGAAGAATTTGCGCAACAATATAATTCTGCGCAGGGATTTTTACTCGACAGCAATGCGGCTGGACGACTGGGCGGCTCAGGTGATACATTTGACTGGTCTAAAATTCCTGCTTCGTTCGAATATCCGTTGCTGTTGGCTGGTGGTATGAATCCAGCAAATGTTGCCGAGGCAGTCATTCGAGTGAGGCCCTGGGGAGTGGATGTAAGTAGTGGTGTAGAAATTGCCAAGGGTGTAAAGAGCGCGGAATTGATAGATCACTTTTTTCACGAGGTTAAACGTGGCGACATGTATGACGGGCAAGATGACTGACCGGGCTATACGAGGTGTTGCATGAACTGGTTTGAGAATTTATTGCCATCCAAGATCCGAACCTCGGGTGGTAATGATAAAAAGAATGTGCCAGAAGGATTATGGGCGAAATGCGACAGTTGCGATGCAATTATCTACCGCGCCGAACTCGAACGTAACCAGGAAGTTTGCACCAAGTGTGATCATCACATGCGTATCGGTGCACGCGGCCGCCTGGGGTCTTTTTTCGACGAAGAAGGACGCCAAGAAATAGCGGCGGAGCTTGAAGCCGACGATGTACTGAGATTCAGAGATGACAAGAGATACCGGGACCGCCTGAGCCAGGCACAAAAACATACGGGCGAAAAAGATGCTTTGGTGGTTATGCGGGGCACCGTGATGGGTGTTGAAATGGTTGCTGCGGCATTCGAGTTCCAGTTTATGGGTGGATCGATGGGTTCGGTCGTTGGCGAAAAATTCGTCCGCTCGGTGAATACCTGTATCGAGCATAATATCCCCCTGATCTGTTTTACTGCAAGCGGTGGAGCCCGTATGCAGGAAGCCTTATTCTCGTTACTGCAAATGGCTAAAACCAGTGCCGCCCTGACTCGGCTTTCTAAAAAAGGATTGCCTTATATCTGCGTACTGACCGATCCCACCATGGGCGGGGTTTCCGCCAGCTTCGCCATGCTCGGTGATATTCATATTGGTGAACCCGGGGCCTTGATCGGTTTTGCCGGACCCAGGGTAATTGAGCAAACGGTGCGTGAAACACTGCCCGAAGGTTTCCAACGAAGCGAATTTTTGCTCGAACATGGCGCCCTGGACATGATTGTCGATCGCCGCCAGCTGCGTGAAAAGATAAGCTCGCTGTGTACCATGTTAATGGGGCAATCCGCCCCTTAAAATACTTCCTGTTTAAGTCCCTCCGAACCTAGATGCGTTTTGATACTCTCGACCAGTGGTTGGAATGGCAGATGGTTTTACATGACAAAGCCATTGATCTGGGTCTGGAAAGAGTCGGCAAGGTTGGTGAGCGCCTCGTTCTCGATAAAATAGGGCGGCAGGTGATAACCGTCGCCGGCACTAATGGTAAAGGATCTAGCGTTGCTGCTTACGAGAACTGGTTGCTACAGGCTGGATTCACAGTCGCAAGCTACACTTCGCCGCATATTCTAAGCTACAACGAACGCGTTAAATTTAATCTGAAGCCGGTTAGTGACGCTGAATTGGGCGCTGCATTTGAGGCGGTTGAGACGGCACGCCATGATACTGCGTTAACCTATTTTGAGTTTGGCACGCTGGCGGCACTTTACTTATTTCAGCAGTGGCAGCCGGATTACGCGATTCTGGAGGTAGGGCTTGGTGGGAGGCTCGATGCAGTTAATATTATAGCCGCGGATCTTGTCCACCTGACCCCGATCGGACTCGATCATCAGGCCTGGCTTGGAAACGATAGAGAGCAAATCGGATTTGAAAAGGCAGGAGTGCTTCGCGAAGGGATTGCGGTGGTGCTAAATGATCCTGATCCACCCGAATCCGTACTCGCGGAAATCGATCGGCTCAACTGCAAGTGTCTACAACTAGGGCGTGATTTCCAGGTGGAGCAACTAAATGATGACGAGCTATTGTGGCGTTGTCAGGATGTTGAACTGCGACTGGATAATTTCCTGCCTGGCAGCCATCAGGCTCAGAACCTTGCGGGTGTTGTCGCGGGCCTGTCGCTGTTACTACCCCTTGCCGAGTTTGACCCAAACCAGGTACGTGATTTTTTTCATGGGACCCAACTTGCGGGCCGTTTGCAACTTGCTGATAGTGCTCTTGCTTGCCAGTTGTACCTCGACGTCGGGCACAATCAGGATGCTGCCCGGGCGCTTGCTACTCACCTCGCCGCTATCAAACAACCGGATGGGAGAGTCGTGGTGTTACTTGGAATGCTCGCAGATAAACAGCCAGAGCTATTTGTCGAATCCATGAAGCAGGTAGTCGATTCCTGGTGGTTACTGACGCTCGATTCGGATCGAGGTCTTAGTGCGGAACAGCTAGCCTCCCGCATCGACTCACAGGTCGAGCCTGAGCAGCTATTTGCTAGCATTGACGATGCACTTGATCATGCGCTGTCATCTTTAGGTAATCAGGATATAATGCTGGTAACCGGTTCTTTCGTAACTGTCGAATTTCTGCTACACGCACTTTCCGATTCAGGCCAACAAAACTAGTATGGATCAAAACATTAAAAATCGTCTGGTTGGAATCAGCGTGATTTTCGCTCTAGCCGTTATTTTCCTGCCCATGATTCTGGACGGTTCAGGGGTGCGGAAAGATAAGCTCGAGGTTGTAATTCCGCCACAACCTCTCGTTAGTGCTAACCCTGAGTTCGAACCAAAAATCGTTGAGCTGCAGTCCAAGGTTGACGCTTTGCCGGATCTTAAACCCCAATTTGTCGACGAAAACTCTGCAGTAAATAAGATTGAGCGCACAACCACTAACGATGCCGATTCACAAACAGGGTCAGTAGCAGAATCAGGAGTCAAGCAGGCACAGGCTGATGGTGCGCAATCAGCTAAAACCGGTGGCGACAGCTGGGTGTTGCAAGTGGGTAGCTTTCAGGACCGTGACAAGGCGCTGGCGCAGCGGGACAAAATTCGCAAATCTAATATCGCTGCCGTTTTCATCGAGCGATTCAATATCGATAGTAAGTCCAATTTTCGTGTTCGGCTCGGACCATTTGTCAATCGTGATCAGACCAAGGTGGCGCAGAACAAGATAAAGGCCAAGCATAACATCGATGGCATAATCATGAAGTATGAAAGATAATCGCGCCTCCAGCGCATCGATTGACGCTTTTATTGTAAGCTTCTATACCTATTGGTGGGGCGCATCGATGGCGCCGAAACGAGGGCTACCATGAGTTGGCTTGATTTCATAATCCTTGGAGTTATAGCATTGTCAGCACTCATTAGCCTGATTCGCGGCTTCGTCAAGGAATCGATTTCTCTAGTGACATGGATTGTCGCCGGTATCCTCGCATTTCGATATTTTTCACCGATGTCGGAGTTACTGGAACCCTTCGTGACTTCACCAACGATTCGCAGTATCACGGGTTTCGCTATCTTATTTGTTAGCACCCTGATAATCGGCGCTATCGTCAATTTCATTATGAGCCAGCTGGTTTCGAAAACCGGCCTAAGCGGTACCGACAAGGCTCTGGGGGTTGTATTTGGCGCGGCTCGAGGAGTCTTGATCGTTACTATGATTGTGTTGCTTGCAAGTCTTACCCCGATGCCGGAAGCGCAATGGTGGCAAGATTCGGCGATGGTTGGTTATTTTCAGCAACTGGCAGAGTGGGTTAAAGGCATTATTCCGGCGAATGTCGTGGATAGTTTCAGTTTTTGATAAGGCAGCAATGGCATAGGTAATAAGATATGTGTGGGATAGTTGGAATAGTCGGTCATCAGCCGGTTGCACAGGTGATATACGATGCATTGCTGGTGTTGCAGCATCGTGGGCAGGATTCAGCGGGTATCGTCGTCAGCGACGAAAACAAGCTTAACTTGCGCAAGGGCAATGGCCAGGTCAGCGATGTATTTCACACCCGCCATATGCTTGAACTGACCGGCACCATGGGTATAGGCCATGTGCGTTATCCTACGGCGGGTTGTTCGTCATCCGCAGAAGCACAACCATTTTATGTCAATTCCCCCTACGGAATTACCCTGGCACATAACGGTAATCTGACAAATGTTGAGAAACTTAAATTAGAGTTATACCAGTCTGATTTGCGTCATATTAATACCGAGTCGGACTCGGAAGTGTTGCTTAATGTGTTTGCTCACGAATTGCAAAGTAGCGGCAGCCTCAACCTTACTGCAGATCAAATCTTTACCGCTGTAACTGAAACCCATAAGCGTATTGAAGGTGCTTACGCCGTGGTGGCTATGTTGACGGGTAAAGGGATCATCGGTTTTCGTGATCCACGTGGGATTCGACCCGTGGTCTACGGTAAACGTGAAACCAGCGACGGCTGCGAGTATATGATTGCCTCGGAAAGTGTCGCCCTGCAGACTTCCGGTTTTGATCTGATAGCCGATTTACAACCTGGTGAGGCCGTGTTTATCGACGTTGCGGGGACTATCCAGAAGCGGCAGTGCGCGGCAACGGCGGAGCTCAATCCCTGTATTTTCGAGTATGTCTACCTCGCGCGACCTGATTCGATCATCGATGATATCTATGTATATAAGGCACGCCTTCGAATGGGCGTTAAATTAGCGCGCAAAATTTTAAAACAAATGCCGCAACACGATATCGATGTGGTAATTCCAATTCCCGACACCAGCCGCCCGGCCGCGATTGAACTTGCTTATCATCTGGGCGTCAAGTTTCGAGAAGGTTTCATCAAAAACAGGTACATAGGGCGCACCTTTATTATGCCCGGGCAACAAATGCGAAAAAAATCTGTACGCCGTAAGCTCAATCCTATCGATATCGAGTTCAAGGGGAAAAACGTACTACTGGTGGATGATTCTATCGTGCGTGGAACCACTTCCAAGCAAATCATTCAAATGGCACGCGAAGCAGGTGCCAAAAAAGTCTATATTGCCTCAGCGGCACCACCCGTGCGCTATCCTAATGTCTATGGTATCGATATGCCCGCAGCAAATGAGCTGGTTGCTCACGACCGTAACGAAGATGAAATCGCGCAGTACATCGGGGCGGACTGGTTGATATACCAGGATATCGATGATTTGATCGACGCGGTACAACGCGGCAATCGCAGGATCAAGAATTTTGATTGTTCCTGTTTTGATGGCAAGTACGTGACCAAAACAGTGGATGATGACTACCTTGATAAAATCAGCAGCCTGCGCAACGATTCGGCCAAGGAAAAAAGCGAAGAGGCACTTAATGTCGTCGGTATTGAACTGCACAATAACGCCTGATGCACTGGCAAGATATTAGTCGCGAGGTCGCACCCAAACTAAGCGGAAATCCAGCGCTGGCGGACGAACGTCCCTTTATAGTTATCGATTCAACACGGCAAGAGCTGTATCTGATTGATATTGCTGAAGAAAATAACCGTTGCTATCCCGTGTCAACCGCACTGAATGGCCTGGGTAATCGCCTGGATTCTTACAAGACGCCATTTGGAATTCATCGTATCCGCCAAAAACTGGGCGGTAGCCAACCGAAGGGAATGGTATTTGAAGCGCGTGAGCCAACCGGAAGAATTGCCTGCAATCTCGATAACCGCGAACAAGATGAGATCACGTCACGCATTTTATGGCTGGATGGAATGGAGCAAGGCATTAATCGTGCCGGATCACACGATACCTATGCGCGTTATATCTATATCCATGGAACTTCAGACGAAAAACGTATCGGTGAACCGGTGTCGGCAGGCTGTATCCGAATGATAAATGACGATGTCATAGAACTGTTTGAGGAAGTTCTGGTTGACGACCTGGTTTTGATCATGTAGCTAATTCCAGGTTAGCTGGAAAACTAGGGATAGATATAAAAGCGCTGCAAAGCTGCGCTATGCCAGAATTGAGATTCTGGTGCCAATACGGATGGACCTATCATTTGCATCTTGACAACCTGGAATCATCATCATAAGGTCCCTTGCTGGCGCTAATTTGTTACTCGGCTTGCAGGCGCCCTGGGGTCAGTACACGATTCCGATTAAAAATTTGCTAAAGAGGGTGACCCCGAATTTTTTCCGTCCCCTCCCGAGTTTTTCGATATTGGAGAAACTCCGTGACTAGTAACAATTTTGGTTTTGACACGCTCGCCATAAGAAGCGGTCACCGTCGTACTTCCGAGTTCGAACATAGCGAAGCGATATTTGCTACCTCAAGCTTTGTGTTTGAAAACGCAGCCCAGGCTGCCGCGCGCTTCGCCGGTGATGAACCCGGAAATATTTACTCGCGCTTCACTAATCCCACCACCCAGGCTTTCGAGAGGCGCCTGGCAGCTATGGAAGGCGGGGAGGCTTGTATTGCGACCGCATCGGGAATGGCGGCTATCACGAGCCTGTGCTTTGCCATGTTGCACGCAGGCGACCACATCGTCAGCTCGCGCTCGGTTTTTGGTACCATCACAACCCTGTTCGACAAATACCTGACGCGTTTCGGTATCGAAACCAGTTTCGTTGATTTGACGGATCTGGAAGACTGGAAGAAATCTATTCGTGGCAATACGCGTCTATTATTCCTCGAGACGCCATCGAATCCACTCTCCGAAATTGCCGATATCAGGGCACTTGCGGACCTGGCCCATGAAAACAATTGTATGCTGGTGGTCGACAACTGTTTTTGTACTCCTGCCTTGCAACGTCCGCTTGAACTTGGCGCCGATATTGTTGTGCATTCGGCGACCAAGTACCTGGATGGGCAAGGGCGCATTGTCGGTGGTGCCATCGTTGGTCCCAATCCACTGGTTAATGAAGAAATTTTCGGCGTTATTCGCACCACTGGCCCCAGCATGAGCCCCTTCAACGCCTGGGTTGCGTTGAAGGGGCTTGAGACGCTTAACCTGCGTATGAGTGCGCATTCGCAAAATGCGATTCAGCTGGCAAGGTTCCTGGAGCAACATCCACGGGTGGATAAGGTATACCATCCAGGGCTTGAAACGCACCCCCGGCATGAACTCGCAAAATCACAGCAGTACGGATTCGGAGGCGTGGTATCTTTTGTGGTCGAGGGTGGGCGTGAAAGTGCCTGGCAGTTAATCGATGCTACCAGGATGCTTTCGATAACGGCCAATCTTGGTGATGTAAAAACAACCATAACTCATCCCGCAACCACCACCCACGGGCGGGTTAGCGATGAACTAAAAGCCAGGACTGGCATCGTCGAAGGTTTGATCCGGATCGCTGTAGGGTTGGAAAGCATCGACGACATCATTGCCGACCTGGCGCGAGGTCTGGATGCCTGAGCTGTTCGAGCAGATTGAGGCCGCTATCCTGGAACCAGATGCCAGTGTCAAATGTGAATCGGCAACGACGTTGGAGCAGGCATGGCGTCAGGGTGCATTGAGTTATAATGCTGAATCGAAAATCCTGCCAATTGATGATCCCGGGCGTCCGCAACAACCGGAATTGGTTGATCCCAGAATGCTGGGGCGTCGTGGGGTCTCCACTAATAGTGGACGTATCTGTTTGCTGCATTCCTTTGCCCACATTGAATTCAATGCGATCAATATAGCACTTGATGCCGCCTACCGATTTCGTGATATGCCGGCGCAGTTTGTCAGTGACTGGTTACTGGTCGCAAGCGAGGAGGCCAGGCATTTTCAGCTACTGGAACAGGAACTCAGACATCGTGGGAGCCACTACGGTGCCCATCATGCCCATCGAGGGCTTTGGGATATGATTTGTAAAACACGAAATAACGTATTGCATAGAATGGCTTTGGTGCCGCGTGTCATGGAGGCTCGAGGCTTGGATGTCACCCCGGGACTGATCGCGAAATTCAAACAAATCAATGATCATGCCGCGGTCGAATTACTGGAAGTTATATATCAGGATGAAATCAGGCATGTACGTATTGGAAACCACTGGTATTGCCGCCTTTGTGAGCAGCAGGGCCTCGATGCCGAGGATACATTTCGCGACTTGATTACACAGTACATGGATGGGAAACTGCGCGGCCCTTTTAATTGGCCAGCGCGTATCGATGCTGGCTTTCTGGCTTCCGAACTTAGTGCCCTGGAACAGGATTTCTAGATTCTCGGATCGCTTAGATTGAATCCCTGCTCGCGATTCCAGCTCAGGTAACTGGGTTCTCGACTCCAATCGCCGAGGACAATTCGGGAAAGATTGGTATCGTATTGATGCACCGCGGGCCGATGGGTATGGCCGTGAATAATAATGCTTGCCTCGTTATCACGGAAACAATCTTGTACCGCTCGTGGATTAACATCCATAATTTCGAAGGATTTTTGTGTCATCGCATCGACACTTTCGGTGCGTAATTGGGCTGCAATACGCTGACGCTCTGCGAGAGGTTTAGCCAGGAAGTCGGATTGCCATTTTGCCGTACGCACCATTGAACGAAATGCCTGATAATCGTGATCGTCCGTACAGAGGGTATCGCCGTGGATCAAAACAATTCTGCTATTTTCGAGTTGCAGAATATGTGGTTCGTCCAGCAGTGTAATATTTGTCTCACGGGCGAATGCCTGTCCCAACAGAAAATCTCGATTCCCAGCCATAAAAAAAACTTCAACCTTGCCGGCCAGCTGTTGCAGTGATTTGATCACTCGACGATGCTCTGGTGCTGGATCATCATCGCCCAGCCACACTTCGAACAAGTCACCCAGGATAAAGAGAAAACGGGCCGCAGTTGCCCGATTCTCAAGAAAATCGGCAACTGCAGTGGTTACCTCTGGCCGGCTAGCATCGAGATGACAATCTGAAATGAACAGGAATTCATCGCTCATACCGGTGAGCCGAGTTTACTGGCGACTGGCGCCGGTGATGGAAATGGTTTCGAGAGGTACATTCTGGTGGCCACCCTTGTTTCCGGTGGGAACCTGGGCAATTGCATCGATGATGTCCATGCCCTCGGTGACCTTACCGAATACTGCGTAGCCCCAGCCCTGCATCGACTCGCTGGTAAAATTCAGGAACGCGTTGTCGGCGTGGTTAATGAAAAACTGCGAAGTGGCGGAATGCGGATCGCCGGTGCGCGCCATTGCTAATGTGCCACGATCATTGTTAAGGCCATTGTTGGCTTCATTCTCAATAGGTGCCCGTTTGCTCGGCTTATCCTGCATATCAGCCATGATGCCGCCACCTTGAATCATGAAGTTCGGAATAACGCGGTGAAAGGTAGTGTCGACAAAGTAACCGTCATCTACGTAGGCCAGAAAATTCTCGCTGCTATTGGGTGCATTTTGCTTGTCTAGTTCAATTGTGATATTGCCCATGGAGGTTTCAATTAGCACGATTGGGTTGCCTGCGGTAGTTTCATTCATCGGTTTGTTACCTTTACTGTTAGGATAAATTACCAGGGATAGAATTGCTGCGAGCACGACCGCAATCGGAAGTAACATCTTTTTCATCAGCATTCCAGTTTATTGTGAGCCTGCGGATTCTACTGATTTGTCCGCGTTTATGGAAGCTGACGGGCAATTAACGGTTTCGCTGCGTGGGTGCATCTTTTAAACTCTACGACCTGATTCAAACAGCCAGTTAAAGCAAGCAATGCTGACGATTTATAATAGTTTCACCAATAAAAAAGAAATTTTCGAACCCATCATTCCCGGTCAGGTACGGATGTATGTCTGCGGAATGACGGTTTACGATTATTGCCACATCGGTCATGCGCGTGTCCTGGTAGTGTTTGATGTTGTTTATCGTTTTTTGAAACACCTGGGGTTTGAAGTGACCTATGTGCGTAATATCACTGATATTGACGACAAGATCATAAACCGAGCCCAGGAAAACGGTGAGGAATTTGATCATTTAACCGAACGTTTTATTCGGGCGATGCATGAGGACGCCGATGCACTGGGGGTATTACATCCCGTTTTGGAGCCGCGCGCTACCGATACCATCGAGCCGATACTGACGATGATTGAAAGCCTGCAGCAACAGGGTTATGCCTACCAGGCTGAAAATGGGGATGTTTATTTTTCGGTGTCGAAATTCGAAAATTACGGGCAATTGTCGGGCAAGAAAATCGACGAATTACGGGCCGGCGAACGTGTTGACGTCGATGAGGGCAAGAAAGATCCACTCGATTTCGTTTTGTGGAAATCAGCCAAGCCCGGGGAGCCCAGCTGGCCCTCCAGTTTTGGCGATGGAAGACCCGGTTGGCATATCGAATGCTCGGCGATGTCGAATAGCCTGCTGGGTAATCATTTTGATATCCATGGCGGAGGACAGGATTTACAGTTTCCGCATCACGAAAACGAAATCGCACAAAGCGAATCCTGTAATGGCGAAAAGTTCGTGAACTTCTGGATGCATAACGGATTCGTTCGGGTAAACGAAGAAAAAATGTCCAAGTCACTGGGCAACTTTTTTGTACTGCGAGAGGTTCTCGAGCGCTTTCGAGCAGAGGAAATCCGATACTTTCTGATTAGTAGCCACTATCGAAGCCAGCTCAATTACTCCGAAGAGCAACTCGATAATTCGCGTACCGCCCTGCAACGACTTTATGCTGCTTTGCAGGACATGAAAGCAGTCGAGATACCTGTGAATAGTGAATACCAACTACGCTTTGAGCGGGCGCTAAATGATGACTTTAATACCGCTATTGCGGTTGCAGTACTGTTTGACCTGGCGCGTGATATTAATCGAGCCAAGACTGAGCAACGAGACGAGCAACATGGTTTAGCAAGCTTGTTGCGTTACCTTGGCGGCATAATTGGTTTGTTGCAAGCTGACGCCGAAAGCTTCCTTAAATCGAAAGCGGGGCAGGGTAGCGGATTGAGCGATGCCGCAATCGACGAACTTATCGAACAACGATTGCAGGCTCGAACCAATAAAGACTGGGCTAACGCTGATCGTATACGCGATGAGTTAGAAGCGGCCGGTATCGTCATCGAAGATGGCGCCGAAGGAACTCGGTGGCGGCGCAGATAGAATTGCAAACTGATCTTGAAAATGCGACTAAATGATTGAATATAAATGACTATTCGATTGACGATTATTTTTGATCAGCGTATGATTTCGCGCCTTGCCACCCGATGCTAAAGCGTCGGGGTGACGCTAAAGCGTCGGGGTGACGTCAAAGGCGTCAAGGTGGCGCAAATTGCGCCAAACGGCAAAATTCGGGGTGTAGCGCAGCCTGGTAGCGCAACTGCTTTGGGAGCAGTGGGTCGGGAGTTCGAATCTCTCCACCCCGACCAAATTGAATCCAGCGGCCTGTTCGCAGACTCTGGAAACCGGTAAGATCGAGTCCTTGAGATCACATAGGAAGTGAATTGTTGAGTATCTGAAGTGGATGCTCTGATTTGGAAAGGAGGATGCCTTTATTAGTTAGGATTTTTCCTCGAGTGCAAGGAGGCGACGCGCGCAGAATCGCAGCGTATATGAACATACGTGAGAATTCGGCGCTCCGGCACGTCGCCGACGCGGCAATCGTGGAAAAAGACAACTAATAAAGGTATCCGAAGCGCCCGTAGCTCATTTGGATAGAGCATCGGCCTTCTAAGCCGAGGGTAGCAGGTTCGAATCCTGCCGGGCGTGCCATTTTATGGTGGGCATAGCTCAGTTGGTAGAGTACAAGATTGTGATTCTTGTTGTCACGGGTTCGATCCCCGTTGTCCACCCCATATTCAGGGCGTCTGCGAGCAGACGCCCATGTTACTGGTCAACCATTCACTGATATATTCACGGAATGGCCGTACGATCAGGGATTGAAAACTTCTGCGAAAGTGGCGGAATTGGTAGACGCGCCAGATTTAGGTTCTGGTATCTTTTGATGTGAGAGTTCGAGTCTCTCCTTTCGCACCATCTTAAGTGCTGCGGCGATGTAATCTGCGTGCAGTTCGATTTAAACGCCCGGTTTTGCAAACAACCGGGCTTTTTTATTGATCCTTTTTTGGGATCGCGAGGTAAGACCTGTTTCCGCTACCGACAGCTTTTTACTCGATCCAGATAAGTCACCAATCACTACCGGTTTATTTAGTACTGGTAATGTCAAGGGAATGGGTAAAGCAGAGCCGGTGATCTTGGCTTCCAGCCAGGCTAAGAGCTGGTATTGAAAGATAAAATGCAGTTTAAAACTGGTGTAAAAATTGGCTGACAACTTGTATTGACGTGGGTATAATCCGCGCCACTTTGGGACATCGCTCACTCCGAGTGTCGCAGCACTTTCTCCAGCATTAGCACACTTAGTTCGACCGGTCGTAAATTACAACTATTTCTCTGCAAGAATCACGAGATTTTGACATGCAAGTATCAATCGAAACCCTTGAAGGACTGGAACGCAGAATGACGGTTCAAATCCCGTCAGATCGCGTCAGCGAAGCTGTAGAAAAGAAACTTAAGGATTTGAGTAAAACAGTCCGTATCGACGGTTTTCGACCGGGAAAAGTGCCACTGAAGGTGGTGCAGCAGAAATTCGGTGGCCACGTTCGCCAGGAAGTCATCGGTGATGTCATCGAATCTAGTTACCAGGAAGCCCTGATCCAGGAAAAGGTGCGTCCCGCGGGTATGCCAAGCATCGATTCGGTTAATACGGAAGAAAAAGAGGACATGTCTTATACCGCCACCTTTGAAGTTTACCCCGAGGTTGAGGCGCTAGAACTAGAATCCATCGAGGTCGAAAAACCGAAGGTAGAAATTACAGATAAAGATTTTGATGCAATGCTGCAAAAATTGCGCGAACAGCGCAAAACCTGGAAGGAAACCAAAACTGCGGCGAAGAAGGGATACCAGGTTATGGTTGATTTTGAAGGTCGTATCGACGGTGAGTTGTTCGAAGGTGGCGCCGGCAAGGATATGCCCATAGAAATTGGTGCTGGACAGATGCTGGCAGAATTTGAAGCCGGACTAGAGGGTATTAAAGCGACCGAACAGAGAACTGTCGAAGTCAATTTCCCCGATGATTATCATGGCGCTGATGTCGCCGGCAAGAAAGCTGAGTTTACGCTTAAGGCAACCCAAGTTTCGAAGCCGGAACTGCCCGAACTTGACGAAGAATTTGCGCAGGGATTTGGCGTTTCGGACGGCGACCTGGAAAAAATGCGTGCTGATATTCGAGCGAATATGGAAAAGGAGAAGAACGACCGTCTCAAACTGGATATAAAAAACAAAGTAATGAGCGGCCTGCTCGAACACAACGAAATTATCGCGCCAAGTGCCATGGTTGCCGAAGAGATTAATAAACTGCGTGCCCAAGCTGCGCAACGTATGGGCCAGGATTCTGAGTCGATCGACGAAACGAGTTTTCCGAACGAACTGTTCAGCGCGGAAGCTACCCGGCGGGTACAGCTTGGGCTGCTTATTGCGGAAGTGATTAAATATGAAAAAATCGAGTTAAATCAAGAACTTGTAGAATCAGCTATTGAGGAAATGGCGGTCGCGTACGAACAGCCAGATCAGGTGCGTGACTATTATCGACATAATCAGCAGGCACGCTCGGGAGTTGAGGGCATGGTGCTTGAAGATCAGGTGGTCACCCATATATTGGAGAAAGCCAAGGTTACCGAAAAAGAAGCCAGCTTCGACGACTTGATGAATGACAATCTCTAAATACACATTAATCTCGGACGTTCTATGAAAGACAAACTCAACAGCGCCAGCATAATCTCGATAATGCCTGATTACCTGGATACCCAGGGCAACCTGGTACCGATGGTCGTAGAGCAATCCGCACGTGGTGAGCGTGCCTACGATATTTATTCTCGATTACTCAAGGAGCGCGTCATTTTCGTGGTAGGTCCAATCGAGGATCAGATGGCTAACTTGATAGTGGCCCAGTTACTGTTTCTGGAATCCGAGAATCCCGACAAGGATATATCGCTCTACATCAATAGCCCGGGTGGTTCGGTTACTGCGGGTCTCGCAATTTACGATACCATGCAATTTATCAAACCCGACGTAAGTACACTTTGTACGGGTCAGGCGGCCAGTATGGGGGCAATTCTACTAGCGGGTGGAAGTGCTGAAAAACGATACGGCCTGCCTCACTCGCGGGTTATGATTCATCAACCGCTAGGAGGTTTCCAGGGGCAGGCGTCGGATTTCGAGATCCATGCAAAGGAGATTATGGCAGTCAAGTCAAGGCTTAACAAACTGCTTGCACATCATACCGGGAAGAAAGAGAAGGAAATCGATCAGGACACCGAACGGGATAATTTCATGAGCGCAGACGAGTCGGTGGACTATGGGATTATCGATCAAGTTTTGGCTTCTCGTGCCGACCCAGATGAGAAAGGCGCCACAGAATAGGTATTCTTCTGCGTTTTATCTGTGAAACGCTGATCAAAAAGCGTTATTTTCGGTTGTGCTCGGCGGTTTGGTCTAATATTATCGAGACGATCGGGTGCTAAAATTCGGTAGTTTTGTATGAGTGACGAAAGATCCAAGAATAAGGACGAAAAGCTGCTTTATTGCTCGTTTTGCGGCAAAAGCCAGCATGAGGTGAGAAAACTGATCGCAGGTCCGTCGGTTTTCATCTGCGACGAGTGCGTGGATCTCTGCAACGATATCATTCGTGAAGAAATCCACGAAAATGGCGAGGATGCTGAAAGTAAACTTCCCATCCCCCATGAAATCTTTAAAGTCCTCGATGAATACGTCATTGGCCAGGGTCGCGCCAAGAAAGTTCTTGCGGTAGCGGTCTACAATCACTACAAACGTCTTGAAGTGGGCCATATCAAAGACGATATCGAGCTTTCCAAGAGTAATATCCTGTTAATCGGGCCAACTGGTTGCGGAAAAACCCTGCTTGCCGAGACTCTCGCACGACTGCTTAATGTGCCGTTTGCAATCGCCGATGCCACGACGCTTACCGAGGCCGGCTACGTCGGCGAGGATGTGGAAAACATCATTCAGAAATTATTACAAAAATGTGACTACGATGTTGAAAAGGCGCAGACGGGAATTGTTTACATCGACGAAATCGACAAGATTTCACGCAAGTCGGATAATCCTTCGATCACGCGAGACGTATCAGGGGAGGGCGTGCAGCAGGCATTGTTGAAGCTCATTGAAGGTACCGTCGCATCGGTGCCGCCGCAAGGTGGTAGAAAGCATCCCCAGCAGGAATTCCTACAGGTCGATACCGGCAAGATACTGTTCATTTGCGGTGGTGCATTTGCCGGGCTGGACAAGGTCATACTAAACCGATCTGAAAAAGGCGGTATAGGCTTTGGCGCCGATGTAAAAAGCAAAGATAAGAAAGACCTGTTCGGTGAAGTCATCGGCAAGGTTGAGCCCGAGGATTTGATAAAATATGGGTTGATCCCCGAGTTTGTTGGGCGCTTACCGGTGGTGGCCACGCTCGAGGAGCTAGATGAAGAAGCGTTGGTGAAGATTCTGACCGAACCCAAGAACGCAATCACCAAACAATATCAGAAAATGTTCGAAATCGAAGGCTGCGAGATCGAATTTCGACCGGATTCACTTAACGCAGTCGCGAAGAAAGCAATGGCGCGCAAGACTGGCGCACGCGGCTTGCGCACCATACTCGAAAATACCCTACTGGAAATCATGTACGATTTACCGGCAATGGAGAATGTCAGCAAGGTAGTGGTGGATGCAGCGGTAATCGAGGGTCATGCCCAGCCCTATGTAATCTACGAGGGTGGAGAAATGCAGCGCGTGGCTTCTGACGAGTAAGTTTTAGCCCAGGCTTGAGCCGGAGCCGGGTTGAAAACCGATCATAAACACCTATATAGACCCGAGAACCAAGCTTCGAGGCATTTATGTCAGACAATCAAAACAACTTGCTCGCAGAACAACAGGACAGGCAACTGATCCCGGTTTTGCCGCTGCGTGATGTGGTCGTGTATCCACACATGGTAATTCCCCTTTTTGTCGGTCGTGAAAAATCGATTCTCGCGCTCGAAGCCGCTATGGCCGATAACAAGAAGATTCTGTTGCTGGCGCAGAAAAATGCTGAAGTCGATGACCCTGGACAGAAAGACCTCTACCAGATTGGAACCCTGTCGACTATTCTGCAAATGCTCAAACTGCCCGACGGTACTATCAAGGTTCTGGTAGAGGGTGGTGATAGAGTGTCTGTAGAAAGCTTGCTAGAAACCAACGAATATTATTCCGCCGCGACCAAAATGCTAGAGAAATCGGGCCTCGTGGATGATCGCGAAGCTGAAGTATTGCTGCGTTCAGTACTTAATTTGTTCGATCAGTATGTAAAATTGAACAAGAAAGTGCCGCCCGAAATCCTGACTTCGTTGTCGGGCATTGATGACCCCAGTAGGCTGGCGGACACAATCGCAGCACATATGTCATTAAAGCTGGATGAGAAGCAGGAAATTCTTGAGATCCAGGATCCACGAGAACGCATCGAACATATCATGAGCAAGATCGAAGGCGAAATCGATTTGATGCAAATCGAGAAACGCATACGTGGGCGTGTCAAGCAGCAAATGGAGAAGAGCCAACGCGAGTACTACTTGAATGAGCAGATGAAAGCAATTCAAAAAGAACTCGGCGATATGGACGACGCACCCAATGAAATCGAAGATCTACAAAAGAAAATTGAAGAGTCGGGAATGCCAAAAGAAGCGCGCGAAAAGGCCGACTCCGAGCTTAACAAGCTAAAGATGATGTCACCGATGTCAGCCGAGGCTACCGTAGTGCGCAACTATATCGATTGGCTGGTTAGTGTTCCCTGGAAAAAGAAATCGAAAATCAGACGCGATCTAGCACAGGCTGAAAAGGTCCTGGAAGAAGATCATTATGGCCTGGAGAAAGTCAAGGAACGGATCCTCGAATACCTCGCTGTCCAGCAACGGGTGCGCAAACTTAAAGGTCCTATCTTGTGCTTGGTGGGTCCGCCGGGCGTCGGTAAAACTTCGGTCGGTCGCTCGATTGCCCGGGCTACCAATCGCAAGTTCTCCCGCATGTCGCTGGGCGGTGTGCGTGATGAGTCTGAAATTCGAGGGCATCGCCGTACCTATATCGGTTCAATGCCAGGTAAGATTATTCAAAACCTTGCGCGCGTAAAAGTTAGAAATCCCCTGTTTCTGCTTGATGAAATAGACAAGATGGCAATGGATTTTAGAGGCGATCCAGCGTCGGCCTTGCTCGCAGTGCTCGATCCAGAGCAAAACAATACGTTTGCAGATCATTATATGGAGGTCGAATTCGACCTTTCCGATACCATGTTTGTGGCGACTTCAAATAGTATGAATATTCCGGGGCCCCTGCTCGATCGTATGGAAGTCATTCGCATCCCGGGTTATACCGAGGATGAGAAGTTGAATATCGCGATCAAGTACCTGGTTCCTAAGCAAATCAAGGAAAATGGCTTGAAGCCGGAAGAGGTTGCGTTTCAGCAAAGCGCGGTGCTTGAAATTATCCAGCGCTATACGCGGGAAGCTGGCGTGCGTAATCTCGAACGTGAAATTTCTAAAATTTGCCGCAAAGCTGTAAAAGCCATGCTGTTGAAACCGAGCACCAGGAAATTGACAATCACCTCGCAAAATATCGAAAAGTATCTTGGTGTGAAACGTTTCCGCTTCGGCTCCGCCGACGAAAAGGATCAAGTTGGACAGGTAACCGGGCTTGCCTGGACCGAGGTTGGTGGAGAATTGTTAACTATTGAATCTGCGGTGGTCGAAGGTAAAGGTAAATTTGTTCAGACCGGGCAACTGGGTGATGTAATGAAGGAGTCGATTCAGGCTGCTATGACAGTGGTGCGCAGTCGTGCTGAAATTCTGGGAGTTAATCCTGATTTCAACGAAAACAAGGATATTCACATCCATGTACCCGAGGGTGCCACTCCAA
Organism: uncultured Gammaproteobacteria bacterium; assembly: GCA_964194715.1. Classification (GTDB taxonomy): domain Bacteria; phylum Pseudomonadota; class Gammaproteobacteria. The sequence goes on from CAXMNA010000011.1 coordinate 55,939, forward strand.
AAGATGGCCCAAGCGCCGGTGTTGGCATGTGCACGGCATTGGTCTCGGCGCTGACCGAAATACCGGTAAAAGCCGATGTCGCGATGACAGGGGAAATAACGCTGCGAGGCGAGATTTTGCCAATCGGTGGATTGAAAGAAAAATTGCTTGCAGCTCACCGGGGTGGTATCAGCAAAGTCCTGATTCCGCAGGAAAACGAAAAAGATCTTGCAGAAATCCCCGATAATATCAAAGCCAAACTTAAAATAATTCCGGTACGCTGGATCGATCAAGTGCTTGAGGTTGCACTTGCCCATCAACCGACTCCTTTACCCAAGGGTTCGGAGGCAGCTGGTGAGGCTCCAAAGCCGAAAGTTAAAGATAAAAAGTCTTCTGGAGTCAGGGCGCACTAGTCGATTGTGTAAATAATGCGACTTATTTTAAGTTTTTGACCAATTAAGGTTGACCCTAAAGGCCGCTGTTGGTTTAATCCTACGCTCTGGACGGGGATTCCACGATCATAAAAAAAAGGATCGTAACCTGCAATGATAGCAGGCGAGATTGGGGCTTGTGTTGCCGTCCGCCCTTCGGGCTAAAAAAAGATATATCAACTTAACCAAATGGAAAAATCTAATGAATAAATCCGAATTAATTGATGGTGTTGCAAGTGCTGCAGATTTAAGTAAAGCTGACGCTTCGCGCGCGGTGGATGGGGTAATTGCTACAATTACACAGGCTCTTAAATCTGGAAATCAGGTAACCGTTGTTGGCTTTGGAACATTCCTCGTTCGCCACCGCGATGCACGTGCCGGACGCAATCCACGCACTGGGGAAACCATCCAGATTAAAGCATCAAATGTACCCGCATTTAAGGCTGGCAAAGCCCTAAAGGACGCTGTAAACTAGCGCACCATTTTTAGCTACACTGGGTGCTTAGCTCAGCTGGGAGAGCATCGCCCTTACAAGGCGAGGGTCGGCGGTTCGATCCCGTCAGCACCCACCACACAATCAGGAGTGGTAGTTCAGTTGGTTAGAATACCGGCCTGTCACGCCGGGGGTCGCGGGTTCGAGTCCCGTCCACTCCGCCATCATTGAAAGCGCTCGATTTGAGTGCATCGGCGGGATGGCACCTTCAATAGTGACGATAAGTTAGATGCTGCAAGCAATTCGAGACAAGGTAACGGGATGGATTGCCTACGGCATCATCCTCATGATCAGTATTCCATTTGCTCTATGGGGGGTTAATTCCTACCTGGGTGGTGGCGAAGTCATGCCGGCCGCAACAGTTAACGGCGAGGAAATCAGTTTACGCGATCTTGATCAGGCATACGCAAACTATCGTCAAAGATTGTCACAACTGTTCGGTGGCACGATTCCCGAGACTTTTGGTGATGAATCGATATTGAGAGGCCAGGTTCTTGGTCAATTAATCGAAGAATTCGCGCTGCGCCAATATACTGAAAAACAACGTTATCGTATCGGTGATGACGAATTGAATCAGATCATTCGCAGGATGGATGTATTTCAAAGTGATGGCCAATTCGATACCGGAATTTACCAATCTCAATTGCGTTCTCTAGGTTATTCTCCACTTGGTTTCGAACAGGAACTTAGACGTAACGGCTCGATCGAGCAGTTTCAGAATGGAATCCGCTCTACTGCTTTTATCACACCGGGAACTGAAAAGCAGTTCACCAAGCTAAGCAATCAATCACGCAAGGTCAGGTCATTGACCTACAAAGTAGATTTGACCTCAATCCAAACCGATGCTGCGGAAATCGAACAGCATTACCAATCCCAGGCGGCTCGATATCGTACCCAGGATAAAGTAAAAATCGATTATATCGAGTTAAGCCTCGACAGTATAAAGAGCAGTATTGATGTCAGAGCTGACGATGTCTATGCACGTTACCAGGAAAACCAGGCGACCTACACCAGTGCCGAGATCAGGGAAGCTAGCCACATATTGATCAAGTCTAAGGATGACGAGCAAGTCGACCAGGCGCTTACAAGGATAAGAGAAATTCGTCAACGCATCGTTAACGGTGAAAGCTTTGCCGACCTGGCCCGCGAGTTTTCTGAAGACCCGGGGTCGGCCAATAACGGTGGTAATCTAGGAGAGATAGAACGCGGAGTCATGGTACAAACTTTTGAAGCGGCGTTGTATTCAATGCAGGTCGATCAATTAAGCGAACCAGTAAAAACTGCATTTGGTTGGCACTTAATTAATTTGCATTCGATTAGCGGGGGTGAGACGCAATCCTTCGAGTCGCTAAAATCGAGTCTCGAAGACGAAATAAAAACCGAGCTTGCCGAGAACCAGATTTATGATCTTGTCGAGAATCTGGCAAATCTCGTATACGAACAACCGGATTCTTTGATACCGGCTGCTGAGCAGTTGGAATTATCGATACAGACCAGCGACTGGTTCGATCGATTTACAGGTGACGGCATTGGCGCTGAAGAAAAAATACGGCAGTTTGCATTTACTCCGGAAGTGCTAACACAAGGGCTCAATAGTGAAGCAATCGAACTTGGCAATGATCGCGTCGTGTTTCTGCGTCTCAACCAATATGAACCAGCTGCGCTTCAACCGCTGGAGCAGGTGCGGGAGGTGGTTAAATCCGAATTGATTCAAACTAAAGCCCAAGAGCAAAGCCGTAAAGCTGGCATGGATGCACTTACGGACTTAAAATCAGGTAAAGGGCTCGATGACTTGGCTCAGGAATGGTCATCGACGATCAGTGATTTCGATTTTATTCAACGTAACCAATCTGAGATTGATGTGGCGCTTCTCAGCCGGGCCTTTTCCATGCCAAAACCTGATCAGGGGCTAGTTTTTGATGGTTTTTCATCGCCTAACGGTGAGTACGTAGTGCTTGAGTTATCAGCTGTGCTATCGAACGATGCGAGTGTCGATCGAGAGGCGCTTGAGAAGTTTGCTGAAGCACAGGGTAATTCCGAGTACCAGTCTGTCTTAAAACTACTAACCAGTAGTGCTGATGTAATTAGAACGCCAGCAGAAGACCTGTAAACACCTATCCGCTAATTACTCGAGCACGCCCATGCTGACGATATTGTAGCCAGAGTCGACATATATATTTTCCCCGGTGATTCCAGCTGCTAGATCTGAACACAAAAAAGCGCCGGTATTCCCTACATCTTCGATAGTAACATTGCGCCGAAGTGGCGCGTTCGCGCTGACCTCGTCGAGAATTTTCTTGAAGCTCCCGATTCCTGCGGAGGCAAGGGTTTTGATAGGACCCGCCGAGATTGAATTTACTCGAATTCCTTGAGGACCAAGGGCCGCGGCTAGATAACGAACATTGGCCTCTAGACTGGCCTTGGCGACACCCATGATGTTGTAGTTAGGTAACGCTCGTTCCGAACCTAGATAAGTCATGGTGATTATCGAACCGTTGGTATTTTGCATCATTGGCCTTGCAGCCTTGGCCATTCCTGCGAGGCTGTACGAGCTAATATCGTGCGCGATGCGAAATCCTTCTCGATCAAGGTTTTCTAGATAGTCCCCATCCAAGGCTTCGCGCGGCGCGAATGCAACCGAGTGCACCAGTGCATCAAGTTTGTCCCAGCGCGTCGCTAACTGTTTGAACAGGGAAGATATTTCATCGTCACTGGCGACATCGCATGGCAATACGATATCGGATTCAAATTCAGCAGCAAATTTTTCCACCCTTGGTTTAAGCCTGTCATTGGCATAACTGAAGGCTAGTTCAGCACCTTCGCGATGCATCGCCTGTGCGATTCCAAAGGCAATCGAACGGTTACTAGCGATACCCACGATGAGTGCTTTTTTACCGGCTAGAAATCCCATTGCTTCTCCCGAAAAATGAAAGCCATTTTGTCAGCCTCCAACGCTTCATGCAATCCCAAACTTGGCCGATCGAGTATCGATATATCTAAGGGCGATTAATCTCGCTAAGCACGGCTAGTCGGAGCTGAATAGATTTACCAGTAGGTCTGGAAGAAATGGTCGTCCTCTTTGGTTTAATGAAGTTCCGGTAATTATAGCTGCGAGCATTAAAGTTTCGTCAGGAAGGCGAAAAATATCCTGTTTGAACTCGAAGCGGACCCTCGACACCTGTCGAACCAAACTGCGCACGACAAAATGGTCATTACTGACCAGTGAGTTTTTATAATCCAATTCTGCCCTGATGACGACCAGGTTAACACCAGCGGCTGTTACTTCGGCAAAATTGATGCCACGAGATTGCAAGAACTCATGGCGTGCGTGTTCCAGATAATTCTGGTAAACACCGTTATTGACTACGCCTTGTATATCGCATTCGTAATCGCGAACCTTGAATTCGAATTCATGGGCGTATTGCATAGCTTTGTGCGAGTTCATGTGGACTGCATGTTGCCATACTAAGCGGTCGAGTCAACATTGAATACAGGTCAAGAAAATCTGCGAAAACGGTTGCATTTATTTTAAATGATGTCAGTAATTGTAATTCTGATAATTAAATGTTGCTGAAACAAAATACGATGAATCTTTCAGATTTTGGCGAGCGATTTCGCGGTTACTCCGGAATTACTCATTTAATGGACGATTTGGCGGAAGGGCTTGCTCAGCCTGGGATGGTAATGCTGGGGGGAGGTAATCCTGCGGCGATACCAGAAGTCATGTCGGTTTTCGAAGCTGTGATCGATAAGCTGCAAAAATCGGGCAAGTTGGTTGAAACGCTCGCCAATTATGATGGCCCGCAGGGTAAAAGTGTGTTTATTGAGACGCTCGCCGAGTTTTTTCGACAACAATACGGCTGGAAAATAAGTAGTAAGAATATAGCGTTAACTCATGGTAGTCAGAGTTCATTTTATATCCTCTTTAATTCATTCGCCGGTAAATCCGGTTCGACACAAAAACGGGTTTTGATACCGCTAGTCCCTGAATACATTGGCTACTGTGACGTTGGTGTCGAAGAAGGCCTGATTACCAGTCAAGAGGCCAGGATTCAACAACTGGGTGAGGGATTTTTTAAATACCAGATTGATTTTGAGAATTTGCAAGTTGACGAAAAAGTTGGCTTGATCTGTGTCTCACGACCTACCAATCCAAGCGGCAACGTATTAACTGATGATGAGTGTCAGCAGCTAGATAACATAGCACGTCGACACGACACTCCGTTGCTTATTGATAATGCCTACGGCACACCGTTTCCGAATATCATTTTCAACAAAGTTAATCCTTTCTGGAATGATAACTGTATCGTTTGCATGAGCTTGTCCAAGCTGGGGTTACCCGGTGCCCGCACCGGTATCGTGATTGCCAATGAAGAGATTATTCGCTATTTCGCAAATATGACTGCGATAACCAGTCTCGCACCGGCCGGCATTGGTGCGGAAATCGTAAACTACCTGATCACCGAAAATGCCTTGTTACCGCTTTGCCACGATCTTATCCGACCTTTTTATAAGCGACGCTCTGAATTAGCAGTGCGTTTGATACGTGAGGCGATCGGTGACTCTAGATTGCATATCCATAAACCTGAAGGGTCGATATTTCTCTGGTTGTGGTTCGAGGGTCTAAGCATAACTACAAGTGAACTTTATCAACGATTAAAAAGGCAGGGATTGCTGGTAGTGCCAGGAAAATACTTCTTTCCTGGTCAGGCCACCGCTACCGATCATGCTGAAAGCTGTGTACGCATGAGCTATGCCCAGAGCGAGCAGGATTTGGAGAAGGGAGTAAAAATACTGGCCCATGAGTTAAAAGCCTGTTGGTAATATGTTCTTATTTGGATCTACTTCGAGGTGTGTGTAAACACGCCGTCCCAGTCCTCTCCCGGAGGCTCGCTGCGATAAAACGCGACCCGATCAAGGTATACCTGATACAGTAGGCGATTGGGATTTGCGCGAGTTAAATTGAAGAAATCCAATTCCGCTTTATCCCAGGATTGGGCTCGAAAATTCCTCAATGCTCTCTTGTAGTCGGTGAGCTCCGATGTCACCGCTTTCTCGAGGTCGTTCTTGTGACCGATTGGTTCAAATATGGCAACTGGTTCATTCTTACCCTTGACCCGAACCAGGTCGAGCTCGCGAAAAACGAACTCGGGTATTTCGGCCTTGGTGGTTTCACTAACAATGATGTTGACGCCATAGTTTTTAGTTAAACCTTCGAGTCGAGAGCCAAGGTTGACTGCGTCACCGAGTACGGTGTAAGCCATACGAAACTCTGATCCCATGTTGCCAACATTCATGTTACCGGTGTTTAGTCCAATACCGATATTTACCTCGGGCCAGCCACGTTGCTCAAATTCTTCTTGCATGGTCTTTAATTCGTCCATCATTTCCATTGCGGCATACAATGCGTGTCTGGCGTGTTCTGAGTCGGCAAGCGGTGCCCCCCAAAATGACATAATTGCATCACCCATGTACTTGTCGATGGTGCCGCGATTTTTATGAATCACGCGGGTCATTGGAGTTAGCAGCGCATTCATCAACTGAGTTAATTGCTTGGGATCCATGCCCTCCGAAATGGAGGTGAATCCTCGCACATCGGAGAATAAAACCGTCATTTCGCGATTTTCGCCTTCGAGTGAGTATTCTTGCGGAGATTCGCTCATCTCATCAACCAACTCGGGCGGGATGTAGTGACCGAACAGTTTGGCTAGCTGTCGTTTTCCACGGGACTCGATGAAAAAACCATAAGTCATATGTAGCATGAATATCAACACGATTAACAGCATCGGGCTTGCCAGCGGCAGGATCAAATTGCTGTTCCAGGCGATGAAAGTTCCGACCAGGACCATCCCAGAAAACCCGAATGCGCCTGCCGCAGCAAGTAACGGTGAAACGAGGGGGAGTAACAAGGCCATACTGACAGCTAAAACTACCAGTAAGACGAATTCGTAACCCACAGTCCATGCCGGTTTGTGTTTCATACGGTTGTCAAGAATGCCGGAAATAATATTAGCGTGGACTTCAACTCCGGGATAAATGTTCTGTACCGGGGTCGAGCGCAAATCGAGAAGGCCCGGTGCCGTGGTGCCGATCAGAACAATCTTTCCCTTCAGCCGATCAGCGTTAGCCTTTCCGCTGAGAATTTTGTGTGCAGGTATATAGGGGAAACTGCCTTGCTTGCCCCGATAGGGGACGAATACTGCACCGTTGGCGTCAACCGGTATACGAAAATCTTTAACATTGATGGTTTCAAGTGCGTAGTATTCCTGACCACCTTTCGCTCCCTCGGTTTCGATCTCCAAATTAATCTCGTCAGCATCAAGATGTCTCTGCGCAGTGGCCAGAGCAAGTGAAGCAAACAGGTAACCTTGATAAGCCTGCACCAACGGGACGCGCCGAAAAACACCGTCGGCATCGACATAAGGATTATCAAAGTATCCTCCGGATTTGGCTGACGCCTGCAGTATCTCGAGATTGCCGCCGTAGCCTGCAGCTCTGTTAATTGGCAAGCGTTCGCTCCATTGCACGTCCATTTTGGTTAGTGCAGGTGGTAGCGACCCGGTTACGCCAGTCTCTCCTTCCTGCAAGTTGGGTTTAAAGTAATAACCCAGGACTAAATTTTTGCCGATCAGGCTATCGGCAAAAATATCATCATGCATCAGGCTTGGGCGAATCCTTTCCAATTCCGCCAGGTATTTTGAATTGTTACTTAGTGTGGTACGTGCCAGCTGCTCAAATTGTTCCAGGCCAGAACTCTCGTCCTTTTCGGCAAATACGATATCAAAGCCGACAACATCGACCTGGTAAAGCCCAAACAGGTTTTCGACAATCGTCGCTAACTTGTCTCGACCCCAGGGCCAGCGGCCGACCTCGGCTAAAGAGTTTTCGTCGATATCAACGATAACTACACGATCGTCAATTGTGTCGAGACGGGTAAAATTGAGCCTCGCGTCGTAGGTCCAATTCTCCAGCTGCTTGATAAAGGGGTATTTATATAAGCCCGATGTGTTGACTAAGAGTACCGCGAGGATTAATGCGCTAAGAATTAATCTTACTATGCGCTGAAGTCGCATTGCTTGCTCCCGGGATTAAATTCGGACGAGCAGTCAGTGGGATATTATTTAAGGTAAAACTCCATTTTTACACCAGCGACTTCGATAATGTCGTGGCTCTTTAGTTCGTGGGCGTTAGACCCGATCGGTGAACCACCGACTTTTGGAACGCTGTTGTTAGGGCCACCATCGACGTGAATCAGAAAGAATCCCTGGGGACGTCGGGTTATAGCAGCAACCTGCACCCCCGGCTGACCGATGGTAGTCAATGCCTTGGTAAGTATCAGTTCCTTACCAGCGTTAGCACCACTTAACAGTTGTAAACATGCTTCCCTGTGGGCCATCGGTGATGCCGCAGTGGTAGCAGCCTCAGAAGCAATCGCCGCCGATATTTTCTGTACTGATTTATCGATTTCCCTGCCACCAGCTTCCTCGGGCATTCCAGCTTCGCCCGGGCGAATAATCATAGTTTGTTCGAAATCCTGTTCGCCAGTACCAGAATTACTTTGGTAAATTATTTGATACTTGCCCAAAGTAATATTGTCACCATGCTCAAGTGCATGTTTCTTGACTAACTTGCCATTGACGTAGGTTCCGTTGGTGCTGCCAAGATCTTCAAGAAACGAGTCTTCAAGTATGGTAATGACCTGAGCATGTCTACCACTGACCGACAGGTTGTCGATCTGGATATCATTACCCGGCTTACGGCCAATAGTTGTTGTTTCATTGACCAATTCGAACTCGGTTTTATCGCCCGTGCTTGATGTCGTGATCAGTTTTGCGACCATGTTAGTATCTAGCCTCTAGAGTATGTTTCTACTAGGTGTAATCCGTTATTCATCGAACCAAGCGGCAAATTTCTTAAACCAGCCCATTTTAGACGAAAAATCTTCGTCAATACGGCATAACATTACCGAAATATTGTCCTTTCCGCCGTTCTTGTTTGCCTTTGTAATCAATTGCTTGGCAGCTTCTTCTAGATTAGCACTAAATTGCTTAATAGTTAAGTATATATCTTCATCTACAACTAAATCGGTTAATCCATCTGAACATAGCAAATATATATCATTTTTCAGAACTATATCCTCTTGAATGTCGGGCATAACGACCGGATCGATGCCCAAAGCGCGCGTAACCAGGTTTTTATTCATCGAATTACGGGCTTCTTCAGGGGTATAAAAGCCGCGATCAATGAGCTCCTGGAGTAGTGAGTGGTCCTTGGTAATTTGCTCGAATCTACCCGCACGCAGTCGATAACATCTTGAATCGCCGATGTGTGCTAGTGAGAAGGAATTGTTGTAAAACTGCAGCACCACGATAGTAGTGCCCATTCCCTTGTGCTCCGGATTAGCTTCGGCGGTTTTATAAACCAGATTGTTCGCAGCGACAACAGCGTCCTGAATACAGATTGACTCCATTGAGAATCCACTTGCTTCATCAACTTCACCGGGAGCAATTGAGGGCAATTTTTGCTGCAATTCGTCGATGATTGTATCGATGGTCATGCTACTGGCAATTTCACCACCCCGGTGGCCCCCCATTCCGTCAGCGAGCACTACAAGTCCGATTGCACTGTCGTAGCCAATTGCATCCTCATTCTTGCGACGCACGATGCCAGTATCGGTCATGCCCAGAATGGTTATTTTAGTTTGTAAATTCATTCAACATTATCAACGGCGATGACAGCAATCATATCGGAGGGAAGACGGTTTATTGTCCAACGCCCAATCATAAAATAATCTTTCGAGGTTTTGAAAATGAACGGAACCCGAAAAAAATACGATTACGATGGTAGTGAGCAGCCCAGCGAACCAATCGCTTTTCCAAAAACGGGGTTTCATACCGTCTCCATAGTTTATTTATTTATGATTACCCTGCGGTTTTATATGGGTTCTTGCAGGGTTGCGACTGGATAAAGCCTAATTCCAAATCATATAATATTTTAAAGTTTATGCGATCGCCATGAACTGGTTAACAGCTTGCAATCCCCCGTTGCCCATAAGCGTCGCAATGACGAATAACTATAAGGTCGTATGCACCTTTTTACCAGTAATAAGGGGCAAAAAGTTGATTGATTTTACAAATTTTGAAAGTCACCCCATTCACCTGGAATTACTTTGTATCAATGCGTTAAACATCCGGCCCTCCCCGGAGGGAACAGGTAATCAGTTTATGTCAGAACTGCCCGATAGAATCGACCGCCTCAACGAAATTGGGATAGCACTATCGGCGGAAACCGATACAGCAAAACTGCTAGAGCTGATTATGATGGGAGCAAAGTCGCTCACCCACGCGGATGGCGGATTGGTTTACTTTCTGCAGGATGGCGAGCTCAGCTTTGAAATCATTTCCAATGACTCGCTCGATATTCAAATGGGTGGAACCTCTTCCAGCGAAATCAGTTTTCCCCCTATCCCTCTCGTTGTGGATGGCAATGAGAACCACAGTAATGTCGTCACACATTTTGTGTTGACTGGTGAAACCATAAACATCGCCGATGCCTACAACGAGGATGGATTCGATTTTACCGGAGCGCGAGATTTTGATAGTAATACAGGCTATCGCACCAGGGCGATGTTGACCTTTCCTCTGAAAAAGGAGGATCATATCGACCCCGATATCTTCGATATATTCTTCAAGAATCGGGTTTATCTAGACTATGCCGAGGAATTTCTGGAGCCTGAGCAGATTGATGAAATAGATGTAGCTGTGATTCCGGGCTATTCCGGCTAAGCGCTTACGAGATCACCAGGGTCGGCCGTGTCAACGCCGTCTTTCAACACGTAAGAGTCAATATCCTTTTCGTTCAGCAGAAATGACGCAGCAGAGCTGCGACGACCCGTATCACAGTAAATCACGTATTTCTTTTTTGTATCCAGTGAATTGGCTTTCATGCGCAGGAAAATCAGGGGTATATTAATGCTTCCCTTGATATTCTTGGCTTTGTGTTCTGTCGGCAAGCGAACGTCAAACCAGACTGCACCAGCGCCAACCAGTTTCTTGGCTTCGGTATATTCAACCCAGTTGAGTAGCGGCTCGTTAAGCAAAGAATTGAAATCTTCCTTGTTGAGGCGCATCAAGTGACCATCGGTAAGCATGGTAATATTCGCATTACGTTTGCTATCGGAGATCAATGCTTCCTCTCCGAAACTATCGCCAACTGACAGGGTGGCGAGTTTTACTCCATTCGGATTGGCGGGTGTGGAACGTGTTACCAGGCAACGACCTTCCTTGATGATGTAGAAAAAATCGCCTTCCGCGTCTTGCTCGATTACTTTTTCACCCGGCTTGTAGCTGACTGACTCCATGCGCATAAACATCGCCTGAATATTAGCCGGGGGAATTCGGTGAAAAGCTCGGGTTTGCAAGATACGGGTCATCCAGTCGGTTTCGTCATCCTCTTCCTCGACTCCTTCGACTGTATAGCTTCCGGTCTGATCCCAGGTCAACATAATATCGAGCATGTCACTGTTGATCTTGGTTACGACCGCTGCAGATTTCGCGCGTGCTGACAATGGTCGTGGAAAGCCGTGTGCCAGTGGCTGCAAACCGTCCGGGTTCCCGGCCTTGACTACCTTGATTATTTTCTTGTCGTCTAGCAGCTCAATTTCGCCTTTCAGCAGGTAAACATGGATCTTATCCGTGTCCCCTTTTTTGAAGACATAGTGGCCAGCCTGTACTGCGGTAGCCGATATTTTTTTGATTAATTCTTGAGCATTTTCAGGATTCAGAGACTTGATCGGTGAAAAAGATTTTATTTGTTTTGGATCAATTTCAAGGCTCATGATTTCTTCAGGAATCCTTTGCTAGTGGCATTGACAAAAAGGGTATTCTGGCGTGTGGGTCAGGATAAAGCAACTCTTGTGGTCAATATCTGGAAGCTGGGTCACAGGCTCGATTGTCTTAGCCCGATTGGCTGGTTACATCGACGTAGAGCTTGAGTTTCTGCCCGGGTTGCAAATATTTACCGAGCCGATTCCAGCGCTTAATATCAGCAACCCTGATATTGAAACGATTAGCAATAAGGTAAAGTGAATCCCCTTTTCTAACTGTATATCTTAGTGCGTGCAGAGCGTTACTTGGACGCGTTTGATTGATACTGGCAGTCTGTGCCAGCTTAGCTTTTGTCCATACTACTAGTTTCTGTCCTATGCTGAGCGTATCGATGGGCGCGATGCCGTTCCACTTGGCTAACGCCTGGGTGGTGACATTATAACTTCTGGAGATACTCCACAAACTCTGTCCAGAGCGAACGATGTGGATTCGTTTTGTACCTGATCGATTGGTATTTTGAATCGCCGCTTTGCGCGAGTTTTCGCTGAGCGTGTAAGTCTTTAACGATTTGGTCGCAGTAGGAACCATCAGGTATTTTCCTGCGCGGATTCGGTTGCCTCGAATGTTATTGACTTCCTTGATGAGCCCTACTGTAGTGCGATACTTTTTCGAGATATGACTCAGGGTTTCGCCGTTTTTGATTTTGTGTCGTACCCAGTTGATGCGTTTACTAGCCGGAACTTTGGCCACGCCGATTTTGAATTGCTCCGCCTTATCGCGAGGCAGCAGCAACCGGTGGGGACCATTGGGGGCGGTAGCCCAACGATTGAATGCTGGATTCAGTTGATAAAGCTGATTTAGCGTAATGCCGGCGAGATCGGCAGCAAGCGCCAGATCTATCTGACCGTCCAACTCGACAACTTTGTAGCTAACCTGATTTTTTACAGGAATCAGATCAAGCTGATATTTTTCCGGATTGGCAAACAGCTCCTTGAGCGCAAATAGCTTGGGGACGTAGGCTCGAGTTTCTTTACGGATTTTTGTCAGATGCCAAAAATCGGTTTTACGCTTACGTTTTTTATTGTAGCGGACGGCATTACGAATTTTACCGGGACCAGCATTATATGCTGCCAGCGCCAGTTCCCAGTCTCCATCAAACTCTTGCGCCAGGCCGTCCAGGTACGTAATCGCGGCATGGGTTGACTCGATGATGTCGCGGCGACCGTCGTACCACCAGTTTTGTTTTAAGCCTAGGAACCGGCCCGTTGATGGAATGATTTGCCACATGCCGGAGGCACGTCCGTGCGAGTAAGCAAAAGCCTGGTAAGCAGATTCCACGATAGGCAGCAGTGCTAACTCACTCGGCAGGTTTCGTTTTTCAAGCTCGTCAAGCACAAAGGGTAATATCGGACGCGCCCGTTCCATTACGCGTTGCAGGTAGCCCTTATGGTTGAGATACCATTTCATTTGTGCCTTGACGCGGGCGTTGTCAACTGCGCTCAATTGCATGCCTTCTTGTAATCGATACCAGGCATTGTCTTTCCTGCGAGCCTCTAGTAGCGATGCCTCGGTTTCGGCAGTAACCTGTGTTTCTTCCTGATCTTGATTTCGTGCTCCGATATTTACCCAATTCGACTTGAACTGATCATCTGAAACAGAGGTAGCCCTGGTGGCTTCGTCAAATGGCGAGGAATATGGTGAGTCCAAAATGCCGGTTGACGTGGTGGGCAACGCCATTACTACCTGGTCAAAATCATGGAAGCTCTGGTATTGATCAACAGCATCTTCAGTTTGAGCTATTTCAGCTGCAGTGGTTTCTTCGTTATTAATCTCATCGCCATTAACCGGTGTCGCAACATCAACCTCGGCCGTATTCCCGATCACGGGATTGTGCTGCAAGTTCGAACAACCGACCACGATCATGGCGATCGACAGCACGACCAGTAAACTCCGTTCCCCATACAGGGGCTTTTGCTTTATAAACATTAGTAAGGTTCAGGCTAAGAGAATAGAATACATCTAAGTGTAACCCGCATTTCGTAAGTTTCAAATGAGATTTTGGCGACAAACTACTGATAGCAAAGGATTTGCAAATATTGATGACTGGTATTTGAGCGAAACAGGGCAGAATCTGCTCAGTGAACTCGAAGAAAAGATTAGCCCGCTGCTGGCAACGACCTTCGGCTATTATTCATTACAGATCGGATGTACTGGACTGGCTGGGCAACTACAGCAAAGTTGTCGGGTAAAGCATCAATTTACACTGGATGATCCCGACCCCAGGGCTAAAATTCGAGCCACTCCTTCGATGCTACCGATTGCATCGGATAGTGTCGATCTGGTGATTTTGATGCATCATTTATCCAATACCAGTGAACCACATGCAGTGTTACGCGAGGCATTTCGAATTTTAATACCTGAGGGTAAACTGGTGATTATTGATTTCAATCCAAAATCGCTATGGGGTCTGCGCCATTTTTTCGTGGGTTGGTTAGAGCATATTCCTTTCAATGGTCATTTCTATACCGCGAGACGAATCGACGACTGGATGCGTCTGCTCGGTTTTGACCAGCACTGTAATTATCGGGTTGGGTATTTGCCACCAATTCAAAAAATTTCGATAACCCGCCATTTAACCTGGCTGGAAAAAGGCACCAAGAAATGGTTACCGGCATTGGGTGCACTAAACCTGTTGGTTTATAGCAAGAATATTTCGCCGTTAACCCCGGTGCGCCATCGCTGGGTTACGCGTAAATTACTTCCCGGCAAGATTGCCCGTCCAAGCGTTGGACGAGGTATGAGGTATGATCGCTAAGCCACTATGAGCGTCAAGGTTGTGATTTATACTGACGGGGCCTGTCGTGGCAATCCGGGTCCGGGAGGTTGGGGGGTTGTTTTACGCTACCAGGGTAACCTTAAGACCCTGAAGGGTTTCCATCCCGAGACTACTAATAATCGCATGGAATTAACCGCGGTCATCGAGGGGCTGAAGACACTTACACGCCCTTGTAACATCGAACTGAATACAGATTCGAAGTATGTTATGCAAGGTATAACCGAGTGGCTCGCCAACTGGAAACGCAATGGCTGGAAAACTGCCGCAAAAAAATCCGTGAAGAATATTGACCTCTGGCAGCAGTTAGATGATGAAGTGGCGCGTCATAAGATCGATTGGAACTGGGTCAAAGGCCATACCGGAGTCGAAGATAATGAGTTCGCAGACCAGCTCGCGAATGCGGCTATAGATACAAAGACATCGACATGAGACAGATCGTATTAGATACCGAAACAACTGGACTTGAAGTTAGCCAGGGACATCGAATCATTGAAATTGGATGTATCGAACTGGTAAATCGGCGGGTTACTGGAAATCACTGGCATTATTACGTCAATCCTGATCGCGAGATCGATAGTGGGGCATTCGAGGTACATGGAATAAGTAACGAGTTTTTGCAGGATAAGCAGCACTTTGCAGAGCTTGCTGGAGACTTCCACAGTTATGTCGCCGGCGCCGAACTGGTGATTCACAATGCGCCATTTGACATCGGCTTTCTAAACCACGAGTTATCGTTGGTGCAACCACCAATGGCGGCATTGCAGGAGAGCTGCAGTATTCTCGATACCTTATTGCTGGCACGCCAGAAGCATCCCGGCCAAAAAAACAATCTTGATGCACTGTGCAAGCGCTATGACATAGACAACAGCAATCGCAGCCTGCACGGCGCCTTACTAGATGCGCGCATTCTCGCTGATGTTTACCTGGCGATGACCGGCGGTCAAACCAGTTTCGGGCTGGAAGCAGAGCAGGGCGCTGATACAAGTTCTGAGCAAACCGAAATACAACGCATTGAATCCGGACAGCCATTGCCATTGTGGCAGGTCGACGAAGCGGCTCAACTGGCGAATCAGGAATACATCGAGTTTCTCGCAACACAACACGACGACCCCGCCTGGAAATAACTCTCCCCGAAGGCTTAGGAGGGTTTGAGAATACGCGCCTGATCGCGTTTCCAGTCACGATCTTTGATGGTGGCGCGCTTGTCGTGGGCCTTTTTGCCTTTGGCAATGCCGATTTTCAGCTTGGCGCGACCCCGAATCCAATAGGCGGACAGCGCCACGAGGGTGTAGCCCTTGCGTTCCACCATGCCGAGCAGGCGATCAATTTCATTGCGATGAGCGAGCAATTTGCGGGTGCGAGTGGGATTCGGCTTGATGTGCGCGGATGCGCTGTTGAGCGGGCTCATGTGGGCGCCGATTAACCAGATCTCACCGTTTTTAACCATCACGTAGCTTTCTTTCAACTGCAGATTTCCAGCACGCAAACTTTTGACCTCCCAGCCCTCAAGTACCATACCGACCTCGATATCATCCTCGATGAAATAGTGATGACTCGCGATACGGTTACGTGCGATGGTGTTGTCAGAAGTTTTGCTTTTTTTCTTGCCCATTTTCGGGATTCTCTGCTCGGTGTGGCTGGCGGGCCATATTCTCGGGTTAATTCCAGTGCGTGACAAGCGAATCCCGACACAGTACTCCTTCAATGAGATATCCTGGCTGGCCCGAAGGGAGCGACCCAAAATAGACCAATGCTGCGTTGCTGTCCTTGTAAAGGCATGCCAAAGCTGGCTTCATGAGCGCAGCGAATGTTTTGGGTCTTCCCTGCGGACTGCGCCTTGCCTTAGCCAATTTGTGACACTCTGCATCCTAAGATATCTCGTTGAAGGAGTACTAGCGCCTTGAAAACTTACCGGTCTTCACTATACACTCTCGCTCTTGCAATGGTGACCTGCTTCGGTCCCTGCGTGACAATTATCTGTAAATCCCGCCAGACCCGGAAGGGAGCAACGGTAGCAGGGACATTGGGTGCGGAGGTGTGCTGAATCAGGTCGCCTCCAGTTTCTGAATGAAATGCCGGCTTCCACTAAATCCGAATGAGTTACCAGGTCCTAGCACGCAAATGGCGTCCGACTAATTTCAAGCAAATGGTCGGGCAGGAGCACGTGTTGCAGGCATTGATCAATGCTCTCGACAGTAATCGTCTGCATCATGCTTACCTGTTCACCGGAACCCGGGGTGTTGGCAAGACCACGATCGCGCGAATTTTTGCAAAGTCGCTGAACTGCGAACAAGGGATTAGCTCTGAACCTTGCGGGAGTTGCTCATCCTGCGTTGAAATCGATGAAGGGCGCAGCGTCGATTTAATTGAAATTGATGCAGCATCTCGTACCGGGGTCGAAGATATGCGGGAATTACTGGATAACGTGCAGTATGCGCCGACACGTGGTCGTTTCAAGATTTACCTGATCGATGAAGTCCATATGCTGTCGAAGCATAGCTTTAATGCGTTGCTCAAGACACTCGAAGAACCGCCCCCGCATATCAAATTTTTACTGGCTACCACCGACCCTCAAAAAGTCCCGGTAACTGTGTTATCGCGCTGTCTGCAATTCAATTTAAAACGCATGTCAAAATCGCAAATCCTGTCGCAACTCCAGTTTCTGACAGAACAGGAGAAAGTGGAATCGGACACGACTGCGCTAACCCAGCTAGCTAGTGCCGCCGACGGTAGTATGCGCGATGCCCTGAGTTTATTCGACCAGGCGATCGGATATGGTGGCGGAGCTGTACGACAAGATGCAGTCGAAGCGATGTTGGGTTCTATATCGCGCGATTACCTGGTGCGGCTATTTAACGCGTTATATGATCAGCAGGCTGCCACATTACTCAATGAAGCACGTGCGGTTATCGAGCATAATCCAGATTATCAGAGAGTTTGTGCCGAGATGATCTCTCTGCTGCAACACGTCGCATTGTACCAAAGCGATCAAAATCTGGTGAACGCGGAAGAATTCGGTGAGAATTTGCTGCAGAAATTTAGCGCAGGCTGGTCACCCGAGGAAGTTCAACTCTATTATCAAATTCTTTTACAAGGACGCCAGGACTTGTTGATCTGTCCCGACGAAGCTTCTGGTTTTGAGATGTTGATGTTGCGTTTACTGGCATTTGCACCGCAATCCGAAGAACGGGTCGAGCCGGTCGAAGTAAAAAAAAAGCCTGAAGTACAACCCGCGCTAAAAACAGAGGAAAGCATTCAAGCACATCCAGTGCCTGATTTTGAGGCAAGCAATCATACACAAAGCAATGCTACTGGTGTTGAATCACTGGACTGGCCAGGACTAGCCTACGACTTGGGGTTGTCAGGATTAGCGCAGGAAATAGTTGCAAATAGTTTGCTCGAGTTCTATCGGGACGATAGATTTCAATTGCAGCTACAGCCAGAAATACACGAGCTCGTAACTGACTTAATCAAGGCCGAAATTTTGCAGGCCCTGGAGCAAAAACTTGGGGTATCATTGCATCTGGACCTGGTAGCAACAGGATCAATTGCGGGGCAGACGCCTTTACAAGCGAAAATGCTACGGCAGCAGCAGGAACGTCTGGCGGCGATTGAAGCGATAAAGGATGAAAAGATGGTCAAGAAGCTACAGCACGCGTTTGCAGCCGAGCTCGATGAAGCAAGCGTGCATAAGATTGAAAACAACCGTTAGTGATGAGGTAATGTGATGAAAGGTGCGCTCGGGGAAATGATGAAAAAAGCGCAGGAAATGCAGGAAAACATGCAAAAAGCGCAGGCTGAACTCGCTAATAAAGAAGTAACTGGCGAAGCAGGCGGTGGTATGGTTTCGGTCGTTATGCGCGGCACACATGAAGTTAATCGCGTCACCATTGACCCCAGTCTTATCGATGAGGACGTCGAAATGCTTGAAGATCTGGTAGCTGCTGCCGTCAACGACGCGGTGCACAAGGTAGAGAAATCAAATCAGGCGGCGATGCAGGAAATGACAGCGGGATTGAATTTACCCCCCGGCTTCAAGTTGCCGTTTTAAATCTATGTCATCATCTAGCCTTGACGAACTAATTGCATCGTTGAAATGCTTGCCGGGAGTTGGACAGAAGTCGGCCCAACGCATGGCCCTGCATTTACTTGAGCGTGATCAGGAAGGTGCAAAGCGTATATCAGTTGCGATTTCAAATGCGCTCGACAAGGTAAGGCACTGTCAGCGGTGTCGTAACTTTTCGGACGATGAGGTTTGTGAAATCTGCGGCGATGTAGGGCGCGACCAGGGTACGCTGTGCGTGGTTGAAACGCCCGCTGATGTGCTCGCCGTAGAGTCATCGGCAGCATATCGGGGCCGATATTTCGTCTTGCTGGGCCGACTTTCACCACTGGACGGTCTTGGGCCGGGTCAATTGGGACTCAATGAACTCGAACATCAGCTTAGCCAGGGTGGCACCAGTGAAGTTATTCTCGCTACCAGTGCTACGGTGGAAGGCGATATTACCGCCCAGTATATTGCCGATTTCGCCACCAGACACGGGGTAAAGAGCAGCCGACTTGCTCGCGGCATACCGTTAGGTGGCGAGCTTGAGTTTGTTGACAGCGGCACATTGTCGAGAGCTCTGTCAGGCCGCCAGAAAATTGATTAGAAGTTAGCGTAAGCTTGAGAGGGAGAAATGTCAGAAACCATATTTTCTAAAATTATCAACCACGAATTACCGGCCGATGTAGTCTACGAAGATGATGAGATAATTGCCTTTCGCGATATTAGTCCGCAGGCACCGGTTCACGTCCTGATCGTTCCGAAAGTGGAAATTGCAACGGTTAACGATATCAAGCCTGAACAGGCAGAATTGATCGGTAGATTGGTGTTAACAGCACAGACAATAGCCGCCGACGAAGGCATTGCTGACGACGGATTCCGGCTCGTGATAAATTGTAATCGTCATGGTTGTCAGGAAGTATTCCAGCTGCACTTGCATTTGGTTGGTGGCAGGCAGTTGCACGGTATTTCGGCTCGCTAATTGGGGTCGGCCTGATCCTGCATTTTCACGTAGTTCTGATAGCGTGATTGTGCTATCTGTCCGGCCGTGACCGCCTCGATCACTGCACATTTGGGCTCATTGAGGTGCAGGCAATTGTGGAATCGGCAATCTCCTGAATATTTTAGTATTTCTCTGAATCCATGTGCCAGAGGCCTATCTTTGTCGACGAACGGATTAAAGCCCCGTATCCCTGGAGTATCGATCAAATCACCTCCTGCGGGTAAATGGTAAAGTCGACTGGCACGTGTGGTATGGCGTCCTTCTTCATTGGCTTCCGATATACTCGCGATTTTGATCTCTTCATCGGGTATTAACCACTTAGTCAGCGATGACTTGCCAACACCGGATACTCCGCTTAGGACTGAAACCTGACCGGGTAACAGGGATGTGAATACCTCCATTCCCTGGCCTGATTTCACACTGGTATTTACCAGCCTGTACCCAAGCGGTCGGTAAATATGCTCCAGCTCGAAAGGATCATTCGTGCCAGTTAGCAGATCGATTTTGTTCAACAAGATGCAGGCTTCGATTTGCTGTTGCTCTGCTGATAGCAGGTACTGATCGAGTAAAAACAGGTTGGGTTCAGGCGAAACCGCAAGACAAACAAACAACTGACTGATGTTGGCCGCCACGGCACGAACCTGTCCAAAACCATTGATGCGCTGTAGCAAGTTATCCCGCAACAGTATCGCCAGGACACGATGCTCCTGATTAGCGGTTGTTTCGATCGCGACGCGATCGCCGCACACGATATTGCCGAGATTTGACTTGATCTTGCAGTCGATGGTAACGCTTGATTCGAGTTCGACCAGAATTCGGCCTCCCTGGTGTGAGACAACGATACCATGTTGATGCTCACCGCTTTCCGAGACCTCTTGTTGAGCCGCCTGGATACGATTCTTTTGCTGTTGGCTAAGTCTGCGCTTTGCCATGCAATTGTTTACTCATAGTGACTCGATACAGCGCCGTAATTATTGCCCTTAATCCGACGATCCCCTGGATGCTATGGCTTCCAGGTGATTGATGCGAATTGTGGCGGGTGGATGCGAATCATAGAACATCGAATGGATCGGGTCCGGCGTCAGCGTACTGGCGTTATCGCGGTACATGTTTACCAGTGCGGAAATTAATGCCTTGTAGTCGCTATTCGAGTGAGCAAATTCATCGGCTTCGAATTCGTGTCTACGCGAAAGAGCCGAAAACAATGGGCTCACAAAATAAGTGAACACCGGCATTATCATCATGAAGAGTATCAACGCCGTATGTGTCGAGGCAGTTTCGACCCCGAGCGAATTATAAAACCAGTCGGAGCGCATCAACCAGGCCAGCAGCGCGAAACCAAAGAGCGTAATTACACTCGACAGTAGCAGCGACTTCTTAATGTGGTTGCGTTTGAAATGCCCGAGCTCGTGCGCCAGTACCGCCTCCACCTCATCTTCCGACAGGGATTCGAGCAAGGTATCGTAGAATACAATGCGCTTGTTCTTACCGAAACCGGTAAAATAGGCATTGCCATGTGATGAACGGCGGGAGCCGTCAACGACGAAGACACCCTGACTTTGAAATCCGCAACGATGTAGCAATTCTTCAATACGGGTGCGCATCGAGGAATCTTCCAACTGGTTGAACTTGTTAAAAATTGGCGCGATAAAAGCCGGGTAGGCCCAGATCATGATCAAACTGAAGCTCATCCACAACAGCCAGGCATAAAGCCACCAGTTTTCGCCCGCCTGGTTCATTAGCCAGAGGATTGCTGCTACCAGGGGCGCCCCGATTGTCACCACCAACAGCGCGGTTTTTACGAGGTCCAGTAACCAGGTTTTTAACGTGGTTTGGTTAAATCCAAAACGCTCCTCGATGACAAAGGTCTGGTATATCGAAAACGGTAAGTTCAGGATTGCGGAAATTAAACTCAGTGAAAAGATAAACGCGATACCAGTAAGCAGCGCAGAGTACCCGAAACCGGCCCACCATTGGTCGACCAGATTTAAGCCGCCGCCGATGGTCCAGATCAGTAACCATAGAGTTTCCCATGCCAGTATGATCCTTCCTATACGCAACTTGGTACAGCTGTAGTTTGCGGCACGGTGGTGATCGGCAAGGTCGATCCTATCAGCGAAAGCATCGGGAACCCTGGCGTAATTTGCCAGGATATGGTTGATCTGACGTTGACCCAACCATAGCCGCACCAGTACCGATGCGACGACAAAGCTCAAAAAGACTGCGGTGAATAAATGCATGCATCAACCAGGGATGAAAACTTGCTATAGTTTAACGCATATTGCAACGACGTGAAGCCTGGAGAGTCTGATGCCGCTGGATGATAACAACCTGATTTGGATCGATCTTGAAATGACTGGTCTGGATACGCAGCACGATCAGATAATCGAAATTGCGACGGTGGTGACGGATGCGAACCTCGCCATCCTCGCACAAGGTCCTGTGATTGCAATTCACCAACCGGATGAAATCATGGGCGCGATGGATGCCTGGAATACGAGCCACCATGGTGACTCCGGGTTAACCAACCGAGTTAAGCAAAGCACTACCAATACGGAAGACGCTGAACGCGCAACCCTGGAGTTTTTGCGTAACCACGTTGTTCCGGGAAAATCACCCATGTGCGGCAATAGCGTCTGCCAGGATCGACGTTTTATGGCTCGACTGATGCCCGAGCTGGAAACATTTTTCCACTACCGCAATCTGGATGTGAGCACATTAAAAGAACTAGCACGATTGTGGAAACCCGAGCTGTCTGCTGGCTTCGTGAAAAAGGGTGCTCATCTTGCACTCGATGATATTCTCGAATCGATTGACGAGCTCAAGTACTACCGGGAGTGCTTTATCCGCAACTGAGGCTCCGGGCTTGAAATTATTCGTCCTGTGTTTTAAAACCCTTTTCGTGGGTTTCAATGACAATCTCCAACAGTGGCCAAAATGGTACCGCTCGATGATCCTTGTGACGCAGGGTGTCGAGAAAATCTAACCAATTACCTTCGCCGGGTTGGTAACTATCGCTGTAAACGGCTGACAGTAAGCGCGAAAGCCCGTTTGAAACCGGTTCGACGATAATGCTGGATTCACCCATATATTCCTCGTCATACTCGATTACCGCACGCAAATCCTCCACTTCATCGAGTGCCTGGTTAATAATTTCAATCAATTCATCCAGATTCCGAGCCCTGGTTCTGGAAGCCATGATTCTATTCTCCTGGTAACGTAAAAAGTATCGCACCGACAGTTTATGAAATAAAGCAGTGTTAAGGCTGCGGGTTAACTATCCAAATTTGCTCATAGGCTTAAAGAATCAACACTTTTGGCCGATTAATAGGGCTGACACTGTTTTTTTATGACCTAGCGGATTTTCTATGGATCTCGCCTCCCTAATTGGCATTATTTCGGGTATCGGACTAATTGTCACCGCGATCATACTTGGCGGGGACATGCACAACTTTCTCAATGTGCCCGGCATTATGATTGTCATGGGAGGAACCATGGCAGCAACCTTACTGACGTTTCAGTTCAGAGATGTGCTAACCGCTTTCAGGAGCGCCTATTTCGTATTTTCGTCGCCCAAACAGGATTCGCAGGAGTTGATCAATACCATGATCAAGCTTGGCACCATTAGTAGACGCAAGGGCCTGTTAAGCCTGATGGATGTCAAAACTAGCACTCCCTTTTTAAAAAGGGTCTGTACCTTAATCGCCGATGCGGCCGATGAGGAAACATTACGTTCTGCAATGCGTACCGAAATAGAATCCATGCAAACGCGCCATTACATCGTACAGGATGTATTTCGAAAAATGGCTATGTATGCTCCGTCTTTTGGCATGCTAGGCACCCTGATCGGCCTAATTCAGATGCTATCGTTACTGGCCAGCCCTGATAACCTCGGTCCAGCAATGGCCATCGCCCTGTTGACGACCTTTTATGGAACATTGCTATCGACAGCGATTTTTCTACCTATCGCGGGTAAATTACGTTCCAGAACGCTACTTGAAGTAATGAACTTCGAGATTATTTTTCAGGGTGCGGTCAGCATTCTGCAGGATAATAATCCGCTATCGGTATATGAAAAATTGTCTTCGTTTATGCCGGCGAAGAAACGTAAGCCGATGCAAAAATTAAGGCAGCGTAGCTAATGTCGGCAAGAGCTCTCAGCGGAATGTTCGGAGATGACGAGGGAAATAGTGCCTGGGTCGTTACCTTTGCCGATATGATGACTTTGATCCTGGTGTTCTTTATTTTGTTGTATACGCTAGCCGATTTCGAAGACGAGGCTTATAAAGAACTGATCGAATCGGTACAGGTGATTGACGGGGACGGTAGTCAAATCAGCGTTATTGATTTTGCAATACGCAAAGGTAGAAATCCGGAACCGCTCAAAGTGATCGAAGATCTGCTTGGTATGAATCCGGGTAATGTTCCGGTAGAGAACCTGAAACCGGCGCTAGTGGCCGAAATGGAAAGTATGATAGACAGTACAGATCTGGCGGATAGTGTCGATCTAGCCTATAACGGCGATAAGATAAACCTGCAAATAGATGGACGATACCTGTTTGAATCAGGTCAGGCCGAACTCAAGGATCGGGCCAGATTTATATTTGCCAACCTTGGATAAATGTTTCGAGACTATGCTGATTACAGCATTGCGATACGAGGGCATACCGATGATCGCAATATAGACACCACCCGGTTTCCATCTAACTGGGAATTATCGGCGGTACGTGCAACCACGGTACTTAGATTTTTTATTCAACAGGGAATCGACCCGGAACGCATGACCGCAACCGGATACGCAGATTATTTACCATTGGTTGCAAATGATAGCCTGGAAAATCGAGCCAGGAATCGGAGAGTTGAGTTTGTTCTGGAAAAAGAAAAAGACAATTGATGTAACGCTCGATGCGCGCCATAGTGATAACCGGTCTGCCTACCGGATCGCCCCCGATCGTTCCCGGCCGGTAATCATATCGATCATGGGTAATGCTTTTCATGCGCTCAATATAAGTGGCACAGGAGTCGCGTTTCGATCGCATAATTTTGCGGTTGGGGCGCAAACCGCGGCGACCATCCGATTGCCCAGCGAAGACTTAATTTTTCCGGTGGTATTAGAGATTGTCGCCAAGCAAGGTGACCTGTGTCGATGTAGTTTTAGGGAAATTCACGAAGATGCTGAAAATCTACTACACTCTTATATACTTGAGTTACAGAAACGTAAAATAAGGCAAAATACCCGGCATTAACTGAAGTTGATTTGCCACGGTAGTCGGTGATTTTAAAGGGGAAACTCTTAGAAATTTCAGTCATTTATTGGAACTATCTATTGAATTGGATTGATTTTCGTTTTGAAATCGGCCATGATGTACGGTTCGTTGGCGGGATAAAAATTACCAAAGCCAAGTATCTGATTTTAATCTATTTTTTGGGAAAGCGGTCTTGATTAAACAGCGCACGTTGAAAAATGTAATCCGCGCCATGGGCGTTGGTTTGCACACAGGGAAAAAAGTATATTTGACATTGCGTCCGGCACCGATCGATTCCGGCATCCGCTTTCGTCGAATTGACCTGGAAACCCCGGTTGAAATACTAGCTCGTCCGGAAAAAGTAGGCGACACCAATCTATCTACTACTTTGGTAGAGAAAGGTGTCCGTATTTCGACAGTAGAGCATTTATTATCCGCTATTGCGGGTCTCGGCATCGATAATGCCTATATCGACTTGAGTGCTGAAGAAGTACCAATCATGGATGGTAGTGCAGGTCCGTTTGTGTTCCTGATCCAGTCGGCAGGAATTGTCGAGCAGAACCAGGCCAAGAAATTCATCAAGATTAAAAAGAAAATTCGGATAGAGGATGACGACAAATGGGTCGAATTCAAGCCATTCAACGGTTTCAAGGTCAGCTTTGAAATCGATTTTAACCACCCTTTGTTCACCAAGCAAAAACAAACCTGCCACATCAATTTCTCTACCACCTCGTTCGTTAAAGAGGTAAGCCGGGCACGAACCTTCGGCTTTCAGAAGGACATCGAGTTTCTGCGTGCCAATAATCTCGCGCTCGGTGGTAGCCAGGACAATGCGATCGTGCTCGATGATTATCGGGTTTTGAATGAAGATGGACTGCGTTATGACAATGAGTTTGTTAAGCATAAAATCCTTGATTCAATCGGCGATCTCTACCTGCTCGGTCACAGCCTGATCGGTGCTTTCTCGGGGTACAAGTCAGGGCATGCGCTCAATAATCGTTTATTGTTGACCCTGCTTGAAGATCGAGATGCATGGGAAGAAGTAACATTTGAAGACGCGTCAACGGCACCCATATCGTACGCCCAGCCAGTGGAAGCGACAGTTTAGGTGAAAATGTGAATATACTTTTCCTTTCATCTAGTCGGGGTAAAATTTGCGGGTTAAACCTGACAAAACCTTTACACCTGTTATTCATGATTGGAATGGTGGGCCTGATTATGGCGGGCTCAGTGTATTTAGGATATACGCTCAATCCCGACCAGGATAACCAGGCCCTGATCGACGAATGGCAGGCGGATGTACATCACCAACAGGTACAGCTAAGGCATATCCGTGAAGAGGCTGCTGCAGATATCGACGCGCTTTCATCGCGAATAGGATTGTTGCAAGCTCATGTCATGCGGCTCGATGCGCTGGGACGTAAACTGGTACATATGGCCAGTATCGATAAAGGCGAATTTGATTTTGATAGTACGCCGGCCTTGGGTGGTCCCGAGACTATTATCAACCAAGGGCTGGAACCGGACGAATTATCGCAGGCAATTGATCAACTGAGCTTTGAACTCGAAAATCGGGAAAACCAGCTGGTAGTGCTTGAGAACCTAGTGTTGGACGAAAACCTGCAGAAGGAAGTTCAACCCAGCGGCCGACCAATCATCAAGGGCTGGATTTCTTCCTACTTCGGCATGCGTACTCATCCCCTGTCGGGTCGCCGTGAAATGCACAAAGGCATCGATTTCGCCGGTAAACTCGGAGGGCCGGTTATTGCGGTTGCCAAGGGTGTGGTCACCTATGCGGGTAAACGTTACGGTTACGGTCAGGTAATCGATATTGCACACGGCAATGGATACACCACTCGCTACGGACACAATTCTCGTCTGCTGGTTTCAGTGGGCGATACCGTTGAAAAAGGCTTTCAAATCGCCGAGATTGGCTCTTCAGGCCGGTCCACCGGTCCTCACGTGCACTTCGAAGTGATCAAGAATGGACGCGAGACCAATCCGGTGCGCTTCATTCGTGCGACGAATTGATCGGGAGCACTGTTGTTCCACCTACACGCTTGAAACTTTTCAAGTAACCTCCACCTCTTAAAGTAGTTCTGTTAAAGCAGTCGTACGATGTTGTCTAAAATCACAAAAACGCTATTCGGCAGTCGTAATGACCGCATAATTAAAGATCTCAAGCAGCGCATCGTCCAGATAAATCGGCTCGAGCCGGAAATGCAGGCCCTCGATGACGCACGGTTGAAGCAAAAGACCGAGCAACTAAAGCAACGATTTGCTGATGGCGAAACCCTGGAGCAATTGATCGACGAAGCATTCGCGGTGTGTCGCGAAGCGTCGGTGCGGGCCCTGGGTATGCGACATTACGACGTGCAATTAATCGGCGGCATAATTCTCCATAATAATCAGATCACCGAAATGCGCACAGGTGAAGGTAAAACTCTGGTCGCAACTTTACCGGCCTATCTAAATGCACTCAGTGGCAAAGGTGTTCATATAGTCACGGTGAATGATTACCTGGCAGAGCGTGACGCCGAATGGATGGGACAACTTTACAACTTTCTGGGCTTAAGCGTCGGCGTCGTGTTGAGTACCATGGATTATGAAACCAAACGCGAGTCCTATAGTGCCGACATAACCTACGGCACGAACAACCAGTTCGGATTTGACTACATGCACGACAATTTGTGTTTCGCGCTTGAAGAGCGCGTGCAGCGTGAGTTGAATTACGCAATAGTCGACGAAGTCGACTCGATCCTGATTGATGAGGCACGTACACCCCTGATTATTTCCGGGCAGGCCAGCGATAGCTCCGATTTATATACCCGCATTAACAAGATAATTCCACGTCTGACCCGGGTCGAAGGCGAGGATGGTCCTGGTGATTACAGCGTCGATGAAAAATCCAAGCAAGCGTTCTTGACCGAATCAGGTCATGACACGGCGGAACAATTGATGACCGAGTCCGGGTTGCTGAAAGAGGGCGAAAGTCTTTATGATGCAGCCAATATAGCACTGGTCCATCATCTAAATGCCGGCCTCCGGGCACATGCAATATACGCCAAGGATGTTGACTATATCGTTCAAGACGGTGCGATCGTAATTGTCGATGAGTTTACCGGTCGAACGATGCCTGGCAGGCGCTGGTCCGAGGGCTTACACCAGGCAATCGAGGCAAAGGAAGGGGTTAGTATTCAGCACGAAAATCAGACTATTGCATCGATCACCTTTCAAAACTACTTCAGACTTTATAACAAGCTTGCCGGCATGACCGGTACCGCCGACACCGAGGCTTTCGAATTCCAGCAAATTTATGGCCTAGAAGTGGTCGTAGTACCCACTAATCAACCGATGATCCGCGAGGACTTTGGCGATCTGATCTACATAACGGTACCTGAAAAATTCGATTCGATCATCGAGGACATCCGCGACTGTGTCAGCCGAGGTCAACCAGTGCTGGTCGGCACCACCTCGGTCGAAACCTCGGAGTACCTGTCCGGATTGCTCGATAAGGTAAAGATAAAGCACCAGATTCTAAACGCCAAGCAACACGAACGTGAAGCCATGATTATTGCCGATGCTGGCATACCGGGTAAGGTCACCATCGCCACTAATATGGCAGGACGTGGTACCGATATCGTGCTGGGCGGGAATCTGGAGGTGCAGCTGAAGGATCTTCCAGAAGATCAAGAGGAACAGCGCAACAAGTTGAATACGGAATGGCAACAGCTTCATGACCAGGTAATAGCAGCCGGAGGCTTGCATATCATCGGTACCGAACGGCACGAGTCCCGACGTATCGACAATCAGTTGCGCGGTCGCTCGGGACGCCAGGGAGATCCAGGTTCATCTCGATTTTACCTGTCGATGGAAGACAGTCTGATGCGCATATTTGCATCCGAGAAGGTTGCAGGACTGATGCAAAAACTGGGCATGGAAGAGGGTGAAGCGATCGAGCATCCATGGGTTAGCCGAGCGATCGAAAATGCACAACGCAAGGTCGAGGCTCATAACTTTGATATCCGTAAACAGCTATTGCAATACGACGATGTTGCTAACGACCAGCGCAAGGTCATCTACCAGCAACGGGATGACTTGTTGCATAGCGAGAGCATTACTGAAGCAATCGGCAATATGCGTAAGGATGTGCTGCAGGAAATCTTTCGCGGTCATATAGCACCGAATACAATTGATGAGCAGTGGGATATACCCGGTTTAGAGCAGATTCTGACAAACGAATTTGGTGTCGAATTGCCAATCGAGGGCTGGCTAAAAAGCGACGATCAAATTACCGACGAAGAAATTTACGATCGAATTCTCGAGCAGTTTGAAAAGACTTACCAGGCGAAGGCAGACATGCTGGGTGATGAACTACTTATCCGTCTGGAAAAAGAAATCACTCTGATGATTCTCGACCGGCATTGGAAAGATCATTTGGCTGCAATGGATTATCTGCGTCAGGGAATCGGTTTGCGTGGTTACGCGCAAAAGAATCCGGTACAGGAATACAAACGCGAATCATTCGAAATGTTTACCGATATGCTCGATGGTATCAACTACGAAGTAGTCCAGGCTTTGACCCGGGTACAAATTCGTGATGAGGAACAGGTTGAAGCATTAGAGCAAAGCCATCAGCCTGATCGGGATATCAAGATGGAACATGCCAGTGCCCAGAATCCCCTTAGTGTCCAGCAACAGGACGAAGATCAGCATCAGCCATATGTGCGAAAGGAACGTAAAGTGGGACGCAACGAACCCTGTTGGTGTGGTTCGGGTAAAAAATTCAAGCAATGTCACGGTAAACTATAAGGTCGCATATATTGGCCGTTGGATTGAAATCTCCGGGTTATCTGCATCCGATCAAAGGTATTCGCCTGAGTGCGACTCATAGCGGTATCAAACAAGATAACAAGGTGAAAGACCTAACTCTTATTGAAATCGAAGAGGGGTCAAGTGTCGCGGCAGTGTTTACCCGTAATCGCTTTTGCGCTGCCCCGGTAACGGTTGCGCGCCAGCATCTGGCGAAAGTACCTGGATCCCGCTATCTGCTAATTAATTCCGGTAACGCTAATGCAGGCACCGGCGATCATGGTATACATGCAGCACAGCAGAGTTGTGCAGCTGTAGCCGAGGCCACAACGGTAAGCCCCGAATCCGTGCTACCGTTTTCCACCGGAGTGATCGCTACGCCTTTACCCCAAGAAAAAATAATCTCGGCGGTTCCGGCTTTGTATGCTTCGTTACAAGCCGATAACTGGTTGCAGGCCGCGGAAGGGATCATGACCACTGATACTCTGCCAAAAGCCTTTAGCAATCAGATATTTATCGAGGATCAGGAGCTAACGATAACCGGGATATCGAAGGGCTCCGGCATGATTAGGCCGGATATGGCGACCATGTTAAGTTACGTCGCAACCGATGCAGTGATCGAGCCTGACGAGTTGCAAAGCTTACTTGAACAGGTCGTGGCCAGATCGTTTAACTCGATCACGGTTGACGGGGACACATCGACAAACGATTCCTGTGTACTGGTGGCAACAGGTGCCAGCGGTGTACGGGTATCCGCCAAGCACGTCGATTTTGTTACCGCCCTGACACAGACATTTCAACAGCTTGCGCAGGCGATTATTCGTGATGCCGAAGGTGCGACCAAGTTCATTCAAATCGATGTGCAACAGGCTTTAAGCGTTGCTGATGCAAGAGAGGTCGCATACTGCATCGCACATTCACCACTGGTCAAAACAGCCCTGTTTGCATCGGATCCAAATTGGGGTCGAATACTGGCAGCAGTGGGCCGTGCCCAGGTTGATAGTCTCGACATTGATCTGGTAGATCTCTATCTTGGCGATACCTGTTTGCTGAAACAGGGTTTGCCTGATCTT
Organism: uncultured Gammaproteobacteria bacterium; assembly: GCA_964194715.1. Classification (GTDB taxonomy): domain Bacteria; phylum Pseudomonadota; class Gammaproteobacteria. Next base: position 86,683 of record CAXMNA010000011.1, read on the forward strand.
GAGTATACGGAAGCAAAGGGACAAGCTGCGATGGCCGGTGACGAGATAGAAATCCGGGTCAACCTGAATCAGGGAATTGGCGATGCCAGGATCTGGACTTCTGACTTGTCTTACGAATATGTCAAGATAAATGCCGAATACCGAAGCTGATAATCCGATTATCAATCCGACCTCGATTCATGAGGATCACATCCATGTTGTTGCAGCACTCATCTGGAATCAATCAAATCGCGGGCAGTTTCTGATCGCTCAGCGTCAGAAGGGAAAACACCTGGAAGATTACTGGGAATTTCCGGGAGGCAAGTTGGAAACCACCGAATCTCCGTGGCAGGGGTTACAGCGTGAACTCCGCGAAGAAATCAATATCCAGCCCATCAATGGGTCACCATACATGCAGGTATATTACCGTTATCCGGAGCGGAACGTTTTGCTCGATGTATGGGTAGTCAAGGCATACCAGGGTGAAATTGAGCCGAGGGAACAACAGACAATTATGTGGATCGATGTAACGCAGACCGATAAATATCGCTTTCCACCAGCGGATATTCCGATTCTTGAGGCTATAAAGAACAGCGAGAGAGTAGGAACTCTACGTCTTCCTTAACTTGGGTAGCCATCGTTTCCCCCGGGATTACGTGCATAAATCTTACTGAATAGCGGTGCTTGCCTGCGCTAATTTCCGGGTAAATCAATTCGTTGGCATCAACACCGATTCGAATCAACTGGGTAGATTGCTTGGTATCTAATGGCTGCTGGTAAAAACCTTTATCTGCGACAACAGGTTTAGCGGTGGCACTTTCACGAATGCTTGTCAAAATCAATTCGATAACTTCTTCTAACTCTCCATAAGGTGCAACCCATTCATGCAGATCCGACAGGCGTTCCTCGTGAGTTCGATTGAGCCAGAAGCGTAGTTGCGGTAAATCGAAATCACAAGATCCACCGGGAATCGAAGTGCGCTGTTTTATGCCGAGTAGAAAATCAACACGTTTTAAATGTTCGCCTAACTTGCCATCGAGTCGATGTAGTCGTTCGAGTGAATTTTTTTGCTTGCTTAAAGTGAGATCCAGCTTGGAGTGATCGATTCCCTTGTGTTTTGACAGTGCCTTGAGTGAGCCGTGCTGACGCTCAAGCTCTTTCATTAGCTCCTGTTTTAAATCGCCACGTTCCAGCAGGGAAGTTAGCTCGAGAATAGTCAGCAGTGCACTATAGGCGCTCCAGTCACCTTTTAATCCTTCGAAATAGTGAAACCGTTTCATCAAAGTTTCGACGCGCAGGCACATGCGGATACGCTCGTTTAACGGTTGTTCAAAGATATGGAATTTAGACGGCATCGCTCGTGGAGATCAGCAAAACGCTTAAAGTATAGCCGAAAACAGGAGGTACATGTCGATGCCGGATTAACTGTAACAAGACCATCTGCGGCTAAGCTCCAGATTGTTGCAGATAGTTTTGGTGCAAAACTTCAACCTGAGAACCAAGGTCAATGTCGCCAGCTCGGTTATCGATGATGTCGTGGGCCCTGGCTAGTCGCTCCGAGTTGCTTAACTGCTGGGACATCATCTTACGTGCCAGTGCTTCATCTATATGATCGCGTTTTAGCAGACGTTCGATCTGTAACTCCGCTGGGCAGTCAACTACCAGAATGCGGTCGACCAGCGATTGAAAATTTGTTTCAAATAGTAAAGGAATCACCACCAGCACATAGCTTGCTCGAGAATGCTCAAGCATTGCGTCATGGCTTCGTTGAAAAATTAGCGGATGCAGCATGGTTTCGAGCCAGGATTTCTCATCCGGTTTTGAGAATACTATCTTGCGTAATTTCGCCCTATCGATGCTGTTGTCCGAGTTTAAAATGTCGCTGCTAAAATGAGCACAAACCTGATCGTAAGCAAGCTCGCCCGGCGTGAGCAGTTTGCGACTGATAATGTCAGTGTCAATAACCGGAACCCCGAGCTCGGCAAACAGGTTGCTGACTTTAGTTTTGCCGGATGCGATGCCACCGGTTAGGCCGACTGAAAACATGACGCCGACGCAACTAAAGCCCGAACAGGGAGAAATACAAATGCATTAATTCGTTACCCCACAGTAATGTAATCCATCCCGCCGCGGCGAGATAGGGGCCAAACGGAATCTGGGTGCTGCGTTCGGTTTTCTTAAGCGCAATCATGGTAATACCGACTACTGCGCCAACCAGCGAAGATGTCAGGATTACAACGAACAGCGGTTTCCATCCTAACCAGGCCCCAAGCATCGCCAGTAGTTTGAAGTCTCCGTACCCCATGCCCTCCTTGCCGGTAACCATTTTAAACAGTATAAAAACCGTCCACAAGATCATGTATCCAGCTATCACCCCTATAACGCTGGCCTCGAGGCTGACGAACACATCGAATAGCGATAGCAGAATGCCGAGCCACAACAAGGGTAGTGTTATATTATCGGGCAGTAGTTTGTGACCGATGTCGATTCCACTCGCCGCGATCAGGCACCAGGACAGGAACAAGGCAGCTATTGCCTGCAGGCTAACGCCGAAATGCCACCCGACAATTACTGAAACAATGGCGGTAAAAAGTTCAACCAGGGGGTATTGTCGCGAAATTGGGGCCTTGCATTCAGCGCATTTACCGCCCAGTGCCAGGTAACTGACTAGTGGAATATTTTCGAGGGCGGTGATTTGATGTCCACAGTGACCACAGCGTGAGCGGGGTACGCCCAGATTGAATTTCTCTGCCTCAGGAGCAGCGGGCTGTTCGAGAAACTCGAGGCAATCATGCCGCCATTCGCGTTGCATCATCACCGGCAATCGGTAAATGACAACATTCAGAAAACTACCGACAACCGCTCCGAGTACGAACAGAGTCCCGAAGTATATAATCGGCTGCTGTTCGAATAAGGAAATGAACAGGTCGAGCAATCAGGTATTCCTAGACCACGGATCCCAGCTTGAAGATAGGCAGGTACATCGCGACGATCAAACCACCAACGAGGACACCGAGTACGGACATAATAATGGGTTCGAGCAGCGATGTGAGCGCGTCGACCGCGTTATCGACCTCGGTCTCGTAAAAATCGGCTACCCTGGCCAGCATCGCATCGAGCGAACCGGCTTCCTCACCGATCGAGACCATCTGGATCGCCATGTTGGGAAACAGTGCGGTGTTGCGCATCGCGGTTTGTAACTGGGTGCCTTGCGTTACTTCATCCCTGATTCTAAGACTGGCATCGTGGTAAATGATATTACCGCATGCGCCCGCGACCGAATCCATCGCCTCTACCAGCGGTACACCCGCGGCGGACATGGTTTCGAGGGTGCGGGAAAACCTGGCAATGGCCGAATTGGTTGCGATATCCCCAATCACCGGGGCCTTTAGCGCCATTCGATCGAACCACTCCTGCATCCTGTGAGAGGTCTTTTTAATTCTCAGTAACAGCCACACGCCGCCGGCAATGCCGCCTGCAATCATATACCACCATTCCTGCATAAATGCGGACAGGTCGATTACGAATCGAGTCAGCGCCGGCAAATCAGCGCCAAACGAGTTAAACAGCTCCTCGAATTGGGGCACCACGAATATCAGCAGGATTACGGTGACGATAAAGGCAACGATCACTACCGCGATCGGATAAAACAGCGCTTTTTTAACCTTGGCCTTGAGCGCCTCGGTCTTCTCCTTGTAGGTCGCCAATTTGTCGAGCATGCTTTCCAGCGCACCGGATTGCTCGCCGGCATTGACGAGGTTGATAAAAAGCTGGTCAAAATAAAGGGGGTGTTTTGACAGCGCTTCGGCCAACGAGACACCACCTTCGACTTCGGTCTTAATGGCCAGAATCAGCTTCTGCATCGATAGCTTATCGTGGCCCTGGCCAATGATTTCGAAAGACTGGACCAGCGGCACACCAGCCTGCATCATGGTCGCAATCTGGCGCGCAAAAATCGCGATATCGGCGGGCTCGGGCTTTGCCGAGCCGAATAATGGCTGTGGCTTTTTCTTGACCTTGAGCGGATTGACCCCCTGCTTACGCAGTTCACTCTTGGCGAGGGTATCACTGAGCGCGAAAATTTCACCCTTCACCTTGGTACCGGCACGGTTGGTGCCTTCGTAAGTGAATTCGACTTTTTCTACTTTTTTTGCTTTTGCTGCCATTGCTTAGTCCTTTGTTACCCGGTTTGCTTCTTCGAGGCTGAGTAAGCCCTGCATAACTTTCTTGAGTGCAGAGCGACGCAGGTCGTCAATGCCTTCTTTTCGAGCCTGGTCGGCCAGATCGATTGAATTGGCGCCGCCCATGATCAGGCGCCCCATTTTCTCGGAAATGGCCATAACCTGGTAAATGCCGACTCGACCCTTGTAGCCGCCGGTGCACTTATCGCAGCCCACGGCCTTGTGTATTTTGAAACCTTCCGCCAAATCTGCTTTGGTAAAACCCTCATCCACCAGGACTTGTTTCGGCAGGTCATCCAATGTTTTGCAATCTTCACACAGGCGTCTGCCGAGACGCTGGGCGATGATCAGGTTGACCGAAGTGGCAATGTTAAATGCCGGCACGCCCATGTTCATCAGTCGAGTCAGGGTTTGTGGCGCATCGTTAGTATGCAATGTCGACAATACCAGGTGACCGGTTTGCGCCGCCTTGATCGCGATACCGGCGGTTTCAAGATCACGAATCTCACCCACCATGATGATGTCGGGATCCTGGCGCAGGAATGCTTTCAGAGCTTCGGCGAAGGTCAACCCTACCTTTTCGTTGACATTAACCTGGTTGATTCCTTCGAGATTGATCTCCGCGGGATCTTCGGCGGTCGAAATGTTGGTTTCCGGAACATTTAAAATATTAAGGCCTGTATACAGGGATACGGTCTTACCGCTACCAGTCGGACCCGTTACCAGGATCATGCCGTAGGGATTGGATAGTGCATCCATGTAGAGTTGTTTTTGTTCCGGCTCGTAACCGAGTGCATCGATGCCGAGCTGGGCGCTTGACGGATCGAGGATACGCAGCACGACCTTTTCGCCGAACAGGGTGGGGCAGGTGTTGACGCGAAAGTCGATGGCGCGTTTCTTCGATAGCTTGAGTTTGATACGGCCGTCTTGTGGCACCCGGCGTTCGGAGATATCCATTCGTGACATGACCTTGACGCGGGCAGTTAACTTGGCCGCGAGATTGATCGGTGGCGAGGCAACCTCGGAAAGTATGCCGTCGATACGGTAGCGCACGCGGTAGCGCTTTTCATAGGGCTCGAAGTGTATGTCCGAGGCCCCCTTGTTGATCGCATCGACCAGAACCTTGTTGACGTACTTGACGACCGGTGCATCTTCGGCGTCGGCGGCGCTGGCCGCTTGCTGTTCTTCCTCCTCGCCGCCGATATCGAGGTCTTCGAGATCGTCGTCGAGCATATCGTCCATCCCGGAATCCATCGCGCTGACCGCTTTTTCGATGAATTCGGCGAGTTGGTCTTCCTGCACCAGCACGGCTTCGGTCGATAGGCCGGTGGCAAACTTGAATTCGTCCAGCGCCTGGGAATTGGTTGGGCTCGAGATCGCGATGAACAGCCGGTTACCGCGCTTGAACAGCGGCACCGCATTGAGCTTGAGAATCAGCTTTTCTTCGACCAGGTTGAAGGCAGCTAATTCGGTATCCATGACCGTCAGATCGAACAACGGTAAGCCGAATTCGTGCGAGGAAATCATCGCGATCACTGCCGGTGCGACGAGTTTATTAGTAACCAGATAGCTGGTTAACTGAATACTTTCCTTGTTCGCGTTTTCGACTGCCTCGATCGCGCTGGCTTCATCGAGGTGGTTATCGAGAACCAGCTTGCGCGCGATTCCGCTCAAATTCATGTTGGTTGCAGCCATAAGCAGTCTTTATTATCGAGATTCGGGTTGTTTGACCAAACTCAAAGTATATTATAGTTTCACGGTATTATTGAGATATCTGTCTACTAATTAAAGCACAATAATGCCCAAAGTCGATAAATTTTACTATCGAACGATTTCTTATGAAATCAGGTGCTTATTGGGCAAGGTTAAATCAGTTTATTAATATTTTTTTTGCGCTTTATCGGCCCAGCGCGAGACTTGCGTGACCCATGCCCGGGAGCCACGATTCAAAGGTAATCTGTAGCCGTAACTAGTTAGCAGAATCCTAAACAACTGAATATAATCCAGCTAGAATGTTGAACCTGAGTTTTGTTTTGCCTGGAACTGACAAAATAATCCGAAACAATTGTCAATATTTGACAAAAATGTCAATTATTAGCCCCTGTTAAAAACAATAAAATCACTCAGGAATTCAAAAAATCATCATAACTTATTGAATTTTTTAGAGTTATCTGGATTGTTAGAGAACTGGCACAGCAACTGCATAGTTTACAACATGATTCGGCTGTTCCGTTTCAGTCTGGCTTCGGCCGATAAACTATTTTTTTGAATGAGGAAGTTAAAATGAAAAAAATACAATCTGGTTTTACGTTGATTGAATTAATGATCGTAGTTGCGATCATCGGTATTCTGGCCGCCGTCGCACTGCCGGCCTATCAGGATTACACGATCCGCGCCAAGGTTTCAGAAGGTGTTCTGGCCGCTAGCGCGATCAAAATTGGCGTTGCCGAATCATTCGCTGACGGCGCCTTGGTTGGTATCAACGATTTTTGTACCGGTTTACCGAATAACACGACCGACAAAATTACCAATGCTTCGTGTGCCGCTGCTACAGGTATAATTTCGGTTACATTGGGTGGTATCACGCAGCTGCTCGCTGCCGAGAATACGCTGATGTTCAACCCGCTCATTGGCGGCGCCGCACTGGTTGCCACCGCGCAAGGCAGTATCACATGGGACTGCAACACAGGTACCACCATCCTCCCACAATATCTGCCGGGCGAATGCAGATAATACCGTCAAACCTCGTTTAGTTCGCTAAATGAACCAGGAGGGGGCGAGACCCGAAAGTCTCGCCCCCTTTTTTTTAACTTGAATCCGTGACGAGTTATGGTCAAGTCTGGTGTTTGAGCCACTGAATCTAGCGACGAACAGGGTATTGGAAGTGGATGATTAACTGAAACGCCGGGATATGACAGCTTTTCACGGCAATTGTCAGATCCTGTCATCAGTTACGTTCTAGACCCTCACCTGTTCAGTTTCAGTTTGTCGATGCGGTAACGCAGTTGACGCAAGGTTATTCCGAGTGCGCGTGCGGTGGCTGACTGGTTCCAGCGATTATCTTCAAGCGCGCTGATAATCTGCTCTTTCTCCAGGTTTTGGGTCATTTCACCGAGGCTGGCAGGTTTTTCGTCGTTAGCGCCGTTCAGCTCCGGCAGTTGCAGATCATCGGCCTCGATCGTTTCGTTTTCGCACAATGCCAGCGCGCGCTCCAGAATGTTCTCCAGCTCGCGCACGTTACCTGGAAAGGTGTAGTTTCCGAGGGCTGTTAACGCCTGCTCGCTGATCGAAACCCCGGCTGCGTTCTGATAGTTGTATTTTTCGATCAGGTAATCAGCCAGCTGCGGGATGTCCTTGGCGCGCTCGGACAGGTTCGGAACCGTAATTCCGATAACGTTGATCCGGTAGTAGAGGTCCTGTCGAAAAGTGCCTTCCGCCACCATGGATTCAAGATCTTTGTGCGACGCGCTGATAATCCGCACGTCGACGGGTTCTTCCTGTTGTGCGCCGACTGCACGGATCGATTTCTCCTGGATAACGCGTAACAGTTTAACCTGCATCGCCAGCGGCAAGTCCGCGATTTCATCGAGAAACAGGGTACCCCCATGGGCGGCCTTGAACAGCCCTTCATTATCGTTGGTGGCACCGGTGAAGCTGCCCTTGAGATGCCCGAAGAATTCGCTTTCCATCAGCTCCGACGGAATCGCGCCGCAGTTGACCGCGATGAAGGCGGCCTCTGCGCGTGAACCCTGCAGGTGAATCTGACGAGCCACCAGTTCCTTACCGGTACCCGATGCGCCGCAGATAAATACCGGCGCCTGGCTGCGTGCGAACTTTGCAATCGAACGTTTGAGCTCGAGCATCGATTCGGAATCGCCGATGATTTGATATTTCATGTCCAATGAATCGCTGGCGAGCTGCGATGAAGTCGGTAAGGTTAAAGCCTTGTCCACCAGGTTGCGCAGCGTTTCCAGTGATACCGGCTTGGAAACGAAGTCAAAGGCGCCACATTTCATCGCCTTGATTGCGAGGTCGATACTACCGTGTGCGGTGATGACTGCAGTTGGCGTATTCGGGCAATGTTGCTGAATATGTTCGACCAGAGCGATGCCGTCCCCATCCGGCAGTTTCATGTCGGTTAAACAAAGATCGAATGCCTCGTCATGCAGCATGCGCGTGGCGTTGCTGTAGTCTTCGGCGCTGCGGGTTTCCAGTCCCATACGCAGCAGGGTTATTTCCAGCAACTCCCGGATATCAGGTTCATCGTCGACAATCAAAACGCGTTGCTTGGTCATTTATCCGTCTGCCGGTCAAGGTCGGTTGCGAGCGCGGTCATCTGTAGAATAAAGCTGGTACCGTTATGTTGATTAATTTTAGCTGATATAAACGCGTTGTTGAGCTCGCAGAGTTGCCCGACGATATATAACCCGAGCCCCGAGCCCTGGTGGCTGGTGGTGTAGAATGGCTCGAAAACCTGGTCCAGGATTTCACTGGCAATGCCTGGGCCCTGATCGGCAATTTCAATACATAAGGGGTAGGCCGGGGTAGCGAAAACCCGGATCGTGATCGGTTTGTCCTTGTCGCCGTGCAGGCAGGCATTGGTACAAAGGTTGGTCAGGATCTGGGTGAGGTGCCCGGCATCGAATTGCATTCCGGGATTTTCCGTTGCTATCTCGAGCCTGAAGCTATCGGCTTTGGCCAGGCCGGATTGGCAGAATCGATCGATAAAACCCGGTAACCAGCTACCGAGGTCGATATGCTCGGTTACCGCGGTACTGCCACGTGAAATCGTCTGTATATCTTCGATAATATGATTGATACGCAAGGTATGCTGGTTGATGATTTCCACCATGCGCTGATCCGTTTCACCAAATTCCTCATTTTCATTGAGTAGCTCTGCCGCGTAGGATATCGCCCCGAGCGGATTCCTGATTTCATGTGCGATACTCGCTGTCAGATGACCGAGCGATGCCAGTTTAGCCTGTTGCATACTATCGCGAATCGAGGATACGTCGTTTAGAAAAATCATGGTGTTGGGCTGGCCCTCGCTTTGCAGCTCGCGAAAACTGACCTGAATATTGTCGATTCCGGTCTCGGACGGTAGCGAAGTCGATTCCTCATCCGACGCGTTACGCCAGGATTCCAGCGCGGTCAGTAGTTTGGGGCAGTCCTGCTGCAGCGATATCGTTTTCTTGTTTGCAATGTAGAGCATCTCCAGCGCGGCCCGGTTGATATGCCTGATCTGATCATCACGACCTAGTACGACAACCCCGGCCTGGAGGTTCTCGATGATCTCCTGGTTAAGGGCGGACAGTAAGGCAACATCGCGCTCGCGTTGCCTGATCAGTTGCTCGCTACTGCGCACCCGCATCATCAAATTGTGGGTAACGATTGCGGTTGCAATCAGGCTGGCGCCGAGAATACCGACCTGGGTTGAGGTGCCGCTATAGCCCGAGATATTGATTACCGAGTAAACGTGTTCTGCGAGTAGTCCCAGCGATGCCAGCGATGCGAACAGAATGGCGAGGGCCTGTTGGGTGAGCAGACCAGTTATCGCGACCGAGATGATTAGCAACATGCCGAGGCCACTGGTAATTCCTCCACAGGCGTGCATCAGCAAAATAATGATGATCGTGTCGCTATAGATTTGCAGGGATACCTGGCTCTGGAAGCCACGTCGTTCGATCATGGCCGCAACAATCCATATCAGGGCGAGTACCAGGAAGGCAAAGCTGGCCCAGGAGTAGAGCGCCAGATTGACGATATCAACCAGCGGTGACGAACTGACAAAGCTCTGGACGAAGAATATTGACGCCAGGCCAAGGCGGTACACATTTAACAGGCGTACCGAGGTCCAGTTGGTCTCGCGTTTTTTGAATTCGCGGCCCAGCGAATTATTGTTGGTCAAGGTCTGCATGTTCCTGGCAGCAATACGGTTCGTCTTGGACCGATACGATCGATGATTCGGGCACGTGGACCCCGCAATATTTGCATTGACGCATGTTTTCCGGTTTTGTGGACTCGAGTTGTTCCGGTTCTGGATCGGCGCTGAATACGCGTTTCAGCAACCATAGTAGAGTCGCGACAATGACTAACAGGATAACCAGGCGAATTATGAACATAGAGTCGAAATAGAGGTGTTTTACTGCAACAATGATAGCTAAGTCTATGATTATTGCGCTAAAAGAACAAACCACGCACCATCGGCTGTGAATCAGGCCGGTTATCAGCAGAAATCGTACGCTCCCCGAAGTCCGTGAGGAGTTCTAATTCGATCATTTAGTGCCACTTCAATGCTCGATTCCATGACTGCGAAAAAAAGTTAAATAGTGACTTGATGAACTGAAAAAACGCCCCTATACTGCCCGCCTTTTATTGTTAATGGTCATCACTGGAGCCAATTCAAATGACAATAGCACTACCCGAAGGCTACAAGCCGACCCAAAAAGAAGATTATATGTCTCCGCAGCATCTGGAGTACTTTCGCCAGAAATTGCTGACCTGGCGTGCGGAACTGTTACAGGAATCTGAAAACACCATTTCGCATTTAAAGGAAGAAAACTGGCAGGAACCCGACATCAATGATCGGGCCTCACTGGAAACCGATGCAGCGCTGGAACTTCGTACTCGTGATCGTTACCGTAAGCTGGTAAACAAGATTGACAAGGCGCTTTCAAGGGTTGCCGAAGGCACTTACGGTTATTGTGATGACACCGGTGAAGAAATCGGGCTGTTTCGGCTTGAGGCGCGGCCCATCGCGACACTGACGGTCGAGGCCCAGGAAAAGCATGAGCGCCTCGAGAAGCAGCGACGCGACGACTAGGCTTCAAGATAAGTAATTTTAAATAAAACGGCCTGTCAATCAGGCCGTTTTGTTTTCATCGTCCTTATGCGGTACGCGTGCGGTAGGCACAACCCTGGCGGCTCCTTCGCAATGCTGGTGCTGGTCATCGAAGAAGATATGTGGGGAAAAGGATTCCAGGATCTTATGTTTGGGGACGCCCCCGAGAAAAAAGGTTTCGTCGATGCGAACATTCCAGGTGCGTAGGGTTCGAATGACCCTTTCATGAGCCGGACTGTTGCGGGCCGTTACCAGTGCCGTGCGAATCGGCGGGGATTTTTGTGTTGTGCTGTTGATCAAGTCGAATTGTAAAAACGACAGGGTTTTTAACAACTTGGCGAAAGGTCCCTCAGGCAACGGCTTTTCCGCATTCAATTTCTCATGCTCAATGAAAGCTTCAAGTCCCTGCTGCTGATAAATCATTTCCGATTCCTTGGAAAATAAAACCGCATCGCCGTCGAAAGCAATTCTGATTTGCTCGAGCGGGTTGGTGCGATTGCGGCCGGGACCGTCGTATATCAATCCCGCGGCGACATTAGACTCGACCGCCGCCTGAACGTCTTCTTCGGTGGCCGATAAGAATAAATCGACTTCAAACGCGTTAAGATATTTGGCCACGGGTTCGCCGCTCGTGAATGCGGCGCGTGTAATGTCGAGTTTGTAGCTATCGATAGAATTAGAGATGCGCAAGCTGGTGTCAGCCGAGTTACGCGAAATGATCACGACTTCTGTGCGCCGCACACCGGCCTCAATTTTATTGATGCCTAACATGGCCTCGATCAACGCAAATCCAGTGCCCGGTTTCAATATATCGTTTTCGTGTTCCAGTTGGTAACGACAGTATGCTTCCAGGCCTTCTTTTTCATAAATTTCGTTTTCACGATTGAGGTCAAACAGGGCGCGCGATGATACGCCGATAACGAGGTAGTTACTCAGATCATAGGGCATTAGATTGACTTCAATAATATCTTGGATCCACGATCAGGATTATAGCTTGCGCGTTTAGCTTCGGGTAAGTTGAAGTCACTGGATTCGACAAAGCCATGTTCGATAAACCAGTGCGAGGTGCGGGTGGTCAGCGTATAGAGTCTCGAGATTCCGGATTTTGACGCCTGATCCTCGGCAATCTGCAGCAATTGATTGCCCAGACCGGAGCGCTGGTAATTTTCGTGCACCGCGAGGCAGGCGATTTCGGCGGCATCCTCTTTGTTGTGCGGAATGCAGGCGATACTGGCGATGATCATGCCATCCTTTTCAATTACCTGAAAATGCGAAATTTCAAGCTCGATTTGTTCGCGTGACCTGGCGACGAGGATACCACTTGTTTCTAACGGTTCAATCAGGCTTAGAATCCCACCGATATCATCTATGCTGGCGGCCCTGGCGCCTTCGTAAAATAAATTGGTTACCATGATTCCGTAACCATCACGGGTGAACAATTCCAGCAATAAACCGCCGTCGACCTGAGGATCGATCAAATGCACCCGTTTGACCTGTGCCTGAATCGCTTGAATTGCCTGCCCTAACAGGCTTCTCAATTCGTTAGGGGTTGCGGAATTTTCCAGCATCGACTCGCATTCGCTGGTGGAGAGAGTACTTGCCTGCGCTTCTCCATCGGCAATGCCATGTTGAATAAAAATGAGTTTATCGGCTTTAAGCGCACGCGCTACCTCACCGGCGAGTTCCTCGGCGGGTAAATTGAAAACTTCACCGGTCCGCGAATAGCCGAGGTTCGATAGCAGGACTACGTGATTGAGCGCAAGCAGATCGTTGATCGCCTGGTGCTTGATATCACGCACCTTACCGGAGTGTTGCATATCAATTCCGTCGATTACCCCGATCGGCATGCCAGTAACGAAATTGCCACCCACTAGTGAAAGCTCTGAACCAGACATGGGCGTATTCGGCAAGCCCGTCGACAATTGTGATTCAAAATAGGTTTTAACTTCATGAATCGCCTGCATGACGAATGGCAGGGCTTGCGTATCGGTAATCCTGATGTTTTGGTGAAACCTTGAATCAAGTTTGTTTTGGGCTAGATGGGAATCGATACTAGTGCGACTTCCGTGCAGGATGACCAGCTTGATGCCGAGGTGGTTGAGCAGGGCGATATCGTGCACCAGGCCGATAAATCGGTCTGAATAAACCACTTCATCCGAAACCATGATGACAAAGGTTTTTTTGCGATGTGCCTTGATATAAGGGGCGGCGCCCCGAAACCACTGCACATAGTCTTGCGTATTGCTCATTTCCGTCGATATCCGTTAAACTCGAGTCGCACTATAGTACATTCGTAGTAGCTAACAAAGACCGCAAAGGGATTTCACGATCGACATCGAAAGCCAACCAGTTAACACGCATCATCTGCAACAGCAGGAACTTGTTGCCTTTTTATACAATCGTTTTCGCCTGGGTATATTCATTACCCTTTTTGTGTCTGCCCTGGCATCGGCCCTGGCCTATGTTGAACTCGCAATCCAGGGACGGGAACACTGGGTAGTTGGCTGGTTTGGACTGTTGTGTCTAATCATGCTGGTTCGTTGGTGGTTACTGCAAAGTTTTCTGAGTATTCGCAACCAGGCATACTTTCCCTACCAGCAATGGCATGATCGGTTTTTGATCGGTGTTATAGCAGCAGGGCTGATGCTTGGCTGTGGTGCCGCTATGTTAATGCCCTACATCACCACCAATGTGCAGATAATTCTGCATGCGATGTTGCTGACGATGGGTGCTGGGGCCATTGCTTATCTGTCAACCTCGCTGCGCGCTTATATCGCCTACATGGTGACTATCATGCTACCGGTGACCATCTGGTTATTTCTACAGATGAATTCCGGCGCCTTTGTTCTCAGCTCGCTGTATATATTTTTCATGATTGCTGGATACGTCAGCGTTAAGCGGATGAACGAGCTGGTCAATGATGCGCTTTATTACCGTTATGACAACGAAACCCTGATCGAAGATTTGCAGCGCCTGCTCGAATCAGTTTCAAAAACCAACAAGGCGCTGGAGAAAATATCGACCAGTGACGAGCTCACCGGCGTTTCAAATTATCGTGCCTTTCGAGTCCACCTGGAAGATATCTGGCGTCAGTACCAGGGTAACAATCTGCAGGTCTCGTTGATCAAACTCAACATTGATAATTACCATGAGTTCAACGAGCACTATGGTCAGGAAGCCGGGGATTTGTATCTGCGGAAAATTGCGGGAATGCTAAGCGATCAGATTTCACACCAGAGCCAGATGGTGGCGCGATTGCACGGCGCGGAATTTGCAATTTTACTTCCAGGTGTGAGTTGTGAAAGTGCGCGTCAGATCGCGCTCGACATCATGCAAGTCCTGGCGCAAAGAAAAATTGAACATGTTAAGTCGCGTATGCAAAAGTTTTTAACGATGAGCGTGGGGCTTGGCAGTCAGGCAGTTACAACTGGTTCTTCCTCGCGGGAATTACTGGTTAGAGCAGACACCGCGTTTAAGCTGGCCAAGGAACGCGGTCACGACCGGCTCGAGGTTCTGGAAGGTTAAATTCCGGGTTTGAGCAGGAATTCGAGTACGGCTTTTTGAGCATGCAGGCGATTTTCCGCTTCTTGCCAGATTACAGATTGCGAGCTACCCAGAACCTCAGCAGTGACTTCCTCACCGCGGTGGGCTGGCAGGCAGTGCATAAAAAGTGCATCTCCATCAGCTTGCGCCATGACTGACTGGTTTACCTGATATGCGGCAAAGGTTGCAGCGCGTTGTTGTTGCTCTTCTTCCTGGCCCATGCTCGTCCAGACATCGGTCGCAATCAAATCCGCACCGCTGGCAGCCGCTTCGGCGCTGTCATGCAGCGTTACCGATTCACCTCCACTTTGCACTAAATCGGCATCCGGTTCATGGGCAGCGGGGCAGGCTATCCTGAGCTTGAAGCCAAACCTTATCGCCGCGTTGATATAGGAGTGGCACATATTGTTACCGTCTCCGATCCAGGCAACGCTGGCCCCGGCAATATCGCCACGCTGTTCAAACCAGGTCTGCATGTCCGCCAACAATTGGCAGGGATGCAGCAAATCACTGAGGCCATTGATTACGGGCACGCTCGAATTTTGTGCCAGCATTTCGACCCGATCGTGACCAAAGGTGCGAATCAGAATACCATCGACCATGCTCGATATAACGCGAGCACTGTCTTCGATCGGTTCACCACGGCCCAGGTGACTGTCTCGTGGCGACATGAATATTGCGTGACCGCCTAGCTGGTACATTCCAGACTCAAACGAAACCCGGGTTCGGGTAGACGATTTCTCAAAAATCATCGCCAGCAGTTTCCCATTGAGGGGCGTATGCTGGACATTTTGTTTCAGTTTTTGTTTGACATCGATCGCATGCGCGATCATTGCCCGAAGTTCGTCGCTGGTAAAATCCAGCAGGCTTAGAAAATGGCGAGTTGGCATGTGTCTATTCTGTAAAATGGTTAATGCAGGAGATCAATTTGCTGGCGATCTCGACGGTTTGCGCTGCGCTGAGAATTAAGGGCGGAAGCAGACGGATAATTCGTTCTGCGGTGACATTAATTAGCAATCCCTGTTCCAGTGCCTGTGCCACCAGCGCCTGGCATGGAATTTTCATTTCTATTGCAAGCAGCAATCCAAGGTGACGTACCTCGGCGACTTGATGGTTATCGGTAAGGCCCTGTTGCAGAGCAGAAAACAATTGTTCACCGCGTTGTGCTGCGTTATCGGCGATGTTGTTTTCAAGCATGTTTTCGAGCACGGTATGCGCGGCTCGGCAGGCTAAGGGATTACCCCCAAAGGTAGATCCATGGTTACCGGGCTTGAACACGTCTGCTGCCTTTCCTCTGGAAATGCAGGCGCCAATTGGAACCCCATTGCCAAGCGCCTTGGCCAGTGTCATTACGTCGGGGAGAACTGCCCCATGCTGACACGCAAACATCTTGCCGCTGCGTGCCATGCCAGTTTGGATTTCGTCCAGCATTAGCAGCCAGTCGTTATGGTCACATATGCGTCGTAGCGCGCTTAGATAATCCGGATCCGGAATCACGATACCTGCCTCTCCTTGCACCGGTTCAACCAAGATCGCGACAACGTTTCGATTATTATCCGCGACTGCTTCAACCGCGGCGATGTCGTTGTAAGGAGCGCGTACAAAACCGGAAACCAGAGGTTCGAATCCCGCCTGTACTTTACGGCTGCCGGTTGCGCTGAGCGTCGCCATAGTGCGACCGTGAAAAGCATGTTGCATGACGACGATTTGCGGATTTTTAATGCCTTGCTGGTGACCATATAGACGTGCCAGTTTTATCGCTGCCTCGTTGGCTTCGGCGCCCGAGTTAGCGAAGAAAACCCGATCCATGCCTGCGGTTTCACACAGCAGATCGGCGAGTTTAAGTTGCCAGCCGATCGAATATAGATTCGAAGTATGCAACAGGGTAGCCGCTTGATTCTGTATCGCGGCGGTCAACGGTGGGTAGTTGTGACCCAGGCTGGTAACGGATAATCCGCAAAGTGCATCCAGATATTGCTTATCGTCGCTGTCCCATAGATAACATCCGTCACCATGGGTAAAATTGACGGGCAGAGATTGGTAAGCGTTGACGAGATGGTCTGACATTGTCTGGCAGCGTGAAAAAAACGCTCAAACATACAGTGATTTTCAGCGATTACAAGTTTTTACGGCAAAAAAAGCCCCGTTGGAACGGAGCTTTTGATTTAACTGATATTCCTCTTAGAAAGGGAAACCCCCGTGTGCATAAGCCGTCATCGACAACAGCATCGGAATCGATAATGCCGTGTTGGTACGTGACGCCATCAACGCGACGAATTTAGCTTTTGCAATGACATCCGGTTCGTGGGATTGTCCATCCAGGCCGAGAATTTTTTTCTGGTTAGGCCAGATAAACACCCAGACATTGAGCGCCATGATTGTACCTAACCAGGCACCGACGCCGATGACTGCAGCACCTGGTTGAAACATGAAGGCGGCCCCCAGGATACCCATTTTCGCCAGAATTGCCGCGCCTGATAACCAGGTCGCTACGGCCGCCCAGCGAAACCAGAGCAGTGCAGTCGGTGCAAGGTATTTATTGATCGCTGCTGGACCGGGACCGCCACTATCGGCCTCGGACAATGCCATGGCAACACCCGGTACCTGGACGAAATTGAAGTAGTAAAGTAGACCAATCCAGGCCACGCCAGCTAATACGTGAAACCATACCGTCCACTCGATTGCACTGGAGATACCATCGGCAAAGATAATCATCACAATTGCGGAGATCACCACCCCTGTGACGATGGTACCGGTAATTGACTTTAACGGATTCATTTTGATGACTCCCGATTATAAACGTTTAGAATACGGGGCCTGGTTATGATTATTGCACCTGCCCGCCACACGCCGCGGAGTATAAGTACTTTCGGTATGAGGTGCAATGTATCGTCGGACGTATATCAAGTTACAAGATGAAAACTTTGTGAGGTTCTATGTGCGGCTTATTTGGTGCCCTTAGTTTCGATGCTAGCGCAATAAATCCGGATCATGCACGAAGCATGTCGGCCAGGGTTGCGCAACGCGGTCCTGACGGCAGCGGGGAATTTTTCGATGGCCCGGTAATGCTTGGGCACCGACGACTGGCGATAATTGACCTGTCTGCCTCCGGGCACCAGCCGATGCATGATAGCAGCGAGCGCTACACTATTGTTTTCAACGGGACCATATATAACTACCCCGAGTTACGTGAGATTTTGATTGGTAAGGGTTACCGGTTTAATTCCCGCAGCGACACCGAGGTAATCATCAATGCATACGCCTGCTGGGGTGACGCCTGTGTTGAGCAACTACACGGCATGTTCGCATTTGCGATCTGGGATTCGAAGCGACAAACTCTTTTCCTGGCGCGCGATCGAATGGGTATCAAGCCACTTTATTACGCGGTATCGACGCAGGGGTTCTACTTTGCATCGAATCCACAAGCGTTACTGGCAACCGGTTTGTTCGCGACCGAAATCGATCCGGTTGGCCTGCATCACCAGCTAAGCCTGCATGCGGTGATACCTGCTCCGCGTACGCTCATAAAATCGATCAAGAAATGTCGGCCCGCCTTCTATATGAATGTAACGCCTGACGGCGAGATCACCGAGGAGCGTTACTGGACGCTAGTTGCGAAGCGACCGTCGCAGCCGATGTCTGTCGAAGAATGGAACCAGGCAATTCACGATTCCCTGATGCAGGCGGTAAAAAAACGACTCACAATCGCCGACGTTCCGGTTGGGGTGTTGCTTTCGGGTGGGCTTGATTCGAGCTTGCTGGTGGCATTGCTCGCCGAGGCGGGGCAGCATGATACTCGTACCTTCAGTATCGGTTTTGAAGACCAGCCTGAAGAGAGAGGTAACGAGTTCGAGTTTTCTGACCCGATCGCAGAGCGATATGCCACCGATCATCGCAAGTTTCTGATTCCAAATGCCGAAGTGCTTACGCGTCTACCCGAAGCCGTTAACGCCATGGCGGAACCCATGTTTGGTCAGGATGCAGTCGCATTTTACCTGCTCTCCGAACAGGTTTCGAAATCAGTTAAAGTGGTGCAAAGCGGGCAGGGCGCAGATGAAGTTTTTGCCGGCTATTTCTGGTATGCGAAGATGGGGGCTGCCGAGGGTGCAGCGCTCGAGCGTTTTTCAAATAATTATGTCGATCGTGATCATGAAGAGTTCTGCGATTCGGTGGCAACTGCGTATCAAGGTGAGGACTATACTGCCGCACTGATAGAAGAGCATCTAAATACCGATCAGGCCGATAGTTTCCTGGATGCAGTTCTGCGTTTCGATGTCACCACCCTGGTCGTCGATGATCCAGTCAAAAGAATTGATAACATGACCATGGCCTGGGGTCTCGAAGCGCGCGTGCCGTTTCTCGATCATCACCTGGTGGAGTTGGCGGCATCCTGCCCTCCGGAATTAAAATTGAAGCACGAGGGCAAAGGCGTTCTCAAGGAGATCGCGCGTGGCCGTATTCCAGACGCGGTGATCGACCGGC
The DNA here is from genome assembly GCA_964194715.1 of uncultured Gammaproteobacteria bacterium. Taxonomy (GTDB): domain Bacteria; phylum Pseudomonadota; class Gammaproteobacteria. The sequence goes on from CAXMNA010000011.1 coordinate 105,709, forward strand.
CAAAAGGTTACTTTCCGATGCCGGCATTAAAATATGTGCGCGGCGACTTTTTCCAGTTCATGGCCGATACCCTGAATAGCCAACGCAGTCGCGACAGGGGATTGTTTAACAGCGATTACATCGATCGATTACTATCAGAACCAGAACAGCATTTTACGCGCTTGAACGGCAGCAAGCTCTGGCATAGTGCCTTGCTGGAATACTGGTTGCAGCAGCATCTCGACCAGGCATAAAAAAAGCGAAAGCTGATTTCCATGGTTGAAAAAAACGGTTATGATAATACCTTAGTATTTTACTTGGTTATTTTTGAGGTATTCAATGGACATCCTGGAACGTATTAAGCAGCAAGTCGAAACCCACCCGGTCATCGTTTACATGAAGGGTACCCCTCAGCTCCCTCAGTGTGGATTCTCCAGCAGGACTGCCGAGGCGCTTAAATCGTTGGGAATCGAATTTGCTTATGTCAATGTATTATCCGACCCGGAGATATTTCAAAACCTGCCGCGCTTTGCTGACTGGCCAACCTTTCCTCAGGTGTATGTCGATGGAGAATTGATCGGTGGCTGCGATATCACACTCGAGATGCATGAATCAGGTGAGTTGGAAAAGCTCGCCAGGTCGGCACTGGATAGCAAGGCAAGCTGAAAAAAACGAATTCGCTAAAGACCCCGCCCCGGCGGGGTTTTTTTTGAGTGTCAGTTGATAGGTGTGCAGGACTCGTGGGCCAGGCTAATGATCTCTGACACCGAGGGCGCCTCGAAACCGTTACCATGCCAGACACCGATTGATATATGCAGCTGTTTTCCCTGGTCGGTGGTTTGCTGGGTGTGTCGCTTTATACTGCTAATCAAGCGATCAAACAGGTCCGGATTAAAGACCTCCGGATCCTGGTAGTGCACCGAAACGGCGAAGGTATTGATATTAAACCTTGAAACCATGTCCATCGGACGCAGCGAAAGCTGAATCGAATTAGCGATTGTTTTAAGCGTGCCCAGGCGCAATTCATTGTTTGATGCGCTCACCACGATCAAGCCCAGGCCGAGACCACCACCTCGGGTATTGCAATGCTCGAGCAAGGCCTCGATATGTAATTCGAGCTGAGCCCGATTTGGCAGATTGGTCTCTGGATCCTGCAAGCTGTATTGCTTGACGCGCAGGAACTGGCTGCTGAGGTTACGCATACGTTCGCGCAGTTCATTTTGCTGATAGGCATTTCGTCCTGCACCATAGACTCTTGCGGCGAGTTCAAACTGGTTTGCCGATTTGGATACAAAATCGTCAACCCCGCGGTCAAAGGCAACCACGATGCTCGAAGCCGTATCTTCGGCGGTGAGCAAAACAATTCCGGTGTAGCGATCATTATTTTCATCCCAGCGACGAATCAGGTCAGTCATCTCGAGACCATTCATGCCCGGCATCCAGAAATCAGCCAGCACTACGTGAGCACGTCTCTGGTTGAGCAAATATAAAGCTTCGTCTGCCGAAGACGCGGTGCGGATATCGGTGAACCCGGATTTACCCAGCCCGGATTTAACCACTTCGCGGCTAAATTGCAGGTCGTCGACAACAATGATGGAGAGGTCTTCTTTGCGCAAAGCTTGGAGGAATGATTTTATTAGCCTCGAGTATAGAGGAAATCTCAAGCTACGGCTTTATAAATGCTACTTCATTGACTATCTTGCAAAACAGCATCGCCGTCATTTCAGCATCATATACCGCCGAATGCGCTTCGCTTGAATCCCATTCCATGCCGGCCGATTTGATTGAGCGTGCGAGCACTGTCTGGCCATAAACCAGGCCTGACAGAGAGACCGTGTCAAAGGTGCTGAAGGGATGAAAGGGATTGCGTTTAATGCCTGACCGCGCTGCCGCGGCATTAATAAATTTGAGATCGAAATGCGCGTTGTGTCCTACCAGTATGGCTTTTATGCAGTCGTGACGCTTGATCGCGTCTCGCACCGGTTTGAAAATTTTTGGTAACGCCTGCTTTTCTTCGACGGCAAGACGAAAAGGGTGGTCGACATCGATGCCATTGACTTCCATCGATTTGGGATCGAGGTTTGCACCTTCGAAAGGAGTCACGTGGCAGGAAACCGTTTCGCTGCAGTAAAGCTGCCCCCGTTCATCAATATCGATGATCACGGCGGCAACTTGCAACAATGCATCGGTGGTTTCGTTGAAACCCCCGGTTTCAACGTCAACGACGACTGGCAGATAACCTCTGAAACGCTGCGATAATAGTGTTGCTTCAATCGTCATCGACGACTTTCCAGTGCAATCTCTGGCCTGCCTTGAACGGAATCAGGCTTGACTCCGGGTATGGCAACGAGTCTGGAAGCGTCCACTCATTGCGCTCCAGGGTAATCGATCCCTGGTTCTGTTGAAGTCCATAAAATTCCGCGCCGTGACAGCTCATGAAAGATTCGAATTGGCTGAAGTCAGCGGCCTGTTCAAAGGCTTCGGCGTAGAGTTCAAGTGCGCTATAGGCTGAGTAAATTCCAGCACAACCGCAGGCAGATTCTTTCGCATTTTTACTATGTGGCGCACTGTCGGTACCCGCAAAAAATTTGGCCTCACCGCTGCTGGCGGCCTCGAGTAATGCGAGGCGATGCTGTTCGCGCTTGGCGACCGGCAGGCAATAGTGATGTGGTCTGATACCACCTTCGAAAATTGCGTTGCGATTAATCAACAAGTGGTGAGGTGTAATGGTGGCCGCCAGGTTGGTGCCGAATGTGCGCACGAATTCGATCGCTTCACGGGTAGTGATATGTTCAAAAACAATTCGTAGTTCGGGAAAATCTTTACGAATGCGTGCGAGATTCTGATCGATAAATGCTTTTTCACGATCGAATACATCGATCTCCGGTGCCGTGGCTTCAGCGTGCACCTGTAGTATCAGTCCGTGTTTTTGCATGGCCTCGAAAACCCGGTCGAGTTTCGCCAGATTTGTAATCCCGGCATCCGAGTTGGTGGTCGCGCCGGCGGGGTAAAGCTTGGCGCCATGGATGTATTCCGAGTCACTGGCGGCCCTGATATCTTCAACGCTGGTATTGTCGGTCAGGTACAGGGTCATCAATGGCACAAAGCTGGATTGTGCCGGTAGCGCGGCCAGAATACGTTCACGATAAGCCATTGCATCCGCACAGGTTCGCACCGGTGGATTCAAGTTTGGCATGATGATCGCGCGTCCGAATTGACGGGCGGTATCTCCGACAACTGCTTCCATGTGCGGCGTATCGCGCAGGTGCAGGTGCCAGTCATCCGGTGTGATGATGGTGAGCTTACTCATCGATACTAGAAGTCAGATATAGAATAATGATTTTGGTATTAGTTATGATAATAACATCTGGGCGCGGATTAATATGTGTATAATTCTGCGAAATTACAACAAAGGCAATGCACGTGGTAGATCAAACCGATATTGATCCTGAAGAGACTCAGGAATGGATAGAATCACTCGATTCGGTACTCGAGCGCGAAGGACCGGGGCGGGCTCATTTTTTACTTGAGCGGTTGATCGATAAAACCCGTCGTTCGGGTGCCTACCTCCCGTTCTCTGCCAAAACGGCATACCTCAATACAATCCCGCTGACCCAACAGCGCCCGATCCCGGGTGACCAGGCGATCGAGCACAGTATCCGCTCGGTGATTCGCTGGAATGCCGCGGCGATGGTGGTACATGCCAATCGCAAATCGAGCGAACTGGGTGGGCACATTGCAAGTTTTGCATCGGCTGCAACGCTTTACGACGTAGGCTTCATGCACTTTTTTCGTGCACCCAATGATCAGCACAAGGGCGACCTGGTTTATTTCCAGGGGCACTCGGCCCCCGGGATTTACGCACGCGCTTTTCTCGAAGGACGCATCAGCGAAGATCAATTAAAAGCGTTCCGCCAGGAAGCGTTAGATGGGAACGGTCTCTCGTCTTACCCCCATCCCTGGTTGATGCCGAATTTTTGGCAATTCCCGACCGTGTCGATGGGGCTTGGTCCAATCATGGCGATTTACCAGGCGCGTTTCATGAAGTACCTGGAAAATCGAGATCTGCAGCCGCAATACGATCGCAAGGTCTGGGCCTTCATGGGTGATGGCGAAATGGACGAACCGGAATCGTTGGGCGCAATTTCACTCGCGAGTCGTGAGAATCTGAATAACCTGGTTTTCGTCATCAATTGTAATTTACAACGTCTTGATGGCCCGGTGCGTGGCAATGGAAAAATTATCCAGGAGCTCGAAGCAGTATTCCGTGGAGCGGGCTGGAACGTATTAAAAGTGGTCTGGGGCTCCTACTGGGATCATTTGTTAGCCAAGGACAAGGACGGCGTCTTGCAGCAACTCATGGAGGAGACCATCGATGGTGAATACCAGGCCTTCAAGGCAAAGGGCGGGGCGTATACTCGTGAACACTTTTTCGGTAAGTATCCCGAAACGCGTGAAATGGTCGCCGATATGTCCGATGAAGACATTTGGCGTCTGAATCGAGGTGGCCACGATCCACACAAGGTTTATGCAGCGTATGCCGAGGCGGTTGAATCCATCGACAGGCCTACCGTAATTCTTGCCAAGACAGTGAAAGGCTACGGTATGGGTGAGGCGGGTGAAGGACAGAACATTACCCATTCGCAAAAGAAAATGGGCGAGGATTCGCTCAAGGCGTTTCGCGATCGATTCAATATTCCGATTAGCGATGACGATATAGCGGAAACTCCTTTTTACAAATTTCCTGAAGACAGCGTGGAAATGGAATACATGCGCCAAAGCCGCGAAAAGCTGGGTGGGTATATGCCGGTACGCAGCGATACCGCCGAACCACTGGTTATTCCCGGTCTCGATGTTTTCGATGCTTTGCTAAAGGATAGTGGAGATCGTGAGTTTTCAACCACGATGGCTTTCGTGCGTATGCTTTCCACGTTGGCACGCAATAAGAACGTCGGCAAAAATATTGTGCCGATTGTACCTGATGAAGCCAGAACCTTCGGCATGGAAGGTATGTTCCGTCAACTCGGTATTTACTCGTTTAAAGGGCAGCTTTACGAACCGATGGATTCTGACCAGGTGATGTATTACCGCGAAGACATCAAGGGACAAATTCTCGAAGAAGGCATCAACGAGGCGGGTGCGATGTCGTCATGGATCGCCGCGGGCTCGGCCTATAGCGCGCACGGCGTCAGTATGATTCCTTTTTATATCTACTATTCGATGTTCGGTTTTCAACGTATTGGCGATCTGGCCTGGGCGGCAGGTGACATGCAGGTACGTGGATTTCTGATGGGCGGAACCGCCGGTCGTACCACGCTCGCCGGTGAAGGCTTGCAGCACCAGGATGGCCATAGCCTGATTGTCGCGGGGACGATCCCCAACTGTGTATCCTATGACCCGACCTTCGCCTACGAACTTGCGGTAATCATCCATAGTGGAATGAAACGCATGTATCAATTGAAAGAAAATGTTTTTTATTACATATCGGTAATGAACGAAAACTATTTGCACCCGGCAATGCCGAAAGGTTCGGAAGATGGCATTATCAAGGGTATTTACTGTCTTGAGGAAGGTGAGCAGAAAGGCCTCAAGGTGCAGTTAATGGGGTCAGGTACGATTTTGCGTGAGGTCATTGCCGCTGCTGCATTATTGAAAAAGGATTTCAAGATTAACGCCGACGTGTGGAGCGTAACCAGTGTCAACGAGCTCGCCCGAGAAGCGCAAGGTTGTGCGCGCTGGAATCAACTGCATCCAACTAAAAAGGCGCGCCAAAGCTATCTTGAAACCCAGCTGCGGGGGCGCAAGGGGCCGGTTATAATCTCGACCGATTATATTCGTGCCTATGCGGAACAAATACGTGAATTTGTCTGGTCACGTTTCGTCAGTCTAGGTACCGACGGGTTTGGTCGCAGCGATACCCGCGAAAATCTCCGCATTTTCTTCGAAGTGAATCGCTATTACATCGTGGTTGCCGCGCTCAAGGCCCTGAGTGATGACGACGAGCTCGATAGTAAAATAGTGCAGCAGGCAATCAAGAAATATGGTATCGACCCCGAAAAGCCTGATCCGGTAACGGTTTAGGCAGACCAGCAGGAGCTCAAAGTGGCAGAAAATAAAACGATAACGCTTCCCGACGTTGGTGACTTTGAGGATATCGAGATCATCGAAATTCTCGTTTCGGTCGGAGACGAGCTTGAGCCCGAGCAATCAATCATCGTGCTTGAATCAGACAAGGCAACGATGGAAATTCCAAGCCCATATGCGGGCACTATCGAATCGATATTGGTCAGTGTAGGTGATCGTCTTAACGAGGGGGATCAAATCGCTACCATTAGTGCGAGTGACGCTGCCCCGCAGCCCGATGATTCAAAACCGGAGACAGTAGCAGTCGAGAAAGAAACTCTGCCAGTCGAATCGGCACCGGCAATCGAAGCTCCGGCCGAGGTACGCGTAACTGCAACACCGGCAGTCGATGTCAGTAAGTCGAAAAGTGATGCCGTGCCCGGGAAGACACTGCGACCACACCCAGGCGCTAGTGCAACCCAGGCTGCAAGCTCCGGTAACAAGATGATTCACGCCAGTCCCTCGATTCGCAGGTATGCGCGTGAACTCGGCGTCAATCTGGAACAGGTTATCGCCAGCGGCGCCAAGGGCCGCATTGTCAAGGCCGATGTAAAGGCCTTTGTTAAATCAACTATGTCCAGCGGTGGCGCCGGAGCTGCCGGCACCGGCATCAGTGTTAGCAGCCTGCCCGAAGTCGATCACTCAAAGTTTGGTGAAATCGAGACGGTTGCACTGAGTCGTATCCAGAAGATTTCTGGGGCGCACCTGCATCGCAGCTGGGTCACGGTGCCCCATGTCACCCAATTCGATGACGCTGACATCACCGAACTCGAGGCTTTTCGTAAATCACTGGCGAAGGAAGCCGAACAAAAAGGGGTGCGGTTGACGCCATTGGTGTTCTTGATGAAGGCCGTCGTAACCGCATTGCAAGCGTTTCCGAACTTTAATGCTTCTCTCGATTCGAGCGGTGAAAACCTGGTCCTGAAAAAGTTTTTTCATATCGGAATTGCGGTGGATACACCTAAAGGACTGGTGGTTCCGGTGGTACGCGACGTCGATCAAAAAGGTCTGTTCGATTTAGCCGCCGAACTGGGCGAAATCTCGGTTCGGGCACGCGATGGCAAGTTATCCCCGGGCGATATGCAAGGGGGATGTTTTACAATCTCGAGCCTCGGCGGCATTGGTGGAACCTACTTCACCCCGATCGTTAATGCGCCCGAAGTTGCCATTCTTGGCGTGTCTCGATCCAAAATGCAGCCGGTTTATATTGACGGCGAGTTTGCGCCGCGGCTAATCTTGCCACTGGGATTGTCATATGACCATCGCGTAATCGATGGCGCCCAGGCTGCGCGTTTTACCAATTTCCTGAGCCAGGTAATTTCTGATATCAGAAGGGTACTTTTATAATCATGAGCGAAAAAGAACTGTTACTGCCGGACATAGGTGATTTTGACAACGTCGAAGTCATCGAAATTCACGTTGCCGCAGGAGACTCGGTTAAAGTCGAAGATCCCCTGTTAACTCTGGAATCGGAAAAAGCGACGATGGATATACCGTCTCCTTATGCTGGAACCATAAAGCAGGTTAGCGTTGCGATCGGGGATCAGATCTCCGAGGGTAGCAAACTTGGCAGCATTGAAGCCGCGGGCGCTGAACCCGAGGCTCAGGCTCCCGCAAAAACGGAAAAAGCCGAATCTGCCGCACCTGTAGGCAGCGCTGATTTAAGTGCGGAAGTAGTCGTGTTGGGTGCGGGGCCGGGCGGTTATACGGCCGCTTTTCGCGCTGCTGATCTGGGCAAGAAAGTGGTATTGATCGAGCGTTACGAATCGCTTGGTGGTGTTTGTTTGAATGTTGGTTGTATTCCGTCGAAGGCCCTGTTGCATACCGCGCAAATCATCTACGAGGCCGAGCATATGAAGGCCAACGGTGTCGCTTTCGGTAAACCCAAGATCGACCTCGTCGGAATTAACGGTTTCAAGGACAAGGTAGTTGGCAAGCTTACCGGTGGCCTGTCAGGTCTCGCCAGGCAGCGCAAGGTGACGGTAGTGCATGGCGTCGCGGAATTCATCGACCCGAACAATATCCAGGTTACCAAAGATGGTGAAACAACCCGTATTGCATTCGAAAATTGTATTATCGCGGCAGGATCGCAAGCCACGGAGATACCACCGTTTCCCAATGACGACCCGCGCCTGATGGATTCCACCGATGCCCTCGTATTGAGTGATGTTCCGAAAAAGTTACTGATTGTCGGTGGCGGCATCATCGGGCTCGAAATGGCAACGGTTTACGATGCGCTTGGCTCCGAGATCACGGTGGTCGAGTTTTTGGATAGCCTGATTCCCGGATGCGACAAGGATCTGGTTCGAGGTTTGACCAAGATAATTTCGAAGCGCTACAAGGCGATTCATCTTAAAACCAAGGTTTCCGACATCAAGGCACAAAAGAACGGGTTGAAAGTTAGCTTCGAGGGTGACAAGGCGCCTGCACCGGCGTTGTTTGACAAGGTGTTGATTGCAGTCGGTCGCCGTCCCAACGGGCAAAATATCGGAGCCGACAAGGCGGGCGTCAATGTCGATGCGATGGGATTCATCACTGTAGACAATCAAATGCGTACCAACGTCGCCAACATATTTGCCATCGGCGATATCGTCGGGAACCCGATGCTGGCACACAAAGCGACCCATGAAGGTAAGGTCGCCGCCGAGGTAATCGTCGGTATGAAATCTTATTTCGAGCCGCTGACGATTCCATCGGTGGCGTACACGGACCCTGAAGTTGCATGGATGGGATTGAGCGAAATCGAGGCCAAGGAGCAGGGTATCGAATACGAAAAAGGGGCCTTCCCATGGGCGGCGAGCGGACGTGCGCTAGGCATTGACCGCGATGAAGGTTTGACCAAGGTGTTATTTGACAAGGAAACTAAACGTATTCTTGGTGCTGGCATAGTGGGTCCCAATGCCGGTGAATTAATTGCCGAAGCTGTGCTGGCGCTGGAAATGGGTGCCGATGCGGAAGATATTGGTCTGACGATCCATCCACATCCGACTTTATCCGAGACCTTCAATTTCGCGGCAGAAATGGCCGAGGGCACCATTACCGATCTCTATATACCGCGTAAGAAGTAGCCCCAGATTACTGGCTGAATGGAGCAGCAGCAAAAATGCCGGAATTGCACTTCACGTCTTCGGGTAGCGGCAAGCCACTAATCGTACTGCATGGGCTGTTTGGTTCTGGCAAGAATTGGCAATCGCACGCGCGCCAGTTTGCCGATCACTTCCAGGTTTTCAACGTTGATTTGCGCAATCACGGTGAATCTTTTCACGCCGATGAAATGAACTATTCGGTGATGGCTACAGATGTAGTGCATTTGTTGCACCGACTCGAACTTGGCAATTGTTTCATTCTGGGCCACAGCATGGGTGGCAAAGTCGCGATGACGCTGGCTATGCAGAATCCTGATCTTGTCGCTGCCATGATTGTTGCCGATATTGCACCGGTCACCTATTTCCATCACTACGACGATTTGATAAATCCGATTCTGGCACTGCACCTGGAGCAATGCGAATCCCGTGCGCAGGCCGATCAGCTGCTGCGTCAAAACATTCCCGAGGATCAGCTGCGCGCGTTTTTGTTACAAAACCTCGTGCGCGAATCGGGCAGTTGGCGTTGGCGGGTCAATTGGCCAGTTATCCAGCGTGATATGGAATGGCTTACCGGGTTCGTGGACGCGCCGGGCGATTGGCTGGTCGAGGTACCAACATTGTTCCTGCGCGGTGCAAATTCCGACTATATCGGCGCTACCGAAATCGATATCATCAGGCAGCATTTCACCAACCCAACAATTAAGACTATCGCGGATGCGGGCCACTGGCTGCATGCCGAGAATCCGGAATCATTTGGCCGTTTTGTGCTGGAGTTTCTGCGGGCTGGGTAACATTCAAGAAATGCCGGGCCGAGCCGATAAACGAGTTAGTTTGGTGGATTCCGGGTAGATTGATGTCCGTTAGAAGCAGTTTGCTACTAGTTCTTGTTTGCAGCTTTTGTGCTAACGCACAGGCGCTCGAGCGCCGATACCTGGCATCAATGGATGTTTCCAAATGGGCTTTGACCGAAAACAGTGCCACCACTTGTCGTATCGAGCATCAAATACCGCGCTTCGGTAGCGCGGCCTTCACCCAGGAAGCAGGTCGTGGTTTGAGTCTCGAGCTGTACAGCGCGCACGAGTTTGGCAAAGGCGTAAACGTCGAGCTGCGTTCCGAGACTGCCGGTTGGAATGCCAGGGAAACCCGTGCAGTTCTGGCCCGCTTCGAAACCAGTGGTCGAAAAGGCCTATTTAAGATCCCGGTTGTGGTCGCTGAGCAAACCTATTACGAATTACGCGAAGGTTATCAACCCGGATTCCTGTTTTATGATGACTACCCACTGATGGCATCGTTGTCAAACGTCAGGTTTGGGGAAGTGGAATCTGAATTTGCTCAGTGTGTTGAGCGATTGTACGACCATAACTTCGATGATGTGCGAGTCAGCAATATTCATTTCGAACCGGATAATGAATTTGCAAGCGTCAGGGAAGAAGAATCAGCTTTCGTCAAAATGCTGGACTACCTGCAGGTTGATAACGCGATTTCCGAAATCGTGGTGACCGGTCATGCCGATCACACTGGACTGGCCTGCTACAACGACGGATTGTCCGAACGTCGCGCCTGGTATGTTTACGATTTGCTGATCGCGCGCGGCATCGATTCCAGGCTTTTGCGAGTAGACTACGTAGGCGAATACAAACCGGCTCGCAAGGATAATAAAAAAAGTTCGCTGGCCGCTAATCGGCGCGTCACAGTCGAACTGCGTCGTTAACTGCAATCGATGCGCTGTTTAATCGCCGCGATTCAGCCTTGAGTATTTAGAGTTCCAGTAAACTTCACCTCCGTCTTCACTGTGCGACTGCGCCCGCGCCAGAATAAACAGTAAATCTGACAACCGGTTTATGTATTGGCTGGTAAGAGGATTTACGCTTTCAGTTTCATTCAATGTTACCAGTGAGCGTTCGACGCGCCGACATACCGTGCGCGCAAGCTGTAAACTGGCTACCGTCTGCGAGCCACCCGGCAGAATGAACTCCTTTAATTCGCTCAAGTTGGCGTTGAATTCGTCGGCGCTGGCTTCGAGACCCGTGACGTAGTCATCTACTATCAGACTTTTACCAGGCTGGCATAATTCGGCGCCCACATCGAAGAGGTCATGCTGCACGGCGAATAGTACTTGCTGTACCGGTCCATCCTCGAGCAGGCTCAACGCAAGACCAACGCATGCGTTGAGTTCGTCAACTTCGCCCATGCAATGCACGCGCGGATCGTTTTTTGCCAGCCTGCTGCCGTCAGCCAGCCCGGTGGTGCCCTGGTCCCCGGTGCGGGTATACACTTTTGTCAGTCGATTTCCCATTACTCGAAACTATATCCTGCGGTTAACATAAAATTACGCTCGGGACTGGGTTGAAATGCGGGCACAAAAAAATTGGTAATAAAATCGGCATACTCTTCATCGGCCAGATTATTAATCCTGAGGCTTAAATCACAGGCCTTGTATTGGTAACCGACTCCCGCATTGATCACCGTAACCGAGTCTATTTTATCAGATTGATTAGCATTGTCCCCCTGGGCATGCATGGGAGAAGTGTAATGCACTTCAAGATAGGTCGCGATGAAATTTGTGATTTGATAATTGCCACGTATTTTTACAATTTCATCGGCTACTCCGGATATGTCATTGCCTTTAAAGACACCGGATTCAAACTTTGCATCAACCAGTCCGAGCTCAGTCCTCAGGGAGAAGTCACGACTTATTTGGCTGAGCCATGACAATGTCAATCCTTGACGACGGGTTTTATCTAGATTGGTATTAAGCCCAATTGGGCCAAAACCAAAATCCGGACCTAGAGTCGGATCAAACTCAATTTCGTCTTCCAGGTCGAGTTGATATATAGATAAAATCACCCGCTGGTCGCCTCGGGTTATATCGATGCCGATCTCGAAAGATTCACCAGTTTGCGTGTCGAGGATCGTCGGTGCTTCAGTCTGTGAAAACTCATCGATCTTCGCGAAACGAAAGTTCTCGTCGTAGCGAAACGTTAATCGGGTTTGGTCATCAAGAAGGTAGGAGAGCCCCAGCTCGGCAACCGTAACATCATCTTCAACCTCGGTATCAACTTGAGTCGAAAGTGCATCAAAATAATCAAGGTCATTTTCCAGGCTGGAGTTACGCATACCAAAAGTCAGTTGTAGCATTTCGGTTAACTTTGGCATGACCTGAAAATAAAGGCTGTCTATTTTCTGCTCGTTACTGGCTTCGGTGGTGAAAAACTGATTGGGAATTTCAAGGTCGAAATCAGTTCTTTCCAGATCTATGCCGACGACATAGGGAGTGTCGAATCCGGCCCTTATAATACCCGATAGTTTTGGATTGATGGCTTCATGTTTGCGGGCGACAAAACCGACATCCGGACTTGGTGTGTTTTGAAAACTTTGTCGCACATCAGCATCGGTTTCGCGTTGCGTGGTATCGATATTGAACTCGTGATCACCGAGGTCGCGTTTGTAACCAAAACGGACAACGCTGGTTTCCTCGTTGATGAAGTCGTTAGCAAAGCCGGAATTAATCTGGGTTGGATCGTCTTCATAATCGGCTTCTACGAGCGCGCCGGGTAATTCCAGTTCGTCGTCGATTTTTTGCACTTCGGCGAAGATGCTATTGTCACCCTGCGAGTATTCAAGTATCCCGCTGAAATTAGAGTTTTCTTCCGCATTGTGATCGCGATAGTGATCGGTTTCGAAGGTTTCAGCAGATAGACGATATCCAAGCGATTCGCTCAATTTCATCGATGAGTTGAACTGGATACCGCGATAGTCGAAACTACCCAGCCGAGTGCTGACACGGTGGCGATTCTCACTGGGCCTTTTGGTAATAATATTTATAACGCCACCGACCGCCTGATCACCGTAAAGACTGCCGGCACTGCCGACTAAAACCTCGATGCGTTCTATATCTTTTGGGAAGATATGATGGATATCGGGTGACGCGGTGTCGCTGTAATTTAGTCGACGGCCATTCACCAGAACTAGGGTGTTAGCATTCGCGGTAGAAGAGAACCCACGCACGCTGATGTTGGTCTGGGTGCCATTGCCGAACAGGTCATCAATTTGCACTCCGGGAATGCCGCGCAACAGTTCACTCGAGGTAGTCGCTCCACTTGATTCAATCTCATCGGAAGTCAGCACGTAGACGGTAGCGCTGGAATTATTCTGCGCTTGCTCGGTTCGGGTGGGGGTGATGACGATAGGGCCAAGATCCGCAAGACTGCTGAGTGGCAATGCAAGCGTGCAAGCCCCAGCTATAATTGAACAAATGGATTTCATGTGGTGCTCCTTGGAATAGAGAGACACACACAGTTGGCGAGAGGTTGAATCGACACGACAAGCTGTGAGAATTACCACCCGTAATTCTGGTCTTGTTTATTTCACTTTCAGGCCGGTCTCCGGACTTGGAAGCGTATTTAGGCTTCTTTACCGTTGCGGGGGCAGTACTCGATTTTCGCGAGTTTCCCGATTCTCGTGTTTCCACGCACCTGAAAAAGTGATGCGATCATTAAAAATTTTACCGAGAATGTCCAGTCAATTACCCCAACATGTCGCATCCAAGCAGTATTTGCGTCGATTCCCGATCTATCGCATGATCGCGATCTCGAATCAGCGACGTCGGCAAGCCGTGTTTAGCTTCAAATCCAGAGCCTGGCAATTAGGATTAACCACAATTTTGCTGGTGTTCACTTACTTGCTGAGTCTGACTTCGACGGTGTCGATGTTCGAGTATGATTTGTTTCTCTACATTCTTGGATTGCAGCCGGCTGATCGCGAACTCGTCGCGATCACTTCGATCCAGATTGCACCGAAGTGGAGCCTGGTTCTTGTTTACGGATTGATCCTCGCGGTATACGTTCCAAATTACACGCGTTCTCGTACCACCGCAGTTTCAATCCTGACAGTGATCCTGATTCTTTTCGGGCTGCTAATGCTGGAAGTAATACTTGCGGTATTTTTGCAATTTTTCCTGCCGGTAGTATTTCCCGCGTTGGTAATGTTGCTGGTGTCGTCGATTTACTGGGCCGTTGACCGTTATCAGGGCTTCGTAACCAGTTTGCTGGTTCAGCAAAAGCAGATCGCACTGCATGACGTTCGTGCTCGTATTGAAAAAGGCGATTTAAGAACCGCCTTGACCATGCTCAAGCAGTGTCCATACAGCGATGACTTACTGGAAGTCGCTTATGAGCTGGGCATGTTACTCGAGTCAGGTAAGCACTGGGCAAGTGCACTGAACCTGTATCACTGGTTGTCGAAATATGACCCCGGCCTGAGTGATTTTGTCGCGCGCATCGAGGAAATTCGGGAGAACCGCGCCAAGCTGCTAAAGCACGGAAAGCCGTTACCGGTCGCACAACCCAAGCTTTCGTCATTCGGTAACTATCGCCTGATCAAAAAGATTGCTACAGGATCTACCGCGGTAATGTACGAAGCTACCGATATTCGTAGTCATAATCGGGTTGCACTCAAGGTGATGCGGATTCGCCAGGAAGAAAAAGTCGAGCGGGATCGTATCGAACACTGGCTACACGAGGCCGAAATCGTGTCACAACTCGATCACGACAATATCGTCAAAATTCATGATGCTGAAACACTTGGCGATGGCGCATATATCGCGATGGACTACATATCGGGTTACTCGATGTCTTTACGCTTGCGCAAGCGTGAATACCTGACTGTCGGGGAATGTATCCGCATCTCGAAAGCGGTGCTGCGGGCACTAGCGGTGGCGCATGGCCACGGGGTAATACATGGCGATATCAAACCAGCCAATATCATGTACGATATCGTCAACGACACTTATATCCTGACTGATTTCGGTGCGGCATATAGCGAGCGCCAGGAACGGCTGACTGAAAACATGATTGTTGGTACCCCGGCCTATATGTCACCCGAACAGCTTGAGGGCAAGAAACTGGACGGGCGCTCCGATCTTTTTTCGCTGGCAGTGACACTTTATCATTTACTCACAGGGTTCCAGCCGTTTGCCGGCAGCTCTTTGCCGGAACTAAAACAGAACATTCTTTCGGACAAGCCTGACCTGAATCATTTGACCCTGCCGGCCTGTATTGCCGAGGTCCTGATCAAGGCCTTACAGAAAAAACCGTACATGCGTTTCGCCGATGCACAGCAGATGCTCACCTCGGTCGAACACTGCGAAAACCAGTTACGCGAGCGGATGAATCAGCAAAACTAATCGATTTTTACTCGGTAATGACGGGCGTTGAATCAATGCGTTTTTTACGTTCTCGCCAGGCAATCAACATGCCACCCATGATGATCAGTAAAACACCCGGGAAAAGCTTGTCGAAGGGTGCCTCGTTAAAAAATATCCAGCCCAGGATAAACGCAAATGGAATGCCAAAGTACTCGTAAGGTGAAAGGCTTGCCGGCCTGGCAAGGCGGTATGCACTAATCAATGCTAATACCGCGAATCCGCCGACGAATCCCATCGTCACCAGCAATAGCCAATCGCGCGGGGACTCAACCCCCAGGTAACCCGTGGTGGCGGTCAATATTGCAAGCGCGCCAATCAGCGCGCCAATGGACGCGTACATGTTGATCAACGCAGTTGGAACATGTCCATCGAAGAGTCTCACGCAGACGGTAGACAACGAATATCCTAGAGCAGCACCAATTGGTAACAGGCTGTACGGGGTGAAAACTTCAGTGCCGGGGGCCATGATCATCAGCACTCCCATAAAGCCTACAATAACCGCCATCCATCGCCATAAGCCCACGTGATGTTTCAATATTGGAACCGACAGCATCGTAATCAGTACCGGGCTGATGTAGGTCAGGGTCGAAGCCGTGGCCAGTTCCATCTTGGTTATTGACAGGTAGAAACAAAATTGCGCAACTGCGATGCATAATCCTCGTAGCAGGGCAAGTCGCCACTGCCTGATTTTCAGTTGCTTGCCCCTGGCGTACCACTCGCGTGACAGGAACAGCACCAGCATACTCGGGATAAGTCCGAATATGTTACGAAAGCTCGCCAGCTGCTGCACCGGATAGCGATCTCCCAGATACTTTATAATGACGCCTTGCAAGTCAAACAACAGGATCGCGAGCAGGATGTAAATCACGGCGCGCGTAAAGTGACTTGAGCTTGGGAGCATTGGGCAATTCTCGTATATCGATAAGGAGTGCTTTGGATTTGCCTAATTTAGCAAAATTTTGCTCCAGCCGTAGACTCATAACGACATTCATCATACAATTTGCGTTCAAGAAGATGCTGCTCCCGCAGTGTTAATGCTTAGCGAATTTTTAATGGGACGAACCTGTGGTTCATCCCATTTTTGCGCGCGCGCATTTTTTTGAAACTGGAGAGTATGTGCCCAAACTAGCAATACTAGCCCTGCAAGATGGAACCATCTTTAAGGGCAGGTCGATCGGCGCCGATGGAATATCGGCCGGCGAGGTGGTATTTAATACCGCGATGACCGGATACCAGGAAATATTGACTGATCCATCCTATTGCCAGCAACTCATTACCCTGACTTATCCACATATTGGCAATACCGGTGTCAATGACGAAGACGAAGAAGCGACCAGGATTCATGCCAGTGGACTGATAATCCGCGATCTGCCTTTACAGGCGAGCAACTGGCGCAGCCAGGGTAGCCTGCAAGCTTACCTCGAATCTCGTGAGGTAGTCGCAATATCCGATATTGATACCCGTAAACTGACACGGTTACTGCGTGACAAAGGCGCCCAGTCTGGTGCCGTTATGGCGGGTGGCGAGGTTTCAGAAAAAGCGGCACTCAAAGCGGCGCAAGAATTTGGTGGTCTCGCAGGTTGCGATCTCGCACAGGTGGTCACGACGGGTGAATCTTACTCCTGGACGCAATCGACCTGGTCACTCGAGGAAGGGTATCGGGAAAAATCCAATTCGTCATATCACGTGATTGCCTACGACTACGGAATCAAGAAGAACATCCTGTGCATGTTGGTCGACCGTGGTGCGCGTGTTACCGTTGTGTCCGCAAAGACCCCGGCTGAAGAGGTGCTGGCGATGAAGCCGGATGGTGTTTTTCTGTCCAATGGTCCGGGAGACCCTGAGCCCTGTGACTACGCCATTGAGGCTATCACCAAGATACTGCAAACCGACGTGCCGGTGTTTGGCATTTGCCTGGGGCATCAGCTGCTCGCGTTGGCAGGTGGCGCTAAAACAATCAAGATGAAGTTCGGGCACCACGGTGCGAATCATCCGGTACAGGATCTATCAACCGGGGTGGTAATGATTACCAGCCAGAATCATGGTTTTGCAGTCGATGAATCCAGTTTGCCCGAGTGTCTCAAAGCGACACACCGATCGCTGTTTGATGGCAGCCTGCAGGCTGTGGAACACACCGACAAGGCAGCATTCAGTTTCCAGGGCCACCCTGAAGCGAGTCCCGGACCACACGATGTCGCCCCCATGTTTGATCGATTTTTCGATTTGATTAGCGCGCACAAAATGCGTCAAGGGGCGAGCTGATGCCACGACGACAGGATATAGAGTCGGTATTGATCATCGGTGCCGGTCCGATCGTCATCGGCCAGGCCTGTGAGTTTGATTATTCCGGGGCACAGGCCTGTAAAGCACTCAAGGAGGAAGGCTTTCGCGTAATCCTGATCAACTCGAACCCCGCGACCATCATGACCGATCCGGACACCGCGGATGCGGTCTACATCGAACCGATTAACTGGCAAACGGTTGAAAAAATTATCGCCAAGGAACGTCCCCAGGCATTGCTGCCGACCATGGGCGGTCAAACCGCTCTTAATTGCGCGCTCGACCTGGTGCGTGAGGGGGTGTTGCAAAAGTATAACGTGCAAATGATCGGCGCCACACGCGAAGCGATCGACATGGCCGAAGATCGTGAACAATTTCGTCAGGCGATGGCTGAAATCGGATTGAAAACACCTAAAGCCTTTATTGCTCATAGCCCGGAAGAAGCCTGGCAGGGTCAATCCCAGATAGGTTTTCCGGTCATCATTCGCCCCTCATTCACGATGGGCGGTAGCGGCGGCGGGATAGCTTATAACCGTGAGGAATTTGAAGCTATTATCCAACGAGGGCTGGATCTTTCTCCCACCAGTGAAGTCTTGATCGAAGCTTCTGTACTCGGCTGGAAAGAATTCGAGATGGAGGTGGTGCGCGATAAAAATGATAACTGCATCATCATTTGTTCGATCGAAAATCTTGATCCCATGGGAGTGCATACCGGTGATTCCATAACCGTCGCTCCCGCGCAGACACTTACCGATAAGGAATACCAGATCATGCGCAACGCGTCACTCGCGGTACTGCGTAAGATTGGTGTTGAAACTGGTGGTTCTAACGTGCAGTTTGCAATTAATCCCGAAAACGGCGAGATGATTATCATCGAGATGAATCCTCGTGTGTCTCGTTCGTCGGCCCTGGCCTCCAAGGCTACCGGGTTTCCGATCGCCAAGATTGCGGCCAAGCTGGCGGTTGGCTACACCCTGGATGAGCTGCAAAATGATATTACCGGCGGTGCTACCCCGGCCTCGTTTGAACCCAGCATCGACTATGTCGTCACCAAGATCCCGCGATTTACATTTGAAAAATTTCCCCAGGCCGACGATCGTTTATCCACACAGATGAAATCGGTCGGCGAGGTGATGGCGATTGGCCGTAATTTCCAGGAATCGTTCCAGAAAGCGCTGCGTGGGCTAGAGACCGGCGTACATGGGCTCGATGAAATTGTCGATCAGGAGCTGGATCGAGACGAACTCGAGGATCTGTATCGGACCGAACTACGTCTCCCCGGGGCGAAAAGAATCTGGTATGTGGCTGATGCTTTTCGTTCGGGTTACAGCCTCGAACAAATATTTGAGCATACCGCAATTGATCCATGGTTTCTGGTGCAGATCGAAGAGCTGGTGCAAATTGAAAAGGGTCTCGCTGGGCGTAGCCTTGATTCTTTAAGCTCCGAAGAAATACGGGTGCTCAAACGCAAGGGTTTTTCTGACCGGCGCCTGGCGAGTTTGCTTGACACTGATGAGTTGAGTTTCGCCGCGCGGCGTCGAGAATTGAAAATCCGGCCTATTTACAAACGTGTTGATACCTGTGCCGCCGAATTTGCGTCAAGCACAGCCTACCTTTATTCGAGCTATGATGAAGAATGTGAAGCCGAGCCGAGCGATCGAGAAAAAATCGTAGTACTTGGGGGTGGCCCAAACCGGATCGGCCAGGGTATTGAATTTGATTATTGTTGTGTGCACGCTGCGTTGGCGATGCGCGAAGATGGTTATGAAACCATTATGATCAACTGCAACCCGGAAACCGTGTCTACCGATTACGATACTTCTGACCGGCTTTACTTTGAGCCTCTTACCTACGAGGACGTGCTCGAGATTATCGAGCTAGAGAAACCCAGGGGTGTCATCGTACAGTTTGGTGGGCAGACACCGTTGAATCTGGCGCGGGCACTCGAGTCGGCTGGGGTACCTATTATCGGCACTACGCCGGACTCGATCGATCTTGCCGAGGATCGCGAGCGATTTCAAAAATTGGTCCAGGACCTTGGATTGTTGCAGCCACCCAACCAGATTGCCTTTGACGTTGAGTCCTCCGCACGACTAGCTGACAAGGTAGGTTTCCCATTGGTGGTCCGTCCTTCCTATGTGCTGGGTGGGAGAGCGATGGAGATCGTTTACGACCAGGAAGATCTTGCGCGTTACATGACAGAGGCAGTTAAAGTCAGCCGCGACTCGCCGGTGTTACTGGATCGATTTCTCGATCAGGCGGTTGAGGTAGATGTTGATGCAATCTGCGATGGTGAAAATGTTTTAATCGGTGGATTGATGGAGCATATCGAACAGGCCGGGGTGCATTCTGGTGATTCGGCATGCTCATTACCACCCTATACCTTGTCTAAGAAGATGCAGCAACGTTTGTGCGAGCAGGTAGGCGCGATGGCCAAAGCGCTCAATGTGGTAGGATTGATGAACACGCAGTTTGCGATCAAGGGTGATGAAGTTTACATCCTCGAGGTTAATCCACGCGCCTCACGTACCGTGCCATTCGTATCTAAAGCCACCGGGGTTGCGCTCGCAAAAGTAGCGGCACGCTGCATGGTCGGGCAGAGCTTGGTGCAACAGGATAGAACCGAGCAGGTGGTGCCGGATTTTGTTTCAGTCAAGGAGTCGGTATTTCCATTTGCCAAGTTCCCTGGGGTAGACCCTATCCTGGGTCCGGAAATGAAATCTACCGGTGAAGTAATGGGTATCGGGCGCAGTTTCGCTGAGGCCTTTGCCAAGGGTATGATTGCATCGGGGGCTAGAGTTCCCAGTCCGGGTATGGCATTTTTAAGCGTACGCGAAACCGATAAACAAGCCATCGTGGAACTGGCACGGGAGCTACATGAAAAGGGGTTTGATCTGGTTGCAACCGGCGGCACGGCTAAAGTAATTCGCCAGGGCGGGGTTGAGTGTAAACACGTCAACAAAGTTAAAGAAGGGCGCCCACATATAGTCGATATGATCAAGAATG
>CAXMNA010000012.1:0-19801 GCA_964194715.1 uncultured Gammaproteobacteria bacterium
ATTCCAACTTTCTGCCGAATAGTCGTATCGAGTCCATCCGTGAGCCAATTATATAGTGGCTCCAATACTCCGCAAGTTACGCCAATTCCCCACTCCACTGCCAGGTGCGAGTTTAATTTATCAGCGTCCGCTTCTGGCCGATCTCAGACCCACATAAAGTGATTTTCAGTGTCTGCTTTGGAGAAAGCGGACTCTCAGAAATTGAAAATAAGCGGCGGCTAACGACCCACCTGAGACACTCGACGTTGGCGAAACAGAATACATAGCTTTTATATCGGTACCACAGATATAAAGAGAATCGATAGTCCCAGGAGAGCAGGTGAGTAACATATCGGTTGTACCTTTAATACTAAGAACCAACAAAGGAGGACTTACCGTGACCGAACAACAACCACCATTCGATGCAGCAATGTATAAGATTGCTCAACGGGACCAGTGGAACAAAGATGCAGATGCTTGGCATCGCTGGAATCCCGCGTTAGACCGCTGGGTTGGTGATGTGACGCAGAAAATGCTCGATATGACCATGATTACAACTGGGCAACGTATACTGGACATCGCTGCTGGTGCTGGCGAACCTGCGCTTAGTGCAGCCGCGCGAGTGGGGCCAGAAGGTTACGTGCTAGCTACCGACATTGCCGAAGACATTATCCGGCTTGCTCAACAGGTCGCCGATGAGCGTGGGATCAAGCATATCGAAACCCGTTTAATGGATGGTGAGAATCTAGACCTTGATGACGCTTCCTTCGATGCGGTAATCTGTCGACTAGGCCTAATGTACATGCCTCATCCAGTGGCTGCGCTAAGCGAGTGGCACCGAGTTCTAAAACCAGGCGGCCGAGTCGCGATCGTAGTGTTTTCAACTGCAGACCGAAACGGATGGGGAATGACGCCTGTGTCCATCATCCGCAAGTGTGCGCAGCTCCCACCCCCAGTTCCAGGGCAACCCGGACCATTTAGCCTCGGAGCTGACGGTGTACTAGAAGGCGCGTTTCAAGAAGCCGGATTTGCTAGTTCTGATATAAAAACTGTTCCTGCACCGTTGCAAATGAGTAGCATCGCAGAATATATGAATTTAGCTCAAGAGGCTTTTGGGGCATTCAATGCAATGATGGCTCATCTGTCCTCTGAAGAGCGCCAGTCGGTGTGGACCGAAGTAGAAGAGTCGATGCGAGAGTTTGAAACCCCCGAAGGGTTTGATGCTCCTGGAGAGTGCTTGGTGGCCGTCGCGACAAAGTAAGATCGGGGGTAGATCCTAAAAGCATCTAAGGAACTGGAATTATAGCTGTAGGGATTAAAGGTCTGGTACTGGCCGAACTCAGAAGTCCAGGTAGCGCAGCTGAGCGTCTCCTTTGGGGAAAACAGACCCTCAGAATAGAAAAATCAGTGGCGACTAACGACCCAACTCGTACCCTTTGTTGGTCAAGCCAAAATAACCCAAAATTAGTTACCAGGTTAAATCATCGGGGATCTGGTAGGCGGCGTAGAGGTCGTCTTTCGGGGCGGCAGATGCATCTCTGTCGTTTAGCAGTATTATCGATTGTTCATCGCGTTCGGCAATTTTCTGCGCGACCTGGACGGCAACGATTTCGAATTGACTGTCCTTTGTTGTATCGGTGACGACAATTGCGAGATGTCCCGAGGTTAAATGGTTTTTCTGATCCTCGGTGACCAGGATATTCTTGACCTTGTTTTCATATTCGAAGCTGTATGAAATCTCGCCACGGTCCCGATCCAGTTTGTTGACTTCTATAAGCTGTTTAACCTGGGCACCAATCGCTTTTTGCCTGGCAATATCTTGTTTTTTCTGATTGAGTACGCGGTCCTGTTCCACCCTTTCGGCATGGCGCTGCTGGGCGGCAGCTTTGGCCGCGTTAACCGTTTTGCTCCCAGACTTACGGGCCAGATTAGTCTGTTTCTGTTTCTCCTTGTTGGCCAGTTTAGCCTTGTGTTTATCGACCAGACCAGCCTTGAGTAATTGATCTTGTAGTGATGCCATTGGTTGCTTCGAGTAATTGCAAGTGAATAGAGTATAAAATCGATGCTGTTTATACCAGCACAAAGCGCCGGTAATAGAACAGGGTATTAGTGGGCAAACCATGTTTTACAGATTGATAAAAAAATGAACGTTGTGATCCAAAATTACGAGCGACTGTTATTGGCCGAAGGTCGCCACTAGTTGTGAGAGTGGCAACGTCTGCTTTGGAGAAAGCGGACCCTCGGAGATTGGAAATAAGCGGCGGTTAACGACCCTAAGCGGACATTTCAGTGCCATCAGAGTGAGCAAAAACAATAAATGATGCTATCCGGTATTCAAGCATGGTGGCTCTTGTTGTGACTAGCTCTCATGCTTACCAAATCGATTCGGTTTCAACCCGTTAAATCCGCATTGCAGTGCGCTATCGGACGGAGCAACAAGGCCAATTTGCTGGTACACTGAGTGCCGCGAAGCCATAACACTACACTGCAATGCCTGCCGACCAGGTCATCATAGTATTGGTGGTACTTTTAGGTATCGCCATGTTCATGACAGGTGTATCCCAAAAGATTCACCTTCCGTACACCATATTGCTTGTCATCGTTGGCATCATACTAGGCCGCGTCGCCGAAACCTGGCCTCCTTTGGCGGTACTGACAAATTTCCGGCTCGGCCCCGAGGTTATGCTATTCGTATTCCTGCCGGCCCTGATATTTGAATCTGGCTTCAGTATCGATACGCGCCAATTGCACCAGGACCTGCCACCGATACTGGTACTGGCGATTCCGGGAATGCTGATGTCGACCTTCATTGTCGGGCTCGGAGTTTGGTGGTTACTCGATATCAAGCTTATCGTAGCACTCGTCTTCGGGGCACTGATTTCGGCTACCGACCCGGTCGCGGTGGTTGCGCTGTTCAAGGAACTGGGCGCACCCAAGCGCCTCAACGTGCTGGTCGAAGGCGAGTCCCTGCTAAACGATGCCACCGCGATCGTCGCGTTTTCGATCCTGCTTGGGATCGCGGTCGCGGGCGGTGGTATCGGCTGGGGAGATTCAGGCGGCATCATCTTCGAATTCTTGCGCGTATTTATCGGTGGTGTCATTGTTGGTAGCCTGCTCGGTTTTGCGGTTTGCGAAGTGCTGCACCGTATGCATAGCGAACTGCCGGTGATCCTGACCACTTCCATCGTCGTCGCCTACGCCAGTTTTGTATTGTCCGAGCACGTATTGCATGTATCCGGCGTCATGTCCGTGGTCGGATCTGCAATTGCGCTGAAGCGCTCCAGTATCCTGAGATTTGGCCAGGATGCGACGCACGCGATTCACAGCAGTTGGGAAGTCATCGTACTGTCATTGAACTCGCTGTTATTTTTGCTGGTAGGCATGAGCGTCAGGTTCGAAAATGTCCCCGCCATGATTGGCGCCACACTACTCGTGGTGGTATTGATTCTGGGCGCCCGCTATATATCGGTTTATAACTTGCTTCCCCTAGCGACTCGAATTTTTCACCTGCCACATGTGAGCAAAGCCGACAAGCATATCATGTGGTGGGGCGGACTAAAGGGTGGACTCGCGATCGCCGTGGTACTGTCGATCCCGGATAGCCTGCCTGAAAAACAATTCCTGTTCGACCTGACGATTGCCGTGGTGATGTTCACCCTGCTGGTGAGCGCGCCAACCATCCGGCCGCTGATGGAGCGGCTGGGGCTTAACCGTCTCAGCGAAGGCGAGGATCTCGAACTCAGGAATGCATTGATTACCGCGCGTAAAGATTCCAGTAGCTGGTTGACTGATCTATTAAATCACTCGCTACTGTCCCAGGAAGCCCTTGAGGAATTAATGATCAGGACTCGCCTGGCATTCAGTATCGGTATGTTTGACGAAGGCAGCGAAAAGCACGAAGACGATGAATATATGGCTATTTTTCGCGCCTATCAAACCGAGCAGACTGTGCTCGAAACCTTGTACGAGACCAGGGTCATCAGTCAGTATGTCTACCTGCGCTTGAACGATGCCCGCACGAGTATGCAGGAAGCGCTGCGCCTGGGTAAAACCGAACATCGGGCGCTACGGGAAAGTAACCGTAAGAGCCTTTTCGTACGCGCTGAAGGTTACTTGCTGCGTTACGCCCGGGAACGCACATGGCTGGCAAATCTGCTCTCCCGATACCAGTTGATACGACTGGTGCAACAGATCGAACGCCACGTCGCCAAGGTCATTATCGGTAACAATATCGTTGCAATGCTTAAGCAGCAGGAGGACCTCAACCAGTCGGCGCGCGAAGAATTAATCAAAAGCTATAGCGCACGTACGCAGTATTATCGCAGGGAGCTTGCCACCGCGGAACGGCAGTTCTCGGGGTTCTATTCCCGCCATATGGAACTAACCGCTCACCGCTCGATGATCAACCACGGCTGGCGTTACGTGGAAAAGCAGTACGGACATGGCGACATTGGCGCCAAGGGCTACAACATTATCAAGCACAAGGTTGAACTCGAACTGGAGGGTATTAGTACCTTCCGCGCGGTCAGGGCACCTGAGAGCAGTGAATCGCTTACCGACTTGCTTGAACAGGTAAGTCTTTTCGATACGCTCAGCGGCGAAGATCGGCAGGAATTGGAAAATCAGGCCACCGACATCACTTTCCTGACCGGAGATACGATTGTCGGTGAAGCCGAACGCGGCGACAATTTTTATATATTAGTTCACGGAACCGCGGCGGTGCTGAAGGTGGACGAGGACGGTAACCACCAGCAGGTTACCGAGTTTCGCGATGGCGAAATAATCGGCGAATCCTCGCTGTTGGAGGACGAAAAAGGGAGGCATCGACGCAGCGCGACCATCGTTGCGCAAACCGCCTGCATCATGGTTAGTATCAACCGCAAAGCGATGCTCGGAATCGTCGCAAAATACCCCGATATCCGTCAGCAATTACAGACTATTCACGACCACCGATTAAGCACATTCGACAACAATAACTCGCAAAATGAAATGTAAAAAGCAAAAAGGGACACTGAGAGTATTGAACTGAGAGTTTGCTGACGACTCGAAGCCGCCCCTTTTACGCTACCCCATATGTGAATAACTTCGTTATCTAAGGTGATAACTGGTCCAGTACTGGACGATGAACGCGTCATTATATCCGCCACTGATGGGTTGATTATCACTCCCGCAGTAAGGCTGTTTGGAGTCGGAGTCTGAATCAGGCCAGTCAATATTGCTTTTAACCTGTTCGGGCTGAGGGGCTGGAAATCGAGATTTATCAAAGAAGTGGACTACTCTGTCAAAAATAGTTGAGACTTTCGGTACCAGTTGAATGGTGTCTGCCTGCTGCATCCTATTTTCTCCTTTATCGTTAGCTGTGACTGCGTTATTCCAATTTGCTGCAGTTTTTAATCGCTCTAACAATGTTGAATTAAGTAAGCGTATAATTGCTCTGGCACCGGAATTTGTACATGCAGTTATTTGGATAGGCTTATTAGATTATAAAATGGGAACTCTATGAAGCTACCGCCAATGAACTCCCTGAGGGCATTTGAAGCCGTATCAAGACTTGGTGGCGTAAGCAAAGCCGCAGAAGAGCTTTGCGTTAGCCAGGGTGCGGTAAGTCAACAATTGCGGAACCTGGAAGACCATCTGGGTCGTGAGATGTTCATCCGTACACCTAATTCATTCACGCTTTCGGAAGATGGGGAGGAATTTGCCGAGATCGTACAGCAGTCATTGAAAGAAATAGCGCTTGCAGCAGGTAAAGTTAAACGGGAAAAAACTCAGCGCACCCTCACCATATCGATATCCCCTGGCATAGCCGATAAATGGTTAATGCCGAGGCTAGGTGATTTTTATGGGTTATATCCAGATGTAACAATTGCGCTAGATAAAAGTCTTAAAAATTCGACTTTCAAAAATGACGGTATCGATGCGGCCATTCGTTTCGGTGATGGTACATTTGAAGATCTGCAAAGTGTCTATCTATTTACCTTTAAGAAATTTGCAGTTGCTAGCCCAGGCTACATTACCGAATACGGAAACCTTGACGATTTAGCAAATCCAAAACAGCATCGACTCATTGATTGTCGCCGTGGATCGAAGGATCTCGATGCCCTGTGTGGTCTATGGGAGGACGTAGTTGCTAGTGATTATACTGATCTAGAACAGCAATTAATTATCTTGCCGGATGATCATCAGGCATTTAACGCAGCTATCCATGGCCGAGGGATTGCGTTGACACCCATTTATCTAATGGAAGATGATATTGAGGCCGGGAACATTGTGTACGCCAACAGTCAGCCGATCTCATTTCGGGGTAGTTATTACTTTGTTTCACCGAACGGCGTTCGCGCGAATAGTGATCTTGACGCATTTCGCGACTGGTTGGTCGAAATATCAGGAGAATATCGAACCGAAGAAAATTCCTCGTGAGATAAGATTTATACACTCCATCTTTTGCTTAGTGTCACTTATCTGCGTGACTAAATGAGAGTAAAACATGACTAATAAACTAGTACCCGGAAGCTGCTTTTGTGGAGCTGTGCAGTTCACGATAGAACTCCCTACTTTGTTTTGCGGGCATTGCCATTGCAGCATGTGCCGGCGTCCACATGGCGCGGCTTTCGTAACCTGGACTGCAGTGTCTCCAAAACAGCTGAAAATCACCGCCGGTGAAGAGGAGATTACACAGTTTGAAAGTGGCCCCCCGAAAGGTGTGCGCAGTTTTTGCAGTAAATGTGGCAGCCATCTATTTTGCCAAGTGGAAGAAGATGTGACTGACATTGCTATGGCTGCATTAAATGGACCTATTGATCGGATACCTGAAAAGCATTGGTACTATGATTCGCGCGCCGACTGGGTAGAGATAAATGATGATTTACCCAAACTCGGCGGTGCAGATGGTATGCAGCCGCTCAATTGATATACGAAATTGCTGCTTTATATAGGGAAGTTCTCGTTAATATGTCGAGGGCCCGTTATTGGCCGTTTTCCGACCAACCGGAAGTACTTATCAGTGTTCGTTTTAGAGCAATTTACACATTTTAACTAGAATGAAATAATAAAATTTCCGGTAAACCCGAGCTGGCAAAACAGACAACAAGGTTTATTAGGAATTGCGATGAATAAAACGGCCATCGATGATTGGTACGAGATTGTCCGCGTATCAGACGACATCAGTTTGATACGAGAAAAATACATTGCATCCTGGCTACGCTGTAATATCTGGCACCTGCGCGGTAAAAACTACGACCTGTTGATCGATTCCGGGATGGGCTTAAGGCCCTTGAAACAGGAAATCGCAAGTCTCAGCGATAAACCGATCACCGTGATATCGACGCATTGCCATTTTGACCATATTGGAGGTGCGCATGAGTTTGAATGTCGCCTTGGTCATCGGTTCGAGGAAGAGCTTCATCGTGAACCGAACTATGAAGATTCGGGAACAGCCGAATTTGTACGCGCGGAAACTTTTTTGGCATTGCCCGACGATAATTTTCATTACGAAGACTTCCAGGTTAAACCCGCGCCATTGACAGGCTACCTTGACGAAGGTGATGTTGTCGATTTGGGTGATCGGGTATTTCAGGTATTGCATTTACCGGGGCATTCGCCCGGTTCGATCGCACTCTACGAAGTAAAAACCAGGACACTTTTCAGCGGTGATGCGATTTATGATGGTGAGTTGTTCGATACCGTTTATCACTCGGATAAAATTATATATCGAGAAAGTTTGCAGCGATTGCGCGAGCTCGATGTTGAAACTGTTCATGGTGGGCACTATGAATCATTTGGGCAGCAGCGCATGCTCGAGATCATCGATCACTACCTGGAAGGCAAAGGCGCGATGGGCGATGCTAGCGCATGGATAGACAATCAACTTGAGAAATAACAGCTAATTACTTCTGTGATTCTGCCTCCAGCGATACGGTCAGCTTACGTGAAAGTGACAGTTGTTCTTCGCCGAGTTCGGTCAACTGGGCGTGGCTGGCACCGCGGAATACATCTACCGCCATTTTCAGGTCGGTCGAGGCTCTTCGGGAAATATCGATATCCTGATTGCGTTCCGCAAGCTTGCGCCGCGCAACGCCCAGGTTGGCCATGGTCATCGCCCAACTCATCGGTTCCTTCTCCCGGGTCCACTCCTTAAGGGTTTCGCGGTATGAAGCAACTGCTTTTCCAAGCGCCAACGGGTCGTCTGTTCGCTCGCCCAGAACCTGAAGTGCGGCGCCGAGATTGTTCTGCGTCATCGCCCAATCGTGTGGCACGCGCTCGCGGGTCCGTACCGACAAGGCGGCGTTGTAGGACGCCACGGATTGCTCCAGTGTGCGGGGGCCCTTGCGGTGTTCTCCGAGCAAGCGCAGCGCGGTACCCAGGTTGTTCATGCTAGTACCCCAGACGAGTGGCAAACGCTCGCGTGTCCAGACGGCAAGCACTGCCTTGTAGGCTTCAACGGCACGCTTCAGGATCTTCGCATCTTTCTTTTGCTGACCCTGCGTTAGTAGCATGGCAGCGAGATTATTCTGGGTCGTTGCCCAATCTTCGGGCGATTGCTCGGTGGTTCGAATCTCTAGCGCTGCCTCGAATGCGGCAATCGATTTATCCAGCATCTCTTCGTCATGTTGACGTTGGCTCAGAACGCCGAGCGCATTACCAAGGGCGTTTTGCGTCGACGCCCAATCGAATGGCGACCGCTCACGATCGTGTTGGGTCAGTGCATTTTCGAAAGCCGAAATCGCTTCTTCCAGCATCCGGGTGCCACGCTGGCGCTGCCCGAGTATGCCGAGGGTTTTGCCGAGCTTGTACTGGAATTGCGCCCAGTCATCGGGCTGCTCAACCTGCGAGATCAGGGAGAGAATCGAATTTTCGTAAAGGTCGACGGCCGCCTCTAGCGCCTCGATGTCCATGAATTCACGGCCCAGGTCTTCGAGAACCGAAGCTTGTTGATCAAGATATCGCCATCGCCTGACGGAATCATCGCCCGCTGCTGCCGCGGCTTCGGCATAAAGCGCTGCCGCATGGCGGAAATCCAGCATGACTGCTGCGGTCATGGCCTGTTGTGCGCGAATTTGGGCGGCGGCTTCGGTGAGGTCTTCGCGATCGAGGCAGTACCGGTAAGCTTGCTCGTAGGCCTGGTCGGCATCCATGAGGGATAAATCTTCACTTGTGCGAAGTGCGCTGCCTGCCAGTTTGATCGCTTCGGCGAGCTCTGGACCGGTAGCCAACGAGGCGATCTCAGAATTTCCATTACGCAAGGTCTGAAGACGGGCATAGGCTTGCTCCAGTAATCCCTGTATCTGCTGGGGAGAAACTTTATGTTGCAGAATCAGCGCAAGCAGGTAGGTCAGGTCGGATGCATCCGCGCCGAGGTGATTTTGAGCGGCTTTGAGCTCAAAATTGTAGGCGTCTGTGTGCGTGTCGAACTCTGGGGAACCTGCCCGGTCGGAATTAACACTTTTCATTTGTGGGTACTAACCAGAGAACTGGGCGGGGAGGGATAACCATCGCCTCGCCCGGTATCCTTAGTCGACGATGTGGTAGACCGGCGCCTTTTCCATGGTCCATTCACCCGACTCGGGGTCACGATGGGACAGGGTCAGGCAATGCCAGTTTTCATCGTCCAGTTGCATGTGGTCGCCGCGGTAGTAGTAGCCCGGCCAGCGCGTTTCCTTACGGAACAACGTATGTTGGATCACGCATTCCGACGCGATAGCACGATGCTTCAGTTCCCAGGCACGTTGCAACTGGTGCAAATCTTCCGCCCCGAGACACTCGAGATCTTCATGCAGAGTGGCCATCAACTCCAGACCACGCAAGAGCAGGGGTTCATTGGTCATGTAATTGACACCTATTCCACCGGCATATTCGTCCATGAGTTTTTCCAGGCGTTGCAATCCGTGAATCGGCAGGATGTAGTGGGGCGATACCGTACCACCGACGATCTCATTGCGATAGGTTGCGTAATGTTCCATCGGCTGGTAAACGATTTGCTTCAGATCCTCGTGCTGTTTGTCAGATATCTTGATCTTCTCATTCTTGAGGTCTTTGATGTATTTGACCGCGGCTTTTGCCGCAAGGCGGCCTTCGGTAAACGAACCCGAAGAAAACGCATGCGCTGTGCCCCCGAGCGCATCACCGGCGCCGAAAAGACCATCGACGGTCATCATGCGGTTGTAACCCCAGTAATATTCGTCCGGAGAAAGATCTTCCGGCCCACTGGCCCAGGCGCCTGAACAGGTGGCATGGGAACCCATGACATAAGGCTCGGACGTGGTCAGTTCGGGGTTGATGTACTTTGGATCGATGTCCTGCGAGGCCCAGACAACTGCCTGGCCGACGGTCATACCGAGGAAGTTCTCCCAACCAACGGTTTCCATGTGCGGGTCCTGGAAGGCTTCTTTGGTCACCATGTGGATTGGGCCACGGCCGGCTTTGGTTTCTTCGATAAATGCATGATTGCGCAGGCAGGTTGGGGTCGGATGATGATCAATGTACTCGCCAACCATGGCCTTGGTATGTTCATACCATTTCGATTCGTACTCTTCGCCGTAGGCGTTCTGGGTGTAGGTCTTTAGATGCAGGAAGTAGGCGCCGACCGGACCGTAACCGTCCTTGAATCGGCACAGTACGATACGATTTTCCATTTGTGTCATCTTGGCACCTACCTGGATCGGCAGTGCATAGGCCGAAGCGCTACTCCATGGCGCATACCAGGTGCGTCCCATGCCTTCGCCGACCGAGCGCGGCTTGAAGATATGCGAGGCACCACCGGCACCGACAATCACCGCCTTGGCTCTGAACACGTGGAAATCACCGGTACGCACATTGAATCCAACGGCTCCGCCAACGCGGTTCGGCTTGCTCTCATCCATCAACAGATGGGTGATCATGATGCGGTTACAGATCTTGTCGGCAGACTTGCGTGCCGCTTCGGCAACAATCGGCTTGTAGGACTCGCCGTGGATCATGATCTGCCACTTGCCTTCGCGCAGGTAGCGACCGGTTTCGGGGTCGCGCATCATGGGCAGGCCCCATTCTTCGAACTTGTGTACGGAGGAGTCGACATGGCGGGCCATGTCGTAGGCCAGATCTTCGCGTACCAAGCCCATCAAATCGTTACGCGCGTAACGCACGTGATCTTCAGGCTGGTTTTCGTCCCACTGCATGCCCATGTAGCAGTTGATCGCGTACAAACCCTGGGCAACCGCACCACTGCGATCGATATTGGCTTTCTCTGCGACCACGATTTTCAGATCGCGCCCCCAGTAGCGAGCTTCGTAAGCGGCACCGGTACCGCCCATGCCACCGCCAACGACGAGAATGTCGCAGTCTTCAAATACGGTATTGATCTTGCCCACTAGTAATATACTCCCTGCTTGAACTTGTCCTTGGACATGACTGGCAGCCCGGTTTCGACATTCAGCGCATCGGGCTCGTGACAAAGCAACTGCGAGTTCAATTCTTCTTCGCCGGGAATTTCGAGATCGGCAACAACATCAATTGCTTCACCCCAGGGTTTGGTCGTAATCGGCGATACGAAATTCTTTTCGCGGCCGTCACGGAACTTGATCTTCCACGAGATGGTGCCTTTTTCCTCTTCCCGACGTACGCGAACGCTGTGACCCAGCGGGGCGAAATCAGCGTATCCGCGAACATCAATGGCATTTTGCGGGCAGGCCTTGACGCAGGCGTAGCACTCCCAGCAAAAATTGGGTTCGATGTTGACCGCACGACGATAGGTTTCATCGATGTGCATGATGTCGGACGGACAGATGTCAACGCAGTGTCCGCAGCCGTCGCATCGGGTCATGTAAACGAATGTTGGCATGTGTATTCTCCGGTTGTCAGGATAGTGACTTTTTTGGCGGAATCTTAGGGAACTGGCTCAATAGTTACGCGGCAAATCGCGCTTGATACCCAGGCCAAACTGTTCTGGCGCGTCAGCGGGCGGTGGTAAATTTTCCATTGTTCCGTCCGCCTCGGCCACACGCTTTTGCAGTGCTGCGGCTGGCTTAAAAAACATGTGCGCGAACTTGGACCAGGGTATGCCTGCGAACAATACTATTGTTGTCATAACATACAAGCCGAAACACAACCAGCCGAAGCCCGAGCCTTGTTCCCAGGACCAGAGGAGACCGAAGGTCACGCTCGCGAGCAGCGACAGGATAAACAGGTCGGCACGGATGATGCGAAGGGGTGAGTTGCCCTCGGCCGCGACGTCAACCCGAATGTAAAACCAGAACCAGTAGCCTCCGACGCAGACGCTTAATGCCCCCAGGTGCCACAAAAAAGGCCAGATACCAGGTGTTGCTGCAGAAGTCGGATAACTGAACACCATGACCAGGGTCGCGATCACGTAGGCGACAAATCCGTACATGGTTAGCAGGTGGGCAATTCGACGCCGCGCGTTGCAAAATTCGGCCGAGGTCATTACTTCGACCAGTAGCGTCTGGATTGCCATCGAAGCAAGCTCGCCACCTTCGATTTTCCTGGAGCCTTTGCTCTGCTCTTTACGCCAGTTTTCGAAAAAGTACCTGGCACTTTTCTTATGAATCACATCAAACAGCGTGCCCGCCACGACCAGTACCATCATGACGACGACAAAAGTCTGTATCGCGCCGCTGGATATGGATGTTGATAGTTCCGCAAAGGGATTGTTGCTGAACATTAGATAGAATCCCCCAATATAGTTGTTTTTTTAATGCGCGCAGTGTGGGGGAATTACTGATGCGACACAACCCTGAATAAATTTATCGGTAGATAAACAAATCTTTTTTGGCATAAATTTTTTTTTATCGCAAGGATTAAGATAGCACCAGCTATTTGGCTGAGGGTTTAGTATTAATACCTCGCCTTAGTTGTCAATTTCGACCGTGATGCCGACAGTTGGGTACTGCATTTCAGTGCTAACTGGTTTAATCCCCGCTAATGCGGGGGCCAGCTTTATTCTTCGACTGGATCGGCGATACGGTGATTGTGCTCGATATACATAACTGCGGCTTCGACGCGCGAATGCACATTGAGCTTCCTTAGTACCGCCTTGACATGCAATTTGACGGTTCCATCGGAAATTCCGAGGTTGCGTGCAATCAGCTTATT
Source organism: uncultured Gammaproteobacteria bacterium (assembly GCA_964194715.1). GTDB lineage: Bacteria > Pseudomonadota > Gammaproteobacteria. The sequence goes on from CAXMNA010000012.1 coordinate 13,066, forward strand.
ACCCTGGCCTTCGGCCATCAATTCGAGAATCTCGCCTTCGCGCGGGGTTAACTCACTAAACGGTCCCCTGGACTGCGAAACCGTCATGTCGCCTTTGACGAAACGCACTAGTACAGACGTGAGCGGCGGAGCCACCACTGTTTTGCCAACGTGGATATCGCGCAACGCCGATACCAGGCCATCTGGTTCCATGTCCTTTAGCAAGTAGCCGCTTGCACCTGCCTTGAGTGCATCGAGTAAATCCTGTTCGTTGGTACTGGTCGTCAACATGACGATCGGCATTGCCAGGCCGAGTTTTTTTAAATGTTTCAATACGCTTATACCGTCGATTATCGGCATACGCTTGTCGAGCAATACAATATCCGGTTTCAATTCCTGGGCCAGTTTGATGCCTTCATTACCATCACCTACCGCCGCTAGAACTTCGATATTGCGACGCTGTAACAGGCTGATCAAGCCTTCACGAAACAACATGTGATCGTCAATTAGTAATACTGTCAAACTCATACAAATAATCCTTTAATCTATATGGCTTCGAACAAGATCTGGGTCTCTGGAATGGCCCGGATTTCGGTAAATTTTGCCACCGCTGTTCGTATTTTTTCACCACTGCAAATGTAGTAGTCAAAACCGGTTGGCTCGCCAGGCTTGAGTCGTTCCATAACATAATCATCGAGATGCTCTCCGTTTGCTGCCTCTAACGGGACATATTCGAAATTATCAAGCGCATCGTTCCAGGCCCGGCAAAGATTATGGAAATACCGGCTATCTTCGCTATCCGCAATCCAGAACAGGTAAATCTTTTCCGCCACATCGAGCGCCATGGCATGTTCGATCAAACCCTTGATGGAGGCGAAACCGATACCTTCGGCGATAAACACCAGAGCGTTAGAGGAATTTTCATTGAGTACGAACGAGCCGACCGGACCCTCCAACGTTAATAGATCATTTGCCTTGGCTGAATCAGCCAGATAGCTCGCGATCGGGTCCTGCCTATCCAGTGCAATGTGAAACTGCAAGTTCATATCATCGCAAGGGCAGCTCGCAATTGGATAAAAACTGGATCCAACATGATCGATCGACAGAGTTGCACGCTGACCGGCTAAAAATCTTAAACGACTGGTACGGGGTGTGCGCGTACTGACGATTAAAACTTCCTCGTTGGGGTGTTCGATTTTCTTTAACCTGATCGGAATGGTCTGGGTCGGAATATCGTTGATACCTTTCGCCTCGTCGGCCTCGAGCACGACATCGGACACCGCGGTATTACAGCAGCCCAGAAGATAACCTATGCCTTTCTCGGCATCGCTGAGAACATAATCATGATGCTTAATCTTGCGGGTATCTCCTGATACCAGGCGAATTTTGCATAAGCCGCAGTTTCCATTACTGCATCCATAATTGAGCGCAAGTCCACCGCGCAGGCCTGCTTCCAGAATAGATTCAGCACCCTCGACGAAGAATTCGTGACCACTGGGAATAACTGTTGCCTGTGCGGACATAACACGTAAAAAGGTTTCGTTTACGAAAGGTTGGTCAATTGTATCATCGTCTTCCGAAAGCCCGGCTGTTGCCTCGTCGAGCCAGGAAACGAGTTGTTGCATCGCATCGGATTGCGTGCCGAGTCTTTCGATTTCAGCGCGTAGCTCGTCGGTAAAACGTTGGTATCGTCCAAGCAAACGTTTTTGTCGTGCCAGGTTTTCGCTCAACGACATGATACGCGCAGTCAAAGCGACATTGTCAGGCTTGCGAGCAATGCTATCGGGATTGATGAAGGTGGCCTGCTCGATGATCTGCTCCACCCGTTCGAGCATGCTTGAATCTTCGATCTGAGCGTTGGGGTATGCCTGTAGCAAGTCTGACAATACAATCTCACCCTCGAAGGTTTGCAGCTCCCCCGATCTGATTTTTTGCTGCAACGTGCCTCGTTTCACTCCGACAAGACGGGCTGCACGCGAAAGTGATATTCTTTTGGCCATGTTGTTAACCCGTTGACTCCAAAAGCGTGTCGGTCGCTTCAGCTTTGAACTGCAAATGAATCCGGGTGCCGTCACCGGGTTCGCTTTCGATATCGATACTGGCATTAATTTCGCGGGCACGATCGCGCAAGATATTCAGTCCCAGGTGTCGACCATCTTCGGATATGATCGATGATTCCTCAAATCCGATTCCGTCGTCCTCGATTAACACGATATGGTTGCCGTCACGATAACTGAGCAATACCCTTACGACCTCTGCCTGGCTGTGCTTGCGGATATTTACCAGGCATTCCTGAACGATTCGTAGCACCTGGAGCTCAACCTCCGTGGAAAACTCCTGCTCCGGCCATTCGTTTTGAAAATATACCGGAATGCCCATTTCTTCCTGGGTGCGACGAACCGTTTCCTCGATCGAGGGGATCAAACCCTGTTCATAAATGGGCATCCTGAAATGGGCGATCAATTCACGCAACTGGTTGTTAGCTTGATCGATGGTGTACTCGATGCGTTCCATCTGGTGCCAGATACTTTTCTCATCATTCGAATGAAAGGTTTCATCGATAACCCGAATCTGAATGCGCAAACTGGCGATGGTTTGTGCCAGCGAATCGTGAAGTTCATGCGACAGGCGGGTGCGCTCCTGCATCACCAGAGATCTTGATTCACGCGAGATATAGTCGGTATGTTTTTGTAGCTGGACCTCGGTATCGCGCGAAAGTTGGTTAATCATATTGCCCAGCATGTTGATATCGCTAGCCAGCTCGGAAAAATCGCTATCTGACTTGAGTTCTACCTGTGCGTCGAGATTGACGCCACGCATCAATTCGGCCCAGTCGCACAGGCGCAATAAAGGCTGCAATAATTCACGCCAGATCTGCCAGAACAGCAGGATTAGCAAACCGATTTCGAGGCTATGCATCCACACTACATAACCCTGCAAGCTGGCGCCAAGCGGGCTCGCGGGTTTTACTACAACAACCAGGTTTAGTAATACCAGGACCAAAATTGCAAACAGCAGGAATAGCAGACGAAACCTGCCACTTTTCAAAAGCCCGGGTTTTTCTTTATCAAGCCTGACAAACCAGGCATTGAACAGGTTAGTCCGGCGTTGCAGTTGTGGATCGTTTTCAGGCATAACGCGAAAATCGATTTAGGATTATGGCTTCATTGCTTCCTGGTTGCCATCAGTATACCGGTTTAATCGGTGGAGCGAACCCACTGGCCGGGGGGTGTTATTTGCGGGGCGGAATATAGCTGGGATCGTTTGGGTTGAGAAAGATAAACTCGGACTTACCCGGCTCCAGTTCAACGAAATCGATGGTCATACCTTCTGCAAAATCCTTACTGCCGGTAGATACGACCAGGTTCACACCGTCAAAATTCAGGAAGTTGTCGCCCGGTAGTCTTTGTTCGTCAAACCCCATCGCATAATGAAAACTGCCGTCGTCCTGTTCCTTGATCGCAATTCGCAAGGGCAGTGATTCCATATCACCTTCGGTTGAGGATAGTTTGATTTGTTCGAGGGCGGTGGCGGTCAGGCTAATCATCTCATTAATTACCGGACGTTGGCGACGTCAGTGGATACCGATGTCTTGTTAGATTGTACGAAATGCAAAAAGCGCCTGACCCAGGGATTTGCCGCGGTATTGCGCAAGTGGGAGTAGGATGCGAGTAAATTCTTGTATATATACCCATCTTGCTGCCGCAGAATACCCTTGCCTCGAACTACCTGGTAGGCAAAATCTCCAGCACTGGGCAAACCTTGCAACGCTGAATAATGAAATTCATGCGCACGCAGACAATGGCCGGCTTGTCTTTGGAACGCCCAGGGATGCTTGCCCTCGTTTTCGCTCAATTTGACGTAACCGCGGCCCTGCGGGCGTTCGTACATAACAGCTTCCGCATCAAGCACGCCCACCATGTCGTGGTTTTCCCCATTCCAGGCCAGATTTTTTGACAGGTACATCAAACCACCGCATTCCGCGTAGGCAGGAAGGCCCGCTTCGATCGCGGATTTTATTGAATCGCGAAGCCTGAAGTTGGCCGACAGGGCGGCCGCGTGACGTTCGGGGAAACCACCACCGATGAAAAGACCATCAATGGGCGGTAATGTATTATCCCGTGTCGTGTCAATCGAAACCAACTGCGCGCCTGCCTGACGGAATGCTTCCAGGTCTCCCGGGTAATAAAAGCCAAAAGCGCGGTCCCGGGCAATGCCGATACGTAGCCCGTTAAACTCGGGCTTTTGCATTAACGGTGATGCTGCAGCCTTAATCGATTTGGCTTGCTTAGATATCTCGATCAGTTTAGCGAGGTCGATATTATCGCTTACGGCGCGTGAAATAGTCCTGGTTTTCCGCTTTGCATCGGGATCTTCGTAGCCGGGAATCAAACCCAGGTGACGTTCATTCAAGCCCAGAGTGGTATTGTTTTCGATTGCTCCGAGAAACGGAATATCGGTATATTCTTCGACGGCTGCGCGCAATTTTGATTCATGACGTTTGCCGCCGGTCATGTTGGCGATAACACCAGCGATGTTTACTTCCTCATCGAAAACCTGGTATCCGATTAGCAAAGGCGCGATGCCGCGCATGGTTCCGCGCGCATCGACGACCATGATAACCGGGCTGCCTAAAGATTTTGCCAATGCAGCGTTACTGTTACTGCCGTCGAGGTCGAGCCCGTCATGCAGCCCCTTGTTGCCTTCGATCAGGCAAATGTCGGCCGCCTGGCCGCGGTAACAATAATCGTCAATGGTTTCCTGTCGGCCGGCAACGAAAAAGTCGAGATTGTAACAGGGCTTGCCGGCAGCCATCCCGAGCCAGATCGGGTCGATATAGTCCGGGCCCTTTTTAAAGGGTTGCACTTCAAGTCCGCGCTCGACAAGAGCTGCGCACAGACCAATGCTGAGCGTGGTTTTACCCGATGATTTGTGTGCCGCCGAGAGGAATAGCGAGGCCATAGTCTATTGTACCTCCCCCGGCAGGCTTTCGGGCATGATGGGCAGTACGCGAATGCCAAGCAGTGCGATCAGCGCGGCGCTGGTAACGCCGCCAATACCGAGCAGGAATTCCCACAGGCTGGGCGTATATTCATTGACTACGCCATCAAAGAAGCTGCTTTCAACGATATAGCCCGGGAAAATGTTCAACGGATACGCCTGCCCACCGACGATGATGATATAGAGCTGTGCAAAAGCACCGACGATAACCAGCACGCAGGCGATCACCAGGGCAGGGCTCGAGCGCTGCAGGCCCCGGGCATATACCAGTGCTAGCGGTAACAGGTTACCGAGCCCAATCTGGATGAACCAGAACATCATCGTATAAATCCCGCCTTCGAGCAGAATGAAACGTTCGAAATCATGGTTCTGGGTACCGTAAAGTTTGGTCAGATGGAATACGATAACGAAGTAAAGTACGGCTGCGATAAATAGGCCCAGCAGTTTGCGCAATCGTTGCAGGTGCGATAAGTCAAGTTCGCGCTGATCGAGCTTGAAGCTCAGCATCAACAGCAAAATAAAAACCGCCAGTCCGAAAGCGAATGACATGACGATGAACAGCGGGGTGAACAGGGCAGAGTCATAGGCTTCACGTGCGACCAGGAAACCAAATATTGAACCGGTACCGGTGGTCAGGATCAGGCGCCAGGCGAAGGCCAGCAATCCCGCCGGTTTTGTCCAGCGATGCATGCGTCGCTCCATCATCAGCCACAGGTAGGCCATCACGATGACGATAAAACCGATGTAGAGGATCATGTTCCAGGCGAAAATCGATTTGAAATTATAGTACGTTATCGCGACGATCAGGCGATCCGGACGCCCCAGGTCGAGCAATAAAATTGCCAGCCCGCCAATCAATAACGCGATCGACAGGACAGCCGAGAAACGCGCCAGGGGTTTGTATTCCCGCTTGCCGAAAACCGAAGCGATCGATGCAAGGTTAAGCGCCCCGGAAGCCGCCACGATTAAAAAGATCGCGAATACATGGGGCAGGCCCCAGACAATCTGGTTGTCCATGCCGGTGATGTGATGACCCTCCGTGTCCATGTGATGCGCAGCCGCGAATCCAATAATCGCAAGCAGCGCGAGCGCAATCAGCATTCCCCAGTAATTGGGGGTGCTGGTTTTGATTTCGGCATAGCGCAACGATGACTGCATTTTCATAGCCCCTGGTAACGAACACCGGGATTCAGCCCCATATCGGCGCGCAATTTAACGGCGCCCAGGGTTTGCAGCCGCTGCGAGATCTCGCTTTGCGGATCATGCAGATCGCCAAACCAGATGGCTTTGCGGCCTCCCTGGTTGACTGCTTCTGCGCATGCAGGTACCGCATTGCTGCCATCGCGGTCGATACGGTGCACGCACAGGGTACAGGATTCAACGGTACCCTTGCCGCGCGGCGCAACCGGGAGCTGATCGGTCAGAGTTTCGTGGATGAACGAGCGCGCCTTGTAGGGGCATGCCATCATGCAATAACGACAACCGATGCAGGTATGCTTGTTGACCAGTACGATTCCGTCTTCCCGTTTGAATGAGGCCCCGGTCGGGCAGACATCGACGCAGGGTGGATCCTCGCAGTGCTGGCACATCATCGGTAGAAAACGCTGATGACCCGATTCGGGATCGCTGAGTTTGACCTTGCGAATCCATTGCGCGTCGGTTCTGGAATTCGGGCCGACTTCCCAGCCGTGTTCGCGTTGGCAGGCGCTGACGCAGGCATCGACATCGGACTCGCTCAAGGCATTGGTATCAATCA
>CAXMNA010000013.1:0-5679 GCA_964194715.1 uncultured Gammaproteobacteria bacterium
TGGTCAAGGTCAAGGTTGGACCTGCGGTCGCGACGTTCAAAGGTGCTATCGAGGTAAAGGGCATCGATGCGGAGAAAAGAGAGCTGACTCTTCTGGGAAAAGGCTCCGATACCAAGGGCACATCCAGCGCAAGCATGCTTCTGACTGCATCCATCCGCGAAACAGCGAATCGCCAGTGCGAGTTGGTAGGCCAGTCTGAAGTCACCGTGAATGGCAAGATGGCTAGTTTTGGTGGGCGTATGATGGACTCGATATCGGAGCGGATATTGCAACAGTTTGCGGATAATTTTGCCAACAACGTGATCGCCATGGGAGAAGGATCCGACGCAGAAGCCGCCGCTACCAGGGTCGCTGAAGCGCCAAAAGAACTTAATGGTCTTGCCATTGTCTGGAATCTAATTGCAGACTTTTTCAAAAAATTGTTTAGTCGGGAATCTAAACAATCTTAAATTGGTCGCCGTCAACCCCTAAATTTCATACGCTACGGGTATTCGACGTATTAAATGGCGAATAGAACATGTCAGAAACCTCATACATCCAAAATGACGCGGTCAACAACTTACAGGAAGACTTATTCCGCGCCGAATATGTAGCAGACCAGGGTCTTTCATCTACGCTCCTGTTAATGACAAAATTACAGCGCCCTTTGCTGGTTGAAGGTGATGCAGGCGTTGGTAAAACAGAAATTGCCTCGGCACTAGCCAGGACATTCGACTGTCCTTTAATACGTTTACAATGTTATGAAGGCCTGGATGTTAATTCAGCGGTGTACGAATGGAATTATCAACACCAACTGTTATCGATCAAGATACAGGAAAGTCAAAACCTTCCTACTGCAGATAAACATATCTTCAGTAAGGAATTTCTCCTCAAACGACCATTGCTCGAAGCCATTAGTTTGCCCCAGTCACCAGTATTATTAATTGACGAGATTGATCGAGCCGACGAGGAATTCGAGGCTTTCCTGCTTGAAGTGTTATCAGATTTCCAGATCAGTATCCCCGAGTTAGGCACCATCACTGCAACCAGTATTCCCCATGTCGTATTGACCTCCAATGGGACACGGGAGTTGAGTGATGCGCTGCGACGACGATGCCTGTATTACTACGTCGATTATCCCGATTTTGAAAAAGAATTACGCATTGTGCGAAAACGCCTTCCAGATATTAATACGCAACTGTCCAGTCAGATAGTTGAATTCATCCAGTCGCTACGCAAACTTGGGTTGCGCAAAAAACCCGGCATTGGTGAAACCCTGGATTGGGCCGCGGCACTGATGCAACTAGATATCGAGAATCTTAACAATGATCCTGAACTCATCATGGGATCACTGGTATGCGTATTAAAAACCAGGGATGATCGCGAACAGGTCACCAAAGAAACCCTTGAACAGCTTTTGATGAGTACAGGCTAAGCCATGCACGTGGTCGGTAAAAAAGACAGCAAGAATGAAGAACCGGGCAATACGCTGGTCATTCGGATCCTCGAATTTGTTCGTTTTATTCGTGAAAACGATTTCCAGATCGGAGTCCAGGAAGAACTGGATGCCTTAATCGTTGCGAAACATTGTAATGTCATGGATCAAAAACGATTGCACTGGGGGCTGCGTAGCTTGCTGTGCACCAATAACAATGAATGGACGCGGTTTGATAAGCTCTTCAATCTGTTTTGGTTACAACATCTAAAACGTACCAATTACATCCAGGGATCAAGTCCCGGCGGCAAATTATCAAAAGATGCTGCCACTCAAAATTCGGGCGAAAGCAAAGATATAAAAGGGGTAGACAGGGCTCAGCAAGACGAAGAAGGTGATGAATCTTTCGGCCAGGGCGGCACGCGTTCCGGCGCCAGTCAACGGGAAACCCATTTGCAAACCGATTTTCGTTTCTTAACCGATAACCAGCAAATGCACCTGATGGAGCAAATGGTTGAAACCCTGGCCAGGCGCATGCGCCGTCGCCTGATGCGGCGTTACCGCAACCTGCACCGCGGACGGCGTATTGATTTTAGACGTACAATTCGAAATAGCATGAGTCACGGCGGCACACCCCTGGAGCTGGTGTTCAAGCAACGACAACGTCGACTACCACGGCTGGTTCTGTTGCTCGATGTTAGTCGCTCGATGAGTTTTTACAGTTATTTATTTCTGCGTTTTGCCCGGGGCATAGTCAGCGCGTTTAAAGATGCTGATGCCTTTATTTTTCATACGCATCTGGTTCATGTAACCGACGCCCTGCATGAACATAACATAAATACTGTCACCAAAAGACTTGCCATATTATCTGCAGGCTGGGCAGGCGGCACCCGTATTGGTGAATGTTTGCAAACATTTAACCAGGACTACGCGCATCGCGTCCTAACCTCAAAATCCATCGTTATGATATTCAGTGACGGCCTGGACACCGGCACGCCGGAATTGTTCTCAGCGCAATTGGCATCGATAAAACGACGTGTCAAAAAAATAGTCTGGCTAAATCCATTACTGGGCAGGGAGGGATACGAACCCAGGGCCCAATGTATGCAGGCAGCATTGCCAATGCTAGATTTATTCGCTTCTGCCCATAACCTGGAAAGCCTGCTGGCCCTGGAATCCCAGCTGGTCAAGCTTTAAATTCGGATGCCCAAAATGAAACAAGACTCAAATGTCCACACCAACTAGTCTCGACAGATGTTTTAAAGGTCTGGCCAATGCAGAGACACCACTGGCACTAGCGACCGTGATTCAAACTGCCCTGTCTACTTCTGGCAATGCTGGCGATAAGGCACTGGTCAGTGCTCAGGGTATAGTTGAGGGATGGATCGGTGGGGGCTGCGCCCAGCCTGCAGTGGTTGAAGCAGCACGTATCGCCCTGGAATCTGGTGAACCCTGTCTGATCCGGGTCGGTCCAAAAGGCGAATGGGAGACGCTCGATGGCGTGGTCGATTTTTCCTCGGGCTGCCTCAGCGGTGGAACACAGGTGATATTTATCGATCCCTTAAGCAGGCAGCCAAAACTGGCTATCCTGGGCGATTCTCCGGTGGCCCTGTGTCTGGCCGAGCTGGCCGCGCGGTTGGGTTTTGCAGTGACTATGATAAGCCCTGATCTCGATCCTTCCCAACTTCCACCGGGCATTCGCCTGGAACATGATTTCGAATCGGCTAGCGGCGACCTTGTCGTGGTGGCAACGCAGGGCCGGCATGACCGGGCTGCCCTGAAGGCGGCTATCAATAGTAGTGCCGGATACATCGGGGTGGTTGCCAGTCGCAAAAAGATTGCCGGGCTCAAGGCAAGCCTGATCAAAAGTGGCATCGAGGCCGGCGAGATGGGACGCATCCATAGCCCGGCTGGTTTAGAGATCGGTGCGGTATCGCCGGCTGAAATTGCACTTTCAATTTTGGCCGAACTAGTTCGAGTGCGACGAAGCGGTAGTAATCAGAAAGTCAGTCTGGCAGCCGAAACTGTCGTTGAGACTTCAAAACCTGCCACCGATCCGGGGGACGGAGGGTGTTGTGGTAGCCATGGATAAAAAAAAGATTTCAGTCATAGTGCTGGCTGCAGGCGAGTCACGGCGTATGGGAGAAACCAACAAACTGCATATGCCGATAGACGGCGTGCCATTACTAAGACGTAGCGTGGAAACTTTATTGGCCGCAGAACTCGGGGAGCTAGTGGTGGTGCTCGGTCATGAAAGCGCCGGAACTCAAGCTTTACTCGAAGGTTTGCCGGTACGCACTGTATACAACAATGATTACGAGTCGGGTCAGATGACCTCGGTTCACAGCGGACTTGGCTCACTGAGACAGGCCTGTGAAGGCGTAATCGTCGCCCTCGGTGATCAGCCCGCCTTGACGGTAAGTGATATAGACCAATTGATCGACGCTTTCTTCACACGCGATGGCGGGGAAGTGGTTATTCCTGAATACGGGGGTAATCGCGGAAACCCAATAATTATCAGTAATCGGTGCCAACAGGATATTGTCACTGGTAAATATAATTTCGGTTGTCGGCGATTTATCGAAGACAACCCCGAACTAGTGCGAACCGTGGAAATGTCGCGACCTTCGGTGGTGATCGATCTTGATACTCCGATGGATTACCGCAAATACTGCGATTCCGGTTCGACCCGGCTCAAGGCAACGAAACTGCAACAGGCGAATTAATATGGCAAAAGAATTCCTCGACTATCTACTATCGATACGCCAGCAGAATGTACCCTACGCGGTAGCCACGGTGATCGATGTGGTTGGATCAACTTCCGCTAAAACCGGTTCCAAGGCATTGATCGACGCGAATGGTCGAGTCGTAACTGGCTGGGTAGGTGGTGGCTGCGCCGAATCTTCTACCTGTCTTGCAGCGCAGAAATGTATGGAAAGCGGGGAAACAGACATAATTGAAATTGACCTGGATGACGAAGTGCTGGGCGCGGGTATGCCCTGTGGAGGACATATGCGAGTTTATATCGAGCCATCAATACCAAAGCCTTCGGTGTGGATTATGGGGCATGGCGCCGTAGCCGAGCACATTTGCCACCTGGCAGACCTGATGAGTTTCGCGGTTATAGTAAACGACAGCATGGCTGAGCGCGATAAATTTCCCGATGCGGCCCAGCTCATTACCGATGATATCGATTACAGCCTGTTAATTCCAAAAGCTGAGGATTTTGTCGTGATAGCGACTCAACACAAGGGTGACCACGAGTCCATGTCAAGAGCACTGGCATCGAATGCCCGTTACATCGCATTAATCGCCAGCCGCAAGCGCTCACGGCTGGTGCTAGATTACCTCAGGGACAAGAAATTTTCCGATTCGGATATAGAGCGTGTAATGGCTCCCTGTGGAATCGATATCGGTGCGCGTTCTCCAGCCGAAATAGCTTTGAGTGTTATCAGCGAAATCGTACTGGTACGTCGACAGGCCAGCGGCGTACGTATGCGTGACACACTACACCAGGAAGTTTCCTCGCCTAAAGCGGTAGCAGGCAGCAAGAGTGGCAACTGACGCATCAATAATGACCGCCCCGGATAGCGTGGATTTCGACGCTTTACGAAAAGATTTTCCAATATTCGATGGCGGCCCCGGGACACTACACTACCTGGACTCGGCCGCCACCAGCCAGAAACCACGTTGTGTTATCGATGCCATCGACCGGTGCTATCGCTATCAGAATGGCCCGGTGCACCGGGGTCTGTATCCCCTGGCAGAATCGGCCACCGAAGCCTATGAAAAAGCACGCCAGACGCTGGCAGAGTTTATCAATGCCCCCTCCTCCGATGAAATCGTTTTTACGCGCTCGGCTACCGAAGCTATTAACCTGGTAGCTTCAGGTTGGGCCGGCCAGGCACTCGGGGCTGGCGATGAGATATGGGTAAGCCAGATGGAACATCATTCCAATTTCTTACCCTGGCAACGAGTATGTCGGGACCGGGGAGCAATCCTGCGAGTAATTCCGCTCGATAGCAGCGGGCAACTCGATCTCGATAAGGCCGATGGCTTGTTTGCTAACCGCACCCGACTCATAGCGATCACCCAGGTATCGAATGTCCTCGGCATCATCAATCCTATTGAAAAAATTACTTGCATGGCCTCGGCTAACTCTATTCCAGTACTGGTCGATGCTGCACAGTCGGTTGGACATATGCCGATCGACGTGCAGGCGCTTGACTGTGACTTCCTGGTCGCGTCGGCGCACAAGATGTGTG
>CAXMNA010000014.1:0-63885 GCA_964194715.1 uncultured Gammaproteobacteria bacterium
AAAATGCTTTTTAGTGAAGCCGAGATTCAGATTCTTGCGACTCTCTACGGTGCTGAATCGTCGGGTAGTTCCGTCGATAGAAATACTCTTGAGGAAAGCGGACAATGCTACTGGATCTATCTCGAGGATTGGTCGGAGGCTTTTCCCATCCTTATCGATAAAGGTGTCGTAACTGGTAACGACGCTGGTTATCACCTGACAGAGTCCGGGCGTCCCATAGCTCGCAGCTATCGCGAACAACGACCGGATGATTTTTGGTACTACTACCAACAATTCTACGACAAAGCTCACGCAAGCCGTGCGCATACACGCTTTTGTGAGCAGGTTTATGGATTGGACTTATGCCAGGAAGGTTTGTTGGACATGGGTGCGCTTCGTGACCTTCTCGATCGACTGGAATTGAAACCAGGTCAACGGGTACTAGATCTGGGCTGTGGAGCCGGCGGAATATCTGAATATATCTCTGATCAGACTGGTGCCCATGTAACTGGATTAGATTCTTCAGCAATCGCGATTTCCACCGCCGAGGCTCGTACCGAGACTAAACACGCCAAGTTAAATTTCATCGAGGCCGATTTGAATACACTTGAATTAGAGCCTCAGTCCTACGATACGGCAATTTCCGTTGATACGATCTATTGGGTAAACGACACTTATGACGCACTGAAGAGAATAATCCGAACGCTAAAACCTGGCGGGCAGCTAGTCGTTTCGATTGTTCACATACTCGAATACTGCGATAGTCCAGAGGAATTGGAAATCGACAATACCTGTGTCGCCTCGGCGCTCAAAAAGCTGCAACTTGACTACCAATCTGTTGATCGGACAGAGTCGTTTCTCGACTTTTGGCCAAGGGTGAAAAAAACTATGCTTGAGCTAAAAAAGGACTTCGATGACGAAGGTAATGGATTAATTTACCAACACTGGATCAAAGATGCGGATACCGAGTTTTTACCAGCGATCGAAACCAATGATCTTAGGCGTTATTTATATCATGTGCATGTTTAATCACTTTATCCACTATAGGAAATGGAACCAGAGGTCCGTTATTGGCCGTTTTCCGACCCGCAATGAAAGCTTTTCAGTGTCTGCTATCGGGAAGGCAGAGGCTTTAATATTAAAAATTTGTTGATGTTGCGAAAAGCAACCTTTGTTAAACCGATCCCAGCATGCTTTCGATAGCAGCGACTTCCGACTCAGACTCTTCGATAAAGCTGGTACTTTCCTCGGCGCTGAATTCCAGCTTAAGCTTCAAGAAGGCTGGCATTTTTGAAAGGGCCGGCAAAGTTTTCTCAACTGGTGTTCCGAGCAGACTGTAATAACGAGCCACGAGCACAAGATCACACAAGTCGGCTTCGTCGCGATGGTTGCGGAACCAGTTACGAGATTCCTCACCAACGGTAACGATTTCATCACCCAGGTTCCACTGATACAACAACATTCCATTGATTTGGGAATGTAACGCTCGAATGGTTTGATCGAGTGCGTCATCGTCGCCGTAAAGATCGCTATGCTCTTGCGCGTAAACCAATATTGCTATTATCCCGAGGTCGCTTAACAGCCCCGCCATCTGCGCCATTTCAGGGTCGAAGCGCCCGGACCTGGTGGCAAGAATACGGCTGAAAGCAGAAACCTTGCGGCAATCTTTCCATAGCGACTGCATGCGATTTTGCATACTGGATGATTTGGACTGGAACAATTCCGAAGCCGCGTAAATCATGATCTGTTTTCGGATTACATCCATGCCCATGCGCACGATGGCTTGCTGTAGGGTCTCGATTGGTGCGTTACCGCGATATAATGCGCTATTGGCCGTTTTCAGCAACTTGGCTGATATTGACGGATCAGACTGAATAAGCCCCGTAATTTTGGCCACGTCGTAGTTGTCGTCGGCAAACACTTTTTGAATCTTTTGAACGACATCCGGCATTGTCGGCAGTGAAATGTTGCCGCTGCTAATATCCTGACAGAGACTGATGGTAAGTTGATTTGCTGCTTCTGATTGCTCTATCATTTCGACTTCTATTCCCGTGCTATCCGCTTCCTCGATTAACGACAACTCGGTTAACAGGTCGTTGGGAATCTCCAGGTATTCGACAGGCGAAACCGGTTCGATTTCATAGAGACTCGGACGGATATGGGCGACCGGCTGCAGGTTACCGTCGCATTCAGATTGCACCTTGCGTTCGGTTCCATCGCCGTCGTGGCTGACTGCATCGCCGTTTAACAGGTACAGACTGTAGTTACCCATATCACCCAAAGCGATTATGCATTGCTTCGGCCCCGCAATTTTTGTTTCAAGTCTGGCTGCCAGGTTATCGAGCTGGTTATCGTTGAAAAGCGCCAGGCTTCTGATACGTCTCAGTACTGAATTGTCGAGTGCCTTAGTGTTGTTTTGCATCCGTATTTTCCTTCGAAGATTCAGGTTGCTTAATGGAATAAATAAGTATGGCGACCATATCGGCCGATGTTGGATGGACTTGAGTGCAATTTTGCGATAAACGTTGTGCTAGCAAAAAAAACAGGCTTTCCTGACCTAAATCTTGCAATGAAAGCCGAATGCGACTGGAGTTTGTCTTTATTGCCGGTTATTTTGTAATTCATGAAAAACAGTAAGAAAACGTTTATCGCCTGCGGTATGTATTCGTTTAACGACGATCTGGTGCTGGCGTGGCGACAGCTGTTCACCTCTTTTGTTGAACTGCTTGATGACAGCGGTGAACGAGAGATCGGGTTACGCTTTGATTCTGACCAGTCCCTGCTGCGAGACCCGGACCTATTCTTCGGCCATACCTGTGGCTATCCACTGATGAAGCAATTGAAGGACCAGTTAACTCCGTTTTGCCTGCCGGTGTTTGACGTGCCTGGAACCGACGGGAAACTGTATTCAAGTCGATTTATTGTTGCTGCGAATTCTGCCATCGAATCTCTCGACGAATGCCAGGGAAAAGTCGCTGCGATGAATGCCGATAATTCGAATAGCGGAATGAATGTTTTCAGGTATGCGATTGCAAAGTGTAATCCGTCTGGCCGTTTCTTCTCCAGGGTGATCGAAACCGGTGGTCATCTTCACAGCCTTGAAGCGGTAGCTGGCGGGGCTGCGGATGTCGCCGCAATCGACTGCGTCAGCTACCAACTAATGCGGGATTTCCGGCCGGAGTTAGTGGATCGGGTGCGTAGCATCGGTTTTAGCGTAAAGACATGTGGTTTACCTTTTGTGCTACCGAACTCGCGTATCACTGATACCGATACGGGGCTGCTTGTCGAAAAGCTTAATCAAGCACTCGCATTTGCACCCGAAACGGTGCGCGAAAGACTTCATCTGGTCAACTTCGAGCCGGTGGTACTCGAGGATTACCGGGGAATAGTCGATTTGGGGAGCTATGCCATAGATTCGGGGTATCCCGATCTCATTTAGTAACTTCTAGCAATTTCTGATCCCAAAGCACCGATTCAACTTTACCGGTAAACAACGATAAGTTTTTGAATATCGATTCGAATTTGTTTACATTTATAAACAATGTTGTTTATAAATAACCTATGTGACATAGCTAGACAGATTCGTGCTTCTCAAATACTATCGTGTGGTACATCACAGGAGCCCGCCATGAGCCGTAGAAGAGCCCGTAAACGCAGTGCCGCGCCGGATCAATTAGTCAAACCAAAGGCCGAGCAACTCTTTAATCCTTACCAACCGATCGAGGCGTTGGGCCAGGAGGCCATGGACCTTATCCATGACGGTTCGATGCGCATTCTTGAGGAAATCGGGCTCGAGATTTTGAATGAGACTGCGCTCGCCCTTTACGAGCAGGATGGCGCACGTGTTGACTGGGATTTGCAGCGGGTCTACCTCGATCGTGACAAGTTGATGCAGCGACTTGCCACGGTGCCCTCGGAGTTTACTCTGCATGCGCGCAATCCCGAGCGAAACCGCCTGGTGGGAAGAAACGCGGTTAACTTTACTACAGTGGCCAGTGCGCCCAACAGTTCCGACCTGGAAGGCGGGCGTCGTACCGGTAACTTCGAAGATTACTGTAATTTCATGCGCCTCGCGCATAGTTATGATGTTATCGATTTTATCAGCGGCTACCCGGTAGAGCCGATCGATATCCACCCTGAAACCCGCCACCTCGACGCGACCCTGGCGGCCCTGACCCTGACCGATCGTTCGTTTTCACTGTATTGCCTCGGGGGAGGGCGCGTTAACGACGGTATCGAAATGACCGCAATTGCACGCGGCGTCGATCGTGAAACGATGAAGTCGCAACCCAGCATCATTACCGTGGTTAATACCAATTCCCCCCTACGGGTTGACGGATCCATGCTCGATGGCCTGATTGAAATGGCCGAGAACGGGCAACCGACAATCGTGACACCATTCACCCTGTCCGGGGCCATGTGTCCAATCACGATCGCGGGTGCCCTGGCGCAACAAAATGCGGAAGCGCTCGGCGTAATAGCGCTGTCACAAATCGTCAATCCCGGTGCCCCAATGGCTTATGGCGGTTTTACGTCCAACGCCGATATGCGCAGCGGTGCGCCCGCATTCGGTACCCCTGAATATACCCGTGCTGCGTGGGCGAGCGGTCAGTTGGCGCGACGTTACAACTTGCCATTTCGCTCGTCCAATACCAATGCTTCGAATTGCGTCGATGCCCAGGCAGCTTGGGAATCACAAATGTCGTTGTGGGGCGCGGTCATGGGGCATGCCCAGATTATCAAGCATGCCGCGGGTTGGCTCGAAGGCGGGCTGTGTGCATCGTTCGAAAAATTTATCATCGATATCGATATGCTGCAGATGATGTCCGAAACCTTGAAGCCACTGCAGGTGGATGAATCGACCCTGGCATTGGAAGCCATCGCCGAGGCCGGGCATGGTGGCCACTTTTTTGGGACTGCTCATACCATCGCAAACTATACCACCGCATTCTATGAACCGATCGTCTCGGACTGGAGCAACTTTGAAACCTGGGTTGAAAACGGTGAGCAAACAGCTTTTCAACGCGCCAACAAGGTTTATCGACAGGCCCTTAAGGACTACCAGGAGCCCGAAATAGACAGCTCGATTCGCAAGTCGCTGGAACAGTATGCGAACGAGCGACGACGCGAATTGGAGCTCGCGCGATGAAACTGCAGGAGCGGGTCACGCTGTTTCAGGACAGGCTGCAGCAACTCATCGACCACAGCGGTTTGAACCGCTCCTCTTTTGCGCGGTCGGTCAAGGTCGATCGGTCGACCTTGTCGCAATTACTATCGGTGGAAAATGTTCGTTTGCCCCGAGCGGACACGGTGCTATCGATCGCCGAGGTATACCAGATCAGCATCGACTGGCTGCTGGGACTAACCCAGGAGAGTGGCATGGGTACCAATATCATCCCTGAAGCGTTTCAGGTCGATGATTACTCCGCCAGCATATTTGAGAAAAATCTGGAATGGCATCGCGAAGCCTGCGGTTATAAAATTCGCTACGTGCCGACGACCTTACCCGATTTGCTCAAAACCGAGGCGGTTGCGGAATACGAATTCAACCGTTATGGGTCGGGCAAGATCGACCAATCTGTCAGGGATAATCATTTGTTGTTACTGCAGCAACGCCATCCGGGAAGCGAACTGGAAACCTGCATGCCGACACAATCCCTGGAAAGTTTTGCGCTGGGGGAGGGTATCTGGCGAGATCTTCCTGTCAACGATCGCAGGCAACAGCTGGAACGTATGATCGAGCTTAACGAAGAGCTTTATCCGGGATTTCGCTGGTTTCTATACGATGGTAAACAAACTTATTCAATCTCGTTTACGGTATTCGGGCCGATGCGTGTGTCCCTGTTTCTCGGAAATTTATACGTCATTATCAGCAGTATCGAGCAAATCCGAAAACTCACCGATCGCTTTGATGACCTGATTCGAAATGCGATTGTGCATCCCCATGAAATCCAGGTCTTTCTACAAAGATTACTGGGTCAATGTAAGTAAACCATGAAAGGTTAATGGCTATGTCTAAATCCTACGATGCAATCATTATCGGCGCCGGTATCATCGGTTGTGCAACTTCGTTGGCGCTGGGACGCAAGGGCTGGAAATTGCTCAATTTGGACCGCCTGCCGGCGGCGGGCTATGGTTCGACTTCCGGTTCCTGCGCGATTATTCGACCCTACTACTCAACCCTGGATGGTTCGGCAATGGCTTACGAGTCACATTATTACTGGAAGAACTGGGCTGAATATCTCGGTCGTGATGATGTCGATGAGCGTGGCCTGATCGAGTACCACAACGTCGGCTCGATGGTCATGAAAACCGAACTTAACGATTACTTGCGGCCTACCATGGCGCTAATGGATGAACTCAATTCTCCCTACAGTGAACTCACGCCTGAGGCGATTAAGGAAAAATTACCCGTCATGAACACCGAGTCTTTTTACCCGGTGAAACTTCCTGATGATCCGGCTTTCGGTATCGCCAATGACGAACCCATTTCCGGAGCGGTGTTGTTTCACGCCGCCGGTTACATTTCCGATCCGCAACTGGCAACGCATAACATTATGCGAGCCGCAGAGGCGGCGGGTAGTGAGTTCAAATACAATGCCGAGGTTGCCGAGATCGTGAAGCAGGGCAGTCGAGTCGGTGGCGTCTCTCTGACCAATGGAGAAGTCTTTAGTGCACCCGTGGTGCTTAATGCCGCCGGTCCGCATTCATCCAAAATCAACCAGATGGCCGATGTCGAAAAGCAGATGAAGGTTAAAACCCGTGCGCTACGCCAGGAAGTCGCCCATGTGCCGCTGCCGGACGGCTATGTTCGCGAAACCGCCTGCGTTACCTCGGATAGCGATATCGGTGTTTATACCAGGCCAGAGCAGGGCAACAGCCTGCTGATCGGCAGCGAGGACCCGCCAGTCGATCAGCATGAGTGGGTCGATCCGGACGATTACAACCAGGATTTTACCGAGCAATGGCAGGTGCAGGTGTTGCGCGTCTGTCAGCGGATTCCCAACCTCGGCGTGCCCAACCAGATGCGTGGCGTGGTGGACTTGTACGACGTTACCGATGACTGGATTCCGATTTACGACCAGTCGGATCTGCCCGGGTTTTATCTGGCGATTGGCACCAGTGGCAACCAGTTCAAGAATGCGCCGATTGCCGGTGAAATGATGGCTGAAATTATCGAGTCCACGCAGAATGGAAATAATCAGGATAGTAACCCGATTGATTTTCATTTGAAGTATATCGATCGGGCCGTGACCAGCGGGTTTTATTCGCGCCTGCGGGAAGTTAACCAGGACAGTAGTTTTTCAGTGTTAGGATAGTTGTCATGCGAACACATGCTCAGGTTGTTGTCATTGGCGGTGGCGTCGTCGGTTGTAGTGTTATCTACCATTTAACCAAGCTAGGCTGGAAAGACGTTGTACTGATCGAACGTTCCGAGCTGACGTCAGGCTCTACCTGGCATGCCGCGGGTGGGTTTCACACGCTGAATGCCGACACCAATATGGCCGCTCTGCAGGGTTACACGATCCGTCTTTACCGGGAGCTCGAAGAGATTACCGGTCAATCCTGCAGTTTGCATCACGTCGGCGGGCTAACCCTGGCGGAAACCCCGGAACGTCTGGATTTTCTTAAATCCGCGCGCGCGATGCATCGGCACATGGGCCTTGATACCGAGCTGGTAACGCCTGAGGAAATTCGCAAACTTAGCCCCATTACCAACACTGATGGCGTGCTCGGAGCGCTTTACGATCCGCTGGATGGACATCTCGACCCGTCGGGGACAACCCACGCCTATGCCAAGGCGGCACAGATGCAGGGTGCCGAAGTAATCCTGCGCAATCCCGTACTTGAGACCAATTCACGCGCCGATGGGAGCTGGGAAGTGGTGACCGAGCAGGGTACGGTTATAGCCGAACAGTTGGTCAATGCTGCCGGTCTGTGGGCACGCGAAGTCGGCGCGATGGCGGGAGTTTACCTGCCGCTACATCCGATGGAGCACCAGTATTTTGCGACCGATAATATTCCCGAGGTATTTGAACGTGATAGCGAGCTACCGCATGTCATGGATCCGGAAGGGGAGAGCTATCTGCGCCAGGAGGGGCAGGGGCTGGTGATCGGCTTTTACGAACAGGATTGCGTTCCGTGGGCAGTCGACGGCACACGCTCGGATTTCGGCCACGAGTTATTAACTGAAAATCTCGATCGTATCGGCGACTCGATGGAATTTGCGTTCAAGCGTTACCCAGTGCTGGCCGAGGCTGGCATCAAGACAATTATCAACGGTCCGTTTACATTTGCACCCGACGGAAACCCGCTAGTAGGGCCGGTACCGGGATTGCGTAACTACTGGTCAGCCTGCGCGGTAATGGCAGGATTCAGCCAGGGTGGCGGTGTCGGTTTGACGCTCGCGGAGTGGATGATCGAGGGCGAACCTTCGCGAGACGTGTTTGCAATGGATGTCGCACGTTTTGGTGATTACTGCAATCCCTCGTATACCCGGTTAAAGGTTACCGAGAATTATCAACGACGTTTTACCGTGTCATACCCGAACGAAGAGTTACCCGCGGCAAGACCGCTCGACACCACGCCCGTCTACGGTATCTGGCAACAGCAAAATGCCGTGTTTGGTGCGACTTACGGCATGGAGCACGTCAATTATTTTGCCCCGGCAGGGGAGGAGCCCTACGAAATTCCGAGTTTTCGTCGCTCTAACGCTTTCGACACCGTGGCTGAAGAATGTCGAGCAGTGCGTGAAAGAGTCGGTATTAACGAAGTCCATAATTTCGGCAAATACGAATTCAGCGGACCTGCTGCCTATCAATATCTCGATACCATTATGGCCGGCAAGATTCCAGCGATCGGTCGAATAAGCTTGAACCCGATGCTGAGCCCGGGCGGTAAGATTATCGGTGATTTCACGGTCGGACGGTTGAAGGGTGATGTATTCCAGGTCACCGCGTCATTTGGTGCGCAGGCCTATCATATGCGCTGGTTCGAGCAGCATTTATCGAAAAACGGTGTCAGGTTGGAGAATGTCTCGAAGCAGCGTATCGGCTTTCAAATTGCGGGCCCGAAAGCGCAGGAGCTACTAGGTCGCATAACCCGCGCTGATGTTTCGACCGCAGTAATGCCATTCCTGTCGATTAGAGAAATAGATATTGGTCAGTGCCAGGCAATTGTGCAACGTGTCAGTTACACCGGGGATCGAGGTTACGAACTCTATGTACCCTGGCATCAACAAGTCGCGCTGTACCGGATACTGACCGAAGCCGGTTCTGACCTGGGGCTACGTCCTTTCGGTATGCGCGCGATGATGAGTTTACGTTTGGACAAGTCCTTCGGGTCATGGATGCGCGAGTTCAAACCCGACTATACGCCACAGGAAACCGGCCTGGACCGCTTTATCGACTTTGACAAGGAATCTGGTTTCATCGGCAGGGCGGCAGTTATTGCGGAACGAGAACGAGGGGTAAGCCGTAAGTTGTGCACATTCATAGTAGATGCGAAAGATGCCGATGTGGTTGCCTGGGAGCCAATCTGGCATGACGGTGATGTTGTGGGTCATGTGACGTCGGGCGGCTATTCGCATTACACGCAAAACAGCATTGCATTCGGATTTTTACCTGTGGAACTGGTTACAGAGGGTCGCGAGGTCGAGATCGAAATTCTCGGTGAGATGATTCCAGCAAAGCTTTACTCAGTCCCATTGTTCGATCCCAAAAACGAATACTTGCGCGGGTAGAGAAATTGTAGTGCTGTAAGGTTTTTAATTACAAAATCAATCGTAGGACAGTTAATGTAATTGTTGAGATAACTCTCCTAAGTCTTTGATCTTATGCGATAAGACTATCCGAATAAGCAGCAAGTAATATTGATTGAATGTCTAAGTCTTAATAACCAGATGTAACTTTTCCCATTTTTTAAATAATAAGGTATAGAAGGGGAATCTTAGAAGTCGGTACGCATTTTCAGATAACTGGCATTTATTAAACTTTACATAATATACATTATGCGCAGTTACTAGAATGCCAGCAGGTGGGTTGATTTGCTTATTTGATTTTCGCCAGGGATACAGTTTCAATTTACACGGCTAAATGATCGTTTATGATTCCAGTATTAAGATATAGACTAAAAATTCTCCCGGCCGAGATCAAAGATGGCAGCTATCAAAAAAAAATATGCAAAACCCGTTTACCTCGTTGACGGTAATCGCACTCCATTTCTAAAAGCACGCGGTCGACCTGGGCCGTTCAAGCACGCAGACCTCGGTATTTATGCCGCCAGGCCGGTATTGCTGCGAATGCCGTTTGAGGCGACCGAATTCGACGAAGTTATATTCGGTTCAACCATGCCCGGTCCGGATGAAGCGAATATTGCGCGCGTAGTGGCACTGAGACTAGGATGTGGTGACAAGGTGCCAGCTTATACCGTACAACGAAATTGTGCCTCGGGCATGCAGGCGCTTGATAACGCTGCGATGTCGATCTCTTCCGGTCGTTCAGATCTGATTTTGGCTGGCGGTATCGAAGCGATGAGTCAGGCGCCGCTGTTGTTTCATCCGAAAATGGTTAACTGGTTAGCCGATTGGTGGGCAGCAAAATCGATTGGCCAGAAATTCAAGGTGTTGCGCGGATTTAGCCCGCGGCTGCTGGCACCAGTTATCTCAATTCTTAAGGGCTTAACGGATCCTGTCGTTGGCCTCAATATGGGTCAAACCGCCGAACAAATTGCCTATCGATTCGGTATTACGCGCACCCAGATGGATCAATTTGCACTCGAAAGCCACTTCAAACTGCACCAGGCGCAGTTAGATAACGAATTATCGGAAGTCATACCCATGTTTGACTCTAACGGCAAATTATATGACCTCGATGATGGTGTCAGGCCTGATTCAACTTTGGAAAAACTGGCTGGTTTACGCCCTGCTTTTGATAAACCTTATGGTCTCGTGACCCCGGGCAACAGCGCCCAGATCACCGATGGCGCAGCGGCATTGGTGATGGCCAGTGAAGCCGCGGTTAAAAAACATAAACTGCCGATACTCGCAAGGCTTGTCAGTACCGAATGGGCGGCGTTAAGCCCGGCCGAAATGGGACTGGGCCCGGCGCATGCGATCGCACCGTTATTGAAGTCGCAAGGTCTCAAGATCGACGATATCGATTACTGGGAAATTAACGAGGCCTTTGCGGCCCAGGTACTCGCGGTGTTGGTCGCGCTTAACGACAAGGATTACTGCAAACAGCAACTGGGGCTGCGCGCTGCAGTTGGTGAAATCCCACTTGATCGACTGAATATCCACGGTGGGGGCGTTAGTCTCGGGCATCCGGTAGGCGCCAGTGGTGCCCGCATTGTGCTGCATCTGGCAAAAATACTGGAACAAAAAAAGGCGAATACCGGTGTCGCGTCGCTGTGTATTGGTGGCGGTCAGGGTGGCGCGATGTTGATCGAAAGGAGTGCGTCATGAGTGAATCCATAGTCGATTGGCAAAGCCATTGCGATGACGACGGAATCTTGTGGTTAATCCTCGACAAACAAAATACCGATACCAATGTGCTGTCGGTATCGGTCCTGGAACAACTGGATAGCCTGTTGGATGAGATTAATAGTAATTCACTTAAAGCGATCATCTTTCGTTCGGGTAAAGCGAAAGGATTTGTTGCAGGCGCAGATGTAAACGAGTTTCTCGAGGTTACTTCAACACAGGAAGCCTTGATCATGATAAAACGCGGGCAAACCCTGTTTAGTCGCATAGCGTCACTGCCCTGCCCGACCATCGCCTTGATTGAAGGCTTTTGCATGGGCGGCGGTACCGAGCTTGCGCTCGCCTGTGATTATCGCGTTGCCCTGGATGACGCGGGAACGCGAATCGGCCTACCAGAGGTAAAACTCGGTATTCACCCGGCTTACGGTGGTGTGGTGCGTGCCACATCGATAATAAATCCGCTGAAATCATTGGAAATTATGCTCTCTGGCCGTGCCTTGACAGCGCGTGCAGCGCGCGCTATCGGACTGGTCGACACGGCACAACCAAAACGCCAGATCGAGCGCGCCGCGCGTACCATCGCGTTGAACCCGCCGGCAAGGCAAAGCATGCCACTGTTTGGCAAAATCTTATCCTTGCCAGGGATTCGCAATTTACTGGCTGGATACATGAAGAAACAGGTGGCGAAAAAGGCGCCACGACAGCATTACCCAGCGCCTTACGCGATCCTCGATGTCTGGGCCAGTTACTACGGCAACAAAAAGCGCATGATGGAAGAGGAAGCCAATTCGGTTGCGCGCCTGATCCAGGGCAACAAGGTACGCAGTCTGATCCGGGTGTTTTTCCTGCAAACGCGGTTAAAGAGACTGGGTGATAAAAAATCATTCACGCCGAGTCATGTGCATGTCATCGGAGCCGGCACCATGGGCGGAGATATTGCTGCCTGGTGCGCATTACGCGGATTCAATGTGACCTTGCAGGATCGGGAGGCCAAGTATTTAGGTAATGCCTTTAAACGCGCCCATCAGCTGTACGGAAAGCGCTTGAAAACGACCCAGGAACGTAATGCCGCACTGGACCGTTTGATTCCGGACATCAATGGTGATGGTGTATCCAGAGCTGATGTCGTGATTGAGGCTATTTTCGAAGATATCGATGCCAAGCACGCGATATACAAGGACATTGAACCGCGCATGAAGCCTGGTGCGGTGCTCGCGACCAATACCTCGAGTATTCCCCTGGAAACTCTTGCGACGGCGCTAAAAGAACCTGATCGCCTGGTAGGCATCCATTTTTTCAACCCGGTAGCGATGATGCCGTTGGTGGAGATCGTCCAGACCGCTTCGTCCTCGGAGAAAGCAGTACAACACGCGATCGCATTTACGCAGCAGATCGGCAAATTACCACTGCCGGTCAAGAGTTCTCCCGGCTTTTTGGTCAATCGCATCCTGATGCCTTACCTGGTTGAAGCATTCACACTTTATGAAGAAGGTATAGCGCCCGAAGCGATCGATAAGGCGGCAACTGATTTTGGTATGCCGATGGGTCCGGTTGAGCTAGCCGACACGGTGGGACTCGATATTTGTCTGTCAGTGGCGCAAAATCTATCCGCCGCATACGGCATCGACGTACCGCCGGGACTGAAAAAATTTGTCGATTCGAAAAAACTCGGTAAAAAGTCCGGCCGTGGGTTCTACGAATATAACAAAGGCAAACCAGTTAAGAACAAAGATGCCGACCAAGGTGATCAGAAAATAATTCAAAACCGACTTGTGTTCCGTCTCCTAAACGAGGCTGCGGCCTGCTTGAAGGAAGGTATCGTGGTTGACAAGGACCTGCTGGATGCCGGCATTATATTCGGCACCGGATTTGCGCCATTTCGCGGTGGCCCGATGCATCACAGTCTGCAGGAAGGTGTCGAATCACTGGTTGCAGCGATGGCTGATTACGAGTCCAGGTTCGGTGAGCGCTTTCATCCTGCCGATGGTTGGTCATTGGTCACCGAATAATGGTTTGACGGGCTCAAGCTCGTTGCGGATATAAATCTGGCAATGAATTCTCGGGCGCGCCGAGTCGCTTCGACAAGAGTCGGTGTTCGGCAGCAATCAATTGCCACAATCGCGCACCCTGCCAGTCTGAACCGTGATCTGCATACAGTGCGACGTCGAGCATAGAAAGTTCCTTCGCCAGTTCAATGGATTTCGTCCTGATTTTGAGTTGATGCAGGCCGGTGACGTTATCGCCAGGCCAGCGTGCCCTGCCCCATTTAATCAATTCACGGCGGGCGCCCGCAGCATCGTTGGAGGCGCAGGCCTGTTTCAGCATTTTGTGATTACGACGGCTGACTAAAATGACTTCCATTTTCTCGCGAACGCGATTACGCAGCGGTTTGACGAAAATCAGCAGGCAAGTAATCGCTAATATCACGCTGGCCATTGCCCACCATTGCCAGTTATTGCGCATGGCAGTAATACTGAATCCTTTTGACTGCGAACGATTTAGAGCTAACGATGTTTCTGCATCGTCGCTGTTGCCCTTGCCAATGCTCGACCCGGATACGGTCCACTTCCTGCCTTCAAGTATTGCTACCTTTTCTACATCCTGTTCGATATCCCACCATTTCAGCAGGGTTGCGGGAATTTCGATTTTGCCCGGTTTGGTAACAATGACCGCGAAGCGCTGATCCAGCCGCCCTACCAGACCTTGATCATCAAACCGATTTGATCTCGTTTCCTGATCGGCATAAATCTTAACTTTGTCAGAGTCGATGGTTAACAGACCGGCGGGTAGTGCTTCCGCAGCTATCCCTTTAGCCTCGATACTCAACGTGAGTCCAAGCGAATCACCGACATGTAATTCATCGATTATTTCATCCCAGTGCTGATCAAGCTCGAGTTGTCTTGCAGGTAACCAGTTGATACCACTGAAGGCAGGTGGAGGGATTCGTACCTGCAGATGCAAGGTTTCGCTATTACGATTGATACGCCTGGATTGCGTCATGGAACCCGTAGTAGAGGTGTTGCCACCGGATTTGATCAGACCACGATAAATAGCGGGTGGAATCCTGATTTCTCCGGGCGAGTGGGCAATTATTGAAAGATTTCGCTCCAGTACCTGGAATTCATTGTCATTGCGAATAATAGAGTAGATGGATTCCGGACCGGCACGATAAGTATCTGCATTCTCGACTTCCGGGTCTAACAAGTCACCGTCAAACAGTGGGATGTTATGAATGACGCGTACGGTTATTTGTATTTGCTGACCGACATAAGGATTTTCGGGTTGCGCCTGAAGTTCGACATAAACGTTACTGTTCGAACTTAACTCTGCAGATTGTGGTACGACTTCAAGCGTCAGTACCGGGGTGTAAATATCACCGACCTGCAACGTTGGAATCCTGAGATTGCCGGTTCGACGGGGAAGTATCTCGATTTTCCATTGCATCCGATGGAAGGCCTTATTTGAGTCGAATATTCGAGAAACACTGGACTTGATATCCAGGACTTCAAAATCTGCTTCCAGTACTGACGTATCCAGTGCGTAAAGGGAGGGTATTTTGTTGTCAAATTCGATAATTAATTCTGCAATATCATCTGCAAATATTTGATTCGATCGCAGGTAGGCCGTTTGCGCATGGCTGACGGAGTGCATCTGGGCAAGTAATCCGGTACAACAGATAAGTAATATTCGAAGCATAAAAATTATCTAGACTGTTGATTCTGCCGTTGGGCATCCCGCAAAAATTTGCGCCGGAACAAGTCAGTTGAAGTCTCGGGTAAGCTTCTAATCCAGCGCTCGATGAGCTCGTGATCTGAATCTTGATCAACGGCTTGAGCGCGTAAAACAAAACGCTGCAGCGCATCCTCCTGGCCATCAAAACGTTCAAATGGATCTACCTGGCCCCCCGGCTGCAACGAAGCACCCAGACCCGGACCCAATTGAGGATCATCGCCTGGATTTGTCGAAGATTCCGCAACTCCGATCCGCATTTCGCTGTCGCCCTGGTTCTGAAGCTCGGTCGCGGATTCGACCTCGTCGGAATCACTGGACTGCTCCTTGCTGGCTTCGAATTCTTGCTCCAGGTATAACTCGATGAGACGTTTGTTATACCTGGCGGACTCGAATTCTGGATTCAATGCGAGCGCTTTTTGATAAGCGACAATAGCCTCGGGAAACCTGTTCTGCTGTGCGAGCGTATTTCCGAGATTAAAAATCGATTGCGCAGAATCGTCTACACTAAAATGCTCCAGTGCTTGTTGATACTGTCCGCTTTGATAGTAAGCGGAACCCTGCAATAGCGGGTTACTGGATAGCTCATAGGATGATTGATAGTCACCCTGCAGGTATGATTCAAAGGCCAGCTGCTCGGGATGGTTCCAGATGGAATCCCATTCTTTTGCGTATAATTCGCGCCCGTCAGGTATCAGTACGGTTAGCAGAATCATCCAGATAAGGTTTTTTCTGAAAAGGACCAGTGTAAAAGGAAGTATTAGCCAGACTATCCAGGCACCCTCATTGGCGGCCGCGCGCTGTGAATTATCGGTGGTTCTTTCCGATTCGATCAATTCGTCCGCACCAAGTCTTGACATCAGAAGATCGTCATAACCCCTGGTTTCTTTCAACGCAACAATCGTACCGTTGCCAATTTCGGCGATCCGTTCCAATAATTCGAAGTTGGTTTTTGCCAGCATAAATTTCCCATCTTTGTCACGCACCAGGCGTCCCTCGGGATCCAGCAATGGACCGCCCGCAACAGTTCCAATTGCCAGCACCGAAACACGATGGCCCTGATTAGCCGCGGTTAGCGCCGCCTGCACCGTTGCTGTACCACCATTGCTAGCCCCGGCCGTGATAATCAATATTTGACCAGTCCCGGCAAACGATGCTTCGAGTAAATCCTGCGCTAAACTGATAGCTAGATCGATGCGAGTACCATCCTCCGGCATCGTGCTGGGATCAAGCGCATCCAGGAATGCCAGCAGGGTTTTAGCATCCCTTGACAATGGCGATACCACGAAGGCACGACCCGCGAACACTACCAGCCCGGTTTCGCCGTCAAAGTCGTTTGATATTATTTCCCTGGCAGCTGCAACAGCGTGTGTGAAACGCTTCGGCTTAACGTCTTCAACCAGCATTGAACTTGACAGGTCCAGCGCTATGATCCGGGCGCTGGTAGATTCAAGTATGGGGTATGATTGCTTGCGCCAACTAGGTCCGGCTGCCCCGAGGATGGCCAGGGTCATTATTATACCTAGCGTCCAGGCCAGCAAGCGGGCGCCATCCCAGGTCTGCCGGTCGGCAATCATTTTGTCCAGCAGCTGCGGATCACATATTCTGCCCCACATGGAATGTCGTCGTGAATGCCTGGAGTAAATCCAGATGAGCCACCAGGCCAGCGGCAGTAATAATAGCCAGCCTGGATTTAAAAACTGGAATGTGGCGTATTCTGTCATAAGACTCCGGATGATCGGGAACGCCAGATAGACCAGGCGGTAAAAAACACCATGACGATTATTCCTGCTGCGAGTGGTACCGTAAACAACTCACTTCGCGGCCGATGTGACTGGTATTTATATTCGACCGGCTCCAGTTTATCGAGCGCCAGGTAGATATTTTCCAATGTCGAAGCATTCGTAGCGCGGAAGTAGTCGCCCCCGGTTACCTGGGCGATATTGCTTAGCACGCGTTCGTTGAGAGCGAGTCCCGTGGGAATATTTTGCACGCCGTAGGTTCGGCTCAAGGTTTCAGCATCGGTACCAACGCCAATGGTATAAATAGTCAGTCCTTGCCGACTGGCTACCTGTGCGGCGACTATCGGATTTTCGAAACCCGCGGTACTGGAGCCATCGGTCACCAGAATAAGCACTTTGTGTTCGGTATCCTGTTGGCGCATCGTCTTGACAGCAAGCCCGATCGCATCCCCTATCGCGGTGTGACGTCCGGCTAACCCGGTACCGACATCTGCGAGTAGCTCGCTTAGCGTATCCAGATCAAAAGTTAGCGGTACATAGGTGTAAGCGTTGGTACCGAACAGGATCAGCCCGAGGCGGTCGCCTTCACGGCGCTGGATAAACTTTTCGACGACTACTTTCAGAACCTCGATTCGACTCGCGGCTTTTGAATTAATCGTCATATCCGTTTCGCTCATGCTTCCGGATATAT
Source organism: uncultured Gammaproteobacteria bacterium (assembly GCA_964194715.1). GTDB lineage: Bacteria > Pseudomonadota > Gammaproteobacteria. Next base: position 17,624 of record CAXMNA010000014.1, read on the forward strand.
CAACTGCCAGCATTAAATCTCGACCACTTACAGTGCGCGACAAAGGTTCGCCTAACCAGAAAGGGCGACTCGCCGCTGCAATCAGACAAATCCAGAATATCCAGAAACAGATACGCGCCACCTGGCCGGCCGATTTCCTGATCGAAGAATCGGTAAACTGGTAGCGATGCAACAGCGGAACCGCAAGCGCTACGTCGACGTTGTTTGTTGCCGGCAGCAGTTTCCTCGCCAGCAGCGGAACCGGCAACAGTAGCATCGCCCACCACCAGTCAAATCCCAGCATTAACCACTGCCCCGCTGCCGGAGATAGGGTTTTATGACAGCTAACCATTGTTCACATAACTGAACCAGTTGATCTGCATCCTGATTTATTTGTTTAGAGTAAATCATATTGCCGAAAACCTTGCCCGTGCCGTCGCTGAAGCTATTGTTACCGAGGCTCTCATCAAGGAAATTTAGCCAGCTTTCACCGGTTAGACCTTCGAGTTGCCGTGCTGGAAACGCCAGTATAGAGACCTGCTTAAGCCATTTTGACAGTTCGATAGCGAGCTGGTTTGAATCTTCATCCCGGGTGTATGAAGAGCTTATGCGTCGTAACTCATGACCAGCAAGGTTGGCCAGGCGGTTAGCTTTGCGATACCTGAAAATAAGCAAAATAAATCCGGCGATGCCAAGGAACAAAAAAATTACAATCAGGTGAGCTGGAGCGATCAGCCACCACGCAGGCTCCGGTGGCGGTTGAATGTCCTTTAGTTCCAGTAACAGTTCTTCGACAGTCATTTCAATGTCATATTTTTTACGATCTGAGGCGTAATATCGTGGTTGCAGGAAATTGGCAGCAGCGGGATATCAAATCGCGATGTCAGAGTTTCAATCTGATTGCGATGCTCCTGTTGCCACTGACTTAACCAGGTGTCACTCGCCGCCCCTGCTAAATCAAATCCTACTTTTTGTCGGCCTGCTAAAACCTGGTAATGACCTCCGGGCCAGGCATTAATCTCCGTATCATCGTGAATCCAGTAGGCGTTAATATCGTTATGCTTAACAATGGACGACAGGATTTCAAACGACTGGTTGTCGAGACCGATAAAATCTGTAATCAATGCGATTATGGATCCCGGTTTAACCACGCGACTTAATTCACGCAATAAAAAATTGAGACGGTTTTGAGAGAGGTCTGGCGGAAAATCGATTTTGCTCATCTGTGCCAGGTAATGAAAAACCCCGAGTAAACCTGATCTAGTCTTTCCGGGCCTGATCTCATGGTGAGAATGGGGTGATACGATCAGTCCCCCTATCCGGTCACCGGCGAAACTGGCCAACCAACCGGCATGGGCGGCAACCTGCGCGGCGGCCCACGATTTGAAACTAAACCGCGTTCCGAAAAACATCGATGCTGACAAATCCACCGCGATCAGGAAGCGACGTTCCTTTTCTTCGGCAAATATCTTGGTATGTGCCTCACCGGTGCGCGCCATTACCCGCCAATCCATGGTGCGAACATCATCGCCGTATACGTAGGCACGAGATTCTTCGTACTCCATCCCGCGTCCACGAATGCGGACTTCACGTGCACCGGAACGGTAGCTTGCACGGCGCTGGCTGGTGGCCAGTGGCAGGCCGGATAGCTGCCCGCGTACCCTGACCAAATCATCAACATTGATGCTGATCCCGGGAACGTTGTCAGCGCTGTTATCCATGTTCAGATCACGGGTACTTTAGCCAGTAGTTCATCGATTACTTCATTGACGGAGATTCCATCAGCTTCGGCCTGGTAAGTAAGTAGGATTCGGTGACGTAAAATCTCGTGCGCGAGTTGTTGTACATCTTCTGGAGACACGAAATCCCGGCCTTCCAGCCAGGCCAGAACCCGGGAACAACGATCAAAAGCCAGGCTTGCACGCGGGCTTGCACCATACTGAATCCAGTCTGCAAGTTCGGTTGAATACGGCTCAGGATATCTACTGGCATCAATCAGCTGCGCGATATATTGTTCCACCGGATCCGATACATACAGATCGAGAATCTCCTGACGCACATCGAATATCAATTGCTGTGATATTGGCAGGTTGTCAGGAACTCTCAGACTTTGTTCGTCCTGTTGAGCCTCGCGCCGTACCAGCTGCATGATCTGAATCTCGGAATCAACTTTGGGATAGTCGATGGTTACCTTGAGCAGGAACCTGTCGAGTTGTGATTCGGGTAATGGGTAAGTTCCTTCCTGCTCGATTGGATTCTGGGTCGCCATGACGAAATACAGTCCTGGTAAGGGGTAAGTCATCTTACCAACGGTAATCTGGCGCTCTTCCATCGATTCAAGCAATGCCGATTGCACCTTGGCTGGCGCGCGGTTTATTTCATCCGCGACAATAACATGATGGAACAAGGGACCGGGCTGGAAAACGAAGCTGCTGTCATGGGGTCGATAGACATCGGTGCCGGTAAGATCGGAAGGCAATAGATCAGGGGTGAACTGAATGCGTTGAAAGTCCCCCTCGAGACCACTGGCCAGAGTTTTTACAGCCCTGGTCTTGGCGAGCCCTGGTGGGCTTTCAACCAAAATGTGTCCGTCAGCTAGTAATGCCACTAACATTCTCGAGACTAGCCGCTGCTGGCCGAGAATTCGAGAGTTCATGAAATCGCGTAGAACCAGGATTTGCTCTCGCAGTGCATTGACTTTCGAATCAGGCATTATCCAATACCTAAATAACTGAATACTGAAGAATAACCGGCTCTTGTTGTTAGTGCTAGTTTAAACCGAATAGATTATTTGCATTCTGGAATGTGGTTCTGGCAATTGTTTCAAGTGACTCGCCACGGATTTCCGCCAGCTTTTCGGCTACCAGTTTGACTCGACCCGGGTGATTGGTTTTTCCGCGATGTGGTGCTGGCGACAGCCATGGGGCATCGGTTTCGATCAGTAAGCGCTCGAGCGGAATTTGTTGAGCCATGTCACGAACGTTTTGTGCCTGATGAAAGGTGACTATTCCAGAAATTGAAATATAAAAGCCGAGCTCTATCGCCACGCGTGCCATGTTCCAGTCCTCGGTAAAACAGTGCAGTACGCCCCCTACTTCCTGGGCCTGGTGCTGGTCCAACAATTCCAGCGTATCCTCACGCGCATCACGGGTGTGAATCACCAGCGGCAAGCCACACTCGCGCGCAGCTTCGATGTGGGTTACGAATCGGCGACGCTGCCATTCAAGATCGCCAGATTGATGGAAATAATCCAGCCCGGTTTCGCCAATCGCGACAACCTTATCGTGTTTTGCAAGTTCGCAAAGTTCTTCCACGCTGGGCTCCCGTACATCCTCGTAATCTGGATGGACTCCGGCGCTACAGAAGATATGATCATAAGCTGCAATTCGCTGGTGCATTGCATCGAAGGATTCGAGGTTAACTCCGATGCAAAGCATGCGGGTGACATCGTCTTGCTCGATCGTCTTCAGCAGTTGATCAAAATTGTTATCGAAATCATCCAGATCGATTCGATCCAGGTGGCAGTGTGAATCAAAAAACACTTTAGAGTTTTGGGCTTGTCACAATAAAAGTGGCTCTCGTAAAGACGCAGAGAGCGCAGAGGCTATTAATAAAACAAAATTGTTTTGGTTTGCACTATATCTCACATGCCCTTGCGTCCCTGCGCCACCGCGAGGCCGCGTCCACTACATGGTATGAGTTGGACGATCTGCTTGCAATGCACCGGCCAGGAAGCCTTCGATTTTATTGCGCGTAGTGCCATTGTCCTGAGTACTGAATTGAACCCCTATTCCAGCCGCTTTATTGCTCTGTGCGCCTTGCGGGGTAACCCAGATAATCTTGCCGGCTACCGGCAGGCGTTCCTTATCATCCATCAGGCTCAGAAGCATGAAAACCTCGTCACCGAGTGAATATTGCTTATTGGTCGGAATAAATAATCCACCATTTTTAACATAAGGCATATATGCGGCATAAAGCGCGCTTTTATCCTTGATGTTGAGTGAAAGTATTCCTTGACTGCCGGGGGCTCCCATTAAATCAATCTCCGGGTAAGTATTTGTTTTAATGATATTAGCACGTCTTCGAGCTGAAGTTGGAGATCGAGGTTATTTTCTTCGATTAGCAATTGTTGCTGCGCTTTCTGACGTAACTCCATTATAGCTTGTGCGCTGCGCTTGTCGCTTCCCGCTAGCAAGTTAGCATTGGCATCAACTCCGCTCATCTGGTAGCAATAAGCCATTAGCGTCATGTTGATGAGGCGTCTAGTTATTGCGGTTTCAGATGATAATAATCCATGACAAAGGTCTGTCGCACTGAGCTCACTGCGTAGAAACTGGCCGAAACGAACTTTGAATTGCGATACCAGCGAGGCGTAGCCATGTTGTTTTAAATGTAGCGCGAGTACCGGGTCGCCACTAGCAAAATGAAGATAGCTGGTTGCCATTTCATCCTGCATCCCCTGCCCGCTTAACCATTCCAGTGCCTGCGACCGTGTAGGTGGATCTATGGTCCACGATTGGCAGCGGCTGCGCAGCGTGACCGGAATACGTCCCCTATTGTGTGTGAGTAGCAACAACAATACCCTTGGTGCTGGTTCCTCAAGGGTCTTCAACAGTGCATTAGCACTGGATTTGTTCATGGCTTCGGCAGGATAGATTGCGGCAATCTTCAAACGCTCATATTGCCGCGTTAAAGATACTTCATGTATTAGTTTACGTATTTGCTCTATATTTATGTTTTTATTAACTTTTTTTGTTTTATCGTTTTGCTCCAGGGTGATCAGATTAAAATCGGCATAGCTTCCGGCCTGCATCATTCGGCAAGCCTGGCAGCTGCCGCAAATTGCCAGGTCTTCTGGTTCATCGCACAGCAATAGCATCGACAGGTAATAGGCAAAACTACTAATATCCTGATCACTCGCGGTATCGATTAGCACTGCGTGCGGTAAATGTTGTTGATGTTTGAGCGTTAACGCGTGCTTCAGAATATCGGCTTGCCAGGGCAGGAATTGTGGATTGATTTCATCCACTAACTGACTTCTCTATTGATTTTCAGGTCGAGTGAAAATTGGCCATTAATGATTTCAAGGATAATCTCACTGATTCGATCCATGCTTTGATTTGCATCGACTACCCGGTATCGCCGTGAATCGCTCGCTGCAATTTGTAAAAAAGCTTCACGAACTTTGGCTTGGTAGTCAGCGCCTTTGCGCTCAAAGCGATCCTCGTTACCGCCGCGTTTTCTGGCTCGAGCGAGAGCCACCGACTCCGGAATATCAAGAATCAAAACCAATTCCGGTTCAAAATCTCCGACCGCGATTCGATGAATTTGTTCGACCGTATCGAGTCCCAGATTGCCTGCAACGCCTTGAAAAGCACGGCTTGAGTCGGCGTAGCGATCGCTTATCACCCAATTTCCCGCCTCCAATGCGGGCCAGATGGTATCGCGCAGATGTGAGCGTCGCGCTGCATACATGAGTAGCAACTCGGCCATGCTATCCCATTTTTCAGGCTCCCCTTTTACCAATAGTGTGCGAATATCCTCAGCCGCTGGTGAGCCCCCTGGCTCGCGCGTCAATATAGCCTGCTCCCCAGCGTCGACAAACGCCTGTAATAACCTTCGTGTCTGTACGCCCTTGCCCGAGCCATCGATGCCATCGATAACTATCATGCGATTTTGACTAGGTTTCGTATTCACGATCTGCGTTTGCGCCTGGATTTTCTATTTCCGGTCATTTAACTGGAATCTGCTTACCGCAGCGTTGTGCTCCTCAAGGGTTGCTGAAAAATGATGCGTGCCATCACCCTTGGAAACAAAATACAGCGCCTCGGTTTTTGCCGGATGAAGTGCCGCCCGAATTGATTCGAGTCCCGACAGTGCTATGGGGGTTGGCGTTAATCCGGCGTGCAGGTATGTATTATACGGCGTGTCCTTTTTTAAATCCCGAAAACGTATATTGCCATCAAACTGTTCACCAAGGCCGTAGATAATGGTCGGGTCGGTTTGCAAACGCATGTTTCTTCTCAGGCGTTCAGTAAACACGGCGCTAATCAACGGGCGTTCGAAAGCGGCCGCGGTTTCTTTTTCGATTATCGAGGCCAGAATCAAGGCCTCATAACTCGAATTTAACGGTAAATCAATATCGCGCTGATCCCATTCCCTCGCCAAATGTTTTTGCATAACCTGGTAGGCGCGCTTCAGGAAATCGACATCCCGGGTTCCTTTAGGAAAACGATAAGTGTCTGGGAAAAACATACCTTCAGGATGCTGTTCCGGGTGGCCCAGTAAATTCATTATTTCCTGATTCGTCTTGCCCTGCAGGGTGTGCTCGATTATGGGATCCTCGGCGATTGCTGCCAGCATTTGGCGGAAAGACCAGCCTTCGATAACCGTGAAACCGTATTGAATCGCGCTGCCCTGGGTAAACACTTCAAGTAAATCATCGGCTGTCTGCCCGGATTCGATTTCATATTCTCCGGCACGCACCCTGGTTTCCACGCCTTTAAGCTTTGCCAGCAGGATGAAAAGCCAGGGATCATCAATTATTTTTTCCCGGCTCAGGTCCTCGGCAATCGATTTGATATTGCTACCCGACTTGATTAGAAAAATGGATTCTTGTTGCGGCAAAATGATGCTGCCGTGTTGAAATCGCAATAATTGAAAGACGAGAACTGCAATTGCCAAAAATACGGCCAGTATGCTCCATGCAAATAATCTCTTGATAAAATTCGCCATATTCTCTGGTCAAACAGTCGATTTGGTCAGGCTCAATGCTGCCATTAAAGCTCTAGTGGTTTCGCCATCAAGAAGAACTAACCAGTTGCCGACGAATTGCAATGTGTTGCCTGGAGCTTGCCGTGAAATGATACCGGTTGATAGCAGGTCATCATTATTGTTCCCTGATTGCTCGATCAGTTTTCGGGTATAATCCATTGACATAGAATAGCGGGAATTTTGATCCACGCAGGTATTCAATGTTAACAGGTAAAGGTTTTTTTCAGGTTTGTGCGCATGGCCGGTTAACGGACTCGGGATAACATCGAGTTTGTGGCAGATAGTCACGATACATTGCTTGAATCGACTAAATTAATTTGAACACGCAGGTGCCGTTAGTACCACCAAAGCCAAATGAATTTGACATAGAGACAGAAAGTTTCATATCTCGAGCCGTATTGGCGACAAAATCCAGATCACATTCCGGATCCTGGTTGTCGAGATTAATGGTTGGCGGAACTACTTGATCGCGTAACGCCAAGATCGAAAATATGGCTTCGATACCGCCAGCCGCTCCAAGCAAATGTCCAGTCATCGATTTGGTCGAACTAACCACCATTTTGTAAGCGTGGTCACCCATGGCTAGTTTGACAGCCTTGGTTTCGGCTAGGTCCCCTGCCGGGGTTGAAGTACCGTGAGCATTGATATAGCCGATATCCTCGGCATTCAAACCAGCATCCTTCATTGCATTAACCATGCAGCGTGCGGCGCCTTCACCACCTGCAGACGGTGAGGTCATATGGTAAGCATCACCACTCATGCCGTAACCAACCAGCTCACAGTAAATGTCGGCTCCACGACGTTTTGCCATTTCATACTCTTCGAGTACTACGACACCGGCACCATCGCCAAGCACAAAGCCGTCACGATCGCGATCCCAGGGTCGACTGGCTGCTTGTGGATCATCGTTGCGAGTAGATAGCGCCCTGGCCGCGGCAAAACCACCCACACCCAGTGCCGAGGTAGCCATTTCAGAACCACCAGCGACCATGACATCCGCATCCCCGTAAGAAATCATGCGTGCCGCATCGCCGATATTATGTGCACCAGTAGTACAGGCGCTGACAATCGAGATATTCGGTCCTTTCAAGCCACGCATGATCGACAAATTGCCTGATACCATATTGATGATTGAACTGGGTACAAAGAATGGCGATATTTTTCGCGGGCCACCGGCGACGAAGGCATCGCGATTTTTCTCTATAGTAGGCAGGCCACCGATGCCCGAACCTATTGCAACACCAATACGCTCGGCGTTTTCATCGGTGACTTCGAGACCTGAATCGTCCAGCGCCTGAACCCCTGCGGCAATACCGAAATGGATAAAGAGATCCATTTTCTTGATGTCTTTTACCGAGAGATACTCGGTGGCATCAAAGTTTTTTACCGAACCCGAAATTCGGGTTGTAAAATCACTGGCATCAAAAGCGGTGATCGGTGCGATACCACTCTTTCCGGCAACTATGTTTTTCCAGGACTCTTCGACTGTGTTGCCTACCGGAGTCAACAATCCGAGCCCAGTTACTACGACACGACGTTTTGACAAGTTTTAATCCTCTTCAATTAATGCATCTCGATCGATAAAAGAAAATGCCGCTTAACATGCTAGATGGTAAGCGGCATCCTTCGATTCGAATAGCTTTACTATAGGTTAGCGTTGACGTAATCGATAGCGAGTTGAACGCTGGTAATCTTCTCAGCTTCTTCATCTGGAATTTCAGTTTCGAACTCTTCTTCCAGTGCCATAACCAGCTCCACGGTATCGAGAGAGTCTGCGCCCAGATCATCGACGAAGGACGCCTGGTTTGTTACTTCCTCCTCCTTGACTCCTAATTGTTCTGCAACAATTTTCTTAACACGTTCTTCTACAGAGCTCATTTTGAGGGTTTCTCCTGAGTTAATAAATCAACAACTTGTAAGCTGCGATATTGTATTGAAAAGCCGGATTAGTTACCACAAATGTCTAATTTTTTTTTTGACCTAAAAATCATTTAAAAATCAACAGTTTGCACCTTAGACTCAAACTGGTGCGCTATGGCATATACATTCCGCCATTAACGTGAATCGTTTCTCCGGTGATATAAGCTGCCGCGGGCGAGGCTAGAAATACAACCGCTGCGGCTACTTCCTCGGCCACTCCCAGACGCCCCAGAGGGATTTGACTTGCGAGCGCGTCGCGTTGCTCTTGTGCCAGTTCACGAGTCATGTCGGTGTCAATAAACCCAGGTGCTACGGTGTTGACGGTAATGCTGCGAGAGCCAATTTCGCGTGCCAGCGATTTGCTGAAACCAACCAGTCCAGCCTTGGCGGCGGCATAATTGGTTTGCCCGGGATTGCCGGTAGCGCCAACCACCGAAGAAATATTGATAATGCGGCCGTCGCGCTTTTTCATCATCGGGCGCAGCACTGCTTTGCTCATCCGAAACACCGAACTTAGATTGGTATTAATGATGTCGTCCCATTGTTCGTCTTTCATCAACATTAGCAAGTTGTCGCGGGTGATGCCCGCATTGTTGACCAGAATATCAGGGGCACCGTATTCCTGGGTCACCTGTTTCAGACAGTTAATAACCGAATCTGGGTTGGCGACATCGAGTACCATGCCGGTACCTTTGATGTTGGCTTCGATGAATGTGCTGGAAATACTGTCAGCCCCATTTGCGCTGGTTGCAGTACCAATTACCGTGGCGTTTTCGGCGCCGAGCGCCTGCGCGATCGCCTTCCCAATTCCTCGACTGGCACCGGTTACAAGCGCAATTTTATCGGTCAGCATTTATTATTCTCCAAGTGACTGTAGGGTATCGGTAAGCGTGGCTGCGTCGAATACTGCAAAGGCCTGAAGCGATTTTTCAATTCGCCGAGTGAGCCCGTTTAGAACCTTTCCCGGGCCGCATTCTATCAGCCCTGTTATGCCCTGCTGGTGCATCGCTTGCACACTCGCAACCCATTTTACAGGCTGGGACAGCTGTAAGATTAGGCGTTCCTTGATTTCTGGTATTGATGTCGCTACCTCGGCATTTTGGTTATGTATTACCGGAACAACAGGCATTTTGATATCAAGCGTTTCGAGTTCGAGGGCGAGTTGCTCAGCTGAGTTTTGCATCAGTGAACAATGCGAAGGTACGCTGACCGGTAGCGGTAAAGTACGTTTGGCGCCGAGTTCTTTCGCTAGCGCCATGGCGGCTTCAACTGCGTCCGTCTCGCCTGCGATAACGACCTGGCCGGGGGCATTAAAATTTACCGCCTCGACCACTCCGGACGTGACTGCGGCGCAGGCTTTTATCACATCTTCATCGGCAAGCCCAATAATCGCTGCCATCGCCCCCGCTCCCTGCGCTACGGCTGACTGCATTAATTGGCCACGACGAGCGACCAGTGATACGGCATCGTGCAACGTCAGGCTAGCGGCACAGACCAGCGCGGTATACTCGCCAAGACTGTGCCCAGCCATCATGGTCGCGACGGGCATATCTGTTTGGTTGCTGGCAATACGCCAACTGGCCACGCCGGCACATAGCATTGCCGGTTGGGTGACCTCGGTTTGGTTGAGACGTTCTACCGAGCCATCTGTTACCACAGACCAGAGATTGTAACCCAGTGCGTTTGAGGCCTCTTCGTAAACCTCCAACACGGTTGACTGGTGTTTTCCCCATGCAGTCATCATTCCGAGAGACTGTGAACCTTGGCCGGGGAAAACGTAGGCGAAGCTTGTCATGGATTTGAAATGCTGAAAAATACAGGATGGTATCACAGGGTTCTAGAGCTGGTTAATCGCTCTATTGATATACCCGTTAAATAATGGATAATGTCGCGCTTTACACACTGAGTGAAAATATGCCAAAAGGCGATCACATCGAGATGCGAGGCGTGGTGAAGGACACCTTGCCAAATACCATGTTTCGCGTCGAGTTAGAAAATGGACATGTCGTTACGGCCCATATCTCCGGCAAGATGCGCAAGCACTACATTCGGATTTTAACGGGCGATACAGTAACGGTAGAGTTAACGCCTTACGACCTGACTAAGGGCCGGATTACTTTTCGAGACAGGTGATCGCATTAGTTGACCGGGGCGCTAGTTGACCGGGGCCTCATCTTTTGGCTTCTGTGTCTTTATTACGTGGCAGTGCAAGCTGCCATTTTTAATATCGATTTTTATCCTGCCGCCGTGGGTGAGATCGCCGAACAATAATTCGTCGGCGAGCACCTGCTTGATCTCATCCTGGATAACGCGGGCCATAGGCCGAGCACCCATTTTCGGATCATAGCCTTTATCGGCTAACCAACGACGTGCAGAATCACTGACCGTCATACTGACCTTCTTCGCTTCGAGTTGTGACTCAAGTTCGATCAAGAACTTGTCGACTACGTTCAGGATTACATTGGTATCCAACGCCTTGAACTGAATTGTCGCATCCAGGCGGTTTCTGAATTCAGGCGTAAAAACTTTCTTGATCGCCTCCCCTGCATCGAGCGTGTGATCTTGCAGCGTGAAGCCCATTGAAGCACGGCTCATCAGTTCGCCGCCGGCGTTCGTGGTCATCACCAGAATAGTGTTGCGAAAATCCGCTTTGCGACCATTGCTGTCGGTAAGAGTACCGTTGTCCATTACCTGCAACAGCAGGTTAAAAACATCGGGGTGAGCCTTTTCAATTTCATCGAGCAAAACAACCGAATACGGGTGCTTGTTGAGTTCTTCGGTGAGCAGGCCGCCCTGATCGTAACCGACATATCCGGGGGGTGCGCCGATTAGCCGGGATACGGTATGGCGTTCCATGTATTCCGACATATCGAATCTAATCAATTCGATTCCCATAATCATTGCGATTTGACGACAGACTTCGGTCTTACCAACACCGGTCGGTCCCGAAAACAAAAAAGAGCCAACGGGTTTGGACTCTCTACCAAGCCCCGAGCGCGACATTTTTATTGCCGCATCCAGTGCCTTGATTGCTTCATCTTGTCCAAATACTACCCGCGACAGGTTTTTACCAAGGTTTTTAAGCATGTCCAGATCTGTTGTGCTCACTGTATTTGCCGGGATTCGCGCAATTTTGGCAACAATGTTTTCAATATCGTGAATACCGATCGTTTTCTTACGTTGCTTGTTCGGTTGCAGGCGGCGCTGTGCACCCGCTTCATCAATCACGTCAATTGCCTTATCGGGTAAATGGCGGTCATTGATATAGCGCGATGAGAGTTCGGTCGCCTTGCGCAATGCTTGCAGCGTGTACTTGACGTTGTGGTGTTCTTCGAAACGCGATTTTAAACCTTTGAGGATAAGGTAGGTTTCCTCGTTACTCGGCTCCGGCACATCAATTTTCTGGAAACGGCGCGCCAGCGCGCGGTCTTTTTCGAAAATACCGCGAAATTCAGTGTAGGTTGTCGAGCCGATACACTTGATATCCCCGTTTGCCAGTACCGGCTTGATCAGGTTAGAGGCATCCATAACCCCACCCGATGCTGAGCCAGCACCGATAATGGTATGAATTTCGTCGATGAATAGGATCGAACCAACTTCACGAGTAAGCTGATTAATGACGGCCTTCAAACGTTTTTCGAAATCACCACGATATTTGGTGCCGGCGACCAATGCACCAAGATCAAGCGCATATACCGTGCTTTGGAGCAATATCTCGGGCACTTCTTCCTCTACGATTTTGCGCGCCAGACCCTCGGCAATCGCAGTTTTACCCACCCCTGCCTCGCCAACCAGCAAAGGGTTATTTTTACGTCGTCTGCAAAGCGTTTGAATGATGCGTTCGATTTCGAGATCGCGACCAATGAGTGGATCAATCTTTCCGGAGAAGGCGAGTTCATTGAGATTAGTCGCAAACCTTTCTAACGGGTTATCGCTTTCCTGATCCCCAGGTAAGGCTTCAGCATCATGCGTAAAAGATTCTTCCTCTGCATCCTCGCTTAATCTGGTTATGCCATGCGACAGGTAGTTGGTAATATCGAGCCGCTCGATATTATGTTTGTTCAGCAGGTAGACCGCGTGTGAGTCCTGTTCCGAAAATATCGCGACCAGTACATTAGCACCCGAGACTTCACCGTTTCCGGACGATTGCACGTGAAAAAGTGCCCGTTGCAATACCCGTTGAAACCCTAACGTGGGTTGCGTGTCACGGTCCTCATCAGCCATCAGCAAGGGCGTGTTCTGATCGACGAAAATCTCGAGTTCTGTCTTGAGCAACCGGGCATCGCCGCCACAGGCTTCGATGACCGCAGTCGCGGCATCGTTGTCGGTAAGCATCAGTAGTAGATGTTCGACGGTAATGAACTCATGGCGCTTTTCGTTGGCGTCATGGAATGCCTTGTTCAGTGATTGTTCCAGTTCTTTATTTAACATTGGTCCGGCTTTTTAATGGCTGCCTATGAATTTAAATATAGTCGATTTGACCCCGAATGTGATCGAAATGTTCAAACAGATTGAATTAGTTTGCACTTCGACAGGATATATCAACTTTCCTCCATATCACACAACAATGGATGTTTGTTTTCGCGCGCATAGCTATTAACTGCGGTGACCTTGGTTTCGGCTATATCCCTGGTATAAATGCCACAAATTCCTTTTCCGGTCTTGTGAACATTGAGCATGATGCGGGTGGCATTCTCCCGATTATGACCGAATATCGCTTCCAGCACATGCACCACAAATTCCATCGGCGTGTAGTCATCGTTGAGTAAAACGACCTTAAATAGAGGCGGTTTTTTGAGCTTTGGGCGGGTACGCTCAAGTAACAGCGTATCGTCATCGTCATTATCGGATTGGTGATTAGACATGATTACGCTTTTTTCCATTAGCAAAAACTATAAAATACTGTCGGGCTTGAAATAATTCAAGGCTTGGCTATTATTATTTTACGCCAGAAGGCCCGAAATACGGCGAAACACCTCGGTTATATATGCAGTTAACATGGGTTTTTTTCAATAGGAATAGCCTGTTTCGAGATTTAACGACAGAAACCAGTAAGAGGATGAGTCATGCCCACCGGGACAGTCAAGTGGTTTAGTAATGTGAAGGGTTATGGATTTGTAAATTCAGACGACAACGAGGACCAGGATATCTTTGCTCACTTCTCTGCAATCGAGATGGACGGATATAAGAAACTGACCTCGGGACAGAAAATAGAATTTGATATCGATGAAGGCCCCAAGGGATTGCAGGCCCAAAAAATACGATCGATTAGCAGCTGACAAAGGATTTTATTCTCCTGCTTTTGTCAGGCTGTTTGTTATTACCTCCTTTAAAACTAGTAACTAGCTACTGGTTTTAAAGGAGGGATCCTGGCCGGATCCGGCTGTTTTTCCCCGCCTTATTTATTCTGTTGTATAATCCTGCGCTCTAAGAAAAACATGCGATTCAGGGGATAAAATGAGTTACCAGCACATTAAGATACCAGCCGAAGGTCAGGCAATTACAGCAAACGAAGATTTCAGCCTAAACGTTCCTGACAATCCAGTCATACCCTACATCGAAGGTGATGGTATCGGGGCCGATATTTCCCCAGTGATGATGAAGGTAGTTGATGCCTCGGTCGAGAAAGCATACCAGGGTGGTAAAAAAATCGCGTGGATGGAGATTTTCGCGGGTGAAAAGGCAACGTCGATTTATGGGGAAGACGAATGGCTTCCGGATGAATCTCTAGCGGCTATGCGGGACTATATCGTTTCGATCAAAGGTCCATTAACTACCCCGATCGGTGGCGGCATTCGTTCGCTCAACGTTTCTATTCGGCAACGTCTTGATTTGTATGCCTGTGTTAGGCCAGTGCGTTATTTCAGCGGCATTGAAACGCCATTGAAGCGACCTGAAGACACCGATATGACAATCTTCCGTGAAAATACCGAAGATATTTACGCCGGTATCGAATGGGAATCCGGTAGCCCAGAAGCGAAAAAGGTAATCCACTTCTTGACTGAAGAAATGAATGTCACCAGCATCCGTTTTCCCGCTACTTCGGGTATCGGTGTGAAGCCGGTGTCTTCCGAGGGCACTCGTCGCCTGGTACGCAAGGCATTGCAGTATGCGATTGATACCGACCGTAGCTCGGTAGCCCTGGTACACAAGGGCAACATCATGAAATTTACCGAGGGCGCCTTCAGAAACTGGGGTTATGAACTTGCCGCCGAATTGTACGGTGCCACGGAAATTGGCGCTGGTCCCTGGTGCGAGTTCACTAATCCTAAAACAGGCAATACAATTACCGTGAAGGACGTTATCGCGGACAATTTCCTGCAGCAAATCTTGACGCGTCCGACCGAGTACGAGGTCATCGCAACCCTTAATCTGAATGGCGACTACATCTCCGACGCGCTGGCGGCCCAGGTTGGTGGAATCGGTATTGCGCCGGGCGCTAATATCGCCGACACCGTTGGTGTCTTTGAAGCGACCCATGGCACTGCTCCAAAATATACTGGAATGAACAAGGTTAACCCCGGATCGATCATCCTCTCTGCGGAAATGATGCTGCGCTACATGGGTTGGTCAGAGGCAGCCGATCGGGTGATCACCGGCATGGAAGGTGCAATCGGCGCCAAGCAGGTAACCTACGACCTGGCGCGTAACGAACCCGGTGCGACTGAGCTCAGCACTTCAGATTTTGGTGGCGCTGTCATTGATCATATGGGCTAGTGGTCTATCAAGATAGGTATGATGGATACAGCGAGACGCGAAGCGGTTAGTCGCGCGACGCGCCTTGCAGGCAATGACCTGGCCCTTGTCAAAAGGCGCAACAAAGCGAATGACCGTTTCACGCCTCGCCCGAAGGGAGCGCCCCAGATGACCTGGCACTGCGTTGCAGTCCTTGAAAAGGGCATGCCATTCCCTGCGGACTGCGCCTTGTTCCATGTCATCTGGGGCGCTCTGTATCAATCATACCTATCTTGATAGACCACTAATTTAGTTCGGTTCGGTGCAACCCGTTATCCCGGATGATGCGCGCCGAGATTTCTTCCACTGACATCTCGGAAGTGTTGATGTATGGAATCTTATGTCGCAGGTACATATCCTCGACCGCACGTAGTTCGTAGCGACATTGGTCTATCGAGGAGTAGCGACTGTCTGGGCGACGTTCCTGTCGAATATTAACCAGTCGATTCAGATTGGTGGTGAGGCCATACAGATGCTCTTTGAAAGAACGCAAAGGCTCTGGAAGTTGTTCGAACTCCATATCTTCTTCGGTGATTGGATAGTTTGCTGCCTTGATACCAAACTGTAATGCCAGGTATAGACAACTTGGGGTTTTGCCCGAACGGGAAACACCGATCAGGATAATATCGGCTTCATCGTAGTTTTGGGTCTTACTGCCATCATCGTGCAACATAGCGTAATCGATCGCATCGATGCGTGACTCGTAGAGTGATGGATTAACTATGCGATGCGATTGTCCCGGTTGGTGATGCTGTGCTGCGAGCACTTTTTCCAGGCGCGGTAAAATATCTCCGAAGGGGTCGATCACCAGAGCCTTGCTCTGATTGATAATCTTCATCAGATCCTCATCTCCCATGGTGCATATGACAATTGGTAACTGGTTCGCTTCGTTAATGCTGCGATCGATTTCGTCAGCCACGGCATGCACCTTTTCGAGGGTATCGACAAAAGGAATGGTTTTAGTCTGAAACTGATGGTTGGGAAATTGCGCGAGCAGGCTCAAACCAAGTGTTTCGGCCGTAATTGCGGTGCCGTTGGAGAGAAAAAATACCTGACGTGTCGGTGATTGCATTTTACCGGGAGGTCCCTCAATTGGCTTCGGTTTCAACCTGATATACTAGTATACTTGGGGCCTAACTAGTAATTTCGATTGTCTTACCGAGAGTATCCTTATGTCTGAAAATATTGTGCCGCTGGAACAGTTGGGCATGAATGACGTCCCTCTGGTTGGAGGGAAAAACGCTTCGTTAGGGGAAATGATAAGCAACTTGGACAGTCTCGGGGTCGAGGTGCCAGGTGGCTTTGCGACGACTGCGAAAGCCTTCAATGATTTTCTGGACCAGGCCGGTATCCGCGACAGGATTCATACCAGCCTCGACCGGCTTGATACCGATGATGTAAAGCAACTTGCCGCTGCCGGCCAGGAAATAAGGGGCTGGATCACTGACTCTCCCCTGCCCGCACAATTTCAGCAGGAAATTACCCTGGCCTATCAGGCTATGGCCGGCAACGGCAAAGATGCTACCGTAGCGGTACGTTCGTCGGCAACTGCGGAAGACCTGCCGGATGCCTCTTTCGCCGGGCAGCAGGAAACCTATTTAAATATCAGCGGTATCGATAACGTACTGCATGCGATCAAGCTTGTGTTTGCTTCTCTGTTCAATGACCGGGCAATTTCTTACCGGGTCCACCAGGGATTCGAGCATGCTGACGTGTCACTCTCCGCGGGCATTCAACGCATGGTACGCAGTGATCTCGCCGCCAGCGGAGTTATGTTCAGCATCGATACCGAATCAGGTTTTGAGGATGTGGTGTTTATCACCAGCAGTTATGGCCTGGGTGAGACCGTGGTACAGGGAGCGGTCAATCCGGACGAATTCTATGTTTACAAAAAGACCCTTGATGATGCCGAGCGTAGTATCTTGCAAAAGAGATGTGGCAGTAAAATGATCAAAATGATTTACGCCAGTGACGAGTCACCCGAAAAGGCTATTCAGACAGTCGACGTGGAAGAGTCGGAGCGTAAACTGTTTTCGATTAATGACGCAGAGATTACTGCGCTGGCTAAAATGGCCGTTACCATCGAAAAGCACTATGGACGCCCAATGGATATCGAATGGGCTAAAGATGGTGAAAACGGCAAGCTATATATTGTCCAGGCGCGGCCAGAAACTGTGCAATCCCGTGTTGGCCAGGTTATCGAACGCTACCAGCTCAAGCAAAAATCCGAGGTTCTGGTCAGCGGACGTGCAGTCGGCAACCGTATCGGTCAGGGTCCGGCCAAGGTGATAAACAATTTGGCGCAGATGGACCAGATCGAAGCCGGCGATGTCCTGGTTACTGATATGACCGATCCCGATTGGGAACCAATCATGAAAAAAGCCGCTGCGATTGTCACTAATCGAGGTGGGCGCACCTGTCATGCCGCCATTATTGCTCGCGAACTGGGTATTCCTGCACTGGTGGGTACCGGCACCTGTACCGAGGATATTACACATCTAAGCGGTGTGACCGTTACTTGCGCTGAGGGCGACACCGGTTATGCGTATTCGGGATTACTCGAATTCGACTATCAACAGCACGAGTTATCGAAGATGCCGGATATTCCTATCAAGGTGTCGATGAATGTCGGCAATCCGGAACGCGCCTTCGGCTTTTCCAGGTTACCGCACTCGGGGATCGGGCTGGCTCGGCTCGAATTTATTATCAGCAACAGCATCGGTATCCATCCTCGGGCATTGCTGGAATTTGAGAGCATGGACAGTGAATTGCAGCAGGCCATACAGCAGCGTATTGGCGGGTATGACGGTCCGGTAGAATACTACGTCGATAAGTTGAGTGAAGGAATCGCAACGCTTGCAGCGGCGTTTGCACCGGAAAGTGTCATCGTGCGTATGTCTGACTTCAAGTCGAATGAATACGCACACCTGCTTGGTGGTGATGTTTTCGAGCCGCATGAAGAGAATCCGATGCTCGGTTTCCGCGGAGCTTCACGTTACATCAGTGATGCATTCAAGCCTAGTTTCGAGCTTGAATGCAAGGCGATTAAACGGGTTCGTAATGAAATGAATCTGAAGAATCTTGAAATCATGATTCCGTTCGTGCGTACCCTCAGTGAAGCCGAAGCAGTACATCAATTATTGCGTGAAAATGGACTCGAACGTGGCGTCGATGACTTCAGGGTCATCATGATGTGCGAAATCCCCTCTAATGTCATTCTAGCGAAGGAATTCCTCGAGTACTTTGATGGTTTTTCAATCGGGTCGAATGATTTGACGCAATTGACACTTGGCCTCGACCGTGACTCGGGCCTGGTGGCGTCCGGATTCGATGAGCGCGATCCCGCGGTAATGAAACTGTTACAGCAGGCAATTGAAGCCTGTAAGACTGCCGGCAAGTATGTCGGAATTTGTGGCCAGGGCCCTTCGGATCACCCAGATCTTGCGAAATGGTTGCTGGAACAGGGAATCACGAGTATCTCGCTCAACCCTGATTCAGTTATCGAAACCTGGTTGCTCATGGCCGAGCACTGCAAGTCTGATTAATAGATGGCTGAATATGCGGCACTAAAGCACGGTATTTACTGTATCGATGCACTTTATGTTCAACCGAGCGTAGCCTCTATTTACCTGCTCAGGGAGGGGGAGGAAGTCGCTATTATTGAAACCGGAACTTATCACTCGGTTAACAATGTATTGGCTACCCTGGAAGCGCTAAATATTGCGAAATCGCAGGTCAAATATGTAATTCCGACTCATGTGCACCTGGATCATGCCGGTGGCGCCAGCGAATTGATGAAACATTTCAATGAGGCCAGCCTGATCATCCATCCGCGCGGCGCCATTCACATGATCGACCCGCAAAAACTTATCTCGGGGACCGTCGGTGTATACGGCGAGGAAAAATACAAGCAGCTCTATGGCACCATCGAACCGATCCCCGAAGACCGCATTATCGTTGCTGAAGATCTGGCTCGTTTCGAGTTAAGCAGCCGTGAGCTCGTATTCTTTGATACGCCAGGCCATGCCCGCCATCACTTTTGTATTTACGACCAGGTCAGCGACGGCATCTTCACCGGGGATACTTTCGGAATCAGCTATGCTGTGATGAAGCAACTCGACCGGGGATTGATTCCAACAACACCGCCAACACAGTTTGATCCACAGGCGTTGCACGAGTCCGTGGCGCGTATTATGAGTTTCAGTCCGACAAGATTGTACCTGACGCATTATGGCGAATTCGAAAATCCGGCGGCACAAGTAGCGAGTTTTAATCAGTGGATTGATGCTTACGTCGAGCTTTCTGGACGGGTGAATCCGACACTACCGGAAACTGATAAAGCCTTCGAAGCAGCGCTTGGCGACATGATCATAAGCGGGCTGGGCGGTGGCGATTCAGACGGCGAGATTGCGAGCGTTCTGAAAACTGATATCAAGCTCAACGCACAGGGCCTTGCACACTGGTGGAGAAATACACAAATTGGATGAGATTGTCTGGAAACCCCACACTACCGTTGCTTCAATTTGTGAACGCGATGGCAAGTACTTGTTGGTCAAGGAAAATGCCGATGGACGGATCGTCTATAATCAACCAGCCGGTCATCTGGATTCCGGCGAAACGCTGGTCGAGGCGGTGATCCGTGAAACCCTGGAAGAAACCTGCTATCAGTTTACGCCACAGTCTTTGCAGGGAGTGTATCGGTTTCGTCCGAACCCGATGAAAGATAAAACCTATCTCCGCTTTTTGTTTCGTGGCGATGTAGGCGAGCGGGTTGAAGGTGAACTCGATCAGGGTATTATTGCCGCTGAGTGGTTGAGTTACGAAGATGTTCTGGCCTGTAGCGCACAGCATCGCAGTCCAATGGTGTTGCAGTGCATCGAAGATTTTCGTAACGGGCCTGGTTATCCATTGGACGTTATTAGTAAGGTATTTTCGTAGTCATGTTGGCCGTAAGAGTTTTATTATTGCTTTTAGTCAGTACTCCTGCGGCGGCCGCACCCTACTTCGTGCAATGCTACGATTTCGGTTGCAAGACGACCCGGGAGGTTCACTATAACCAGGCGCACTGGGATCAGATCAGGGCGTTATTTGCGACAGGCGTCGTGGATAGCTACACGGAAAAACAGGCTATCAGGCGTGCCGTTGCGACCATGGAGCGCATCAGTGGCGAGTTAACCGGTACCCATCTCGATAAGGCTGGAAACTATCCAGGCTCTGACATTTTCGGGCAGATGGATTGCATCGATGAATCAACCAACACCTTTCAGTACCTGCTAGCGTTAGAAGAACTCAAACTGCTGAAGTGGCATCGCGTCGATCACAAGTATCGCCGTATCGTATGGATTATAACGCACTGGACTGCGACGATTGTCGAAATTAGCAGCAACGAGAAATTCGCCGTTGACTCGTGGTACCGCGACAATGGTGAACTGCCCTACATTCAACCGCTCGAAGACTGGAAGCGTAAACGGGAATTCCCGGCCACCTTCAATCCGGAACTTGCCGCTAACTAAATCAATCATGAGCACGGCCTCACATGAAAAAATCATTGTCGGCATGTCTGGCGGTGTCGACTCTTCAGTTTCTGCCTACCTGCTATTGAAACAGGGATATCAGGTCGAGGGCCTGTTTATGAAGAACTGGGAGGAAGACGATACCAAGGAATACTGTTCAGCAAGTGAAGACCTGGCCGACGCGCAGCAAGTTTGCGATCGTCTCGGTATTACATTGCACACCGTTAATTTCTCCGGCGAATACTGGGATAACGTGTTTGAGCATTTCCTGGACGAGTATCGAATCGGTCGAACACCAAATCCCGATATCATGTGTAACAAGGAAATCAAGTTCAAGGCCTTCCTCGATCACGCCCAAGTGCTTGGTGCGCAACGAATTGCAACGGGTCATTACGTGCGAACGCGTCAGGTTAACGGTAGCTTCGAATTGTTACGTGCCCGCGATGCAAACAAGGACCAGTCCTATTTTCTTTACGCACTTAACCAGCATCAGCTTGCGCATGCCCTATTCCCGATAGGAGGACTGGACAAGGCAGAGGTGCGAGCAATTGCCAAGCAGCAGCGGTTTGTCGTGCATGCGAAAAAAGATAGCACCGGAATCTGTTTCATTGGCGAGCGTAAGTTCAGGGATTTCCTACAGCGATTTATTCCCGCGCAACCAGGTGAAATCGTTAGCACCGAAGGCACTCGGCTTGGCGAACACAGTGGCCTGATGTATTACACCATAGGGCAGCGTCAGGGGCTCGGCATTGGTGGTATCGAAACAGGCAGCGATGAGCCGTGGTACGTGATCGACAAAGCGTTAGATAAAAATCTACTGGTTGTCGCGCAGGGCGTGGACAATCCGGAGTTATATCACTCGCATTGTCGCATTACCGATTTACACTGGATTTCAGTATCCTCATGTCAATTACCCGGTGAATGCAGCGCCAAGATCCGCTATCGGCAGCAGGATAACGCATGCCAGCTAACTGCGTCTGATGACAACAAAGCGGTAGTCGAATTTAGCAAGCCACAACGCGCGATAACCCCGGGCCAGGCGCTGGTGCTGTATAGCGGGGAGCAATGTCTGGGTGGTGGTACCATCGAGGTAGCCTACAACCTGTGACCCATCTGGAAAACCAGACCCTGGCGCTGGCCGGCATGTTTCAGGCCGCAACCCTGGTAGATGAACTCGCGCTTCATGGAAGTTGTAACACGGACGCATTCGACTGTAGTTTCGACAGCCTGTTTACCATCGACACGACCTCTGCAGAAGAAGCTTTGGGCGATAGTGTTCAGCTTTCCTGTGGGTTTGAAGCGCTTAGTGACTATCTTGGTGGCGAGAACCGATCGCCGGGGAGAAATATCGCATACTACATGTTATCGATGCTGAAGATATCAACCCAGGTGTTAAACGACCAGAATCTGTCGGATGGATTACTCGAAGGCTTGCGAAAAATTGAAAGCAATTCCAGTAATTTCGAAATGAGTCGCAATAGTGTAATCAATAAAATCGACGGCTTGTATCAGGAGTATATAAGTTCGTTGAGTCCGCGCATTATAGTGCGAGGCGAACAAAGCTATTTACGCAATAGCGACAATGCCGCCAAAATCAGAGCCTTACTGCTTGCGGGAATACGCGCTGCAGTGCTATGGCAACAACTGGGTGGTAGTAAATGGCATCTCTTCTGGTCGCGCAAAAAGTACGTCAAAGCTGCCAAGAGGTTTTTGAATCACAGCTAGATTTCATGCCGAGAACGAATTTCACGCAGTAACCCGCGCGCAGCATCATCGATCATGTCGAATACCAGGTCAAATCCGTCATTGCCAAAATATGGATCAGGGACTTCCTGCTGCTCAAATTTGTCTGAATACTCCAGCATCAAATTTACCTGGGCACTAGCGTCATCGGGTTTGATCGCAAGCATATCGGCCAAATTGGAGCTGTCCATACCGATAAGGTAATCGAATTCGACAAAATCCGCGGTGGAAAACCGGCGCGCACTTAAGCCCGAGAGATCGACTCCGCGAGCTTGTGCGATTTCCTGGGATCGCATGTCGGGGGGGCTGCCAATATGGTAGCTGTGGGTGCCGGCAGAATCGACTTCGATAGCTGTCCCCAGTCCATACTCATCGACGACTGACTGAAATATGCCATGTGCCGTTGGTGATCGACAAATATTGCCCATACACACAAACAGAACCTTGATTCGTTCTATATCATTCATAAACTACTGAAGCCCTTGTCTCTCGAATATTGCCCATACAGATGAACAGGATTATTACCAGATTTTACGATTACATTCATCATTAAAAGCGATCAATGTCATGAAATGTTAATCCCTGCCACAACAGTATTTGGTACAATGAGCCGTAATGTATCCGGGGAGTGAACGGCGATGATTATAATACCAGAGATTCAAATTCAGGACGGAAAGGTAATAACCCGCTCGACCGTCGAAGGTGACGACACTGTCCACGATATATCACCCCGCCAAGCGGTGCAGGATTTTGTGGCAGAAGGTGCGCAAATGCTGCAAATTGTCGATGTCGATGCAGCCAGGTCGAATCCTGATAATAATTACCAGTTAATCAAGGAGTTGCTAAACGAAACCGATGTTCCGATTCAGGTAGCAGGTGGCATCAGAACGCTTAGCCAGATCAATGACTGGTTCGAGGCAGGTGCCGCACGGGTGGTATTGGGCACTATCGCAATAACCGATTCTTCTTTGGTGGTTGAAGCAGCGAGTCGTCATCCGGGCGGAATAATCGTCCATCTTGCCACGCGTGGTGGTTACGTAATGATCGATGGCTGGAAGACGCAAACTGCGTTCATGCCGCAGGATTTGATACGGGACCTACAAATGACGGGAATCGCGGGGATCGTACACAAGGGCACTGAGCGACTGGATTCTGAATTTGACGAAGCCCTGGCGCTGACGGAACAACTCAGCCACGACGTCTCGATCCCGGTTTACACCAGCGGTACCGTGAGAACGCTCGACGATATCGCAAGGCAGCGATATTTACCAAATATCAATGGCGCGATTGTCAGTCATGCACTAATAACAGGCGAAATCGCGCTCAAGGATGCGTTACAGATTGCGGCAGAAAAGGAAACCAACCTGGAGCCTGAATCGATCACGCATAACGTCAATATGGGAATCCATCATGGTGTCAGAGCTTATCTAGCTGCCTACAACAGCTCGCAGGCGGCAAGAGTCTGGAATCTCGCGTTACGCGATATGATTACCGAAGATAATCCCTACATGGAAATTTTAATTCCACAACACGATCTGGAATTTGATACCGAGAATCTGTCTCAACGAGAGTTGCAGGCATGTTATGAGAACGAACTCGATAAAGCGGATATTGTTATCGTAGTCCTGGAAGGTGTGGAAGCCGAAGCCTGGACTGGTTTCGAATGTGGTTATGCCAGAGCTCGCGGCAAGTATATTTATGGAGTAACCTCCGATCAAGCAGTCAAAGGGCCTAGCCAGCAGCGGTTTGAGGCAATGTGCGATGAGTTAATCTATTTTACGCCGGGTGACGACATCACTAAAACGCACACGGAAATATCCCACGCCCTGGCAACGCTGGTAATGGTGCAAAATCAATAAAATCGGTTACTATCATCCCGCAGCCTAACCACGGGACGACAGTAATAGGGCAATAAGTTGGCCGCGCTGCTAGCCGTCAGGATTGATGCACTTGTAGACCACGAAGCTTTGCTGCCCTGCCTCGATTACCGTGAGCGGCACAATCGTGTCTCCACCCATGCGAGAGGCGCTATTGCGGGCGATAATGCGCAATTCCTTGGCGACAGTTTCGGCCGGCCTTTCAATGACTACTCTCGCGGTAACCGAGTTGTTCGTTTTGCCAAGCTCCCGGCAACTCTCGACTTCACTCGGATCGAGTACTCGAACTTTTTCACCCCCATCGGTAAGTTTCATCGTGGAGCAGGCGCTGAGCAGGATTGTCGCGGCAATGATAGTTATGTTTGTTTTCATTTGAGGTTGTCTACTCTGGTTTAGAATCAGGTATTGGAGGCCTGGAATATACTTTCGATCGAAGCATCCAGGACCGTATTGAATTCATCGTCACTTTGCTGCGCGCTTAGCCCTTCGCTGAGCGCGCGCGAAAAACTTGCAACCATTCCATTTTGTCTGGCCAGTCGTTGATTCGCTTCTTCTCGGGAATAACCGCCGGATAGCGCGACTACCTTGAGTATGTTCGGATGTTCGATACAGGCAGCGTAAAAATTATCCTGTTCGGGCAGAGTCAATTTGAGCATCACCTGTTGCCCTTCTCCAAGTTGGTCAAGTTGCATTAACAATGCTGTCTTTAGCAAATCCTCAGCCCCCGCTTTTTGCGGGCTATTGATATCGACCTCGGGCTCAATAATTGGCACCAGGTCGGCAGACATAATTTGGCGCCCTATTTCGAATTGCTGATCGACTACCGCATTAACCCCATCGGCGTTGGCTGTTTTAATAACTGAACGCATCTTGGTGCCGAATATGTTTTTCTGTTTGGCTTTTTGCAGTAATTCAGCCAGGCCTGGCATTGGCTTCATGATCTGGGCGCCGTTGCTTTCGTCGGCTAGACCCTTATCGACCTTCAGGATCGGAACCACGCGCCTGACGTTCCACAGGTAGTCAGCGGTTGCCTGTCCTTCAACTTCCCTGTCCATGGTATTTTCAAAGAGAATGGCGCCCATGATGCGATCCCCGTTGAACACGGGGCTGGTTATGATTCTGCTGCGCATGTTGTGGACGACGGCGAACATTTCATCGTCACTGTTATAGGCGTCGGCACCGACACCGTAATTCGCCAGGGCCTTGGGAGTACTGCCACCACTTTGGTCCAGTGCGGCAATGAATCCGGGTTCGTTTCTGATCTTATCGAGTTGTAGATTGAAATTAGTCACGGTCTTGGAATATTCCGGGTTGAGTGGTCAAAAAAACGATCATTAGGTTGCTGCCGAAGTATAAACACAGTGATTTTTTAATACAATTGACTTGGGTCAGTCGGTCATTGCGATGAAGCCGTCGAGTGCCCGAATATGGGCGATCCAGGATTGGATTGCGGGATAATTCGATAGTTCGAATCCGCCTTCATGCGCGACATGGGTATAGGCAAATAGTGAAATGTCGGCAATGGTGCAGTAATCAGCTGCGAGGAAGTTATTGTCTTTGAGGTGTTGCTCCATCAAGTCCAGCGCGCGATAACCAGCTTTGAGCTTGACCTGGTACTCCTCCCTCCGATTTTCCGGCATGTCCTGGTAAAACTTGATGAAACGTGCGACTGCAATGGTGGGTTCGTGACTATACTGCTCGAAAAATTGCCACTCTAAAACCCGGGTTTGTGCCAGCTTGTCCTTTGGCCAATACTGGCTGTCGCGTGCCAGGTAATACAGGATTGCATTGGATTCAGTCAGCACATCCCCATCGGTAGTAATGCATACAGGGATCTGACCGCTAGGGTTCAGCGCGAGAAAACTTTCACTGCGAGTTTCCCCTTGCAGAATATCGACAGGAATCCACTCGTGCCTGTTTCCAAGCAGCGCGCAAATGAGTTTCAGTTTGTAACAATTTCCAGAATGGGTATCGCCGTAAATCTTCATTGAACCGGGTATTTGGTCTAATATTCGGTTTTGATATCACCCATGCGGCTGGACATCAAGGTATTTTTACCCAGGGATTTATCGAACACCGTCGAGTATGCCAGCACTGCCTGCACATAATTCCGGGTTTCATTGAAGGGAACAGTTTCGACCCATAAATCGGCTGGCATAACCGAGTTCCTTGGCAGCCAGCGTTTCACATTTTTCGGGCCTGCATTATAAGCTGCCGCGGCTAGCGCGACATTGTTGTCAAACCGATTCATTACTGTTTTTAAGTAGTGAGTGCCCAAGCGGATATTATTTTCGACATGAAGTATGTCTGACTTACGCGGGCGTTTCATTCCAAGGGACCTGGCGACACGACGCGCGGTACTCGGCATTAATTGCATCAGTCCCAGCGCTCCGACACTCGAGCGCGCCAGCGGATCGAATAAGCTTTCACGACGCATAACACCATAGATGATCGACGGATCGAGTTCACGGGCCTGGGCATGCTCCAGCACCTGCTGCTTGTATGGGGTTGGAAAACGCAGGCTAAAATCGTTACGGTGCGGGGTTTTGGCGACGGTACGAATTGCGCTATCGTGCCACTGCCATTTCGATGCCAGCGTGGCAGCTTGTTTAATCTGATCCTGATCAAGGTAGCGCAGTGCCTGGAACCATTCACGTTTAGCATCAACCAGGCGATCGAGGTAGTAGAGCTCGCGTGCGCGCAGCATATGGGTATTCGACGCCAGAAAGGTATCTTCATCGATTTCAGCGCTGGTAGCGTCTTCCTGGTCGATACGATACTCGCGTTTAAGTTTATCTGCGGCCAGAAATCCGTAGTAACTACTTTTATCAGAAAGTTGCTCAAGCAAGGATAGAGATGCAACCAGCTGACCCTCGGCTTCCATCGAACGAGATAACCAGTATTGCCATTCGTTTTCCTGGTGCAGATGGGTTGGCATTTGATTAATCGTGCCCAGTAATCCGTACCAATCTCTACTGCGTAGCTGGATGCGAGCCAACCAGAGATAGGCCTGGTCATTCATGGTCGCCGGATCGAGACTGGAGAGCAGTGTGCGAGCTTCGGGTTCGTGCTGATAGGCGGCGGATAACGCTATACGCAACTGGCTTTGATCTTTTTGTTCCTGGGTAAAGTCGAAATGGTCGCGGAGAAGGTTCCAGAACCCTAGCGCCTTGAGGCTTTCTTTACGCGCGAGACGATCAATCGCATGTACGATAATAGCCCGGTTATGAGCAGTGTTTTCAGCTTCAGCCAGCTTTTTGAGTGATCGCTCGGGACGTTGATGTGCCCGGTACCAGGTTTCGACCGTAACCTGTGCTTTTGGGTCTAGTTGCTTGCCGAGATAACGTGCCAGGTTGGGCCGGCGCGCTTTAAAGGCCTTTTCAATACGTAACCATATCGCCTGCTGCGCCTGGTCATAAGTTTTGAGGAAATATGCGAAAGCCGGATCACATTGTGAAGGTTGCGAATAACCGCGTAACCAGACCTTGGCAATCTCATCATTCAGCCCTTCTAATTGTTTAAGGTTCAGGCGCGCCTGGAAAGCAAGACACCGCAGACGCGTATTTTCCCGATCGTCAAAAAATGCCAGATAGTTTTTCCAGTCTCCCCGCCTTGCGAGCACCTTAAGCCATTTTGCACGCGCGTGATAAACAAATGGGAATTCGGCATAGCGCTGAAAAAATTGCTCAGCCTGCGAAGGTTTTGCACGGCTTGCACTACGTTTAAATGCGTCGTACTCCAGGTACGGGGTTGCCGGATAATCGGCAAGTTGTTTAAGCAGGCGGTTAAACTTGGTGATTTGATTGAGTTCGAGTGCAGACGAGGCATCACGAAACAATTGACGCTGTTGTTCGATACTCGTCTTTGCCTGCAGTTGGGGGCTAACCGCTGCAGCTACCAGGAAAGCGATCACCCTGACGCATTTGATACCCGAGGAGAATCTGAAAATTGACGATACCGATAGCAAGAGAAATCCTTATATTTCAAAAATTTAGGCGAAATTTTAAAAGTAAAATATCAAGAAAGCAAGATATTCAATCAGGATTTTCCTGCTGGTTTTTAACCAGGCTGGCTGGATCGAGCAAACGTTTGAGTCTGGCTTCATCGATATCAGTCATTTCTATAGCTAATTCAAGTATAGGTCGATTTTGACTAAGTGCGGCTTTCGCGATTTCAGCCGCTTTCTGATAACCGATAATGGGATTCAGGGCGGTCACCAAAATCGGGTTGTAGGAAAGGTTTTGAGCCATGGTTTCGCTATTTACCGACATGCTATCTATGGCCGGTGCAAGGTGAAGAACTGCATTCGTAAGAATCTCGATACTTTGCAGCAGGTTGTGAGCGATCACTGGCAGCATGACATTCAATTGAAAATTTCCCGATTGTGCGGCCAGCGCGATGGTGGTGTCGTTACCAATGACTTGTGCGGCCGCCATTAGCACGGCTTCGGGAATCACCGGGTTGACCTTGGCCGGCATAATTGAACTACCCGGTTGCAGGGCTTTTAACTGGATCTCTCCCAATCCTGTAAGCGGACCAGAGTTCATCCAGCGCAAGTCGTTGCAGATTTTAGTCAACGAGATTGCCAGCACGCGCAACTGGCCACTAGCCTCTAGCGCCGTATTTTGAGTACTTAGGCCCTCAAACAGGTTCTCCATCCGCATAAAACGAATTCCAGTTTCCAGGTGGAGCTTCTCGCATACCCGCTGACCAAAGTCAGGGGGAGTGTTAACCCCGGTTCCAACTGCAGTGCCTCCAATTGCCAACTGCTGCAATCGAATCAATGTCGTTTGAATTCGGTAGCGATCATTTTTTATCTGCGACGCCCAGCCGGATAATTCCTGTCCCAGGGTTACTGGCATCGCATCCATCAGATGAGTACGTCCGGTCTTAAT
Source organism: uncultured Gammaproteobacteria bacterium (assembly GCA_964194715.1). Lineage (GTDB taxonomy): Bacteria > Pseudomonadota > Gammaproteobacteria. The sequence continues at coordinate 47,060 of CAXMNA010000014.1, forward strand.
AGTATCTTGATGCTGTTCAATGCGCGTTATCAGTGCTGTTTCAAGTACCTGTAGGGCCGGTAGCAATTGGTTGTGGATCGTCATCGCGGAAGCAATATGTATCGCTGATGGAAAGACATCGTTAGAACTTTGCCCCATATTGACATCGTCGTTGGGATGCACCTTTAATCCTTTCTTCGATGCAAGCGAGGCAATAACTTCGTTCACGTTCATATTGCTACTGGTACCAGACCCGGTCTGAAACACGTCGATTGCAAACTGGTCGGCGTGTTTTCCCGAGATAATCAGGTCCGCTGCCTGTTGAATAGCTTGCGCGCGCGCCTGATCGAGCTTTTCCAGGTCGAGATTGATTTCAGCAGAGGCCTTTTTGATTAGCGCCAGGGCGCGTATCAAGGAGCCGGGCAGGCGCAGCGTGCTAATCTTGAAATTGTCGAGAGCACGCTGAGTTTGAGCCTGGTAAAGCGCATCGGCCGGAATTTCCACAGTGCCCATGCTATCGGTGACCTTGATTTTCTTCTTAACCATGCTTTTGCGAGGAAATCTTTATCAGTGGTTCGATTGTAACACTCAAGTAGCCAATATATACGTTAGACCCAATAGATAAAATTCATCACGAACCGCGAAACCGATACCACAAAACAGTTTAACTGGGCTACAATTTGGGGGATGCCAAATCAATGGCAGGTCTATCAAATATCAGGTATTGAGGAGAGTGCAATGGGAGATGAAGATACAGTGGTATTAACCCCTGAAGAAAAAGACAAGATTTTGGATGACATGCCTGCGGAAGAATCCCAGGATGATGATGAGGAGGAGGAGGAAAGCTAAACCCCGTTGCTTGGTTAAACCGGTAAGCAACGAATGGCTTTGGCAGTTCCCAGGTATTCCTTTATATCCAATTGCTGCGTATGCAGCACATACAACCCATTTGCGCCAACCTTGGCCGCCTGTCGGCGCATCTTTCTAAACATCGAATCGAGTGAAAAATAACCCCCGGTTACGCGTAGGTACGCAATCGTCTCAAAATTACAGTGCGGACGCTCGGTGTAATAAATAACAACGTCTTCACTGTCGATAATTGCGGCGGGCTGGCCGATGACCAGTGCGGGTTCGGCACAGCCAATTACCAGGTAACTCGATAAGATCAGAATCAGCAAAATTTTCATTAGGGCTTCCACGGTGTGTATCGACCATTTTGGCAAAATCTTAATCGTGCTGCTGTGCAATAACCCCAACTAACGAATTACACAGCTGCTCCAGCTCCGTTTCAGATATTAAATAAGGTGGCATCAGGTAAACCAGATTGCCGAACGGGCGAACCCAAATCCCGGCTTCGACGAACTGGGGCATAATCGTTGCCATGACAACTGGTTGCTTCATTTCGATAACACCGATCGCACCCAGGCATCGAACTTCGGCCACCTGAGATAGCGCCTGGCAAGGTGAAAGTAACTGTATTAATTGTTTTTCGATGTGCTGGATGCGCTGTTGCCAACCAGACTCAAGCAATAGCTCGATGCTGGCAAGCGCTACCGCACAGGCCAACGGATTTGCCATGAATGTAGGTCCATGCATAAATACCCCGGGATTTCCCCGGTCGATCGTGTGGCTGATTTCGGTTGTTGTTAACGTGGCTGCGAGGCTCACATAACCGCCGGTGAGTGCCTTGCCGACACACATAATATCGGGTGATATTGCTGCATGTTCACAGGCAAAAAGCTTTCCGCTGCGTCCAAATCCAGTCGCAATTTCGTCTGCGATGAGCAGTACCCGGTAGCGATCGCATAACTCGCGTGCGCGGGCCAGATACTCGGCCGAATAAAAATACATGCCGCCGACGCCCTGCACGATCGGTTCAAGAATCAGCGCCGCGATTTGGTCATGGTTTTGTTGCAGTAATTCTTCCAATGCTTGGATGTCACTATCGCTACAGGCTTCACCAAACTTGCTCTGAGGGCGTTCGACAAAAAATTGCTGGCTAAGGACTGTATTGAACAGACTATGCATGCCGGTTATCGGATCGCAAACCGACATAGCACCCATGGTGTCTCCGTGGTAACCGTTACGCAGGGTCGCGAAGCGCTGCTTGTTCGGTTCGCCTTTTGCGTTCCAGTATTGAATGGCCATTTTTAATGCGACTTCCACTGCGACCGACCCGGAATCCGAAATAAACACCGATTGCAATGCTTGTGGCGTAAGCATTACCAATTTTTCAACCAGTCGAATCGCAGGTTCATGGGTTAATCCACCAAACATGACGTGGGCCATACGTTGTAGCTGCTGTTCGATCGCCGCGTTTAAACGCGGGTGGTTGTAGCCGTGGATTGCGCACCACCAGGAAGACATCCCGTCAATTAATTTCTTACCATCCGATAGATTCAGGTATACACCGTTAGCGGAATCGACATGAAACACGGGAAGCTCGCTATGCATAGCGCTGTAGGGATGCCAGATGTGCTCATAATCAATCGCGATTTGAGCTTCAAGGGAAGAAAGCGTCATGGCCTCGATTTTACGGAAAAAAGCAAATCTTGGTCCATACTAATGTGATCATGATAGACTGTTACTAATTAAAGTAAATTATATCTAATCGCTGTAGATTATTGATAATCATATTAAAAATCCTTAAAAACTCTAAATTGCGTGTGCTGCCATTGAATACTTATTGTGGATGGCAGGCAAAACTAAATGAAATGTAAGGGTAAAAGTACCATGCAACTTAAATATCTCCGCGCTATTTTAATTTTGGCAGTAGTCATTTTGGCAAGTACTGCACAGGCACGGGATATTTCGATGCTCACGGTTGAATGGGCACCTCACTACGGATCTGAGCTTCCCGAGAAAGGCTTAACCACGGCAATAGTTAAAGCCGCATTCAAAACCGAAGGCCATAGATCCGATGTCGATTTCATTCCCTGGGAGCGAGCATTGAAGGAGGTAGAGGAAGGAAAATCGGACGTGGTGATGGGTGCTTATCACAGCGAAGAACGGGAAAAATCGTATATCTTCAGCGATCCGATTTATTTTCTTGAACTTGGCTTGATTGCACGGCCCGGTTTGGGGATGTCCAGGTATAATTCACTACGTGATTTAACTCCGTATAGCATCGGAATATCAAGAGGATTTGCAAATAGCGAGGAATTTGATGCTGCGAACTATCTCGACAAACAGGCTGCGACATTCCCCAATTTAAACATTCGTAAGTTATTCAGGGGTCGTATCGACATGGCAGTAATGAATTTCGATTTGTTCAGATACGAGGCAAAGAAGGAAGGATTCTGTATTAGCGATGTTGAATTCATGGAACCGCCATTGGAGACCCACGGGCTCTATCTTATGGCGTCTCGCCAAATTCTTGATGGTGAAAAAATAATACGAGATTTTAACCGGGGATTGAACAAAATTCGTAAGAGCGGCGAATTCGATCGGATCGTTGGTCGCTTCCGAAAATAATTTTTCGAGTTGATTAGAACTGGAATGCATTAGATGGTTAGAGGTGATATTCGTTGGTACAGCACGATTCGCATGAAGGTAATCGCTGTGGTCATATTATCCTGTACCCTGGTCCTAGGGAGCTTGAGTGCATTCAATACCATTAGCGATCAAAAACAGTTGACTTCAGATTTGCAGAAACTGGCCAGGGTTACTTCCCAGCGCCTTTCCAAGCACTTGATCGGTCCGATGTGGGATCTTGACCAGGACCTGGTCGATTTGACGCTTGAAGCCGAAATGCTGGAAGACAACATTCAGGCGATCGTGGTCTGGGACGAAGGCGCGAACAAGATTTTTTCAGCGCGCGAGCGCAATCCCGACGGTCGGCTGGTCAAATCGAATGGCGCTATTACCGGTGATTTGATCCAGGCTGTCAACGATGTGAATAATGGTACTAAATCGATTGGTGAGGTTACGGTTTTCGTCTCCAAAAAGCAGTTGAAGCAACAACTTGCTGCATCGACAATCGCCAATGTGTTAACTTTGGTAGCGCTAATAATAATCATGGCAATCGTCATGATGATCGTCTTGAATCAAATCATTATCGGTCCCATCACCCGACTTGCCAAGCACGCCGAAGATATCAGTCATGGCGATTTGAAACAGAATATCCAGCCCGAGTCACGGGATGAAATTGGGCAACTGGCGGAAGCGTTTCACCGTATGCAGACCAGCTTACGCGTTGCTTTTAAAAGGATTTATTCAAAAGCTAAATCAACTTGACTATTACTATGGTGCTGTCCGGCAGCAGTTATAAACATCCGGGGCCAAAGTGACTGACTGGATACTCTACGACGACTTTGTTGATTCGGTGAGAAATCATCATCATAAAGCTTTCAGCGGTTTGATTACCGGTGTCAGTGATAACAATCATTCTTTTCAGATTGGATTTGATGGTGGAGAAATTGTGCTGCTTACTTATCGTATTAAAAAAGGCATGGCGGCACTACAATTGATTACGAAAATCGAACGCGCCAAGATTACCGAGCATCCCGGTAGCGATATCCAGGAAACCGCAAGTGAAGTCCTCGATACCAGCGCAGTTTTATCACGGCTGACCGCTAACACCCTGGATGAAACAACCACCACCGTGACCAATATCAACGATGTGCCGGCGCCTCCCCGGACCAGCATAACTTCCAGTTCACGTTCGGTGGATGCCAGATTAAAAAAAATCATTGAAAATGCGGCTGTACACCATTTTGGCCCGATTGGAGCAATGGTTTGTGAAGAACATTTGGCCGATCCACAGGGCGATGTCAGGGCAATAATGCTGAATATCGCACAAGACGTGGGTGCCAGTGATGATGACACCAGGGCATTTTTTCAATCCGTATCAGACGGTTAAGCAGGTTGCCGAATCGGCTTCCATCCCTGGTTGTACTCTTTTACGGCCTCGATAAACAAATCGGCCCCAAGCACTGCGCTGCGATGCTCCAGGTACAAACGGTCCGGGTTCTCGTCGACATCGGCTAGTTCTGCCTGGGCAATAATATCACCCTTGTCGAAATGCTGATTCAGCAGATGCAGGGTCACTCCGAATCTGGATTCCCGCCGCTCGAGCTGTTGCTCGATCGGATTTGGCCCGCGGTAATCGGGCAATAGCGATGGGTGCATATTCAGGGCGGCCTTAGCTGCACTTTCGATCAGGGGTCGGTCAATCAGGTACGGCCAGCAGGCAATTAACAAATAATCGATCGCATATTGTCGAATCAAACCAGCACAATTCTCCTGCTCGTTTACCGGGGCATAGCCGACGTCGATACCCTGAGCTTGTTCCAATATTCGACGCTTTGGCGCAGACGAAATAATTTCATTGTCCTGGATGTGTGGGTTTGGTGCGGGAGGATACTCCGGCAGTATCAACAATTTGGGGGAGTAGTGAATATGCAGTAGCGCCTGCAGCACTTCACAGGAAAAGTTAGCCCCGCTTGCGAGTAACGCAAAACTAGTGCCGGGCATATCCGTTTCAAGGCTCATCGTCGCAGGGTTGGAGTTCGATAATACCTTTATCTGACAAGGTATCGATAAAACCAAAATGGCGCATATCTCGGATTCGCTGAGGATATAGCACTCCGTCTAGATGATCACATTCGTGCTGCACCACGCGCGCATGAAATCCCGATGCTTCGCGATCGATCGTGTTACCGTATTGATCATAACCCTGGTATCGAATATCGCGGTAACGCGGCACGATACCGCGCATGCCGGGCACGCTGAGACAACCCTCCCAACCATCCTCCTGAATTTCACCTAACGGTGTTATTAGCGGATTTATCAGCACCGTTTCCGGGACCGGTGGAGACTCAGGATAGCGAGGATTAGTTTGGTACCCAAAAATCGCCACGCGTTTCATTACGCCGATTTGCGGGGCTGCAAGCCCTGCCCCGTTTGCTTCAGCCATGGTTTCCCACATATCTTTCAATAGTGGTTCCAGGGTTGCAGGCTCAATAGGGTCGACCACCGTGGAAACCTCGAACAGCTGGGGGTCGCCCATTTTCAATATGGTTCTGATTGCCACTTGCTTTACCGACAGATTGAGTTTGATTGATTGTGCCAGATATCGGTGATATAACAAATCAGTTCGATGACGAGGAATGACAATGGCTAAGACACCACCGGTTGAACCGGTCAGCGGTACCATAGTTCCACGATATGCCGGGCCATCTACATTTTGCCGGCTGCCGGAACTGCGTGACGTTCCCTATTGTGATGTGGCGATACTCGGCATTCCGTTCGATTCCGGTACCAGTTATCGGCCAGGGGCGCGATTCGGTCCCCAGGCGATCCGCCAGGCCTCACGTCATCTGCGCACTAATTTCCATCCGGAATACGATACCGAACCGTTCAAGACAATACAGGTAGCCGATGCCGGTGATGTTGCCTGCAATCCGTTTAATATCGAAGAAGCGATCGCGCAAATCGAAGCCGCTGCCGATGAGCTCTATCAAAATGTCCCGAACATTGTGAGTCTCGGTGGTGATCACACCATCGCGGTACCGTTACTGCGCTCGGTCAATAAAGTGGCCGGACAGGTTGCATTGGTACATTTTGATGCCCATCTCGACACCTGGGACACTTATTTCGGTGCTCCTTACACCCATGGCACCCCGTTCCGTCGCGCCGCCGAAGAAGGTTTGTTCAAAGATGATGCGTCGATTCATGTCGGGATTCGCGGTCCACTTTACAGTCGGGATGATCTGGCGAATGATGCTGAACTCGGCTTCAAAGTCGTGCATTGTGACGAATTGCAGTCGCATGGCGTTGAGCACGTGGTTCAACGCATCAGAGATCGGGTTGGCGACAATCCATTATACCTGTCAATTGACATCGATGTTCTCGATCCCGCGCACGCGCCCGGCACAGGAACTCCCGAGATCGCGGGTATCACGAGTCGTGAATTAGTCGGCATTATTCGTGGCTTGCAGGGATTGAAGCTGGTGGCGGCCGATATAGTTGAAGTGGCACCGGCTTACGATCATGCCGAGATTACTTCACTTGCGGCTGCGACGATCGCATTTGAAATGATAAACCTGGTCGCCTGTCAAAGCTAAACGATCCTTCACACCAATTTCGCTTCTTCTTTAATCGTATGGTGAGCAAACCATGCCACCGACAACAACAGCATGCTGCCGCCGACAATCGTGTTAAGCGAAGGTGTTTCATTGATCACCAACCAAACCCAAAGTGGCCCAAGTATGCTTTCAAGCAGGTAGACCAGTTGCACCTCTGCTGAATTGGCATAACGTGGCGCAATCGTCAGCATAATAAAAGCAAATGGCACCAGGATGAACCCAATGATGCCTAGATAGAGCAACTGCACAGAAGATATTGTGAGCTCTGGTGACTGGGTGAGTGCATAACAGGTGGTAAAAAAACTGCCGACAATAACTGACGGCACCAGGTCGATGTCTTTCCGGTAGCGTATTAGCACGGCGCTGCAGGCGGTGAAGACAGCGCAACCCAGAGCAAAGAAATCGCCGATCAGACTAATGCTGCCGTAACTGCCCCAGCCGATAATGAATATGCTTAACAATGATATAGCGATTATCAACCAGGTACTTGGGCGCTGATTCTCACGCAGCACCAATAATGACAAAATCGCGGCAAAAATTGGTGCCGAAGATAGAAACAGCAAGGTATTTGCGACCGAGGTTTTTTGTATTGCGCTGATAAATGTTATGTTTACGGCGGCAAATAAAACACCATTGATTATCCCTGCCCATCCAATGGCTAACAGTACGGACAAGAGGCGAGCGCGATAGTAAATCCACAATACAAGGCTGATCGCAAATACCGGAAACAGGCCACGATAAAATATAAGGGTATAATCATCTAGTCCCGCAAGTCGAATCAACAGACTGTCCGGGCTCAGCACAAATACGCCAACGAGTGACATCAGTATTCCCTTGCCGCGATCGCTGATTTGGACGAAATGACGAGATTTTTTCATTCGTGGGTGTTCCGATGCAATACCGCATGATAATGTCATGCATCAATTTAACCAGTAATATTCGATAGTCGGAGAAACACCGTGCCCTTAAACAAATCTGCCAAGCGCAAACTGGCGCATACTCGTGTCGTGACCTGTCACGGCTATCAACGCGATGATGGTTTGTGGGACATCGAAGGACGCATCGTTGATACCAAACCTTACCGCTTCAGAAATCGAGATCGTGGTGGCTGGATCGAAGCCGATGAAGCACTACACGACATGTCACTTCGTCTGACTGTCAATCTCGATCTAGAAGTTCAAGATGTCGATGCCGTGATCGATGCCTCTCCTTACAACTTCTGTAAATCGGTTATTACAGTGGCGCAAAATTTAATCGGTCTCAAGATAGCCCCGGGCTGGACACGGAAATCGAAACGAGCAATGGGTGACAACAGGGGCTGTACCCATCTGACCGAGCTTCTCGGGCCGATTGCAACCACTGCAATTCAAACCATCGTCAGCGAAAAAGTCAAGCGTAGCAAGGACAAGCCTCATGGCAGCTCGAATGCGTTTCTGAACACTTGCCACAGCTACGCTGCGGATAGCCCTGTTGTCAAGCTGCATTGGCCTGAACTCTATCAGGGCGATAACCATAATTAATCGGGTTTAAAGCGTAGGACAATTCCTACATCTTCGTCGGTAAAGCGGCATGTTTTTAGATATCAGGTTTTGTTAATCTAGCAGCGTTGCAAAATCCACCTGGCAGTCGCATGCACAATTTTCCCAGCAGAGAAATAACCAGCGAAACCAATCGCCTGCTGTCGGCACTTGACGATGCAATCGATCAATCCACTGCCATGCGTGATATCGTCGATCGGTACCAACGTTTGCATAACATTGAAAGCTTGACCGGGCCATCGCGAATAACTCGTATCCTACGTAAAGAAATTAAAATGATGGAACGCAAGTTCAGGCTCGGGCGCCACGCTCGGGGACTGGAACCTGGTACCTCCGTCTTTCAGGCTTAATAGCTCTTAAGAGAAATCCACGTATTTCTTTCAGCGATGCCGAACACGGGATTGAATTTGTAAGTAGGTAGCGTTCTTGTCTCGGCAGGCAAAGAAATCACCTGTACAAGGTAAAAGCAAGATTAGTGTTAATTCGATCACAAAGCTTGCTGGCCTAATTAGCTACTATTTCATTCAGTTTTTCGACGCTGATGTTAGTGGGGCCGCAATCATGGTTACTTTTGTTGAGGATCGTAGTTGTATTACACAGTTTGAACTGGGTGAATTATTTCACAAAGGCAAGCAAGGATCGCGAGACTTCGAACAAGCATTCAAATGGTACAAGGCGGCGGCACAACGGGGATCACGCCAGGCACAGCATCGGCTGGCTACATTGTATGCTCGTGGACAAGGAGTTACGCAAAACTATTCCAGGTCATACGCCTGGTGCAAGGTTGCTGTATTTCAACATTCGAAACGAGCAAAGCGAAAACTCAAATGTATAGAATCTAAAATGAGTTGGGAACAAATCCGACGCGGCAGTTGGTTGGCGCAAGACTTCTATGATCTGTATGTTATGCACCGCAACTGATAAGCCTCCCTGCTCAGCGAATTCTAAACTCTTGCTAACATAATCTGGCTTGCTAATTCTGCAGGCGTTTTGTAGCTGCAAGGGTCATTTAGCGGTCTTTTCGCTCAAGGCGCACCCTAAACCAGGGTAAATTTGGTCCGTCGTATGCTGGAATTCGATTGCCAGATCTGCACAGTACAAATATAAATTAAAAGAAAATATGCTGAATTTTGATGTCTGACACGTTCTGTAGCTATATATTTTGTTATTTTAATAGTTAACTTATCAAGAAAATGAAGGAATGAAATGGGTAACGTACTGCCAATGCCACCGGAGGGTGAAGGGGACTGGTATGAGGCCATAAGCGTAAGCCAACCCGACGGCGTTACATTAAACAAGGTCGACAGGGACAAGTTTAATGGAGCCTTTGAATCTTTTACCCAAGGGCACTATGACATCGCCTTTAAAGGACTCCTCCATCTGTCTAAAAAGGGCTCTTCAATTAGTCAGTACTTTTTGGGTGTAATGTATTTAAGCGGCGAAGGGGTTTTGCAGGATTTCTGTCGAGCTCACATGTGGTTGAACATAGCCTCATCACAGGGCCATAAAAGTGCCAATCAGCATCTCGAAAAACTAACTAAGGAAATGTGTGCCAATCAAGTAGCAGAAGCCCAAAAACTAGCTCGGCTATGGGTCGCGAAGTACCGTAAGGGCCGCTGAAATACCCCTAGGTAGGTGATAACTACCGCCGCTCCTCGTAAGTAGACCTTCAAACAACCAGAGTCGAAGCGCTGCGTGATTTCATCGATCCAACGATTGCCGCCATTTCGACAATCATGATCCTGGTATCAACAACTCTTTTACTGGCAACTCAATTTACTGGGTCGCGTCAAAAATAGCAATTCCTACAATTTCTCGATTGGCAAATCAATCCAAACGCCAAAATCTGTTTTTTTAAAAAACCAGACTCTTTTTCCGCCAAAAATCTTGGCGTTACAGGAGACAATTATTCCATCCTGTTTCGCTTTCTCTATCCTCTTCCTATATAACCTTGCATTTTCACGGGACAAGTAACCGACAGTTCCCCCGTTTACCACAATTCTTATTGCATTGTAATCGTAAGAATTACAATTTTCATAATGCAGATTTGCAACTACTTCTTTTTTGCTACCTTTTATTGAGTAGCCTCCACAAAGCAATTTAAGATGCTTTTGGTAATGTGATTCTCCGACCACTTCCAAATCGTAGTGCCCATCGCCTTCTACAAAAACAGGTTCTCCTTCAGCATAGAGTTTGGTAAAAACCCCCATTAGACATCCCTATTACCTGTTTGCTCTTCTGCCGGAATTTTCTCATTTATACCTTCCCTCCAAATCCCGGCATCATTAGGCGCATCGATTCCTAATTGGACTTGTTTGTGTTTATCATCGAGCACGGTAATCTTGATGTTATCAACGATATAAATCGATTCGCAGAGTTTGCGAGTGAGTATTACCATCTTGCTCCCCCATTTCCATTTTATAAGATTATAATTCTGCCCCTAATTTAATCAACCTGCCAAATGACCTGACGAGAAAACCTTAGTCAATTGTTAACAATTTTACTCTCTATCTATGATTTGAGATTGACCTGGATCATTAACGTTCATTTATTCATCTGGTAGTTTAAATATTGGTAACCAACTTCTTTAATTAAATAGATTATACAGGCCCCACAAAATAGCTTCGATGCGTCCGCTAGACTATACAAAGCCCATAGTGATAGTCTAACAATCGATAGGTAGTTATGACTAAACACAGAGACAAATCCCCTACCAGTACCGACAAGCTACATCGGGCCTATCATGCCAAAAGTTCGCAGGAGACTGCAGACGTTTATGACGAATGGGCCGATGAGTACGAACAGCATATGAAAAATGTCGGTTATACCCATCCTGCTATGGTCGCTGGCATGGTGGCACGCCATGTCGCCCCCACTAAAGAGTGGGTGCTGGATGCTGGTGCAGGTACTGGTGTCCTGGGTGAGATACTCACTGCACTTGGTTATCCAAATATTGTTGGTCTTGATGCTTCTGCCGGCATGTTGAAAATTGCCGAATTAAAAAATAACTATCTGGAACTCACGCATCAATTTCTCGGCCAGCCGCTGACTTTTGACGACGATGCCTTCGAATTAGTAGTGAGTTCTGGTGTATTCACTCAGGGACATGCCCCCCTGGAAGGACTAGATGAGTTAATCCGTGTGACCCGTTCTGGCGGGTATCTCATTTTTTCGGTAGCCCGAACCTATCTGGATGGACCTTTTGAGCATGAACGCCAACGCTTAGAACAGGCAAATTTATGGCGATTTGTGGGTGCTACTGAACGCTATAACTCCGCGCCGTTGGAAGATACTTTGATTTCACAGGTGTTTGCCTTTCAAGTCCTATGATTCATCTACCAAAGTGTTCAGTCACAATTGATTTTCTGTTTTCACCAAAACAGACACCGAAATTGGAGCAGGCAGGGACGAAAAACGGCTTTTGTAACCCAGCGAATTATTCGTTCGATACCAACAACCACCTTATAAACTGTTTCGGAAATCAACAGTGATAAGGTAACGGATGGGGGAGGAAATCGGTTGTTTGGAATGCTCACTTGTGTGTCTCCTAATTGAGTTCCGTCTTTTAACTAAAGACCAAGTATAGTCTTTTCTGGAATTTTCGAATTAACATTGCTTTCTTCAATGATTAAGAAATTATTCTTAACCGTCATTCATTTATAGGTAACTACGCCTCTGTTTCTGCGGTAGCGGACGTTCAATCTCTCGACTTAAGTGGTAAATAACAACGATCCATCCATCTTTCTATAAAAATAAAATAGTAGTAGCATGAAATCTTGCCGGAGGTAACTTAAAAGTGAAAGAGTCAAATAAAGCCCGTGCGATCGGCGTTAATCATGTTGCCCTCGAAGTCGGCAACATCGACGAGGCACTTGAGTTCTACGGCAGCTTTCTGGAGTTCGAGTTACGTAGCCGTAGTGACAACGCTGTATTTATCGACTTGGGTGACCAGTTCATCAACTTTTCCAAAGGGCGTCGCCAAGCCCCTGATGACGATCGGCATTTTGGGCTTGTTGTTGACGATCGCCAATTGGTGGCTAGCGCGTTGGAGGCAATGGGTGTGGAATTGTTGCCTGGTCCATTTATGGATTTTCTCGATCCATGGGGTAACCGGATAGAGATAATCGATTACACGGGAATCCAATTTACCAAGGCCCCCCATGTACTGAAAGGTATGGGTCTCGTAAATTTGGAAAAAACCGAAGGAGCCATCGTTGAGCTCACCGAAAAAGGAATGGCACCGGACTAAGTTTCGATTATTGCCTGCATCTTTATTGGGACTGTTGTACGCATGAAGGGTATTGAATCGGGATATCGGTGGTCCACTGATGCGCACGGTCAGTGATACTGCTAAAACTTTTGTGTCTACCATAAGTCATTTCAAACTCAGGTGTCTGCTTCTTGTGTATGTCTGCTTTGGGTCGTTAGCCGCCGCTTGTTATCAATGTCTGTGGGTCTGCTTTCTCCAAAGCAGACATTGAAAAGCACTCTAGGTGGGTCCGAGAACGGTTATAAGCGCGCATTTCCAATATCGTAATAACGGCTTGTCATAGATAAGTATTTGTGAGGAAGGACAGAAATTATTAATAATTAACCTAAACTTTAGTATGTTTTTTCATAGTGGCGCCAATACCACAAGATAAGTATGAGTCTCGAAAGATCGGATACGGGTAGTGAACCTTTAAAAAGTCTCAATACCAACATTGAGGAAGATCAGATATTGGAGTTGATATCTAAACTTCGCCATGAAATTTATCAAATCGAAACTACTACCGGACCCTCAAAACGCACTAGCTGCATACGGAATGACATCAAAAAACTGGAGAGTCAATTAGCTTACTGCAAGGATCAAGCTGAAGAGCTCACGGATAAAATATCTCAAGAATAACTCTGAGAATCAGACGGGGCTTATTTTATGAGCGTCCGAGATGGCAGTCGTTTTCTGCCGCTCATCGCAATTTTCTGAGAGTTCCCTTCCCCTAAGCCGGCACTCAAAACTTAGGAGTTCAGTGGTGACCTTCGGCCAAAATCGGACATTGAACTAGATTGGTGTCGATCAAGACTTGATTCTCTTCCAGAGCCTTCCATCGATAATAGATAGACTGAGACCAATTATTGCCATACCAATGTAGTGGGAAAGCTCGAGTCTTTCACCGAGAACAACGTAACCCAGCAAAATCGCCGATATCGGTATCAGAAAAGTCACTAAGGTTAAATTCGTGGCACCCGCCACGGACAGGATTTTGAAATACAAGATATACGCTAGCGCTGTGGAGAACACCGCCAAAGCCAATAGTGATGCCCAAATTTCGAGACCTGGCATCGGTAACTGAAATGGGTGATCAATCAATAGTACAAACGGCACAAGTATCACCGTCGATGCAGTGACCTGGCCTGCAGCGGTTGTGATGGGAGGAAGGCCCATGGACTTAAACCGACGACCAAATACACTCGCAAAGCCGTAAGAAATGGAAGATCCGATTATGGCGAGCTGTGCTGGTGCATCACCTCCCAAATCCGATAGCGCGGATGGTCCGATCATGTATGCTGTACCAATTAGCCCTACGAGCGCGCCGATCAACTTCGCAGATGTGAGTCGTTCATCAGACAGCAAAAGCCCTGCAATTACGACCGTAAACAATGGGGTTGTGGCATTGAAAATTGATGCAAGTCCTGACGGGATCTGCGTCTGACCCCAAACAATCAATGAAAAAGGAATGACGTTGTTTAACATGCCCATGCCAAACAGCGCCAGCCAGGCTTTCATGGACCTCGGGCACGGAATTCGGAGCACAGCAATGATGATCCATAAAGTGACGGCCGCGACACCTACCCGAACCAACACAATGGTCAGCGGCGGGAGCGCAGAGACTACTAATCCGACAAAGAAAAACGAACTACCCCAAAGCACGGACAACGTTAAGAGCATCACCCAAACCTTGGGATTCATTGTGTTTCCGATCGTGGGTGACATTCCGACGGTACCTGACTAGTGCAAGCGAGCGATGTTAAATTATCAAATCATTCAAAACTCTCCGTTTCTTGCTCTTAGGAAGTCTCTTGCCACTATTGCTGGCTTACGGTCCGAGTTGGGTCGATCTCAGCCGCTCATAGAGAGGATTTCAGGGTCTGCTTTCCCGTAAGCCGACACTCAAAATGTAGTGTTCAGCGACGACCTTCGGCCATAACCAGACACCCCACAACAGTGATATTATATTATCAGGTCAATAACCCTTTAATACTGCTGCTAGGCAAAACATAAATAGTGAATCCGAGGTAATCATGAGCGCCGACTTCGAAAAGTATCGCGATTGCTGATCAACGAATTGCGCGGCGGAGATCTTAGCCGGATCTGTTTTGAAACGCCTGCTATGTTTTAAGGGGAGAGCTGCCAAGTGGAAACAGACCGTTCTGTGAAAACGGCCGACAGGGAGGCGTACAAGGCTTTGCGGCGTCGAAAAAAATGAGGAGGTTAACAATATGATTATTCGCAAGGCAGTGCCGAAGGACGCGGTGGAGCTCGCGGCTTTCTACATCAGCATGGCCCGTAAAACCGAGAATGTCGAACTGGTGCCTGAACTGATTACCGCCGGCGTCAAGGAAATGATTTACAACCCGCGCATGGGATTTTACCTGGTAATCGAGATGGATAACCGGATTCAGGCGGCTTTAATGATCTCTACCGAATGGAGTGACTGGCGCAACGGCAAATTCTGGTGGATTCAAAGCGTTTACGTACAACCCAACTACCGTCGCCAGGGTCTGTACAGCGTACTCTACGAACATGTCAAGGAACTTGCCGAACAGGAGTCCTCGGTTTGCGGCTTCAGGCTTTACGTCAAACGCGGCAATACCGCGGCCCAGCAGACCTGCCAGGCGCTGGGCATGGTGGAGACCGAGTACCAGATCTACGAGGAGTTGAAGCAGGGTATGGAATATACAAAAACTTAGCGATATAGTTTGCATTCCTCAACGGGGTGTTTGATCGAGCTGTGAGGCGCTATAGCGTCCACCCGATGAACCTGATCCAATACAAAGCAACACCTGCTTTGATAGTAATGTAGGAGTCCCGTCCAAAAGTTTAGATTAGTCGCTGGGATATGTTTTATTGAAACCAATTAACGAAATTAAGATTTTGGGTGGTGTAATGACCGATATGGATTTTGTTGCAGTGGCAAATGAGTTTTTCACTAAACGACCCATAACAAGCCTATGCAGTCGAACGCAACAACCCGATGTACGCGTAACCAGGTAACATAGACATCAGTATCTGTTATTGGCCTCATCGCGGGTGCACCGAATCGCGTTGCGCCGGATGCAATGGCATATGGGCATCGCGATGCGAAGTTTGTGTTGAACGTGCATGCTCGATGGGATGACGCAAGAGACGATGACACGTGCATCACGTGGGCGCGCGCGTTCTTCAAGTCGTCAGCACCGTATGCGTCCGCTGGAGCCTATGTAAACTTCATGACGGAGGAAGAAGGCGATCGTGTCGCGACTGCCTATGGGGCGAACTTCGCTCGACTGGTGGAGATTAAGAAGAAGTATGATCCTGAGAATATTCTGCATCTGAACCAGAATATTAAGCCATAGCTGAGCAGCTCAAAACTTGTAAATTGGCTTGGTTAATTTACAAAGATTCTTCGAGCAGTGCTTTTGCATTTTTCACACACATGCTCTCGCTAGAGTCGGGAAAGCAAGCGTAAATAGGTGCAACTAGCTCGTGTGCTTCGCTCTGTTTTCCCTGGCTTTGCCACAACCGACCAAGCTCAGTAGTGATTTGCAATTCACGGGCTTTGCAGCCTTGTTCTCGAGCGATATTTAACGCCTCCCCAAATGCCGTTTCTGCGTCTTTGGTTTTACCAGGATTCATCTGCAATAACAGTTGAGCCCTGAGTCGAAACAGATCCGCATTGTGCCACTTCTCACCGTTAGTGTTTGCTCTTTGCAAGGCTAGATCAACTGTAGCTAATGCTTTTTCTGGTTGTCCATCGCGACCCTGTCCGTCGGCTAGCAGAGACAGGTAGTAAGGCAGGCGTAAGCCTGCGCCAGTTTCCTCGAAGTCGTCAAGACCGGTACGTATTTCGGCCAACCCGACACCGTTATCCCCAGCGCAAATAGTGGTCCAGCCGTGAATTATTCGTGCCCAGGCCAGGTAGTAAGCGAATTGATGCTCGGTACATAGTTCTATCACCTCTTCTGTAAGCTTTTGCGCAAC
>CAXMNA010000015.1:0-7268 GCA_964194715.1 uncultured Gammaproteobacteria bacterium
CCGACTTAACAAGCCGCCTACGAGCGCTTTACGCCCAGTAATTCCGATTAACGCTTGCACCCTCCGTATTACCGCGGCTGCTGGCACGGAGTTAGCCGGTGCTTCTTCTATAGGTTAAGTCAAGACTCAAGGTTATTAACCCTAAGCTTTTCGTCTCTATTGAAAGTGCTTTACAACCCTCAGGCCTTCTTCACACACGCGGTATTGCTGGATCAGGCTTGCGCCCATTGTCCAATATTCCCCACTGCTGCCTCCCGTAGGAGTCTGGGCCGTGTCTCAGTCCCAGTGTGGCTGATCATCCTCTCAAACCAGCTATAGATCGTCGCCTTGGTGAGCCATTACCTCACCAACAAGCTAATCTAACGCGGGCTCATCTAATAGCGTGAGGTCCGAAGATCCCCCACTTTGCTCCGTAGAGATTATGCGGTATTAATCCGGATTTCTCCGGGCTACCCCCCACTACAAGGTAAATTCCCACGCGTTACGCACCCGTCCGCCACTCGTCAGCCAGAGCAAGCTCTGCTGTTACCGTTCGACTTGCATGTGTTAAGCATACCGCCAGCGTTCAATCTGAGCCAGGATCAAACTCTTCAGTTTAAAACTATTTACGGATAGCTCCGTGTAACTTTTTTGAAGAGAGTAACCTCGACTTATTTAACGTAAGTTAAAGTTTTGGTCACTCAAATCGTAATGATACGAAATCATCAATGACATGAGTGCCCACACAAATTACCTAATCAATTGTAAAAGATCGTTTTCACCAGGGAACACCTGGTGTTTTCGGGTCTTTATCAGACCCGCCTCGCATCGCCGGAAATCGTTAAATCGCCGGGTAGATTATAAAAGCGAGGCGCGAATTATAAGCCCTTTTTTCACGGCGTCAACGACTTCCGCAGCATTTATCTGGATAAACACCGATGAGTCTATATCTGCCTGAATTGCAGGGGCTTTTTAACGTTCGTCGAAGGTCCGAATCAGCGGGTTCACACCTATGCCACTTCGACCCGACGAGGCGCGCATTATAGGCAGTATTAATACCGCGTCAAGCGCTATTTAAAGATTTTATCAGGCGAGAGTAATACGGGCGAATTTGCGCTTGCCAACCTGGGCCACAACGACCGACCCCTGCTCCAGTTCCAGCCCTTTATCGGACACTTTCTCACCATCGAGCTTAACCGCACCTTGCTGTATCATGCGAAAGCTTTCGGAAGTGCTACTGGTAAGTCCGGCCTGCTTCAGCAACGCGGCTATACCGATGGTATCCCGCTCGAGGGTAACGGTGGTTTCGGGGATGTCGTCAGGCATCGCGCCCTTGGCAAAACGCGTGATGAAGTCCTGCTTGGCTGACTCGGCAGCCGCGTCGCTATGAAAGCGGGTAATTATCTCCTCGGCCAGCAGGAACTTGATGTCACGTGGATTGGTACCGGCGCCGACGTCAAGCTGGAACTGCTCGATTTCCTTCATCGGTCGAAAACTCAACAATTCGAAATAGCGCCACATCAATTCATCGCTAAGCGACATTATTTTGCCAAACATTTCGTTCGGCGCATCTTCGATCGCGATGTAGTTGTCGAGCGACTTGGACATCTTTTGCACACCATCGAGTCCTTCCAGAATCGGCATGGTAAGAATGACCTGTGGTTCCATACCCTCGGCTTTCATCAATTCCCGTCCCACCAGCAGGTTGAATTTCTGATCGGTACCGCCCAATTCGACATCTGCCTGCATTTCGACCGAATCCCAACCCTGCACCAGCGGGTAAAGAAACTCGTGGATCGAAATTGGCTGGTTGTTCTTATAGCGTTTGGCGAAGTCATCTCGCTCAAGCATACGCGCGACGGTATGGCGTGACGCGAGCCGAATCATATCGGCAGAAGTCCTGGGGCTGTGCCAGCTGGAATTGAAACAAATCTCGGTCGTATCCGGATCGAGAATCTTGAATACCTGGTCCTGGTAAGTCTGTGCGTTTTGCTGGATTTGCTCCGGCGTGAGCGGTGGTCGTGTCGCAGATTTTCCACTTGGATCACCGATCATGCCGGTAAAGTCTCCGATCAGAAACATAATATGATGACCAAGTTCCTGAAATTGGCGCATTTTATTGATCAATACGGTGTGACCGAGGTGCAGATCCGGTGCCGTGGGATCAAAGCCCGCCTTGATTTTTAAAGGCTTACCTCGCTTTAATTTTTCTTGCAATTCAGCCTCTAGCAGGATCTCATCGCACCCTCGTTTTGTGAGCTGCATTGCATCTTTTTCCGAAATCATGCTATATACCTTTCTGGAGATAATGTATTGGGCTTATTATCTCAATTTAACCAATAACTTAGATGAAACACCTAATGAGTTTTCAAGACCTTGATTTCAAATCTGGCCATGCCCACTTGCAGTGGCCTCAAAACTCGACAACCGCAACTTCGGCTTTCCGTCTCAATATGCCGTTAAAATTGCTGCTGGTTGCGAGCGTTGTCATGTTGCTGGGCTTTAGTGTATCTAACTGGCATCCTTCGGCCAAAGCTGCGGATTCTACCCCCAAGTTAGCGCGATTACACTATTCACTGCCATTACCGGAATCTATCGGGTCGTTGAAGCAAGGTACCGCGCCGGTGGCTAGCGAAGTTGACACTGGCCCCTGGGAAAGAATTACCATCAAATCTGGCGATTCCCTGGCATCAATTTTTGCCAAGCAAGGCATAGCATCGACTACGACCCACCAAATCGCGCGCTTGAACGAACAGACCAAGAAACTGCGCTACATCAAACCAGGCCAGGAAATCCAGTTACTGTTCGACGCTGAAGGCAAACTGCGCCAGATGAAATATATTCCGGACATAACTCGGACCCTGGTGGTTCAGCGCATCGAGGATCAGTCCTTTACCAGCCAGATTATCAATTACCAGCTGGACGCCTATCCAATATATCGCGAAGGCAAAATCGAGAATTCATTGTTTGAAGCAGCGGCGAAAGCCGATATTCCCGAAGATGTCATCATGGATCTGGCTTCAATTTTTGGCTGGGATATCGACTTTTCGCTGGACATTCGTACTGGCGACCGCTTTGGGATTGTCTACGAAGAACTCTACAAGGATGATGTCAAAGTCCGCAATGGTCGCATCTTGTCCGCCGAATTCATCAACAACGGTAAAACCCATCGTGCGGTTTACTATACCGATCCCAAGGGTGAAAGCGATTACTTCAGCCCCGATGGTAAAAGCATGCGCAAGGCTTTTCTGCGCAGCCCGGTCGATTTTCGCCGCATCAGCTCGCGCTTCAGCAATAAGCGCTGGCATCCGGTATTGTCCAAATGGCGTTCGCACAAGGGCGTCGATTATTCCGCTGCTCGTGGCACTCCGGTGCGCGCTTCCGGCGACGGTAAGATAATCCTCGCCCGCACCAAGGGTGGCTATGGGCGTCTTGTGGTAATCCGGCATGGGGGGCGCTATACCACCCTATACGGACATTTAAATGGTTACGCACGTGGCGTTCGCAGCGGTAAAAAAGTCAACCAGGGTCAAATCATTGGCTATGTCGGTAGCTCAGGACTGGCCACTGGACCACACCTGCACTATGAGTTTCGTGTCAACGGGGTACACCGTAACCCGCTGACGGTAAAACTGCCCGAGGCCAAGCCTGTGCATTCTGCTTATCTATCCCACTTCAAAGAGAACACCCAGGTTTTCCTGTCGATGTTGCGCCTCATGGATCGCAAGTTGGCCGACAATTCGCAGTGAATTCATCCTCCGGCAGCGAGATTTTTGTCGGCCTGATGTCCGGCACCAGCCTCGATGGAGTCGATGTCGCGATTGTTGATTTTGCTGAATTCCCACCACGAATGCTTCACGGCAACACAATACCTTACTCTGTCCCCATGCGTCAGCGACTATACGAACTGTGCCAATCGCCATCGACTACGTTGGACAATCTGTACAGCCTGGATGCAGAGTTGGGAGAACATTATGCAGAGTTAGTTAACCAGGCATTAGAGCTCGCCTCGGTCGACCACAAACACGTTGCTGCAATCGGCTGCCACGGACAGACAATACGACATAGCCCTGGTTCGGACAGACCTTTTACCGTTCAAATCGGAGACCCCAATCGAATCGCCGTACTCACGGGAATTACCACGGTTGCAGATTTCAGACGCAAGGATATCGCTCTGGGCGGCCAGGCGGCTCCGCTGGCATCGGCCTTCCATCGATTTCGATTTCGATCAGACGACGAAAATCGCGCACTGATCAATATCGGGGGCATCGCCAACATCACTTATCTGCCGGCCGACCCCGAGCAGCCGGTAATCGGCTTCGATACCGGACCCGGCAACACTTTGCTCGACTACTGGAACGAAAAACACCGGGACTCCAGCTTTGACGATGGCGGTGCCTGGGCAAGCAGTGGACAGGTCATCGACGATCTGCTCGAGAAGATGATTTCAGGAGAAGAATACTTTCGCCTCGATCCGCCCAAGTCGACCGGCACCGAGTATTTCAACTCGATCTGGCTACTGGGTTATTTAAAAGATGAATTTGATGCAAACGACGTGCAGGCAACGCTGGTTGAATTGACCGCAATCACGATAGCCAATGCCATATCGCAATTACCACAACGGCCAGCGAACTGTTTCGTCTGCGGGGGTGGAGCACACAACCGATACCTGCTCGAACGCCTCGGGGTAAACCTTATCGAAGGCCAGGTAGCAACGACCGAGGCTCTGGGCCTGGCCCCGGATTATGTCGAAGCAGCGGCATTTGCCTGGCTGGCGCGCGAGCGCATCAACCTGCGCACCGGCAATATTCCTGAAGTCACGCAAGCGCAACATGCCACCATTCTTGGCGGGATATACGCGGCTGGCTGAAAAAAGCGCGCGCTAATGTGACTTTGTTTACATATAAATGAATCAAGGGCCATAATTGCATGTGTAAAGCGGTTCTTAAATGCTATAATTTGTATCTGTTCGCAATGAGAAGATCGATGGGTACCACAAGGGGCGTTTTCGCAATATCGGCCTGTTTATGGCTGGCGGTCGGCACGGCCGAGGCGGAATTTGTCGGTCTCAATATTGGCTCCAGTCAATGGAACCCGACACCCTATAGCGCCTTTGGCAATACTAATTCCGAAAGCATCGATCTTGTCGATGACCTGGAGCTGGAAAATCCGCAACAATCTTCGATGATCCTCATCCTCGAGCATCCAATTACCGCACTACCCAATATCAGGTACCAGGGCTACGCGCTGGATTCGTCGATCGACTCTACTTTAGGTTCGAATTTACGCCTCAACGGTGAAGCTTTGAATCCGCACAACGGCGTTACCTCTACCGTCGATCTCTCCCAGGATGATTTCGTGCTTTATTACCAGTTGTCCGGTAACAAACGAATAGACCTCGATCTGGGTGTTGATTTGAGGCGCTTTGACGGCGAGATATCGCTCGATGGCACTCCCGAAACCAGCATTTCTGTCGATGAAACCATACCGCTACTTTATCTCTCGGCGCGTTTCGACCTGCCCTACAACGGCTTCTATGTTGGCGCCCACATCAATGCCAATGTCATCGACCTCGGCTTAAGCGAAAGCAGCGCCCAGGACTCGACCATTATGCTGGGCTATGATTCCGGGAACGGTCTCGGTGTCGAGGGCGGCTTCAAGTATTTCTCACTCGATCTGGACGATGTCGACCAGCCGGATGCCGATCTAGAATACGACGGCATTTACCTGAACGGTTATTACAACTTTTAATCCCCGCTGAATCTTCAGCAAATCTTCAGTTTATAATCAGGGTTCTTTCAGACTCTCTGCCTAGGATTGTGTATTACAGGATGACCTGTAATAACTGCACAAACGCAGAGGAGACACTGAAATGAAATATTTAAAAATACCCATCTATGCTCTTGCCACAATATTTATGGCCACACCCACATTGGTTTTTGCTGAGGAGCCATTTGAAGAAGGCAGGCTGTTTTTCGAGTTAAACGACACCGATAAAGATCTCGGATTCCACGGCAAAATCGACGGCGATGCCTGGAAAAATATGGAAATCGAAAACCCTGACGAGAGAACTCAGATGAAGGTGAGAGTAAGAGGAGGTCTCAAGCAACAGGGTCTGACCGAGTTGTTTTTCGAGAGTGCGGAACCGGTTCTGTTCGACGAACTCCATCCTGACGATTTCTTCGCTAGATTCCCGGAAGGCATTTATGAGATCGAGGGGGAATCGCTCGAAGGTGATGAACTGGAAAACGAAGTCTACGTATCCCATATAATCCCGGCGGCTCCAGCAGGAGTAACCGTCACGGGTGTAGTAGAGATGACTCCACAAGGTGCAGCAGAAAGTTGCGACGCGCCTTCTTTGCCCGTGGTTGACCCCGAAGGAGGAGTAACCATTAGTTGGGTTGCGGTTGATAGTTCTCACGCAGATCTGGGAAGAAACCAGGATACTTTGTTTTCAGGGCTGTCTCACACCCCGAATGGGGCACCGGTTCCGGTTGTGGTTTTATCCTACGAAGTTGTCGTCGAAGTTGACGAAACCCCCTTTGTTACGGTCGCTATCGTACCGGGTGATGCCACTGAATGGACATTTTCAGAGGATTTTTTCGATCTTTCCAATGAAGACGAGTATAAGTTCGAAATTCTGGTCAGAATTAACAATGGCCAGAATGACGTAGATGGAAATCCCATCCCTGGCAACAAGAGCGCGGTCGAAAGCTGCTTTGAAGTTGAATAATTGTTTGTTACTAAATTCCTCTCCCGCAAGGGAGAGGATTTATTTTAGAAAGGTTTAACTGATGGACACCATCAAGACGACGGCGCTCACGTTTATCGCAATAATCGCCTGCCTGATGTTGCTGCTCACCCCGGAGCCGCAGCAGACCGAAACCCTGGTTCAGATTCCAGCACCGGACAAGCAAAATCATGTTATTCGTTTCGAGCCGGCCCCAGTGGTATCGCCGAATCAACCGGCATTGGTAGAGCGCGATCAAACCAATAAAGCGTTCGTGATTGCCACTCCAGAGCAAGTTCTAGAGGAGCCGTTGGTTTGGTACCCGGAACTGGAACAAATCAGGCTTTTGGAGAATACACCAGTGACCCATGCCATATTCGAGCTGCAGCCCCTGTTAGCCAATACGGATCCGGTGATTCGCCTCGCCGCGATTGAATCGCTTGGGGATATGACCAACCAGGCCACTTTGCCTGCGCTGTCAGCGGCATTGGACGATCCCAATCCACAGTTACGAATTGCCGCGCTCGAGGCACTGGCTGCACAGGAAGATGAATCCGTG
>CAXMNA010000016.1:0-35419 GCA_964194715.1 uncultured Gammaproteobacteria bacterium
GAAACGCAGGTGTGGCAGAACCAGCTTTTGGGCTGATGCGATATTGCCGGTTTCCTGCAGATCCTGTGCCAGGGCATACTCTTCTTCGGCGCTCAATATAGGCACGCTTCTAGCTGCCTGTATATAGGCATCCAGATTGGAGCTGCCCATTAATACGGGCATAGTTGTACTTGTATTGATCAGTTCTGTGCTCATAAATGACCTCAGATTTAGTATTTATCTAGCACTCAAGCTATCCGAGTGCTAGTTATTAGAGCATAAACATCACAAACAGTTCAAGTTTATTAGCAAATATTAATATTCATGCTAAATGTATGGTTATTAAAGAAAAATCTCTGTGTTATAGGTCCAATCAGAACGCCTGGATCATTAACGGCCGCGAAAAACCAACTTGGTTTGAATGGATAGGAAATTCTGTTTGTCGATTAGGATCCGGTCGGCCGGAAAATTTTGTAAATCGTCGATTTTAACCTGGCTCCTATCATCGTTATAATGGACGCTCGCAGGTTCAGCCTATAATTTGGTAGCCCATCTCTGACCCATGACTCCAGGATTCCCCCAAAGTGAATGCCTGGATATCGTGGACTATCATTCACTCGTCCCGTAGCGGGACAAACAAAGGAAAAACCTACATGACGATTGCCCAGCACAAGGTTGTAACCATTCATTACAAAGTTGTAGATGCTAAAAACGAGGAAATGATCGATTCGTCAGAGAACAGCGATCCGATGACATATTTACATGGCGCCAGCAATATCATTCCCGGACTCGAGCAGGCGCTGGAAGGCAAGGCTGTCGGAGACGAACTTGAGGTCACAATTAAAGCCGCCGAGGCCTATGGAGAATACAGCGACGACCGCATCCAGCAAGTACCAATAGAAGCTTTCGAGGAAATGGAAAAGATTGAACCGGGCATGGTCGTTACAGCGCAAACCGAACAGGGCGAGATTAGCCTGGTTGTCACCGAGGTTGATGAAGCCACGGTGACGGTTGATGCTAATCACCCGCTCGCTGGGAAGTCGCTAAAGTTTAGTGTCACGATCGAGGCAGTACGCGATGCCAGCGACGAAGAGGTTGCCCACGGCCACGTGCATTAAGCTCGCGAATAACAAGGACAGGAATATCAGGATAAAAGGCCAGGTATAATTCGAGAGGAACAATAATCTGGTGCCAGCTTAAGATGCGATATCACGAATATAATTGCCGCACTTTAATAATTATTAAGAAGCCAACGGCCTCTTAAATATACTGTTATGAGTAAATCAGTATTGCTTTAACTTCATGGATTACTCCCTCCTCGTTATAATTTGGATTGTTGTAGCACCCATACTTCTTTGGTTAGGGTGGAGAGCAACAAGAGGTTCGCAACCTGGCTATTATCGGATACTAGTGCGAAGCTTATTAATCGCTTTTACGTGTGGTTTTGTGGGACCTATACCTGCATGGATGCTATTAACCTCGATGGAAACATTTTTGGGCGGGTTAATAGCAATATTTATGTGGTGGGTGTTAGTGTCCGTAATCTATCTCGTATTTCACTCTATTTATAAAAAACTAAGAACAGAGTGAGTCACTTGGTGATATAAATCTGAAAAGAATCCAACTCACAGAGACTAAGGAAAGAAATGCAACTATTGCTAAAAACTCATAACAAGGCGTTGCAGTCGGACAAAGTGCCCGCTACGCGTGCACTTTGCCGCTGAACGCAGCGTTAGGTGCCCAAATTATTGCTATGAGGGAAACAATACAGTATGTTGGAAAATTAATTGGCATAGTATCTGGGGCCGGTGCTTGTGCGTCATGGACTCTCGCAATGTGGACACCTACTCCACCGGTCCCGTTGTCTGGCGTGGCTTTTTTCGTAGCGTTGCTCATGGTTATACTGGCGATCATAACCATAATCGCATCGTTTCATGGACACGGCATCACGCTAATTGTGTTGTTTTTTGCCTCCTTCTTTCCAATTGGCTTGTTCCTGCTTGGGATACCTGGCTGGATGCAGGTGATTGGCATCCTTAATTTGGGTTACCTGATCGCCGGTTTGGTGGCATGGCGAATGCCGCACACGAATGAAAGATCTGAGTCATCGGGCACCTAGCAAGGGGTTGCACACGGACAAAATGGACGCTACGCGCCCATTTTGCCGGTGAATGCAGGCGTGATGCTGCAAGACCAAGCATGGAAACAGAAATATATTTAAAAGCATTTGAACCAGGTGTATTGGAAATCGCTAAAGTTCAGGGTCACGCTCGAGGCCGCGTGCGATGCCAGCGAGGAAGAGGTAGCTCATGGCCACGTGCATTGAGCCCGCGAGTGGTTAGGACAGGGGTATCAGGGATTTAACGCTTCGCTCTGACGCTTGATATTGACCAGGGTCTGCAGGCGCGACAGTAAATCGTCTTCATCGACCGGCTTGGTAATAAAATCATTGGTACCGGCGCCGAATATTGCTGTGAAATCAGTTCGCTCGTCCTCGCCAGGTTCGATAGTCATCAATAATATCGGTAAAGTGAGGTAGTCCAGATTTAATTCATTACGTATGCTCTGGATCAATTCGTAGCCATTCGTACTGCTGGTCAACATCAGGTCGGTAATCATTACATCGATACTGCAGGTGGTATTGGTAGCCAGATCTTGCTTCAGATAATCGAGCGCTTCGCCGGCATCGCGGAAATGGGAGTACTCGATGTCGTTTCTATCCAGGATTCCTGTGGTGATTGCGGTTGAGGTGGCGCTTTTGTCGACATACAGGATATTAATCGGCAGTTCGGTGCGCGTGCCGAGAAAATTGAGGATGAAGTTAACCAGAGACTTGTGTCCCTCGGCCTTGTCAAAATAGGCAGTTACGGCATCGGTATCTTCCATGTCAGCGCCAACAACGCGTGTGTCGATGTCACCAGAGACGACGAAAATCGCGGTCTCTTTATTCTTTGGGGTTTGTCGAATTTGCTCGATTAACTGGTAACCGTCAGTATCCGGCAACGAGATCCCCGTGGTGATGATTTCAAATTCAAATTGCTTTACCGCAGTCATTGCTTCCTTGCCGGTACCGCAGGCAATGATATCTAGTTCGGGTGCACGGCTCGTGATTTCCTTGTACAAAATGGTGCGAGCTGAATCTGAAGAATCGATCAGTAATAGTCGGCGTTTTCGGGGCATTTTTTTAGGTTGGCTCTATTTGATTCAAGTGCCGCGCCACTGCTATCCAGGAGCCGGCTAGTCCAAGTAGGGTACTCGATGTAATTAGAATGATAAAGTCGTGAAACGAAAATGTAATCAGGTTCATACTGGAGTTATATAGCAGGTTTAAACGCTCTAGTGGGCCTGAAATTGCAAGATACCCGATCTCGACAATTAACCATGAAATAATTCCACCGAACAAACCATACCAGACGCCACCATAGAGAAATGGACGACGAATGAATGCATCGGTGGCGCCGATTAACTTGGTGACTATTATTTCCTGGTAACGACTCTGAATATCTAACCTTATTGTATTACCAATGACCAGTAGCACTGCGCAGGCGAACAGGATCGTGACAATCACTACCGAGCGACGGGCGATCTCGATAATCGTGTAAAGTCGTTCCAGCCACTCGGTATCCAGCTTGGCGATTACAATCTCGGGCATAGCCTCCAGAGTATTGAGCAAATTACGCACCTCGAAAGTATCGGCCGCGACAGGTTCGACGATAATGGTATGTGGTAATGGATTAGCGCTAAGGGTGTCGATAGATTTGCCAAATCCCGAGTTTTTACGAAATTCTTCGAGTGATTTTTCTCGCGAAATGAATCGGGTTGAATCTACATTTCCCATTTTCGCAATCTTCTTGTTAAGTGCGCGCGCCTGTTTTTCACTGATGTCGAGATCGAGATACAGGCTGATTTGCGAGCTCGAGCGGAAATCGCCGGACATCGCGTCAAGATTCTTTAAAAACAGATAAAATCCACCAGGCAATGACAAGGTAATGGCGATGACCGCAATCGTCATGATCGTGGTTGCCGGGGCCGCGTAAATCTTGCGCAGGCTGAAATTCAGCGATTGCCAGTGGTGCAGCAGGTAGGCTGAAAAGCGACTTGAAGTTGCTGGCTTCTTGTGACGGATATTACTGCCAGCCACGATCTGCCTCCTGCCGGATGTCATCGAGGTCATTCAGGACCAGTTGACCCCGGTTAAGGGTCATGCGCGGCTTATCCAGTTCTTCGATAAGGCCCAGGTCGTGACTTGCTACCAGTACCGTAACGCCGACCTGGTTGAAATCGACAAAGATTTGCATGATTTCACGAGACAATTCCGGATCGAGGTTGCCGGTAGGCTCGTCTGCAAGCAGCAACATGGGTTTGTGCACCACGGCGCGTGCAATTCCGACGCGCTGTTGCTCGCCACCGGATAGCGTAATCGGCATCGATTTTTCCTTGTGCAGTAAACCGACTTTATCGAGTGCTGCGCGGGTGCGCTTGGCAATTTCCTGCGGCCGATAACCCTGGATATGCAACGGCAAGGCCACGTTGTCGAACACGGGACGATCAAACAATAGCTGATGATCCTGGAAAATAATGCCGATATTGCGTCGAATGTAGGGTACACGATAACGGGATATCGTATTGAGGTTGGTGCGATTTAACAGCGCCTGACCACGCGTCGGTTTTTCGATGAGCGCGATTATTTTCAATAACGTGCTCTTACCCGCGCCAGAGTGCCCAGTGATAAAAGCCATCTCACCTTCATCAAGTTTTAGCGAAACGTTGCTTAGCGCCTCATAGCCACCCTCGAAACGCTTGGTTACATTGTGAAATTCAATCATTCGACTGGATCAAACTTAGGTATCGGCCAACAAGGCATCAACAAATTCCTCGTTGTCAAAAGGGCGTAAGTCGTCAACCGTCTCACCCACCCCGATATAGCGAATCGGGGTTTGCAACTGTTCGGCAACACTAAAGATCATACCCCCTTTGGCAGTGCCATCGAGTTTGGTCAGGATTATTCCGGAAATGCCTATCCTATCCCTAAATTTGCTTGCCTGTGTCAATGCATTTTGTCCGGTTCCCGCGTCGAGCACCAGCAAGGTTTCCTGGGGCGCCTCAGGGTCGAGCTTGCTCATTACACGTTTTATTTTCTCAAGCTCGTCCATCAGGCTCATTTGCGTATGCAATCTCCCGGCAGTATCGGCTATCAAGACATCGATACCGCGCGCCTGCGCTGCTTGGAGGGCATCATATATGACCGATGCCGAGTCTGCTCCCTGGCCTTGCTGGATGACCGGTACTTCGAGTCGCTGACCCCAGGTTTGCAGTTGTTCCACCGCGGCGGCACGAAAAGTATCTCCGGCTGCCAGCATAACCTTGAGGCCCCGGTTTTTGAGTTGTTGCGCAAGTTTTCCGACCGTTGTGGTCTTACCGGCACCGTTGACACCTACCATCAATATCACGAAGGGCTTTTTGTTGGAGTCAATGTTTAGCGGGATTGTACAGGGTGCGAGAATCTCGATCATGGTATTCTTGAGCGCACCGATAAGGCTTTCACTATCACCCAATTGCTTGCGGTGTAGCGATTCGGTCAGACGCGAGGTAATTTTTTGTGTTGCCTGGATACCCACATCAGCCATTAGCAACTGGTCTTCCAGCTGCTCCAGCATTTCATCGTCGATTTGTTTCTTGCCGAGCAGCAAATCGGCCAGGCCGGTTGACAGATTTTCCCTGGTCTTTGACAGGCGTTGGCGCAGTGAGGCGAACAGGCCGACAGGCTCTTTCGTCTCTTTTTTACTGGCAGATTTAAATCCGAACATGGTTTTTCCGGGAATCAGAATTCAGGCACAATATGCTAACAGAAAGCGATTCCGTCTGTGCACTTCTGAACCGCATTAAAGCTCGAATCCGGCAGCAGATATGAAATCTCAAGTTAGAATTATTGGCGGTAAATGGCGTGGTAGTAAACTCCTGGTAGTAGACGCCGAGGGCTTGCGTCCAACACCCGACCGCATCCGCGAAACCCTGTTTAACTGGCTGGTACATGATTGCCGTGACGCAACAGTGCTCGACTGCTTTGCAGGCAGCGGGGTACTTGGGTTCGAAGCATTGTCGCGAGGCGCTTGCTCTGTGATTGCCCTGGAACGGCACCGACCAGTGGCTGCTAATCTGCGCGCCCAGGCCGAGAGGCTCGAAGCCACCGCAATAGAAATCATGACAGGCGACGCCAGGGATTTGATTGGCCAGCTGCGGCAAAAATTCGGTATTGTATTTATAGATCCCCCCTATGCGGAGCCACACAGACGCGAGCAGGTCTTTTTGCAACTGGAGGCTCAGGATTGTCTGCAACCCGGCGCGAAGATCTATTTTGAATGGCCAGGCTCCGAAAATTTTGAATTACCTTCCGCCAGCCTGCAATGGCTGAAGCAGAAAAGCGCGGGCCAGGTTAATTATGCTATAGCCGAATGGCGGGTAAGCCGCTAAAATCTTCCGATCATCCAGTCCGGCGCCAGATGCTGGAGCAAAGAGGTAGTCTATGACGGGTATCGCAATTTATCCTGGTACTTTCGATCCAGTAACCCGGGGCCATATCGACATTTGCGAGCGCGCATTGCAGATGTTCGACCACGTCGTAATCGGTGTTGCCGACAGCCTCGCCAAGGAACCTTTCTTCGATATCGATGAGCGTCTCGATATGTTGAAGACGGTTTTTGAAGATAATGAACACATCTCAGTGAAACCTTTCTCCGGTTTACTCATCGACTTTGCGCGCGACAGTGGTGCCGGCGTAATTGTTCGGGGTCTGCGTGCGATTTCAGATTTTGAATATGAAGTCCAGCTGGCGGGAATGAATCGATCTTTGGCGCCGGAGATAGAGACTGTTTTTCTTACCGCGGCGCAACACTATGCATTCGTGTCGTCGAGCCTGGTGCGTGAAATCGCTCGTTTAAATGGAGATGTTTCCGAGTTCCTACATCCGGAAATCTTGCGTCGTTTGACTGCGAAACTGAATGCTAGCAAGTAAATGTTATGAGGGAGATGTAACACATGGCGCTGATGATCACCGATGAATGTATCAATTGCGATGTTTGCGAGCCGGAGTGCCCGAATGACGCAATTTCACCGGGAGAGGAGTTTTATGAAATCGATCCCCTGCTATGTACCGAGTGCGTGGGACATTTCGAAACTTCGCAGTGCGTAGAAGTTTGTCCGGTTGACTGTATTCCGTTTAATCCGGATTACCGGGAGACCCAGGAACAATTGCTGGAAAAATACAAGCATCTTACCGGAGATGAGTAATGTGAATGCGATATGCTTGAAACTTGCCAGGCCTCAACTTGTTGGGGCTTTTTTATGTCTATTTATATTTAATGGCCATATTCAGGCAGGGGAATATGCGATTGCTTCAGCGAGTCCGTTGGCAACTCGTGCGGGAATTGAGGTGCTCGAAGCAGGTGGTAATGCATTCGATGCCGCAATTGCAGTGACCTCGGTGCTGGCAGTAGTAGAGCCCTATTCATCGGGTCTCGGAGGTGGTGGTTTCTATCTACTGCACCAACAGGATAAGAATCGACAAGTGATGCTCGATGCTCGAGAACGCGCACCGTTGGCGGCCCACCGTGATATGTATCTGAATGCCGAGGGAAAGGCCGACGATGATTTATCGCTGAACGGTGCAACCGCGGCGGGAATCCCCGGAATTCCGGCGGCGCTGGAACATTTGCAACGCAACTATGGGCGCTTGTCTCTGGATAAGACATTGGCAAGCGCGATCGGATATGCGCGAAACGGCTTTCAAATTGATAATTATTATCGATCGGTGGCGGAATGGCGGCTTGAGGTAATGCAACGTTACCCTTCAACGCGATCGGTTTTACTGGTTAACGGTGAAGTTCCCGCAGCAAATGAGGTAATAAAGCAAACCGATTTGGCGAAGACTTTGGAAGCTATTGTAGCTCAGGGCAAAGACGGTTTTTATCAGGGTCCGGTGGCGCAAAAGCTGGTTGCCAGTGTACGCGCCCATGGTGGAATCTGGTCGTTAGATGATTTGCAACAATACGAATTGATTGAACGCGAGCCCGCTCGTTTCAGCTATGGTAACGCAAATATAATCGCGGCAAGTTTGCCTTCTTCCGGAGGGATTGTTCTTACCAGCATTTTCAATATGCTCGAGCAGCTCGGTCATGATCAGGCCGAGTCGGTTGAAGCGATTCATCAATTGGTCGAGGCGATGCGACGAGCCTTCCGCGACCGGGCTGAATTTATGGGTGATATTGATTTTGTCGATGTGCCTGTTGAGAGACTGTCTAGCGTTAAGCATGCGAAGCAATTGTTGCAAGATTACTCACCTGAGAAAGCTACTGCCAGTGCCGATTTGCGTGCGGTGGCGGCTTCAGAGGGTGGCAATGACACCACGCATTTCTCGATAGTCGACAGTGAAGGTAACCTGGTCGCCGCTACCTTGTCGGTGAACTACCCGTTCGGCTCCGGTCTTGTCGCGGATGGTACCGGGGTGGTGTTGAACGATGAAATGGATGATTTTTCGGCGAGCCCGGGTGTGCCTAATGTCTGGGGTTTGCTCGGCACTGAAGCCAATGCGATAGAGCCCGGTAAACGTATGCTTTCGAGTATGACTCCGACTTTTGTGCATACTCCTGGCCGAACACTGGTGACCGGTACTCCCGGTGGTAGCTGGATTATTACTATGAACTTGCTCGGTATTCTGGAGTTTCTCGATGATGGAGATGCGCAGGCAATCGTGTCACGACGCAGATTTCATCACCAGTATAATCCCGATGTAATCAGGCATGAGGAAAATGCTTTTTCAGCCTCGACAATCGAAGCTTTGAAGCAAAAGGGCCACGAGCTCAAAGTTTATCCGTGGCGCACCGGCAATATGCATTCGATCATCATCGATAAACGTTCGGGTAAACTCGATGCGGCTTCTGATCCACGGGGCGAGGGGCAAGCAATCATCGCCGGCGATTAGTTTGTATTCAGTCAGCGTAGCCGGGCATATCCCGGTCTAGAATACGTTTCATCGCGGCAAAGTAGAGGTCGTCGCGCTGGCCCTTGTGTCGATCGTGCTCATCAGGTGTTTGTACCTGGTCAATGACCTGTTGTGAGATGGGTAGCAGTTTTTGTCCGGTACTCATTGCACGGATTTGGGCGCGGCATACACGCTCCAGCAGGTAAAGCAGGCGATAAGCCCTGGCAATCGAATCGACCGCCACCAGAACACCGTGATTGCGCAAGAACACAATCGGTTTTTCATCGATTAATCCTGCCAGGCGCTCACCTTCTTCAAGTGAATCGGCGGTTCCGAAGTAGTGGTCATCGTAGGCAATTCGACCCGCAAAAAACGCCGAGGTCTGGCATGCCGGAATCAGCCGATTGTCCTCGAGCATGTTGAGCGCCAGGGCCCAGTTCTGATGCGTATGGAAGACTGCCCGGCGACCGGTAATTCGATGAATCGGAGCGTGGATGCACTGCGCCGAAAGCTCGACGACACCATCGCCATCGAGGGTTTCTCCTGCCTCGTTGAACACCAGCATATCGCTGGCACGTGCTTCGGACCAATGCAGACCAAACGGTAGCACCATGAAACGGTCTTCGTGTCCTGGAACGGTTACGGTGAAATGATTATCGATACCTTCCTCGAGTTCATGGAAAACTGCCAGGCGCAGCGATGCGGCAAGATCGATCTTCGCCTGTACGACGGGATCGACATTTTCATCGATAGCGTGAATGGACATGCTTATTCTCATCTTCGGCTGAACAGAACCGATGATAATGCAAATCCGATACGAGAGAAACCAGCGCTACCTCGGTCAGAATGCTCTCGAAAGACGCTCCCAACCGGCGCAAGCGCCGGTTGGTCCATCCATGGAATCGCTTGGAGCTCGGCATCCATGCCTCGCTACACTTTCGAGAGCATTCTCCCCGAGGTAGCTCACTTGATTTAGTAAGGTTCGAGTTGCTGTTGCAGGTTAAGGGCGATCGACGCTCATGACTGGCAGCCCGGGCAGTAGTAACTCGAACGCTGGCCCTGTACCAGGTGTTTGATGGGCTTGCCGCATATCCCGCATGCTCCCTTGTTGGCATAAACCTGCAGTTCGTGCCTGAAGTATCCCGGTTTGCCGTCTACCTGGGTAAAGTCCTGCAAGGTTGTACCACCATGCGCGATTGCCGCAGCCAGGGTATCGCGCACCGCGTTGACCAGCTTTTCAATACGCGCCTTGCTGATACGCCGCGCCGCGCGTGTCGGACGGATGCCGGCCAGGAACAATGCTTCGCTGGCGTAAATATTGCCGACCCCAACAACGATGTGGCTGTTCATCAGTACAGTTTTTATTGCCGCACTGCGTTTACGACAACAGCGAAACAGGTAGTCGGCATCGAACTCCTCGCCCAGGGGTTCCGGCCCCAGGTGTTGCATCAGGCGATGCTGTAGCGGATTTTGTTCACAATAGAGCAGGGCGCCGAAGCGGCGTGGATCGCGAAACTTTAGCGCTTTCCCATTAGCTAGCTGCAACTCGACATGTTCATGATTTTCGGCGGCTGCACCGATGGGCAGAATACGCATACTGCCTGACATTCCCAGGTGCCAGATCAGGTTACCCTGGTCGAGATGCATCAATAAATATTTCCCGCGCCGCGATACATCGCAAATACGTCGACCTTGCAGGTTTGCAACTTCAGCGCTGATAGGCCAGCGTAACCGGGTATCACGCAATATTACGCGTTCAATACCTTGCCCGCGCACGTGGGGTTCGATGCCGCGACGCGTGGTTTCAACTTCCGGAAGCTCAGGCATTACGGCAACCTAGTCTTCGTGGAAAACCCAGGCCAGCGCGATACCGCCCATCCAGGATTCGGCCTCGGAAACCAGTGGACTGTCCTCGATTTCGGAGTTTCGCAGGCTGTCATAGCGTATAAATCCGCCCAGCCAATACTGACCAATACGTTTGCTATAGGTGAATTCGCTACGATAACCGCTAAAGCCACCATCGGCACTGTATGCGGGGCGTAAAGGTGTAACCTCGGTGCTGTCGACCGAGTAGAAATAGGCATGGTGTTCGTCGCTGGAATACAACGGGCCGATATTGAAGCGCAATTTCCATTCACCGAGCCGGGTTGCCGGTTTGCGCCAGGAAAGTCTGGGCTGAAATACCCAACCGATATTCTCCAGATCGCCATCAACTGTATATGCGAAACGTAACGGTAAATCGATCCACCAGGCGCTCCGCTGTGATTGGTGAAAGCGGTAATTTAGAGCGGGTCCGATTTCAAAAATTGCTTCAAGCTCATCCATACCCTCTCGTTCAGGCGTGTCATCATCCGCCGGCAGCGAAAGATTGGCGCTTAGCGTTAACAACAGGTCTGTTGACTCGAAAATAACGCCTTGCGCGCCTTCGTCGACACGCAAACGCTCACCGCGATACTTAATATAAGGCACCGGCAGATAATAGTTCGAGGCCTCTTTTGAACCCCGATAGTCCGGAGCGCTGAGTACCAGCAGACCGGCCCCGATTTCCAAACGTGGCAAGGGCCCCTGCGCAATTGCGTTGCCTGCGAGCAGCAACAGGATCAGGCTAACCGGATATCTCATCGGCGCGTAATGAAATTAATTGATAGTAGAGGTCTGCACGGAAATGATATTGCAGCCCGATCTGTGGATTGGCGATAACGATTTCCGGTTCAATCGACATCACGAAAAATTCATGGCTTTGACCATCTTCCAACTGCACTTCGATTTTATGCCGTGGAATTGTAGTAGCGTTAAACAGCTTCACTCGTGATGCTTCCAGGCCTTGCCAGTTTTCGACCAACTCGCTGATTTGTGTTTGTCCGATACCATCGATATCCATCAACCGCCAGGCATTCTTTTCGTTACGACTTAGCTCGAACTCGGGTAGTCTAAGTACACTTAGCCTGAATCTGAGCGGTAACAGGCGCCGATCGACCAGGCCAGGCAAACCTTGTGAAATAAATGGCAAGTGTACATCGGGTAACAGGAAAACGGTTGATCCAATCATGGTGTAGCGTCGTGCACCAATATTGTTGGTTGCACCGAACAGCACCTGGGTATCGTTCAAACGCAGTGTGGCTTTTGGGAACTGTAATCCGAGCGTTGCCAGGTCGATTTCATCAGCGGCCAGACGCGAGTCAGTTTCGGTAGAGGCAATACCAAACAGGCGCTCGACATTGGCGCTATTGGCGGGCCAGCGAATCGGAGACTCTAGCATCCAGCCACTGCTGTCTCGCTTGAGCGTCAGCGTAGCATCGGCGGTCTGAATCTGTACCGACTCAATATTTTCAGGCTTGAGCCCGGTGATGCTTTGTTGGGGTTGGTATCCTGTTTCAACACCGAAACGATTACCGACATAAGTGAATATCACGATCAGCACAACTAGCACATAGTTGATAATCCAGCGTCGCGAGAACATTAGCGTTTACGTCTTTTAAGCCAGATGCGTAAGCCACTGGCCAGTAATCCAACAGGCAGCAGCAACAAAAATAGCACTGCGATCGCCAATTGTTCAGGTTGCGACAACTCGAGACGGGTATCCGGCGCGGGCCGGGGACTGATCGCAATCAGCCGGTCATCGTGGCTTAGCCAATTGACCAGGTTGACTCCAATCTCGAGGTTGCTACCGTTACCAAGGTAGCGATTTGATATGAAATCTGCATCGCCGATGATAACCACACGTTGCTCAAACAATTCGCCATCTTCACCGTCGAGACTGCGAGCCAGCGTCAAGCCAATATTCAGCGGTCCCGAGCTCTCGTCGTCGTTGTCTCCCTTGAATATTTCACCGTGTAAATCACCGGTTTCATTCCAGCTACGCTCATCGCTTTGCAAAAAGACTTGCAGTTGCCAACTCTCGTCACCCTGGAACTCTACTGCCTGTGCCTGCGGAAACAGTGACAGGCTACTCAGGGTTTGCGTTATCGGATGACGCGGATATTCTCCAACCAGTGCGAAGTCGACCCGATCCAGCCCCATCAACTGGCTATTCGGATCAACGATGATGCCGGGTAAAAATTCGATTGCGAGCTGATCTTCGAGCAAATCCAGGCCATCGATTGCCTGTTCGGGATCGGCGAGCCATAACAGATTTCCACCCTGTTCGATGTATTCACGCAAGATTTCAAGTTCACCAGGCAGCAGTGGTACCTTGGGGCTGGCGAGAATCAACACATCGGCGTTATCAGGAATACTGCTGGCTTGCGTCAGGTTCAAATTTTCGATGGTGTAGCCCTTAGCCGCCAATTGCGTTGCAAGCAGGCTGTAATCATGATTGGCTTCACGATAGGGATTGCGCTCGCCGTGCCCTTCGAGGAATACCAGCCAACGTTCGCCCTGACGCAACAAGCGCTGGATCGTGCTGCTTACGTT
Source organism: uncultured Gammaproteobacteria bacterium (assembly GCA_964194715.1). Lineage (GTDB taxonomy): Bacteria > Pseudomonadota > Gammaproteobacteria. The sequence goes on from CAXMNA010000016.1 coordinate 13,370, forward strand.
AGTTTCGCTAACCTGGGAGACTTTTTCACTGCGACCCTGGTATTCAAGCAAAACCTCGCCGTCGTAGCGGATGTCGTGGTCACGCAATAAATCCGGATATAAATCCGGGTTCAGGCTTTCAAAACTTATATTAGGTTGCAGTTGCTGGTAGCGTTCGAACAGAGCTTCCAGTAACGGCTTGCTCTCGTTAATCGGCGACACGAACAGGGTAATCTCAAGCGGAAATTCGATGCCTTCGACGAGGCGCTGTGTTTCCTGTGACAGGCTATTGCGTTGATTCGCGCTCATATCGATCGTCAACGGGTAACGATTACTCAGCCAGGCTATTGATACCAGCAGCGCAACAAACAACACCAGGAACACTCCCGACTGGATGCGAAACTGCAGGCGTACTCGTGAATCTACCTTCACAGCAGACGTTCCCGATCGAGTTGGCGAATCGTCAGCACCAGGAAACCGACAATCAATAGCAGGTAGTAGGCGATATCGCTGGTATCGAACACGCCTTCCAGCATCGACTGGTGGTGCTGCAAAATCGAGAGGTAGGATAACAGGGAATGCCCGTTGCTGAGCGAGGCGCTAATCCAGTCGATAATCCACAGCATTAACAGCACCCCAAAGGTGGAAATTGCGGCGATTGTCTGGTTTTCGGTCAGGCTGGACAGGTAAAGCCCGATCGCCGTAAACGAAGCTAGCAGTAACAGCATGCCAAGATAGATTGACAGCAGTTTGCCGCTATCCGGGCTGGTGCCCAGGTACAACGACAACGGCATTAGCATCAACAGGCTAACCAGAATAAAGACAAACAGCATTAAACCAAGGAATTTTCCCAATACGATTTCGGACATGCTAAGCGGTGACGAAACCAGCAAGCTCAAGGTTCGGTTGCGTTTTTCTTCTGCGATTGAGCGCATTGTCAACAAAGGCATAACCATCAGCAGAATGATGGCCGCTACCTGCATTAACGGGGTTACCACTACGTCAGTTACGCCGGGCGTATTCTCCAGTTGAATAAGCTGGGGTTGCAGCACGAAAAAATTATCCAGATTGGTCAGAAACATATAACCGAGGATGGTCTGGATTACGGCAAGAATGACCCAGGCCAGCGGTGATAAGAACATGGCGCCGAATTCGCGTCTGGCGATAACCCAGATCATTTGGCGCTAGCCTCCTCGTTATGGGTTAGTTCGATGAACAGGTCTTCGAGTGATTGCTGTTCAGGAATCAGCTCGTACAGACCCCAATCGTGTTCCGTCGCTGCTGCGACCAGTGCATCGGGATTTGAATCGGGGTCAAAAAATATCCGGAAGCGACCGCTATCGAGTGCTTCGACATGATCGACACCTGCCAGGCAAGATAAATCATCAGGTTTTACGGGGTTTCGCAGTGCGACCCTGAAGGAACTATCGTGTCCCTGATTTAAGGCTTCGGTCGAGGCGCTGTAAATTATCTCGCCGGCACGAATTATTTGCACCCGGTCGCAGGTGGCCTGAACCTCGGAGAGTATGTGAGTCGACAAAATCACGCTGTGCTGGCTGCCGATTGAGCGTATCAACGCGCGAATCTCGCGGATTTGAATCGGGTCAAGACCGACCGTGGGCTCGTCAAGGATAACGACCGGTGGATCATGAATAATCGCCTGGGCAATTCCAACCCGCTGCTGATAACCCTTTGACAAATTGCCGATCAAGCGACTACCGACGTCTTCTAGCCCACACTGTTGTTTAACCCTGTCTACCGCGGCAAAAACCTGGCGCTGTGCAATGCGGTGTAAACGCGCGCAGTACTTCAGGTATTCATCGACGCTCGCATCACGGTACACCGGCGGGTGTTCGGGTAAATAGCCGAGATGCTGTTTGGCTGCTCGTGGTGCTTCGAGAATATCGTGGCCGGCGATGCTCACCTCGCCCTCGCTCGGTGCGAGGTTGCCAGTTATGACCTGCATCGTGGTTGATTTCCCAGCTCCGTTGAGACCCAGGAATCCCAATACTTCACCGGCTTTCAAGGTAAAGCTCAGGTGACTGATCGCGCAGTTATTCTGGAAATAGCGGGACAGGTTTTCAACCTGTACGAGTACGTCTGACATGGGTTCTCTGAGGGTTTGTATCGCGCTAATCATACTCTACTGGAGACTATATGAAAGCCTGATGGACGGGATTCCTTTGGGCATAAAAAAACCGGCTTGCACCGGTTTTTTATCGACTTGCCAAAGTGGCTTGCTTACTTGATTTTAGCCTCTTTATATTCGACGTGCTTGCGCACCACAGGATCGTATTTCTTGAGTACCAGCTTGTCGGGAGTATTCTTTTTGTTCTTGTCGGTGGTGTAGTAGTGGCCGGTGCCCGCTGTTGAAACAAGTTTTATCAAATCTCTCATGACCCTACTCCTAGCACTTGATGCCGCGCTTACGCATATCGGCGATAACTGCGTCGATGCCGTTTTTGTCGATAATTCGCATGCCGTTGGTAGACAGGCGTATTTTGACCCAGCGATTCTCTGATTCAACCCAGAATTTGTGAGTATGCAGATTCGGCAGGAAGCGACGACGCGTCCTGTTATTCGCATGCGACACATTGTTTCCGCTAACCGGTTTTTTACCGGTTACTTGACAAACCCGAGACATGTTGAAACTCCGTTGAATTGCGAGATTAGTGTGAGGGCGCGAACTCTACCAGAAGCAGATTTAGGATTCAAGCGGCTTCAGCCCGGAAACTTGCTGTTTTTCAGTGATTTGGCGTTTCCTTTTACGACCCCCAGCAGCTAAGATTGCGGGCAGCTAATTTAACCCGGATACCCGCGCGATGGACATCGTTTTTATTCATGACCTGCAAATCGAAACCGTGATCGGAATATACGATTGGGAGCGTAAAATCAGGCAAAATATCAGTCTCGATATCGAAATGGCAACCGATATCGGCAAGGCTGCGAAAAGCGACGATATCGAGGATACCTTAAGCTACAAAACCGTGGCCAAACGGTTGATTGAATTTATTGAACAGAGTGAGTTCGAATTGGTTGAAGCGCTTGCCGAAAAGATATGCAGGATTGTGATCGAGGAGTTTTCGGTACCCTGGGTTAAGTTGACCCTGCACAAGCCCGGCGCGGTACGGGGTTCAAAGTCGGTCGGCGTGATTATCGAGCGCGGTGAAAAACCCACATGAGTACCCGGGTATATGTAGGTCTGGGCAGTAACCTCGATCGCGAAACCAAATTTCGGCAGGCGGTGGCGTTGCTACGAGAGTATTTTGACGATATCGAATTGTCCCCGGTATACGATTCCGCAGCGGTGGGTTTCGATGGTAGTGATTTTCTGAACCTGGTGGCGGGTTTTGACTCCAGTCTCGAGGTCGAGGCGGTGACGTCGATATTCCATGGTATTGAAGATCAGTTAGGTCGCGATCGCAGTCTGCCCAAATTTGCCAGTCGCCCGATCGATCTCGACATCCTGACTTACGGCGACATGGTTCTCGATGTGCCGGGAATCAGGATTCCACGCCCTGAAATTCTGCACAACGCCTTTGTTTTGAAGCCACTGCAGGATATCGCACCGGATCGTCTGCATCCCGAAGTCGGGGAAAGCTATACGGTGCTGTGGCAACGTATGGCTCCCAGTGCTCCAAGCTTGGAGCTATGCCGCCTGGATCTATAGCGAACTCGTCACGGTAACCTCCCGAGTCGCATTTCAATTTAAGATCTTTACCTGGCAGGCTCGAGTGAAAGCCCGCAAAAGCTACGCGTCAATGCGTTATCCCGCAATCTCCGAATCGTTTATGCGGGGATGCTTTTCAGGGCGGCGATGAGCGTATCGCATTCGGCGTCGCTGCCGATCGAAATGCGCAGGCAGTTGTCGATACGCGCTTGTTTGAAGTAGCGCACCAGGATGCCGGCTGATTTCAATTCAAGGTAAAGCGTTTCGGCCGCGCGCTTGGGGTGACGTACGAACACGAAGTTACTGCTCGATGGAAACACTTCAAAGCCCAGTTGTTGTAAATCTGCGCTTAAACGTTCGCGGCTTGCGATCACGCGCTTACGACAATCCTGAAAGTAGTCTTCGTCTGCGATTGACGCCAGGGCGATCGCGCTGGTGAGACTGCCTATGGGATAGGAATTAAAGGAGTTTTTAACGCGCTGCAGGGCTTCGATCAGATCTTCGTGGCCGAGCGCATGACCGAGCCTCAGTCCGGCGAGACTGCGCGCTTTGGAAAATGTCTGCACCACCAGCAGGTTGGGAAATTCCGGAATCAGCTGGCATGCTGATTCGGCGCCATAGTCGACGTAGGCCTCGTCGATAATGACCACCGACTCGGGGTTATCCGCGAGTAATTCTCGAATCGCCCCGATCCCGAGAGCGATCCCGGTCGGAGCATTCGGGTTGGGAATAATAATACCGCCGTTGGTCGACGCATAATCCTGAATATTGATACAGAACTCATGATCGAGGGCGGGCTGGTGATACTCGATCTGGAAGAGTTTGCAATAAACCGGATAAAAACTGTAACTGATATCGGGAAATAGTATCGGGTAGTCCTGCCTGAAAAATGCCTGGAAAGCATGTGCGAGCACTTCATCAGAGCCGTTACCGACAAAAACCTGGTTCGCGTTTAAACCATGGTAAGCGGCCAGTGATTCTATTAACTCCCTGCTTTCCGGGTCGGGGTAGCGACGTAAGTGCTCTACCTCATAATCCCGTATCACGTTTGCGATTGCAGGCGACGGCGGATATGGATTTTCATTGGTGTTGAGCTTGATGTACTGCTGGTCCTGTGGTTGCTCACCGGGAGTGTAAGGATCCAGGACTTCGATTGACTTGCTCCAGTAACGATTCATGTTCATTTTCTAAGCGGTGAGCAGGCGACCACCATCGACGCGGATTATTTCGCCGGTGATATAGTCGTTCGTTGCCAGGAACAGTGCGGTATCGGCTATTGCCTGTGGTGTACCGCGACGTTTTAACGGAACCTGTTCAAGGATTGCTTTTTTATAACCCTGTTCGTCACTGGTTTCATCTGTCGGCCACAGGATTGCCCCCGGGGAAATGCCGTTGACCCGCACTTCGGGCGCGAGTTCCAGTGCCAACGACTTGACCAGCATTTGGTTGGCCGCCTTGGCACTACAGTAGACGCTGTGGTGTTTTAGCGGCATAGAGGCGTAAATATCGATCAGGTTAATGATGCAACCCAAACTTTCCTTTAGTGCTGGATAGCAAGCCTGCGACAGAAATAGTGGCGCTCGGTAGTTACTGGCGATTAAGTTATCCCAGGCTTGCTGATCAATTTCACCAAACCTGGTTGGAAAAAAACTTGACGCATTATTAACCAGGAGATGCAAACCATCGAAAGCACTACTGGCCTTTGTGGCGAGCTCTGCCAGTTCGGTGATTGAGCCCAAATCAGCGCTAACTGCGATCGCCGAATTATTTCGCAACTGGTTGAGTTCACCCACCAGGGTCTGTGCCGCGACTTCCGAATTGCGGTAATGGATAATGAGATTTGCCCCATTTTGATGTAGAGTGCGGGCGATCTGCGCCCCGAGGCGATTTGCCGCGCCGGTTACCAACACGGATTTATCAGTTAACAACATCAGCCAAGCGAAAGCGAAAAGTGCCATCATATCATCCCCGTAAGCAGACGCTAGTCCGAAGCAGTGAAACCGAGAATGCCGAAGAATCCTCCGTCCGGGCATGATTCCCGGGGGCTGGAATTACCGCCACCCGACGCAGACGCCATCGCGCACAGTACCTGTCTGGTGGAAGCAATCGTTGCTCGGATCGAACACCGGGGAGGGGTGATCGGATTCGACGAGTACATGCGGATGGCATTGTATGAACCGGGACTTGGGTATTACTCAGCTGCAACACCAAAATTTGGAGCGCAGGGAGATTTCGTAACCGCTCCGGAAGTTTCTCAATTGTTTGGATTCTGCCTGGCGCAGCAAATCGCAGCTGTAATTGCACAGGGATGCGATGCACGGGTGCTCGAGTTTGGCGCCGGGAGTGGTAAGTTATGCGCTCAGATTTTATGCACACTACCTACGCTCGAGAGTTACCAGATTCTCGATCTCAGTGCTGAACTGAAGCAGCGCCAACTGCAGTATCTACACGCCCGGCTGCCTGCGGAACTGTTTCACAAAATTGAATGGTTGAGCAGTCTTCCAGAGGAATTTGATGGTATCGTGCTCGCCAATGAAGTGCTTGACGCAATGCCCGTACATATCCTGTCGAAGCAGGGAGAGTGGCTCGAGCGCGGGGTTGGTTACGATGGTCGAGGTTTCGCCTGGCAATCCTTTTCTCCGGACAAGCCTGTGCTGGACTCGATCCTGGCGATCGAGGCACGCCTGGGAGATCTTGCGGATGACTACTGCAGCGAATTGAACCTGAACTACGGACCCTGGTTAAAAGCGCTCGCGCAAAATTGTAACCGGGCCCTTGTATTAATCATCGATTACGGCTATGAACAAGACCAGTATTACCATCCGTCACGCAGTCGTGGCACTTTGACCTGTCATTACCAGCACCGGGTACACACCGATCCACTAATATACCCGGGGCTGCAGGATATCACCGCTTTTGTCGATTTTGATGCTTGTGCCGATGCCGCCAAGGCAAATGGATTCGAGCTTTCAGGTTTGGTTACCCAGGGACAGTTTTTGCTAGCCAACGGTCTGCTCGAAGAAGGGCAACGGCAAGCGGATGGCAGCGACAGCGTGGCGCAATTAGAGTTATCACAGCAGGTCAGAACGTTGAGCCTGCCACATGAGATGGGAGAGAAGTTCAAAGTGCTGGCAATGCAGAAGAATATGGCGCTTGAAATGCCGGCGATGCGACGAAGGGGAGGGCATGGATAGTCTTCACATTGTAATACTGTCGATTGTGCAAGGACTCACCGAGTTCTTGCCGATATCGAGTTCAGCTCACCTGGTATTGCTGCCGGAGGCGCTGAAGTGGCCGGGGCACGGGCTGGTGTTCGACGTGGCGGTGCATATCGGGTCACTGCTTGCGGTCTTGTTTTACTTTCGCATCGAGGTTAAGCGGATGCTGAAATCGTGGACATGTTCGCTCGTTGGCGGTAAAGCTGATCAGGACAGTTTGCTCGCCTGGTGGGTAATAATCGGTACCTTACCGGCGATCTTGGTGGGCTTCCTGTTACAGGGCTTAATCGAGGCCGATCTGCGCGCCCCGTGGATTGTGGCTTCGGGTTCGATAATTTTCGGATTGTTGTTGTGGTTCGCAGATACTACTGCGCGCCGCACCCGTAACGAATTCCAGTTAAATTTAAAAGATGTACTAATCATCGGTTGCTTCCAGATGCTCTCGCTTATTCCCGGAATCTCGCGCTCGGGCATCACCATCACACTAGGGTTGTTTCTTGGACTTACCCGTAAAGCGGCGGCACGCTTTTCCTTTCTGCTTGCGATGCCAGTTATTTTTGCCAGCGGGGTCTTGCAATCGGTGCGCATGGTGACCGAGGTAAGCCCGATTGGATGGGATGACTTATTGCTGGGCGTGCTGTTATCGGCGCTAAGTGCCGGGCTTTGCATTCATTATTTTCTGCGCCTTATCGACCGGATAGGTATGCTGCCGTTTGTCATTTACCGGGTGCTGCTAGGCGTCGCGATTCTTGTGTTACTGAGCTAGATAATTTTCCGATGATTGTACCCGGTGACAAACCACCATCGACGCTGGCACGGTTGAAGCTAGTCAAGTTCTGGTACTTTATCGGCGCAATGATGCTGTCGGCTGTTGCTGCGCTTTCATTGATGCCGGCGCCTGACATCGGAGTCAGTGACAAGCTGTCACATCTGGTCACCTATTTTTTACTGGCGGGCTGGTTCAGCCTGTTGGTCGTTAACCGGATTGCATTGGGCTGGACTGTCGTCGGCCTGATTGGATACGGTATCTTAATTGAGCTATTACAGGGAATGACCGCTTATCGTTACCCGGAATGGGGCGATGTCCTAGCCAATGGGGTCGGTGTATTGACCGGTATCCTGTTACATTTTTCACCGCTACCGCGGCTATTGAAATTTGTCGATACCCGCTTAGCCGGGATCCTGCAGCGCTAGCGCTTTTTCCTGTTTTATCAAACGCAAACGAGCCTCGTTAATTGCCCGGCCCATGGCTTTTCCAGTCAATCCCTGTTGCTGGATGTCGGCTAGATCCAGTTGACGCAGCTTGGTAGCAAGTTGTAATAAAAATTCCGCTTGCAGGTAGGGGTCGTCCTCGGATCCCTTGCGGCCGCGAATATCGGCGCGACAGGCATCGAGCATTTTTTGAAACCGCTCTGGCTTGCGCAAGCTGTCGGCCCGGATAAATAACTTTAACAGGGTCGACGCTTTAAGTTCCATGGCGCGGTGCACCTGTAAATGAAATTCGGTGGTAATCAGGGCCAGCTCGGTATGCGCTTTGGGAACTCGCCAACGCTTGCAAAAAGCCTTGACGGGTTTCTTGCCACGCGCCTCGTGACCATGGTGACTCGGCAGCACCGAGACGGGTGTCGTTGCTTTACCCAGATCGTGCATCAGCACGGCAAATCGGGTTTCATTATCGTGACTGAGCGCAGCGCTTACTTGTAACGCCATCATAATGTGTACACCGGTATCGATCTCCGGGTGATAGCGTGCGTTTTGCGGTACGCCAAACAGGGCGTCAATCTCGGGAAATAACAGCGCTAAAACTTCACATTCGCGCAAGCTTGTAAAGAAGACGGCGGGGTTGGCTTCGTCGAGTGCGCGCGATAATTCGGACCATACTCGTTCGGCGACCAGTGTCCCGAGTTCGCCAGACTGGCCGATCTGACGGATTAAGTCCCGTGTGTCGTCGTTAATTGTAAAACCCAGTTTATGAAATCGAGCCGCGAAGCGAGCGACGCGAAGTACCCGCACCGGGTCTTCGACAAATGCATCAGAAACATGCCGTAAGATGCGATCTTCAATGTCCTTTTGGCCACCGTATGGATCTACCAGTTTTCCCTGGTCATCTTCGGCCATCGCATTGATGGTTAGATCGCGACGTAATAAATCCTGTTCGATCGTGGTGATGGGATCGGCGCTAATTTCAAATCCCTTGTAACCTGGGCCAGTTTTGCGTTCGCTGCGGGCTAGCGCATATTCCTGCTTGCTTTCGGGGTGCAGAAAAACCGGGAAATCTTTGCCAATTGCCTTGTATCCGGCGGCCTGCATTTGTTCTGCGGTGGCGCCGGTAACCACCCAGTCTATGTCGTTAACGGGCAGTCCGAGCAGGCGATCGCGTACACAACCACCGACACGGTATACCTTCACAGATGGTCCTCGGGATTGCCGGGTTGCGGGTAGTTTTTACGGAAGCTATCGTAACTGCGTTTGTTTCCAAACATTGCCGGTAAACCATTGAGATACTGGCGCAGACTGGTTTCACAAAGATCGCCGTCTGAACAAATATTGTCAGTCTGCAGGGATCGATAATTGTCCATGGTAAACAACTTGCCGGGCAGATTTTGCAGGACTAGTGCCTGCATGCGCGACAATCCCTTACCTAGTGGCATCACGCGCACTGGAAGCCGTAATACTTCGATGATTAACTTCAGGATTTGCTGCAGTGTAAATACCTCTGGTCCGCAAACCGCGTAACGTCTGGAATAACTTTCGCGATCATCGATCGTGCTTATTATTTTATCGACCAAGTCACCTACGTAGACCGGTGCCAGTTTGCTGTCGGCGCAAGCGAGTGGAAAGTAACCGAAAAACAATTTTAGAATTCCGGCAAAACGGTTAATAAAATCGTCTTCCTTGCCGAACACTACCGATGGTTGAAAACTCGTCACCTTCAAATCACGCTGGCCAAAGGTATGTAACAGATTTTCGCCCTCACCCTTGGAGCGAAGGTAAAGACTGCTGCCGGACGCCTCGTCGGCACCAAGGGCACTGACATGCAATAGCCTTTTAATTCCGATTTCGCTACAGGTTTCGACCACGGACTTGACGAAATCGACATGGTATCGACGAAAGTCTCCCTTGCGCCTTTCATGCAATATCCCCAACAGGTTGACAACGACCTGCTGACCATCGCAGAGTTGTTTTAAACTGGCGCTGTCGGTGATGTTGGCTTCCTGCAGGCTGATATTGGGATGCACCAGCAAGGACCGATTTCGATGCGGCCGTCGACTGGGTACGCTGACATGCCAACCCTGGTTAGCGAGCGCAAACGCGAGCTGCTTGCCGATAAATCCGCTACCCCCGAGAATTAATACGTTGCGTTGTTCGCTCATACTGCCTTTTTTCGACGCTGATGATGACGTGGTGGCCCGTTCTTGTGTCCCGGGCGCTGCTGCCTATTGCCTGCGCCTGGCTTCAAACGGCCGCCTTTCATTTTAACTCGAGGTTTGGGTTCGATCAGCAGGTCGTTGCTTATCGATACCGTTGGAATCGTGCTGCCTGTATAGGATTCAATATCGATCAGGTTCATCGCAAGATCTTCACAGGCAAAGCTTATCGCAGCACCCGATTTACCCGCCCTCGCGGTGCGTCCAATACGATGCACGTAGTCTTCAGCCAGCTCGGGCAGATCATAGTTGAAAATATGAGTGACGTCGGGAATATGCAAACCACGCGAGGCGACATCGGTGGCCACCAGGATCGAATACTCGCCGTCGTGGAACTTCTTCAGCAGTGTCTCACGTTTGTTTTGATGAATATCTCCGGAAATTATTGCCGCTGATACACCATTGCCCTGCAGGTATTCCCAGATGCGGATCGTGGCGTGCTTGGTGTTGGCAAATATGATGCTGCGCTGCGGTTGCAGTTTCTGAATCAAGCCCAGTAACAGCGGTATTTTTTCATGATTGGCCGGGTGGTAAACACTTTGCTCGATGCGATCCACCGTTGGCGAGTCAGCATCGATTTTGATTAGCTGTGCCTGGTTCATATGCTCATAGGCAAGCTCCATTACCTTTTGCGCCATGGTCGCCGAGAACAGCATGTTGAGACGTTTTTGCGGATCGGGTAAGCGTCTTAACATGAAACGCACATCCGCGATGAAACCCATATCAAACATGCGATCGGCCTCATCCAGCACCATTGCTTCAATCGACTTGAAATCGAATAGCCGTTGTTTGAAGAAATCGATCAGGCGCCCCGGGGTGCCGATGAGGATATCAACTGGCTCATCGAACTGCCTTTTTTGTTGTTCGTAGGCTTTACCACCGTAGCAGATGGCCAGCGTGAGCGGTAGGTTACCCAACAATTTATTCGCATCCTTATGGATTTGTATGGCGAGCTCTCGTGTCGGTGCCAGAATTAATGTGCGCGGCTTACCGGGAGTGGTGGCAGGTTTGTCAGAATGCAGAATCCGCTGTGCGCAGGCCAGCAGGAATGCCATCGTTTTGCCGGTACCTGTCTGGGCCTGGCCGGAGACATCCTTGCCTGACAGCAATAGCGGCAGTGATTTCTCCTGAATCGGCGTGCAGTAATGGAAACCCATCTCGTCCAGCGCGTTCAGCAAACGTTGGTCAAGCTCCAGGGAGCTGAACTGCTGCTCGGTTAAGTGTTGTTGCGCCATGCTATCGCGTTTTCTCTTAGGTTCAATGTCGAATCGGGCTATGGTAGCAAATTGCATGAAAACCTGCGCTGTGATTTGAAAAAGCGGATTTTTATCCCCACCTAGTGATCCTGGTCTGGAATTCTTGAATCGAATTTCCAGCATGTTTGTATCATTGACAGTTAAATCTGATACGACTAAATTGTTGGTCTAACTGATTAAGCCATGGGGCTGGAGACACATGTGAGTGAAAAAATAGTTTACCTTTCAGATGAAAGCTTCGAATCTGATGTGCTACAGGCGGAACATCCTGTGCTCGTTGACTACTGGGCTGAATGGTGTGGCCCCTGCAAGATGATCGCCCCGATTCTCGAAGAGATAGCCGACGAGTACGATGGTCGACTCACTGTTGCGAAGCTCAATATTGATGACAATGCTAACACCCCGCCCAAATATGGTATTCGTGGTATTCCAACCCTGATGTTGTTCAAAGATGGTGCAGTCGAGGCTACCAAGGTAGGCGCGCTGTCTAAATCCCAGTTAACCGCATTCCTCGATAGTAATATCTAGTCTAATAAAGCCTGAAAACTGATTTAAAAAGGGTCGCTTATTGAGGTAGACGACCCTGAAATACTGTGCTAGTCTCTTTTTAATCGATGCCGTATCTCCGCGGCACACCTGAACAAAAAACCAAATATATTTCCCGACATTACCCATGGGCCGTTCTTACGTCTTTATTTCCCAACCCTTCTTTTAGGGCACTCCAAAAATGAATCTAAATGAGCTGAAGCAACACACCGTACCCGACTTAATTGAAACTTTGAAATCGATGGGAGGTGACCACTCGGCGCGCATGCGTCGGCAGGACATCATCTTTAGCATCCTCAAATCGCAGGCCAAGAAAGGCGAGGATATTTTCAGTGAAGGGGTGCTGGAAATTCTGCAGGACGGATTTGGATTTCTACGATCCGCAGACAGTTCGTATTTGGCCGGCCCCGATGATATCTATGTGTCACCGAGCCAGATCAGGCGTTTTAACCTGCGTACCGGCGATACCGTCAGTGGCAAAATCAGGCCGCCCAAGGATAACGAACGTTATTTTGCGTTACTCAAAGTTGATGAAATCAATTTCGATGCACCGGAAAACGTCAAGCACAAGGTTCTATTTGAAAACCTTACGCCATTACACCCTAACAGCCGTATGGTGCTTGAACGCGGCAACGGCAGTACCGAGGACATTACCGCCCGTATTATTGACCTGGTGTCGCCAATCGGCAAGGGGCAGCGAGGCCTGGTAGTCTCGCCACCGAAAGCAGGTAAAACCTTGATGCTGCAAAACATTGCCCAGAGCATCGCCAGCAATCATCCCGATTGTTACCTGATAGTGCTGCTGATCGATGAGCGCCCGGAAGAAGTCACCGAGATGGCGCGCATGGTCAAGGGCGAAGTGGTCGCGTCGACTTTTGATGAACCGGCCAGTCGCCATGTCCAGGTTGCCGAAATGGTTATCGAGAAAGCCAAGCGATTGGTGGAGCACAAGCGTGATGTGGTCATCTTGCTGGACTCGATAACCCGCCTGGCACGAGCCTATAACACCACGATTCCTTCTTCAGGCAAGGTGCTGACCGGTGGCGTTGATGCGCATGCATTACATCGGCCAAAACGCTTTTTTGGTGCGGCACGTAATATCGAAGAAGGCGGCAGCCTGACGATACTTGCGACCGCGCTGATCGAAACCGGTTCCAAGATGGACGAAGTCATCTACGAGGAATTCAAGGGCACCGGCAACATGGAAATCCATCTCGATCGACGCATCGCTGAAAAACGCGTCTTCCCGTCGATCCATATCAACCGTTCTGGTACGCGTCGCGAGGAGCTGTTGATCGATGCGGAAGAATTACAGAAGGTCTGGATTCTACGCAAGTTCCTGCACGCGATGGACGAAATCGAGGCGATGGAGTTTGTGCTGGGACGCATGCAGAGCAGCAAAACCAATCTGGAATTCTTCGATCAGATGAAGAAATAGGCGTCTTGTGACCCGGGTTCAATCGTTTGAGCCGATCGTAGGTCATCAACCCCGCATCATAATTCTTGGCAGTATGCCCGGTGTGGCTTCGCTCGAAGCTGTGCAATATTACGCCCATCCCCGCAATGCGTTCTGGCCGATTATGGAGGCGCTTTTCGGCATCGATCACGGTGCGAGCTACCAAGTACGGGTACGCGAGCTTTCGCGACAACCGCTGATTCTTTGGGATACCTTGCAAGCTTGTCACCGGCCAGGCAGCCTGGATTCGAACATCGACGTGAACAGCGTTCACGCTAATGATTTTCCAGGGCTGTTGCAGCGCTATCCTGAAATAAGGGCAATCCTGTTCAACGGCGCGACCTCCGAAAAGTACTTCAGGAAGCTGGTCACTCCCATTCTGCCAAAACCGCTGGTTATCGAGTTATTGCGGATGCCATCCACCAGTCCCGCGCATGCGGGCATGAGTTTTAAACAAAAGTTGAAGGCCTGGCGCAGGCTACTTGACTACATCGACTAGGACTTGAGTAATTTTTTGCGCACGTGCGCCATCGGTGCATCGTCGTTGTAAATCACCTGGTCGTCTTGCAGGTCGACCCCCAGTGCTTGCCACAACGCATCGAGATCGATTGGGTAGGGGTCAGCTTTCATTTTCAGGTATAAGGGCACCAGGACATCGATTCCGATAGCCTGGTCCGCCGATTCAAAAACTTCCATCGCGGTGGCGCTGGCATGCATCGATAGTCCAGCATCCAGTACCCCTCGCAGGGCATCCTGCAAGCTTTTATTGTTGTCGGTGAGCTTGCGGATTTCAATGTCGGCGAGCATGCAGAAAATGGCACCTCCCCAGTAGGTACGCCCCCAGGTCGGGGTCTGATCTAGCCCGCGGTCACCATTTTGAGGTAATCCCTGTGGCATGCGATTGATGAAGCCATTCCAGACGAATTCTTCGCTGAGATGGCCGCGCTGTGCGCGTGCAATCGATTCGACATAGGTTGCGAGTCCTTCTAGCAACCAGCGGTGTGCGTCGGGCACATCAGCCATCGCCAGGTGCACCATTTCATGCACCAGGATCCAGTCCTTGCGCAGCATTTCAGGGGTAATATTCTCACCGATGACAATGCGCAGGAAAGGCGAATCTCCACCGAATGCCTGGCCAAAACGCACCGCGTGACCACCGGTAACCTGCAGCTTGATAGCTACGCTTTTTACCGGAAAACGGCCATAGTAGTGATGCACGGTTTTGACCGAGTAGAGCACCCATTCGAGGAGCATGTCTTTCTTGCCGCGCAATACCCGATCACGGATTTCGACGCTGATGCGGCTGCCATCAATGTCGAAAGCAAATTCTGTATCACTGACGAGTTCAATTTCTGGTTCAGCCGCGTAAAGACCGCCGGAGAACGCCAGCAGCAAGATGACTACCCGTAGCATGGAGACCCCTTTTTTATTTTACTCATCTTGTGACTTTACCCAGGCCTAAAGGTTCATTCGTTGGGACCTTGCTCTTTATGTTGTGCATTCAGACCGGCGTCGTACCAGTCGGCACGGTCACGCCAGAAAATATTGTCTTCGGGTTTGATATCCGGGGCTTCGCTCAAAGATCCTGCCGGAATAACCAGCTTGCCGCTTTTCAGGCTGGTGTAAGGCACCAGAGAACCGCAATGCGTGCAAAAGCACTTTGAAATAACATTGGGTTTATCGGGTGTGTAACGCTTGATCAATTCTTCGCCGGCAAGCCATTCGATGCGATCGGCGGTGGTGAATATATTGGCCGCGTGGGCGGTTCCCGTGGAATGCCGGCATTGGCTGCAATGGCAGAGATGGAATTCGTCAAAGGGTCCGGTGACCTGGTATTGGACCTGACCACAAAGGCAGGCGCCTTTTATCGGTTTACTCATACTAATTGCCTCATTTTTACTGGCTTGCGATCAATCTCCGGACCACGTCATCAAAATGCTTTTCGTGCACATTGGCATAGGCAAAGCGGATGAACTGCTCCTGGTCGTGACCAAAATAACTTCCCGGCAGGCTGATGATTTCGTGCTCTTGAATCAAGCGCTTGACGACATCACGAGCCGGAGCTTTGAATGGGTGCTCGATGTAGGCGAAGTAAGCCCCGGCGCTGATCAGGCGGTAGTTCAAATCATGATGCTCGAATGCCTGCCTGATCGCGATGGCACGTTGCGCCAGTTCGTCGGATTTCTCCAGTTTCCAGGCCTGCAAATTTTGCAGGCCATAAACCGCAGCGAGCTGGCCTGCGTGCGGAGCACAGATCGCGGTGCAATCCTGGATTTTTTTAAGTTGCTCGAGCAATGCCTGGCTCGCGGCAACGGCGCCGGTGCGAAAACCGGTAAGGCTGAATACCTTGGAGAAGCTGTACAAATGGACCAGGGTGTCGCGCCAATCGGATCGCGAAAACAGGCGATGCGGCAGCTGATTGATATCGATGAAATCGCGGTAGGTTTCATCGATAATCAGAGCGAGTCCATGCTCGTGAGCAAGTTCGAAAAATTTCTCGATACATTCGTGACTGTAAATGGCGCCACTCGGATTGTTCGGGGTTACCAGCAGGATCGCACGCGTACGCTCGTTTATTAGCGTGCTCGCCTCATTCGGGTCGGGCATCGCGGTTTCGGCATTAAACGACAGATAGCGCGGTACCACGGCACGGGTTGTAAGCCACATCTGGTGATTGAAGTAACAGGGCAGCGGTACGATGATCTCATCACCAGCCTCACACAGAGTATCGATAACTGAACAAAACGCCTGGTTGCAGCCCGCGGTGATCAGGATGTCATCGGACGAGACCGATCCCTGATAGCGCTCGCTGATATTGCCCGCTAAGGCTTCACGCAGGGGAGGTATGCCACGGATATCGGTGTAAGTGGCGCCTTCGCCCGCCTTGATCGCATCGCCGAGATAGTCCCTGAGTGATTGCGGAGGCAGATGTGCGGGTACCGCCTGGCACATGTCGATCAGGTTCTCGGACTCGGGATTTTTGACCCAGGACCAGGCTTCTGCGATTGGCGCGGCGGCGCAATCAAGAACGTTTGAATTAAATTTCATGATGCCTACCCAGTAATTTCGACCGATGTTAGTGAATTCCTGTCTGCCTTACCAGCCTCAAAGAGCTATGACATAATACTTGGCGAATTTGAATATCGGGATATGGCGATGAAATACTTACACACCATGGTGCGCGTACGCGATCTGGAAGCTTCGCTTGGGTTCTACCGGGACTTGCTTGGCCTGGTTGAGACCGATCGCTATGAAAGCGAGGAAGGCCAGTTTACGTTGGTATTCCTCGCGGCGCCGGAAGATCTGGATCAGGTCAAAGCCGAGCGTGCGCCGCTGGTTGAACTCACTTACAACTGGGACGGTGAGGAATACCATGGCGGACGAAATTTTGGCCATCTTGCTTACGCGGTGGATGATGTTTACGCGATTTGCCAGAAAATGCTGGAAGCCGGTATTACCATCAATGTTCCCCCGCGCGATGGTCACATGGCGTTTTTTCGTTCACCAGACAACATCTCGATCGAGCTACTGCAAAAGGGTGAACCGCTAGCATCAGCCGAACCCTGGGCATCGATGCCGACGACAGGTGAATGGTAGCCGTGGAGCGTTATCTCGAAGGCCGGATTGCAATTATCACCGGTGGCTTTGCCGGCATTGGTAAAGCAATTGCAGTTTCACTGGCTGAAAGAGGTGCAACCATCGCGGTCGGTGCGCGTCGGCAACCGGAGGCGGTTGTCGAGGAACTCCGGGCGGTTAGCGACACATTTTTTTATCAAAAGCTCGATGTTGCAGATATCGACAGCATCAACGCTTTTGTCGATGCACTAGCCGGTGAGTATGGGCATGCCGATATCCTCGTCAATTCGGCAGGGGTCACCGCGCACGAGCTGGTTTGTGGGCACGATGAGAAATCCTGGCTCGATGTCATCGATATCAATCTTTCCGGTCCGTTTCGCATGATTCGCGCCTGTTTACCGAAGATGATCGAACGTCGCTGGGGACGTATCATCAATATTGGCTCTACCGCGGCAACCACGGCTGTTGCCGATCATGCTGCCTACTGTGCATCTAAATCAGGATTGCTGGGATTGAGCCGCGCGGTCGCGCTTGAAGGTGCCCCACATGGTGTCAGCTCGGTTGTGATCAGTCCGACCTGGGTGCAAACTGAAATGTTCAACAGCGGTATGGAGATTCAGGCAGGTAAAGCCGGACACAGCGTCGACGAAGAAATTAGCAAGCTGGTTGCTGAACAACCCCAGAAACGCCTGGTACAACCGCAAGAGCTCGGTGCGCTGGCGGCCTTTTTGTGTCGTGACGAGGCGCAAGGTATCACCATGGAAGACATCCAGCTCAATGCCGGTGCACTGTGGTAGGGCGAACAGCATGGCAAGTGATATGATCAGTTTTACTTCTGATATTTGCCGATCTCGTTTCGATTGCTAGTCGGTAAATTGCTGATTTTGCAGCATGGCGATAATGCCGATAGCAACCAACACAGCACCGAACAGGGCGGCAGTAGTGCGCGCTACCATTAGTCCGCCAAGTGGGCTCAGGCCTACGCCGAACGCAATCGAGGTTACGATTAAAGCAATACCGAGATAGCCCGGAATTACTTTGACACGTTTCCACGCAGCGCCCAGTAGCGCATAGCCAATGACCGTGAGCGACCCAGAAACCGGGAAAGCGATCGCCACCATGCCCATGGTGTCGCCCGCGCCATAATCGGTTATGACTTTGGAATAGTGCTCTGCCAGAAAGGGGGCGATCAAGACCTCATAGTAGTCGAGACCGAAGATCATCATCATGCCAATAAAGAGCAGGATGTAACCGACCAGCCCGAGGATACCGGTACGCAGCGCCGTGACCGCATAAAGCGCGGTGGTACCCAACAGGCCGAGTACCAGCGAGACAGCGAACAGCGTATGTATCAGAATCCAGTTTGCCGATGCGATGACCTCGGGCGGCATATGATGTGGATGCGAAATATAGGAGTAACCAAGTGCGAGCCCACTGACAATCAACAACAGGCCGCCTGTACGGATGAAATTTAGTTTTGTCATCGTCCATCCCCCTGTGGATCCAGGCATTATAAGCCAACTAGATCAAATCGTATTGCATACCTAGATGTGGTTGTAATAATTCATCGCTCCTGATGTTATTTATGGCATCATCCATCGCCGTATAGCTAAAAAAATCAGGTCGGGAGAAATTCAGGTGTCGGTAAACGAAAGCATTGTTAGGGATTTGATCAGTAACGAGATCGAATTCGTGACTACGGTACCTTGCCAACCATCGCCAACAATGTGGCGGATAATTTCGTACTCCTCATTGTCGACAATGGCAGCTATGGCTCCACCGGAGATCAACCCACCTATGCGGGCAGGAAAACTTCGCTGGCGGCCGTGGCACAAGCCTGTGGATGTGAAAACGTTATCGAATGCCAGGCGGAGGAAACTGCGACGGTGCTGCAAGCTTCCCTGGATTCAAACCAAATGACGATCATTGTCTGCAAGTGCGAATCGGGAAATATCAAGGTACCTGTAATCGATATAGACCCCGTCGTTATTAAGGATCGTTTCATGAAAGAGGTTAAAGCTCGAAACAATAACTAAATAGTTAATGCGCCCAATCGCTAAAGCAGTGAGAAAACTATACCTTATCTGCTGGTTGTTTGATCGCATCACTGGGCAACGTTATCGCAAGCCCAAATACGGCGATGAATACACAGGCGGCGATTACGAAGCTTGTTGAAGCAAACAAACTATATAGAAGACCACCGATTACCAACCCGATGATGCTTGCCAGGCTACCGGCACTACTCGCGATGCCCTGGATGTAGCCTTGATCGCTGGTCTCGCCCATCTGTCCCAGCAACGATAAGTATGAAGGCCACATGATTCCGTTGCCAACCGCAAACAAAATTGCGGCAGCGTAGACCAACACTATGTCGTGACTTTGCAGAAGCGCAAAGCTTACAAACATAACCATGCTGCCGATGACCACCAGCGGTTTTTCAGATACTCGGGGTGAGAGGTATGTCATCACCGGACCCTGAATTACGATCATCACCAGGCTTAGCAGCGAAAAGTATATGCCGAGCTGGCTCATTTCCCATCCAAGACCTACTGCGGCATGGATCGGGAAAGCCGTGTAGAACATTGCAAATGCCAGGAAAATGAGGAAATATAAAACCAGCATTAAAGGCATCGCCGGAACCCCTAGCATTTTCCGAAATGTATTCGGGGATAGCTTTTTGTCGAAACAGTCTTTGATTTCTTTGCCGTATACGCGCCTCATCTTTTCATTGGCGCAGGGCGACTGGGATAATTTTGTTGGCTCCTGATCAGGCAGCATTTTGACGATGACGATCACCGCGAGTAACGAGATAATCGTTGCGGCCAGGGTTGGTGCTATCTCCCCGAGTGCGGTTGCGCCGAGCAGACCCGCCAGCACCGGCCCAATAATAAAACCCAGGTTAGATGAAGCCGCCATTTTACCGAAATTTGACTTACGGTTTTCATCGTTCGAAATATCCACAAGATAGGCATTAGCCACGGAAATGTTGCCACCAGTCGCACCATCCAGTGCCCGCCCAAGAAATAGAATGATGAGTGGCAGGGTTAGTGTAAAGTCACCCGCCCAGGCGGATTTCACCTCCCAGAAGCTGATATTAGGCAACATCAGGGCAGCCAGAAATAATAGCCAGGCCAGTAAAGTTCCGATTTGACTGATCAGCAATACCGGTTTACGACCGTAGATATCTGAATACTTACCCAGGATCGGAGCGCCGATTAACTGGAAGACCGAATAGGTCGCACCGAGGATTCCGAAGATAACGCTATTCCCGCCAAATTTGGCAACCAGGAAAATCAAAAAAGGCATGACGATGCTATAACCAAGCGTGCCGATAAAATTAACCGACAGAATAGGGAAGATAGAAATCTCGTTACGCATGGCAGATGGGAGCATACCCCAGCTGTTCTGATACGAAAACTAAGCAAACCTTCGAAATATTAAATCCAAGTTTTGCTTACAGCCGATAGCGGACGCTCAAATTCACAACTTTAGGGGCAGAGAACGGCCAGAATCGGACGCTAGAAATTATAGTCAGTCGTAAACAGACGGAACACCGGTACTGAAGCGGTGAAAGCTTCGCTCATGATAACGCCGCTCCCACTGAGACTGTCTACGTATCCACAGGCCCCGTTGAAGTCACCGTGCGCTTCGAACACAGCTGTGGCTTCTGCAGTACCTCCAACTCGCGCGATGCTAGCCTGTTCGAGATTGTTAATCTTGTAGATGGCACAACCACGGTAGATGGTCGCCTCGCTGGGTGTCACGATAAGATAGTCTTCGCCATTTACTGAAACCAGTTCAGAGGCAGAAAAATTATCGTAACCATTCTTGAGTACGGCTGCTTCGCTGCCTTCGATCAAGGTACCAAGGTAACTGCAATTATTCATATGGTGATCGCATCGCAGTAAGATAATTTTGCCAGGCGGTGCGACAGTAGCACAAAGCAGTGAGACATAAATGCCGTTACTTTTGGGCAGCACACCCGGCTCGGTAAAGGTTTCACAATCGGCGAGTGCGGGGTCCAGAGTATTCAGTGCGACTTCTGGTGGGCCGATGGTAGAGTCATTAGCGGTATTGTAGACAGAACCGATAAACAGCTTGCGCTCATTACCTAATGTCATCGCACTATTGCCTGATTGCATCCCTATCCAGCCATTATTAAACAGCCGCAAAGTCTCACTGCCGCTGAGTATTGAAAGATAGCGATGCCAGAGGATAATCCAGGGATCCGCACCTACTGCTGTCGCAAACGGGTTATACACCAGTCGTGAGACTTCCTGCGCCCAGGCAACTGTATCTGGACCAATCATGAAAGCAGATGCAGGATTAATGCTCAGGCCCGCATCCGTCCAGCCGGCCCCGCCATCCACGCTGCTCGCCAGTCGGGTTTCGATGAGCTTTAGACCACTACCATCGAGCGATACGTGCGAGTAGCTCATCCAGAAGTCGCCACCAGCATCCGCGGTTGGTGCCGGATCAAAATTGCCCATGTCTGCAGGGATACCCGTCACTGTTATTTCGACCAGACTGGGACTCACTACTGGTAATACCGACTTCGGATTATCACCGTCAGAGCTGCCACAGCCCGTCAGAATGCCGATGAGGATCAGGTAGATGACAACAGATTTCAAATCTATGCTCCAAAGAAGAATCACATATAAATACTATAGCGGTTAAAAAAGTGCCACACATTCATTTACTACTAACACTGGTTTTTAATATCAGTTTATCTTTGGAAATCAAAACTGGCTGAGTGACTGCTTTGGATTGCGGTCTCAATGGGTCGACGCAACACCCGTACAAGACCGCGCACTCGGGTTTCGGTCCAGAGGGTCTTTTACAAGGCTGTCCAACGTGCTGGAGCAGCAACTGATTCCGGTGAACGAGCGGGTAGCCCGAAAAATCGGTTCGCGCCGGAAAC
>CAXMNA010000017.1:0-3745 GCA_964194715.1 uncultured Gammaproteobacteria bacterium
ATGACCCTGCTGGAAATGCAAAAACAGGCTTACCCGGTGCCCGAAGAATGCCGGGATAATGCCTACCCCTGCATTATGCATGCGGTCGGTATGTGCGATGAGTATCCCCAGGCCAAGCACCTTTATCGCCAGGTAAATCCATATGATTGTGCGCTCGAGGCGGGTATGGTGGTATGTATCGAAAGCTACATGGGCCCGAAGGGTGAGCGCGACGGTGTCAAGCTTGAGCAGCAGGTACTGATTACTGAAGACGGTTATGAACCTCTAATCACCTATCCCTGGGAAGAGGCGTTACTCGATTGAATTGTAAATTATCTCAAATGTGAGGAGTTAGTATGGCTGACTTTAACCTCGACGACTTCGTGCAACAGCTGCGTGCCGCGGCACTTGAAAGTGAGCCGGTCAAGAATGTGCGTGACCTGATGAGCGATGCCTTTAAAGATCCCCGGGCAATCAGCGCTGCGATGCCCGAATTTGAGAACGATGATGAGATTCTGTTTGAAGACGAAAGCGTGTCAATCTGGTTTGTCCGCTTCATGCCCGGCCTGCATGTGCCGCCGCACGACCATCAGACCACGGCAACCATTGGCGTATACGAAGGTGCCGAAGACAACCACTATTACCTGCGCGAGGGTGGGCGCCTGGTTCACAAGACCAGTAAACGCGTCGAACCCGGCGACGTTATCGCACTTAAGCCGGATGGTATCCATTCGGTCGAGGCGGCAGAAGGTGCGCAAACCTGTGGAATCCACGTCTATCTCGCCGCATTAACGACGATAGAGCGTTCCCTGTTCGACTGGGAAACCGGCGAGGCCTCGCCGTTTACCGATGAAAACTATGATCGCATGAAGCGTTTGACGGCTTGAAATTTATTTTTAGTGGGCAACTGCCCACAAATTAAAATCTTAAAATTGATGGGCAAAAAACTTGCCTTTGTTTTACTCCGGGCGTAGGGTGTCGGATTGACGCAGATTCGTAAAACGGTCTATGGGCAGCGCCACCAAACTATTGTTAAGTGAAGTAGAGGCATACTGTCGAAGTGCCGGCGTAGCCGAATCGACCTTCGGTCGTCAAGCGGTCAACGATGGCAAATTGTGTACCCGGCTGCGCGCCGGTAAAAACGTGAATGTCGAAACCGCACAGCGAATTCGTGACTATATCAGTCTGCAATTACCACAAACCGGCATCACTCATAACGAACCAGAGACCGGTGGCAGTAAGCGAAAGCCCACGGGGAACAAAGTCATGAAACATGTTACCGATGATCGTCCGTTTCGATTCTACGATAATCGCCAAAAGTATCTGGCTTTCGTAAATACCTGCAACGAAAAGTGGAAAGTGGCCCAACGCGCCACGCAGGAACTAACGCATCTCCGACCGTCACCGCCTGCGCTGCGCCTGTTCGATGCCGGCGTCGGCGACAGCACCGTGCTGAGTCATTTAATGCGAGCGATGCATCGCCGTTTTCCGACGATTCCGTTTTTTATCGTTGGCAAGGAAGTCAGCCTGGAAGACGTACGCCTGACTCTGGAAAAACTACCCGATCGCTTTATCGAGCATCCAGCGAGCGTCATTATTGTCACCAATCTTTATTACGCCGAGGCGCCGTGGCTGATGCCCAACGATGTCGCCAAGGCATCCGCGCTGAACTGGATCGAAATGCCGCTGCAAGGCGACTCCGCGCACGAGTTTGGGGAACAATTGCGTGGCATCGATAAAGAACTGGTTGACGGCTGGCAGGTCAAGGCGAACGAGAAATCCGGTAACCCGATGTATGTAAGACCCTCGGTGCTGGTCATGTTTCGCGAAGACCACCGCTTTTTGCTTGATGATGTCATTCCCAAGCGCGGTCAGGCTGCCGGGGGCGACTATGATCTGATCCTGGCGTCGCAGCCGTGGCGGGCCCGCATGAGTGCCGATTTTAAAATCAAGCACGTCCTTGCTCCGCTGGCAAAAAGTTTGCGTCCCGGTGGCAGGTTAATGACCGCGCAATCTTTCGGCGATGATCCCGGGCTCGAACTGGTACGTAAAATCTGGCCCGACGAAGATCCCTTCACCGTCGATCGCCACGAACTGATTAAAACGCTCAAGGAATACCTCGGTCACGCAGCGCAAAACTATAACTTCAATGCCGGTTCCGACGCCAAATCAATAATCCGTTATCACATGCATACCTTGCCGACCGAAATCAGCGAGGCAATCGGCACCTCGACCCTGTTCGCGGCCTGGAACGCCGCAATCTATGTCGGGCAGATCGAAGATGAGCGCCTTGATCCGGTTATATCTTCGGGTGAATATCTAGATGCAACCGCTGATGTATTGCATAAACATAATGGTATCTGGTTTAACGATGAAACGTTTGTGGTCTCAAGGAAACGCGATATCTAGTGTGCTGCTGCGGATTGCATTTGCGACGGTGGTGGTGTGCATTGCCATACCAACGATCAACCCGCATTGTAGTTACCCTCTAGTCATCAAAGTAGCCGGTGGTATTAGAGACCTTGACAGTATCCTCATAGTTCGCCATTGCGCTATCTGAGCTTGAGATATCTGACAGGTAGAAATCAACCTCGATGGAGTCGAAGTTGGATAAGGTGAGGGATTTGGTAACTTTACCTTCGATTGCTTCTTCAAATTCTGTCGCTGCCAGCCAGTGGTCGAAATATTCTTCGCTGATCACATTGCCCGACGCATCCAGGAATTTCACACGGGCGTTGAAGCGTGCCGAATTGAACCGGTTGCCATTCGAGAACATGACATTGATTGTCCCGTTTCCCTTCTTGTCTGTAACGACCGTCATGTAACCGTATGTTTTATCAATAGGAGTATCGCTTTTATACGCCATCCTGGCGTCGGCGCTAAACTCATATGGATAACCGACAGC
Organism: uncultured Gammaproteobacteria bacterium; assembly: GCA_964194715.1. Lineage (GTDB taxonomy): Bacteria > Pseudomonadota > Gammaproteobacteria. The sequence goes on from CAXMNA010000017.1 coordinate 2,885, forward strand.
GGATGCCGACTGCGAAGCTAGTAATGCCAATAGAATTGGCAGCGCTATGGTCAAATTCACTATGTGCTTTATCATTTTTTTCTCCTTGCAAATAACATCTCTATTGGTCGTAGTTCTGTTATACAAAGCGGCTGTGAAAAATCGGTGAAAAAACCCAAAATTTAATTCGGGTAATGAACTCGCCACCAGGTCCGAGGTTGGTCTGGACTGACATTGATCTACGAAGGACACTGAATGCCTGGCTTCTCGAAGCAGACAGTCCAGTGAGCAACTTGTAATTTCCAGCTGATCGGATCAGTATCGCGATCAAGCGTGATCATTAAATAGAGGGTAATCATGAGCGAAATTTTTACCTCCCAGGCACAAGCTGAACCAATGGGACTGCCGCAGACAGAGTCGCTCGATTTTGATTCGAAGCGAGTCGACTGGCAGGACTGTGGTGCAGATGGTTTCTGTATAAAACCGTTGCTGGAGGATAAGTCGGCGGGCATCCGTACCTGGTTAATGAAAGTCGATGCCGGCGCATTTTCGCCGCTGCATGCGCACGATGAAATCGAACAAATCTATGTGTTAGAAGGTTCCTTTTTTGATCAGAACAAAACCTACGGTCCAGGTGAATTTATTGTCAGAGCACCCGGTGCGATGCACAGTGCCGGTAGCGAAGTCGGGGCAGTTGTTCTGTTGTTTTACTCGCCGCCATCCAATGCTTGATGATCAATCAATTACGCTGGTAATTAAATTCTCCTTGCACACCCGGTCAGGTCCAGGCGATTTAATCTCGATTTGAGATTTGCGTTACCCTTCGGGAGGGTGTGTGAGTAACACGGGGATTTTTGCTTTCTCAGCTATGGTATCGGCGAT
>CAXMNA010000018.1:0-70776 GCA_964194715.1 uncultured Gammaproteobacteria bacterium
GCGACCTCACCCCGCACGGCAAGAAGCGCAAGATTTTCACTCAGCGCGATCCGTTGCTGGGTGCGATTTCGGCGATCACGCCGTTCAATCATCCGCTCAACATGATTTCGCACAAGATCGCACCATCGATCGCGACCAATAACTGCATGGTCGCTAAACCGACCGAGCGGACACCGCTGACCGCGCTTGTGTTGGCCGATATTCTTTACGAGGCGGGCTTGCCGCCACAAATGTTATCGATTGTTACCGGATTTCCTGCAGATATGGGCGATGAAATGCTGACCAACCGGCATATCGATCTGGTTACTTTTACCGGTAGCGTTGGCGTCGGAAAGTATATTGCCGAAACCGCCGGCTATCGTCGAACCGTACTTGAACTCGGCGGTAACGCGCCGTTGATCGTGATGGATGATGCCGACCTCGACAAGGCAGCCGAACTTGCTGTCGCCGGCGGCACCAAAAATTCCGGGCAACGCTGCACCGCAGTCAAACGTGTTTTATGTATCGATTCCGTGGCCGACGAATTTGCTAGCCTGGTCGCCGAAAAGGCAGCTCGATTGAAATATGGTGATCCGATGGACCCTGACACCGATGTTGGCACCGTGATTAATGAAGAATCTGCGATCTTGTTCCAGAATCGGGTTAACGATGCGATTGAGAAGGGTGCAAAACTACTCTATGGAAACGATCGTCAGGGCGCTGTTTATTCGCCTACGGTACTCGATCACGTGCCTTATGACTGTGAGCTGGTGCGGGAAGAAACCTTCGGACCACCCATTCCGATCATCCGCGTAAAAGATATCGACCATGCGATCGAGGTTTCAAATTCCACCGCATTCGGGCTTTCATCGGGCGTCTGTACTAACCGAATGGACGATATCATTCGTTTTATCAACGAACTGGAAACCGGTACGGTAAATATCTGGGAGGTGCCAGGTTATCGACTTGAAATGTCACCCTTTGGTGGTATCAAGGATTCCGGGTTGGGATACAAAGAAGGCGTGATTGAGGCGATGAACTCCTACACCAACGTCAAAACCTTCTCCCTGCCCTGGTAAATATCGTCATGCCGGCCTACGAGCCGATACGCCAACCCCGCGTACGCGGGGGGGGGGGGCGGCATTCATTCCAGCCTGACTCGAATTCAGCTGGAAAGCCCACCGGGCTTTCCGGATTATTTCTCGAGGACTCTTGGCAATGGATTGCGGCCTGCGCCGCAATGACGGACGCAACAATTTTCCGTTAAGGCTTTTCACCGCGCTTCAAGCGCAGCTCTATGTCATCAAGGCAGGGGATCAAATCCGCGATACCGTCAATAACATAGTGCGCACCACGCTGATACATGGTGGGGTAGATACGGTCGCGATGTTTTTGTTTTATCTCCTCAGAAAAGGCGTTCCATTCATCCAGCTGAACCCCGACTTCATTGCCGGAAATAGCCAGGCCGATACCCCAGGCTCCCGCATTCAACCCCTCCTCGATACCGGTCAGGGTATCGTCAACTTTTACCACCGACTGAACCGGTGAAATATCGAGCTCAAGCATGTTTCGCAGTACCATATGGGGAAATGGTCGTCCGCGTTTGACATCGCCCGCACCGAAGGTTGCATCGGGGATATAGCCCTGTTGTTCGGCATCGGCCAGGTTGATGGCCAACATGCCAGGGAGGTAACCAGAGGTCGAACCAATCTTGTAGCCGCGCTTACGGCACTCGGCGATCGATTCTAAAGTACCCGGGATCAGCTGCGAATATTCACTCAGGCAAGCCTCTTGCATCGGCACAAAATCATCGAACATCCGGCCCACGTCATCGTCGGTTGGCTCGCTGCCGTGAGTCTCAATCCAGCGCCGACGTACACTGGGAATTTCGCAAATCAATCCAATATGGACTCTTTTATGCGCGCCCATCGGAATTCGTGCTTCTTCGAGGCTGATGGGAACACCGGCCTTTTCGAATACCTGCCGGAAAACCACAGCGGGTGCCATGCAACCAAAGTCCATGGTGGTACCGGCCCAGTCAAGAATGACGCAACGGATCGGACCTCGGTAATTGCGGGTATAGGTAAATTCGCGTTCGTAGGTAAATTGCATGATATTGAATCCCGGTCTATGTATCGGTTCAAGCAGGGTATTCGCAAGTCACGGCTGTAACAAGTGGTTATTGTTTAAAGCTCTTATCACCAAGATCTATATTGCGGAGATGTAAAGCACTCGGGCTATAAACGAGAACTACTCCCGTGTAATTCAGTCCAATTATTTATGCCTCGATCAAGCGCCCAGGAAATGGACCGATGAGTGAGTTCGTCTCAACTACCCTGGGCAATAGTCTTATAGGCATCGTATTTCTTAGTCTTGCCGCGGCACTAACCTTCCTGATGTTTTACGTCTGGAAGTTTCCGTTCGACCATGAAAGGTACAAAAGCGCCGCCCCGCCGCTTGCCGTGCTGTCGCATCGTCTGATGGGATATCTCTTCGTCCTGATTTACATCTACATCATGTGGAGCATGGTGCCCCGCTTATGGACCTATCAAGTAGAATTGCCTGCACGCACGGTACTGCATCTCGCATTGGGCATTTCGATCGGCGCGCTACTGATTTTGAAACTGACGATCGTCCGTTATTTCAAACACATGGAGGCAAAGCTGGCACCGGCGCTCGGCGTTGGGATATTCCTGTGCAGCTTTCTGCTGATTTCCCTGGTGCTGCCTTTTTCATTGCGCGAAGCCTATCTCGAAAGCACTGCACTCGGCGATGAATCGATGATCCAGTCGAGAATTAAACGGGTGCGTGAGTTACTGCCGACGACCGGGCTCGACGACAAAAAATTGCTGGACGATCTGGCGTCTAAAAAAGGTCTCATTGCGGGCCGTCGAATCCTGACCGCCAAATGCATTCAATGTCACGACTTACGCACCGTGCTGGTCAGGCCGCGTACCCCGCAAGCCTGGCAACAAACGGTTTCGCGCATGGCGAATCGCTCGACCATTTTGAATCCGATCACCGATGACGACCAATGGTTTGTGACTGCTTACTTAATTGCCGTGTCGCCGACCCTGCAACAAACCTTGAAAGAGCGACGCAAAATGGAAACCCGCGCGATCGAGTCACAGTCCAGCATGCAATCCGCGATGAATTTGAGCGAGATCGAGGATGCCGATTACGAACACGCGGCCGCTCAGAAACTCTTCGCGCAAAAATGCTCGCAGTGCCATGACCATACCCAGGTTGAACAGGCACCACCAGCAACGAAATCAGAAGTAATAGCGCTGGTGCAGAGAATGGTGGGTAACGGCCTTAACGCAAGCCAAGTGGAACTCGGGACAATTATCCGCTACCTGACCGCCACCTATACGAAACAACCTGAGTCACCAGAATCGGAACAAGAACCATCGGTGTCGCAAAAATCAGTCGGGTTGAATTCGATGCAAACACAGGGCAAGGAACTCTACTCGCAGAGATTTTGCGTTGGCTGCCACGGCCCCGAGGGAAAATCACCGGTCTCGCCAAACTATCCGATCCTGGCGGGTCAGAAAAAAGATTATCTGATTCAACAATTCAAAGACATACAGAGTGGTGCACGTAACAACGGCATCACGTCAACAATGAGCGCCCTGATACAACCTGTAACCGCGGAGGAGATAACGGCGATCGCCAGCTACTTGTCAGCCCAGCAATGAACCGCCTTTGCCAATAAATATAACAACCATGACCAAGCTGAGCTTAATCGAGCGACGACTGCGAATCACCACCGGCTTGATTCTGGCAACCTATATCGTCATCCACCTGAGTAATCATACGCTCGGGCTAATTTCGCTGGAAGCGATGGAAGCCATGCGCAGGTTTGTCACCCCGTTTTGGCGCAGCTGGGTTGGGGGTTTATTCATATATGGTTCCTTAATAACGCATTTCGGTCTCGCGTTGATGTCGCTGTATCGACGCACTACGCTGCGGATGCCGGTCTGGGAGTTGGCGCAACTCGTGCTCGGCCTGTCGATCATTCCGCTGCTCGCGGGGCATATCGCCGCGACCTGGGGTGCGCGCGTGCTAATGGGTTTTGACATCAATTACCAATATTCCTTGAGTGGCATCTTGAGCAACGACTGGCTACTTACGAGACAGGGTTTGCTGATGCTGGTTGCCTGGAGCCACGTGGTGATTGGTTTACATTTCTTCTTGCGCCTGTTTCGTTGGTACCGGGGCTGGAAATTGCATTTATACCCCGTTGTTATTTTGATACCGCTGCTGGTGATTTTATCGATGGGCCGAATTGGCATAGAGCTTGAAATCTGGCACCCAGACGCCGACATACCCCTTTTTTTAGATCGTTACCAGAAGGATTTTATTTTGCCGGAGGATAACGATGAAACAGCCGAAGCATTTTCCGCGGTAAAACCAGCCAACGAAGTATTGCATGATGGAATACTGATCACATTTTACAGCTTATTGTTTTTAACACTGGCTGCCAGGACTTTTCGAGAAAGAACAAAAAAGCGAAAAAGCGACGTTATTATCAAACATATCAATGGACAGGTTTTAAAGGGCATCCCCGGACAGACCATACTGGAAATCATCCGCAATCACTCGATCCCGCATGCTTCTCTGTGCGGAGGCCGGGGACGATGTGCCACCTGTCGGGTCAGGGTGGGTCAGGGATGTCTCGAACTGGAGAAACCGTCAGTACTTGAAAAATCTGCCCTGAAACGAATCGGTGCGGCACCGAATGTTCGCCTTGCCTGCCAGACCCGTCCATTGATGCCGATTGAAATAACACCGTTAATGCCAGCCGATCTCAACGTCGACAGTGAGTGGAGAGAGGGGGGTGTCAGTGGTGAAGAGCGCGAGATTGTGGCGCTCTTTGTTGACCTGCGCGGTTCCTCGAAATTCAGTGAGCGTCATTTACCTTACGATGTATTGTTTATTCTGAACCGCTTCTTTCTCGAAATGTCAGACACCCTGACCGATACTCATGGCCACTACGCCCAGTTTGAGGGGGATGGGTTGCTGGCGCTTTATGGATTGGAAAGAGGACTTGAGCAAGGCTGCCGTGATGTGCTGCGCGGTGCGATCGAAATGCAGGAAAGGATTAACCAGCTTAATCAGAAATTAAATAATGAGCTCAAAGAGCCGCTTAAAATCGGGATTGGCATTCATTGCGGGCAGGCTATTGTCGGCACCATGGGGCCGCCAACCGCACCCAATTATTCTGCCATCGGCGATTGCGTCAACGCGGCTGCTCGCCTGCAAACCAAAACCAAAGAGCTGGAATGTGTCCTGGTGGTTAGCGACGAGGTGGTACAAAATGCCGGCGCGGATTTTAGTCAGTTCCCATCGCAACACGTTAGTTTGCAAGGGAAACAAAAATCCGTACTGACCTATGTCGTTAAGAACCCTCTGATTATTTCGACCGATGCTGAAACAGACCGGTCCGACGCTTCGGGCCTGGCTGCAGGATAACAACTTGAGTTTAGAATATCCCCGCTAAGTGTTCCGCACCCGGCGGGCATGTCTGCCAACCTTTGTACTGAATCGCACATGCGTGAATTGATGGAACAGGGTTTTGAAGTCGCAGTGGTGAGCGATGCAACGGCTGCTGCCCAGGTCGCAGAGGGTGACGGATATGAAGCTGCACTGGTCAATTTTCGTTTTATCGCCAACACAGTCTGGACCACAAAACAGGCCGTCAAGGAGATTTCTAAATAACCCGACCGAAAATTAAAGTATCGGCGTTGTCAATTCAAAGGTGGCCGTCTTTACTTGATGAAAGAGAGACCCGGGTAATCAGCGTTGCTGTATTATCCGGGTTCTCCGATAAAGCGAATCTCTGGTTTTAGTGTTTTACGAGTAGAGAGAAAATTATGATTAAGAAAAAAAGTCAGTTTGATGTGAGCGTTACTTTAGAGCGCCTGGAAGCGTCTCTATCAGAAAAAGGCATTAAACCAATTGCAAGAGTGGATCATGCCGCGGCAGCAAAATCGATCGGCATGGAATTGAGACCGACACAGGTTTTATTCTTTGGTAATCCGAAGCTTGGCACACCACTAATGCAGTGCGATCAAATGGTCGGCCTGGATTTGCCCATGCGGGTCCTTGTATGGGAAGCCGAAGATGGCAGCACATGGCTCGGTTACCACTCGCCGCAGTCAATAATTGATAATTTAAATATGCAAAATGTTTCAGATGTCACCAATATGATGATAACTGCATTAGATGCGTTAACAGAAAATGCTGTACAGGAATGAGCCCAATAATTGCAAGTTGAAAATAGAAACGGTAGTGGGCATCCTGGGCACATGGACACTTGCCTGAGGCGTTGATGCATGATAACCAGAGCCATGTAATAGTCACATAAACCTAAACCGTTGGAGTTCACCATGAGTGATCAAAAAGTACAAAATTACGATGCTATAGTCATTGGAACGGGTCAGTCGGGTCCAGCATTAGCGGCCCGCTTGACCAAGGAAGGACTAAAGACGGCTGTCATCGAACGCAAGTTGTTCGGCGGAACATGCGTGAACGTTGGTTGCATTCCGACCAAAGCGCTGGTTGCCAGTGCTCGGGCAGCCTATATGGCGCGGCGGGGAGCAGACTTCGGGGTCGTGATCGATGGGACGATTGAGGTTGACATGAAGCAAGTCAAGGCACGCAAGGACGCAATCGTGGGCCAATCCAACCAAGGCGTTACAAACTGGGTCAAAAACATGGCGAATTGTACCGTCTACGAAGGCCACGCGCGCTTCGAGGATGCGAACACGGTGCGAGTCAACGGCGACCTGTTGGAAGGCGAAAAGATCTTTATCAATACCGGCGCCCGTGCATTCGTCCCTGATATGCCCGGTCTCAACGAGGTCGATTATTTGACTAACTCGACCATCATGGAGGTCGATTTTCTACCGGAGCACCTGATCATCGTGGGCGGTAGCTACATCGGATTGGAGTTCGCGCAGATGTATCGCCGCTTCGGGAGCCGGGTCACGGTGGTGGATAGGAATGATCGCCTGATCTCCCGTGACGACGACGAGGTGTCTGAGACCGTTAGAGAGATCATGGAGAATGAGGGGGTTGAAATCCGACTCCAGGCAGAGTGTATGACCTTGAGGAAGCACGAGCAGGGAGTCGCAATTCAAGTGGAGTGCGATTCCGGTGCCCCCGAGGTGGTGGGCAGCCACTTGTTAATGGCCGTGGGCCGAACGCCCAATACCCATGACCTCGGTTTGGATAAAGCGGGAATTGAGACCGACGAGCGCGGGTTTATCGTGGTCGATGATCAGCTCCGTACCAATGTCTCGAACGTTTGGGCGACCGGTGATGTCAACGGGCGCGGTGCGTTTACCCACACCTCTTATAATGATTATGAAATTGTAGTCGCCAATCTATTCGATAACGATCCGCGCGCCGTGAGCGATCGCATCACTGCTTACGGGCTTTACATCGACCCGCCGCTTGGGCGAGTCGGCATGACCGAGCGCGAAGTGCGCACCTCGGGGCGTAAGGCATTGGTCGGCAAAATGATGATGGCGCGGGTAGGACGCGCCCGCGAGCGCAGCGAAACCCAGGGCTTCATGAAAATTCTGATCGACGCCGAGACGAAGAAGATCCTCGGGGCAGCGCTGCTCGGCATCGGCGGCGACGAGATCATTCACTCGATCATTGACATCATGTATGCGGGCGCTCCGTATACGACTATCCAACGGGCGATGCACATCCATCCCACCGTGACTGAGTTGATCCCCACCATGCTCGGCGACCTCAAGCCCTTGTAGTCTCCTCAGCTTCAGGCGTTACGGAAATCCGCTGGAGAGGTACCAAAAAAATCGGTAAAACTGCGGCTAAAATGACTTCGACTTTCAAAACCGACCTGGTCGGCGATTGATTTGACCGGGCGCCGGGTCGTGCGCAATAGGTGAGCAGCACGCTGTAATCGCAGCTCTTTCAAAAAGTCCATCGCCGAGCGTCCGAAAGCAGCTTTGAAACGCTGCGCAAAGGCCGAACGGCTCATACCGGCACTGTCTGCCAGCAACTCCAATGTAAAACGACGTCCCGGCTCGTCGATCATTTGCTCAAGCGTGCTTGACAGCTGAGGATCATCCAGCGCAGACAGCCATGACACCTGGCAACTACCACTTTCGCAGTAGCGCCGTAGCACATAGACAAGACATTGCTTCATCAGTAAAGCGATCAGCGAGTTGCTGCCGGGTTTCGGGTCTGCCATCTCGTTTAATAGCATCGATAAAACCTGGCCGATGGTTTCTCCCTCAACCGGGTGTGTAACGATTGGTTCGGCGAGGTAATCGAATAATCCGTGAACTTTTTGATAGGTGGCGGTGATGGAGCTGCACGCGATCACGATGCCGCCCTTGCCCGAACTCGAGCCAACTTCCTCCATCCCGAGGGCAAGCGGCAGGCAGTTTTTCGCAATCTCCAGGTCATCGTCATCATCACCATCACCTGTCAGCTGGTGGGGCATACCAGGTGGCAATATAACGATCGCGCCGGATTCAAGGATTATCGGGGATTGTTTGGCCAGAAATAGTGATCCGCTTCCAGCCACCACGTAATGCAGCGTCGCGAAATCCATCGGCGAGATATTTAATTTCGGCCCTGCCGTGGTGCGGCAAATAACAAATGGTTCAACGCAAACCATCAAGCCTTCCAACAATTTCTCAATAGTCATCATTACCAGTTTTCACAAAACGCTAACAGGAAGATTTATCTGACGAATAAAGGGAATTGTGCTCCCTCAACAGCAGTGCACAGGATCTGGACGATTACGCACACTTCACGGTCCTTAACGCACAGCCACAACCCTATTATTTCAACCTCATACATGCAACGGTTTTCTATTTAGTTTGTAAATAGGAGACCGGATAAATTAGGGGACAGCGATGAAAAAATTACCACGAGCTCTACTGTTAGGTTTTAGCGTATTGGCTGGAGCACTTTTATTACCGGGCACTGGTTTTGCGTTCCCCGAGGGTGAAGGTCCTGAACCGTTGACACTTGGTACACCCATCAAATTTGATCCCAGGACAAGTCGGTCATTCGCTTTCGATAACGATGTACTCGTTCCGGGATCGCGTGATCAGGACTATACCTACGGTCTCAACCTGACATTTGCGGGAAAGGGAGTCGAAGATCACTGGTCATCGCTGCATGAGCCTCTCAGCTGGCTGGACCAACGCATCGGCCTGGACCGTCGAGTCAACAATGGCATCGAATCAAGTAAGATCGAATACGGCTTGTTTGGATTTACGCCTGAAGATATCACACTGGCAGAGCCTGGTCAGGATGATCGTCCCTACGCCGGCCTGGTTTACGTATCCAGCACCAAAGAGCGCTATGACCCGGCGCGCCAGGTTTCGTGGCAAAGCACGCTCACCCTCGGCGTTATGGGTCTCGGTATTGTCGGTGAAATCCAGGATTGGGTGCATTCAGGCATTGGCAGTGATGAACCACAGGGTTGGGATAACCAGATCTCTGAAGGCGGTGAACTGACCGCACGTTACAGCATTGCACGGCAACGCCTGATGTACAAAAGTGATTCGGGTCTGGAAATCAAAACCACCACTCAGGGATCGGTGGGTTATATCACCGAAGCAAGCTGGAGCTTAAGCCTCAGAGTCGGAGAAATCCATACACCCTGGGTTTCGTTTAACCCCGAACTGACCAGCTACGGCGAAAAGTCAATTCCGAGTGACGTGGGCAGGGTTTCCGAGCATTATTTCTGGGCTGGATTTTCCCTCAAAGCGCGTGCTTACAACGCGTTTTTACAGGGCCAGTTCAAAGACAGCGAGGTCACCTATGACAGCGATGAGCTCAATCACGGTATCGTCGAAGCGTGGGTAGGTTATACCGTCGCGCTGGCTGAAGGTTACAGTTTTACTTATTCGATTAGAGGACATACCTCCGAGCTCAAACAAGGTGTCGGTGACAGAAACGTGCTTTGGGGAGGTCTGCAGATCACAAAAACTTTCAACTAGCCAGGGCTATGTTCCACCACCCTGGCAGCAGCTGATTGAATTACCACAATTTAACCCGCAGTTTTCCCGGACGCGAGCGCTTCCGGATTACTGCATAAACCACAGGAGTTTAACTATGAACAACATTGAAATTTACTCTAAAGACTGGTGCCCTTTCTGTTCAAAGGCCAAATCACTTTTACAGTCCAAACAGCTTGAATATACAGAGGTCGATATTACCTCCGACCTGTCGCGTGAACAGGAAATGATTGAACGTTCCGGGCGACGTACCGTGCCACAGATTTTTATCGACGGTGAATCGGTCGGCGGCTACGATGATCTGGCTAACTTCAATGCAACAGGCGAGTTGGACCAACGATTAGGCCTGACAGCTAATATTGATCTCGCCAAAATTTACGATGTGATTGTTGTCGGTGCCGGGCCAGCGGGCTTATCCGCGGCGATCTACGCCACGCGTAAAAATCTTTCGACCTTGATTATTGCATCAGATATTGGCGGTCAGTTGGGTACCACCTACGAAGTTGCCAATTATCCGGGTTTCCAAATGATCACAGGCCCGGAACTGGTGACAAAATTCAATCAACATGCCGATGAGTACGGGATCGAAAAACTGATTGGCGAGAAAGTGGTTGACCTGCGCCTGGACGGGCGATGCAAAGTAGTGCAAACCGCCTCCGGTCGTGAGATTCACGGTAAAACGCTGATCCTCGCCACCGGTGCGCAAAAACGCAAACTCAATATCCCCGGCGAAAAAGAGCTTGCCGGCAAAGGCGTGGTCTATTGCTCGACTTGTGATGGCCCTCTATTTAAGGGAATGAACGTCGCGATTGTCGGTGGTGGCAATTCGGGACTCGAGGCGGCTATCGAAATGGCCGGGGTCGCGGACAAGGTTTATCTCGTATCGATGGGGGATCTCAATGGAGACGAGATTTTACAGGACAAGGTAACAGCAGACACACGCGTAGAAGTACTTACCCAACATCAGCCGTCGGATATCAAGGGCGAAGATCGGGTTAACGGTTTGACTGTTAAAGATCTCGCGACCGGAGTATCGCGGCAACTGGATGTCGAAGGCGTCTTTATCGAGATTGGCTTATATCCCAATACCGATTTTGCGCTGGACTTGCTTGATGCCAATCATCGCGGTGAAATCGAAGTGGATGCAAAAGGCCATACCGGAACAAAGGGTATCTTCGCCGCGGGCGACGTCACCGACGATCAAAGCAAGCAGATCGTCATTGCCGCCGGTAGCGGCGCAAGTGCGGCCCTGGGCGCATTTGAGTATCTTGTTAGCCAGGTATAAGCCGAGATTATTATCGAGAATTCCCAGGGTACGGCGGGGCATTGAAAAACGCGTCATTGCGGCCCCCGGCCTGGAGTGACGTTTTTATACCGGGATGACAGCTTTGAGGACTAGGCGACCTTGACTGGGAAGGCGGTATTGGCCGCGGCGGTGTAGTTTTCCATTTCGTTGAAGTTGAGGTAACGGTAGACGTCGTCGGCCATGGTGTTGATGTCGTCGGCATACTGCATGTATTCATCCATCGTCGGGATCTTGCCAAGGATCGAGGAAACTGCCGCCAGCTCCGCGGACGCCAGGTAAACATTGGCACCCTTGCCGAGTCGATTCGGGAAGTTTCGCGTCGAGGTCGAAACCACGGTCGAATTTTCCGCGACCCGCGCCTGGTTACCCATGCACAGCGAACAGCCCGGCATTTCGGTGCGCGCACCGGAGCGGCCAAAAATATTGTAGTAACCTTCGGCGGTAAGTTGCGCTTCGTCCATCTTGGTAGGCGGTGCAATCCACAGGCGGGTTACAACCGGCGCTTCGAGTTTATCCAGCAGTTTTCCAGCAGCTCGGAAATGGCCGATGTTGGTCATACAGGAACCGATAAATACTTCATCGATTTTATCACCGGCAACATCCGACAGCGTCTTGATGTCATCCGGGTCGTTGGGGCAAGCCAGCAACGGCTCGGTGATTTCGGCGAGATCGATTTCGATAATCTCGGCATACTCGGCATCGGCATCGGCTTCCAGCAACTCGGGATTGGCGAGCCAGGACTCCATTGCTTCGATGCGTCGCGTAATCGTACGCACGTCGCCGTAACCCTCGTTAACCATCCACTTGAACATTGTAATGTTAGAGTTCATGTACTCGATGATCGGTTCCTTGTCGAGTTTGACGGTGCAGCCCGAGGCCGAGCGTTCGGCCGAGGCGTCGGACAGTTCGAAGGCCTGTTCGACCTTGAGCTGCGGTAAGCCTTCAATTTCGAGCACGCGTCCCGAAAAGATGTTCTCCTTGCCCTTTTTCTCCACCGTCAACAAACCACGCTGAATCGCAGCGTAAGGAATCGCGTTGACCAGGTCCCGCAAGGTGATGCCCGGCTGCATCTCGCCCTTGAAGCGCACCAGCACCGATTCCGGCATGTCGAGCGGCATGACTCCGGTCGCGGCTGCAAAAGCCACCAGTCCCGAACCTGCCGGGAACGAAATGCCGATCGGGAACCGGGTATGCGAATCGCCGCCGGTACCGACTGTATCGGGTAGCAGCATGCGATTCATCCATGAATGGATAACGCCATCACCCGGGCGTAGCGAAATGCCGCCGCGATTCTGCATGAAGTCAGGCAGGGTGTGGTGGGTTACCACGTCAACCGGCTTTGGGTAGGGCGCAGTATGGCAAAAAGACTGCATTACCAGGTCGGCCGAGAATCCAAGGCAGGCCAGGTCTTTTAATTCATCACGCGTCATCGGCCCAGTTGTATCTTGCGAGCCAACCGTGGTCATCTTCGGTTCGCAATACATGCCTGCGCGTACCCCGGGTAAGCCACAGGCCTTGCCAACCATTTTCTGCGCCAGCGTGTAGCCTTTGCCACTGTCTTCAGGAACCTGCGGCTTTTCAAATAAATCGGTTTCATTCAAGTCCAGCGCCTTGCGCGCGCGCTCGGTTAAACCGCGCCCGATAATCAGCGGAATACGGCCGCCGGCCTGGACTTCATCCTTCAGTACGTTAGTGCTGAGCTCGAAGTTTGCAATTACTTCGTCGCTGTCGTGGAGTGTAGCCTTACCCGCGCGAGGATAGATATCGATGACATCACCCATTTCCATTTGACTGACATCCATTTCAATCGGTAACGCGCCGGCATCTTCCATGGTATTGAAGAAAATCGGCGCGATCTTGCTACCGAAGCAATAACCGCCATTGCGCTTGTTTGGGATGAACGGAATATCGTCGCCCATATGCCATAGCACCGAGTTGGTCGCGGATTTGCGCGACGAACCAGTACCGACGACATCGCCGACATAGGCAATCGGATGACCCAAAGCTTTAAGCTCGGTAATTTTTTCGAGCGGTTTGTCGGTCAGCCCTTCGCGCGGGTTTTGCAGCATTGCGTTGGCGTGCAGCGGGATATCGGGCCGCGACCAGGCATCCTGCGCTGGGGACAAATCGTCGGTGTTGGTTTCACCGGGAACCTTGAACACCGAAACGGTGATCTTGTCAGCAAGCGGAGGCTTCGAGGTGAACCATTCTGCGTTAGCCCAGGATTCGAGCACCTGTTTGGCGAAGCTGTTGCCGGCCTCGGCTTTCTCGACTACATCGTGAAAGGCATCGAATACCAGCAGGGTATGCGCCAGGGCTTTAACCACAGCGGGTGCGGTTCCGTCGTCGTCGAGACATGCGATCAGCGGTTCGATGTTATAGCCACCGAGCATGGTGCCGAGTATTTCTACCGCCTTGATCTTATCGATTAACGAGGTTGAAGCTTCACCGCGTGTAATCGCGGCGAGAAAGCCGGCCTTTACATAGGCGGCTTCATCGACACCGGCCGGCACATGCTGGGTCAGTAATTCAAGCAGGTAATTTTCTTCGCCGGCGGGCGGATTCTTGATCAATTCCACCAGTTCGGCAGTTTGCTGTGCATCCAGTGGCTCAGGAGGAATGCCTTGTTTGGCGCGCTCATCAATATGTTGGCGATATGCCTGTAGCATTTCGTTACTCCCTTCGGTCAGTTGGTATTAATAAGTAGCGTCGAATCAGCGTTTTTCAATCGGAACATAATCCAGGTCGATCGCACCGTTGTAGAGCTGGCGCGGCCGCCCGATCTTCTTCTCGGAATCCGTCATCATTTCGTTCCACTGCGAAATCCAGCCGATGGTACGCGCCATCGCGAAGATGACGGTGAACATGTTCATCGGAATGCCCATCGCCAGGAAAATAATACCCGAGTAAAAATCGACGTTCGGGTACAGGTTGCGTTGCACGAAATACTCGTCTTCGAGCGCGACTTTTTCCAGCGCCATTGCGGTCTCGAGCAGTTTTTGCTGCTCCCCGGTTGCCTCCATGTCATTCAGCAGCTGGTGGCAGATTTCGCGAATCAGTTTGGCGCGCGGATCGTAATTCTTGTAAACCCGGTGACCGAAGCCCATCAAACGAAAAGAATCGCTCTTGTCCTTGGCGCGATCGACGAAAGCCTGCAGCGGCTTTCCCGAATCATTGATATCAATCAGCATCCGCACTACCGCTTCGTTAGCACCGCCGTGTGCGGGACCCCATAGTGCAGCAATTCCGGACGCGACGGCGGCAAAGGGGTTTGCGTCCGAACTACCCGCCAGGCGTACCGTCGAGGTTGAAGCGTTCTGCTCGTGATCGGCGTGCAAAATCATGATCAGGTCGAGCGCCTTGGCGAGCAACGGATCGGCCGTATAGTCATCCGACGGCATTGAAAACATCATGTGCAGAAAATTCTCGGTGTAATTTAAGCTGTTACGCGGATAGACAAACGGCTTGCCGTTGGCATAGCGATAACTCATCGCGGCAATGGTCGGCATCTTCGCAACCAGGCGATAGGCCGTGATCATACGATGCTCCTCGTTGTGAATATCCATATGATCATGATAAAACGCGGCCAGCGCGCCGACCACGCCAACCATGATTGCCATCGGGTGGGCATCACGCCTGAAGCCACTAAAAAACCGTATCATCGCCTCATGCAGCATGGTGTGGTTGGTTACGGTATTTTCGAATTCCTCGAGTTCCTGTTTTTTCGGCAAGCGGTTGGTCAACAACAAAAAGCAGACTTCGAGGTAAGAGCTCAGTTCGGCGAGCTGATCGATCGGGTAACCACGGTATTGCAATACACCCTCGTCACCATCCAGGAAAGTAATGGCACTGGAGCAGCTCGCGGTTGACATGAATCCGGGGTCATAGGTGAAATAACCCAACCCCTTGTAAAGGCCGCCAATATCAATCACCTTGGGTCCGGCGGTCGGGGTATAGAGCGGTAATTTGACTTCTTTACCAGTGGTATCGTCGATAATCGTAACGGTTTCTTTGCTCATGGATACTCCTCAATAGTCAGCAATGCCCGGTTAACTGTTGTAATAGTTGGTGTTAACGGGTACCAGGCCAGCCCCCGGCTGGAATGGTTGGACAGTGGCAAAGGCTCAATATACCGATTATTGAATTAACCCGCTAACAGTGTTGATCATTATTAAATTTATTTATTGTGAAAATTAACTCTTCTGGCCCGCAATATTACTGGGTCTGCGCCATCTTTGGGCTCAAGAGTTTAATTTTAGTTGATTGTATTGTTGACAATATAGGCTAATTTATGCATATTTTAAGCATATTTCATTAAATAAGGCCTTAATTGTTGACAATTTATGTCTGAGACCCCTTTAACCGTTAATTTGGAAGATGCGCCCGAAGCGCCGACCCTGGCGCGGCAGACCTTTGACAGCATCAAGGCCGACATCATCAATGGCCAACTGGCGCAGGGCACCAAAATCGTCGAATCTGACCTGGCGTTGAAATACGGCATTAGTCGAGGTCCCTTGCGTGAAGCCATACATCGCCTCGAACGGATCAAGCTGATCGTACGTATTCCACATGCCGGCTCACGCGTGGTAACGCTTGATTCCAAGATGATGGAAGATATTTACACCGCGCGCGAATCCCTCGAAGGCATGGCTGCTCGACTCGCTGCACGCCGGATGTCCGATGTAGAAATTGCGGCGCTGTCGACATTGCTCGACCAACATGAAGCAACTATCAGCGATACCGACGGCAAGGCCTATTTTCAACGCGAAGGTGATATCGATTTTCATTTCCGCATCGCGGTCGCCAGTCAAAACCAGTGGATACTGGATAACTTAAATGGTGAGTTGTATCAATTGATACGCATGTGTCGCCACCAATCAGGACAATTCCCGTCGCGTGCGCAAACTGCGCTAGACCAGCATCGCCAGATTGCCGCGGCGATTGCGCGTCGCGACGAAGAACTGGCCGAAATACTGATGCGCCGCCATATTAGCGGTGCCTGGGAAATCGTTAAGCAAATACTCGAGGATCAAAATGACTGAAGCAAACTCGCCGGGTAAGAAACTACGCCAGGCCGTAGCCGCCAACAATCCGTTACAGATCGTCGGTGCGGTTAACGCCTACAACGCAATCATGGCGCAAAAAAGCGGCCACCAGGCGTTATACCTGTCGGGTGGCGGTGTCGCGGCCTGTTCACTCGGCACTCCGGACCTTGGCATCAGCACGCTTGCCGATGTGCTCGAAGATGCGCGACGTATTACCGATGCCAGCACCCTGCCGCTATTGGTCGACGTTGACGTTGGCTGGGGCGGCGCCTTCAATATCGCGCGCTGTATCCGCGAAATGATCCGCGCAAATGTAGCCGGTATCCATATCGAAGACCAGGTCATGCAGAAACGCTGCGGACATCGACCTAACAAGGCCATTGTCACCAGTGCGGAAATGGTCGACCGCGTCAAGGCTGCAGTCGACGCACGCAGCGATGACGATTTCGTCGTCATGGCACGCACCGATGCGCTCGCGGTAGAAGGCATGGACGCCGCGATCGAGCGGGCCCAGGCATGTGTCGCAGCCGGTGCGGATATGATCTTTCCGGAAGCCGTGACCGAACTGGAGCAATACCGGCAATTTGTCGAGGCGGTG
This sequence comes from uncultured Gammaproteobacteria bacterium, assembly GCA_964194715.1. GTDB lineage: Bacteria > Pseudomonadota > Gammaproteobacteria. Next base: position 16,945 of record CAXMNA010000018.1, read on the forward strand.
CAGGTGCCGGTACTGGCAAACATCACCGAATTCGGTGCCACGCCGTTGTTCACCGCCGACCAATTGGCCTCGGTCGGGGTCAAGCTCGCGCTTTATCCGTTGAGCGCATTTCGTGCCGCAAGCCTGGCAGCGCTAAAAGTCTATCAACACATTCTAAGCGACGGCACACAGCAAAACGTGGTCGACAGCATGCAGACCCGCATGGAACTGTATGGCTTTCTCAACTACCACGATTACGAACAAAAACTAGACAAGTTATTTAGCGAGGAAACATCATGAGTGAAGCGCCCGGGTTCAAGCCCAAGAAATCAGTTGCGCTGTCCGGCACCGCAGCCGGCAACACCGCAGTCTGCACCGTTGGTAGAACCGGCAATGATCTGCATTACCGCGGTTACGATATTCTCGATATCGCGGAAACCTGCGAATTCGAGGAAATCGCCTACCTGATCGTGCATGAAAAACTGCCGACCCAGGACGAACTGGATGCTTACAAGGCGCGGCTGAAAGCGATGCGCGACCTTCCCAAGGCGGTTAAAACCGTGCTCGAACAACTGCCGACAAGCACCCACCCGATGGATGTCATGCGTACCGGTTGCTCGGCGCTGGGTTGCCAGATGCCGGAGGAAGCCGATCACAATGCTGATGGCGCACGTAACATCATCGATCGCCTGATGGCCTGCTTCGGTTCAATGCTGGTTTACTGGTATCACTATAGCCATCACGGCAAACGTATCGAACTGGTCACCGACGACGATTCGATCGGCGGGCATTTTCTGCACTTGCTGCACGGCGAGCCGCCACGCGAGTCCTGGGTCAAGGCAATGCATATCTCATTGATTCTCTATGCCGAGCACGAGTTCAACGCGTCGACCTTTACCGGACGCGTGGTCGCAGGCACCGGTTCCGACATCTACTCGTGCATGACCGCCGCGATCGGTGCGCTGCGTGGACCCAAGCACGGCGGCGCCAACGAAGCGGCGTTTGAAATTCAATCGCGTTACAGCTCAGCCGATGAGGCCGAGGCCGATATCCGCGAGCGTGTCGCCAACAAGGAAATCGTCATTGGTTTCGGGCATCCGGTATACACCGTCAGCGATCCGCGTAACGAAGTCATCAAGCGTGTCGCCAAAAACCTGTCCGAGGAAAATGACGATATGCTGATGTTCAATGTGGCCGATCGCCTCGAGACAGTGATGTGGGATTTAAAGAACATGTTCCCGAATCTGGACTGGTTTTCCGCGGTGTCTTATCACCAGATGGGCGTCCCTACCGATATGTTCACGCCGCTGTTCGTCATTTCCCGCACTTCCGGTTGGGGCGCACATGTCGTCGAACAACGCATCGATGGAAAAATCATCCGGCCTTCCGCCAACTACACCGGTCCAGAAGATCTGGACTTTGTTCCGATTAATGAAAGGAATTAACCATGAGTAAAGCTGCTGTACTTGACGCAAGCCGTCCCGATTTCGATGAAGTCATTCAGGATATCGTCGACTATGTATTGGACTATGATGTCACCAAGTCCGACGAAGCGATGCAAACCGCACGTTACGACTGGATGGACAGCATGGGCTGCGCCCTTTTGGCATTGAAGTATCCGGCCTGCACCAAGTTGCTGGGACCCATTGTTCCCGGTGCCGATATGCCGCGTCACGGTGCACGTGTTCCTGGCACCGCCTACGAGCTCGACCCGGTTCGCGCTGCCTGGAATATCGGCGCAATGGTTCGTTGGCTGGATTACAACGACACCTGGCTCGCGGCAGAGTGGGGACACCCATCGGATAACCTGGGCGCCATCCTGGCCCTCGCCGATTACCTGTCGCGCAAACGCGTCAGCGAAGGTGGGGCATCGCTGTCGATGCGTGACGTCATGATCGCAATGATCAAGGCACATGAAATCCAGGGTGTGCTGGCGTTGGAAAACTCTTTTAATCGCGTCGGTTTGTGCCACGTCATGCTGGTGCGTATTGCCTCGACCGCAGTTGCTGCGCAAATGCTTGGCTGCAGTCGTGACGAGTGTTTGAACGCGGTATCGCACGCCTGGCTCGATGGATCTTCACTGCGGACCTACCGCCACGCACCCAATACCGGTTCGCGCAAGTCCTGGGCGGCCGGCGATGCCTCGGCGCGCGGATTGTTTCTCGCGTTTACCGCGCAACGCGGAGAAATGGGTTACCCGTCCGCGATTACGGCGCCGACCTGGGGTTTCCAGGATGTTGCCTTCGGCAAGAAACCTCTCCAGCTCACCCAGGGATACGGCACCTACACGATGGAAAATATTCTGTTCAAGATATCGTTCCCGGCAGAATTCCACGCCCAGACCGCGGTTGAAGCGGCTGTGATTTTGCATCCGCAAGTCAGCAATCGCCTCGGTGACATTGATCGTATCGTAATCAAGACCCAGGAATCCGGCGACCGGATTATCAACAAGACGGGGCCATTGGATAATCCTGCGGATCGCGATCACTGTATTCAATACATGGTTGCGATCGGATTGTTGAAAGGTGATTTACAGGCAGAACACTATGAAGACAATGTTGCCAGTGATCCGCGTGTTGACGCATTGCGTGAAAAGATGGAAGTTAGCGAAGAAGAACGATTTACGCGGGAATACCTCGAGCCTGACAAACGTGCAATCGGAAATTCGTTACAGGTTTTTTACAGCGATGGCAGCTCGAGCGAGGAAGTCGTTGTCGACTACCCGGTTGGGCATAGGAGACGCCGTGACGAGGGCATACCCTTGTTAAAAGCCAAGTTTGAACGCTATCTACGCGGTCATATAAATGCCAGGAAGGCAGATCAGATACTAACAATCTGCGCGGATCAGCAAACCTTCGAAGATACCAGTGTTACGCAAATGATGGCGTTATTGCAGCATTAAGATAATGGGGTCGGAGTCAGGTTACTGGTTCTGATGTTCGATAAAGCGAGCGATTGTTGCAATCAAATTATCTGGCTCGAAAGGCTTGGGAATATGGTAATTCATTCCGGCATCCAGGCTCTTGCTGGCATCCCCTTCGAGCGCATACGCGGTCATCGCGATGATCGGAATAGACTCGAAATAATCCCCCATGGCGCGAATCTTCCGGGTTGCTTCATAGCCATCCATTATCGGCATTTCAAGATCCATCAGGATTAACTCGTATTTCTGTTGCTGCACCCGCTCAACCGCATCAGCGCCGTTAACGGATACATCGACATCAGCGCCGGTTTCCCCGAGCATTTCGAGAACAATCATCCTGCTGATATCGTTATCTTCTACCAGCAGTATGCGCTGACCCGCAAGAACTCCCGGCGACCCGTTTGCAGAGCCCTCCAGGTCCGGATCATACTCCGCATTGAAGGCAATCTTGTAAACAATATCCAGCACCATTGCATACAAACGCGAATGCGACAGGGGTTTGTAAAGGCGCAGGTCTGCGCTACCGCCTTCGCCTTCGCGGTTCTGCGGAACCAGGTGCACAAACTGTGTATCTCTCCAGTCGCTGTCATTACGCAGTCTATCAATCAAGTAATTAACTGCCTGTTCGGTTTTAGCCTGATCGATAATAAACACATCACAGGGTGAGAGCTTCGGTAAATCCTCATTATTATCGGCATCGTAGTTAATTTCCTGGATCTTGCTGATATTCCATTGTGCCAGCATATTACGGATTGAATGACGTTGAGACTCCAGCGGGCTCAAAATGGCGATGCTCAATTCCCGCAAGGCCTGTGGTGGTTTCCAGTCGTATGCCTCACCAAGATTGGAATCGATTGTTAGTGCAAAGTAAAAACGACTCCCCTCACCGGGTTTGCTTTCAATTTGCAATTCGCTGCCCATGGCATTTATCAGACGACGACTGTTTTTCAGCCCAAGCCCCAACCAGCCGGACTCCCGGTCGAAATTCGTATCCATCTGACCTAATGGTTGCAACAGTGCTTGCCGCTGCTCGGAACCAATACCCACACCGCTATCCTTGACGCCGATTTCTAAAGCACTACCGTCATTAACTGCATAAATGGCTATGTCCCCACTTTCGGTATAGTTGATCGCGTTACTCAAAAGATTGTTTAACACCTGGCGTAAGCGTAACGCATCACCCTTTATCCGGTATGGAATCTCAGGATCAATATCGCATACCAACTCAAGTCCCTTACTAAAGGCTTCCGGTGCGAGAATACTGGTAACGTCTTCGAATACTTCGGCGAGAACAAGATTTTCAGACTCGATCAACAGCATACCGGTGTTCATGCGGGAGCGAGAGAGGGAATCGTTGATAATCGTCAGCAACATGTCGGCCGAATTGGACGCGGTGTCGACATAGCGTTGCTGGTTGCGGTCGAGCTGGGTCCGTTTCAACAGGTGCATGATGCCGAGAATTCCGCTCAACGGAGTGCGGATTTCATGGCCCATACTGACGGAAAACCTATCTCTGGCGCTTTCAGACTGCTGCAGGATTTGCCGGGATTCCCTGACAATCTCGTCTTGCTTGAGAAAATAAAATAGCCCGATCGAAGCGAATATGCCTAGCACTACAACTATTGCCAAGCGTTCGGCACCGGTTAACTCGACAGGGTCAGCACTGGCCCAAAGCAATCCACAAGCAAGAAAAAACAAAAAACTGGCAATGCAAATTATTAATCTTATTCTCGAGTGCATCGCTATAGGAAAACGCGACTACCCGAATAAGGCAAGAATATTACCCAGGTCTTTTTTACCGGCCGCTATTTCGGCAAGCTCGAGTCCTGATAGTTCATGTGGAAACACCAACCACTCGGCACTTTCGTGCAGGTAGTAGTCCGGTTCGAATCTGACACTATTTTTTGACGGCTTGTACCAGGGACAGGCAACCCGGATTTCAGCCGGCGAGTTCAGGCGTGATTGCTTCCTGATTGCCTTGATCAAAGCATCGACGCTACGCCCCGAATCAAACACGTCATCGACGATTAACAATCGATCATCGGCATTAGCGTTTTCGATCAGGTAGTGCAGCCCGTGTACCCTGATTTTCTTGGCTTGCTTGTTAATACCGTAGTAAGACGAGGTGCGCACCGATATATGATCGGTCTCTATTTCCTTAAACTCAAAGTACTCCTGTACCGCGATACCAACCGGCGTGCCACCACGCCAGATACCGACGATAAATTGCGGATAGAATCCGTCTTCGTAAATCTGGTGCGCGAGTCGAAACGAATCTTCGAGCAACTGCTGAGCAGAAATATATACCTTGTCCACGATGAGCCATCCCCCGGAAACAAGCCACAATTCTGTCACAACCCCTTAAACACAACCAGTATCCAGTTAGCCGTCATTCCGATACGTCGGACCGCCGCGAAAGCGGGAATCTTTAGATTACGACGCCATTACAAGATCCCGGCGGTCCGACGCATCGGTATGCGCTTCGCGCATTCCGGGATGACGCCTGGAGGCGCCCATTTGGAACATTTTCAGGGGAGTTCGAGGAGGAGTTGATCGGCTTCGGGGATAAAGAAGTCGATGCAGTTGTCGCCGGGGCCGATGCGGTCGACGCAGATAAAGCGCATCGCGGCATAGGGGGTCAGTAATACGTGGTGCCAGGTGCCGAGGCGATAGTTGATGCCCTGGCAACCGTTAGTTACAAACGCGGCGAGCTTGCCGAGGTCTGGTTCGTTAGCCGCTGGCGCTACAACCACGATAAACGGGCTCGCATCGAGCGGCAGAAAGGCCTGGCTGCCGAGCGGGTGAAATTCAAGGTGGTCGACCTTGCGCGGCATATCGAATTTCCGGCTATCCACCAGGCTGATGATTGCGCGCGCGTGATCACCGTCGAGTTCGACTCCGGCGAGTGCATGATATCGATCGGCCATGCCTTTGTTGATGGGAAAGGAATCGTGCCCCTCGAATTCGACGACATCGCCGAAGGGCGCAAATCCCGCACTGGTCAGAGGCTGTATCGTGAGCGCTTCAGTCATCAATCTTGCCGAGTATCCTGACCCGGCTGAGACCACCGTCCGGGAAAATATTAATGCGGATATGGCTGACCCGTCCGATTGCCTGCAGCTCCTCGGTAAATTCATGTACCTTGTCCATTTCCAGTTTCTGCGGCGGCAATAACTCCGACCATAACTGGCTCTGGGTAACGATAGAGCTGGCGGTTCCGGCATCAACCATAGCGGCCTGAATCGAGCAACGATCGGGGTAGTTGCCCTTGAAAAACGCGGTATCGAGGATGACCTGTTCGACGCTGCCAGACTGGCCGAGCTCGATAATACACCAGTCATTGCCGGGTTCACGACGGCGTCTGGTTTCCCAACCATCGCCCATGTTGATTCCGCGGCCCGGATTGAGCAGGTTTTCGACCACGCCGAAATGCGCATCGTTGCAGGCGACGGCGCGCGCGCCGAGTTCCACCGCCGCCAGGTTATGGATGGCTGATTTATCGAGTGAGGCTACATCGCTGACCACCCTTCCATGCACCCGCAACCTTGCCACGCCACCGTCGGGGTAGATATTAAGACGCACGTGAGTGAAGCACACACTATCCTTAATTTCGAAGTAGTGGTGACTATTGCCGTTTAGACCGGTCGATGGAATGAGCGTGGTCCAGCTAGTGTTATCATCCAGGGCGGTATCGCTGTAGCACGCGTCCAGCGATGCCTCAGGCGGATAATTACCGGTGAAATGCGTGGTGTCGATATCGATACCCTTGATTTTACCGGCAAGCCCGAGCTTGACGATGGCATTGTCATAACCTCCGTCGCGGCGGCGTCGGGATTCCCAGCCATCCATCCATTTACCGTTATCATCGAATTTACCCTCGATGAATACCGGCGCTTCGGGACTGAGCATACGGCTGCAATCGGCGAAAAAATCATCGCTGCAGGAAACAATTTCGGCACCCAGTCTTGGCTGCGAGAGATCGATCCACTGGCTAATAAAATCAGGTGTTTTGTCAGTCATTTCAGTTACCTTCAAACGCCGGCTTTTTGCAGTAAGCGCTCGGCCTGTTCATTATGTTGTGTTATCAGGGACTCGAGATCAAGGCCAGTAATTTGACCTCGCTCTAGTACTACCCGGCCATTGATTACGACCAACCAGGCATTCACCGGCGCGCAGGTCAGCAGGCCAGCGACCATATCTCCGCCTGAACCGGCATGCTGTACGCCATCGACCCGATAGGCCACCAGGTCAGCCGCCTGGCCCGGTTCGAGGCTACCAATATCATCACGCCCAAGTACCGCAGCACCACCTCGAGTCGCTAGCTCCAGGGCCTCGCGGGCGGAAAATCGATCGGCACTGGATTCAAACCCGGGCCAGCCGACGCGTTGCAATAACATCGCCTGGCGCGCTTCGCCGAGCAACTGGTTAGCGTCGTTACTCGCCGAACCGTCGACCCCGAGACCGACACGCACCCCAGCATCACACATGTCGCGCACCGGCGCGATACCGGAAGCCAGGATCATGTTGCTGCTCGGGCAGTGGCAGACGCCGCTGCGGGTTTCAGCAAGCACACCAATTTCCGAGCGGTCAGGATGCACCATGTGGGCAAACCAGACATCGTCGCCGGTCCAACCAAGGCTCTGCATGTAAGCCATGGGGCGCATGCCGAACTGTTGTTCACAAAAACGATTCTCGTCGATGGTTTCGGCGAGATGCGTGTGCAGGTTTACGCCCGCGTGGCGGCGGGCCAGCGCAGCGGTTCTACGCATCAGTTCCGGGGTTACACTAAACGGTGAACAGGGCGCGAGCCCGATGCGTAACATCGAGTAGCGTTCAGGGTCATGAAATTCAGCGATTACACGTTCGCAATCGGCAAGAATGTCTGTTTCGTCTTCACAAACATTATCCGGCGGCAATCCGCCCTGGCTTTGTCCGAGGCTCATACTGCCGCGAGTAGGGTGAAAACGCACCCCGAGTTCGTGCGCGGCACGAATCTCGTCATCGAGGCGGGCACCATTGGGAAACAGGTACAAATGATCGGCAACCGTGGTCGCCCCGGAAAGCATTAATTCGGCCAGGCCGAGTTTGGCGCTGATATAAACCGCTTCGGCATCCATCTGCCCCCAGATCGGGTATAGCGTTTGCAGCCAGTCAAATAATGACTTGCCCTGTGCAGTGCCGATGCTGCGTGTCAACGTCTGGTACAAATGATGATGGCAGTTCACCAGCCCGGGCATGAGTATGCAGCCGCTGGCATCGAACTGTTGTTTGGGGTGCAAATCCTTCGTGGCTAGTTCGCGTCGAACCTCGTCACTGCCTCCTACCATCTCAACAACGTTATCGCGAATGACTATGGCCCCGTTTTCTATCTCACGGCGCTCATCATCCATGGTCACCAGGATTTTCGCATTATCGAATAATATCAGGGACATCAGCTAACCCGCGAGTACTGGCGCCGCCCCATGATATGGGTGGCCTGTATGCAGCGGTCATCACCGAGCATCATCAACGCAAACAGGCGTTCTTCCAGCGACAGCGCCGACTCCATGCGTTTTTGCATCAGCTCGGTCGCCTGCAGATCGATCACCACAAAATCAGCTTCCTTGCCGGTATTGAAATTGCCAATGCTGTGGTCGAGATATAGTGATTCGGCCGCACCCAGTGTCGCCAGGTAGAAAGCCTTAAGCGGTGTCAGGCTCTGGCCCGCCATCTGGCAGACCTTGTAAGCTTCGTTGAGGGTTTGCAACATGCTGAAACTGGTGCCGGCGCCGACATCGGTCGCAATTCCAACTCGTATGTCGTGCTCGCGCGCCGCATCGAGGCTGAACAAACCGCTGCCGAGAAACAGGTTTGATGTCGGGCAATACGCAATCGCTGCTCCGCTTGCCCCCATACGCTCTCGGTCCTGCTCGTCGAGGTGAATGCAATGCGCGTAAACCGAGCGGGGTCCAAGCAACCCGAAGCTGTCATAGACATCCAGGTAACTGCGACTTTGCGGGAACAATTCACCCACCCAGCGCACTTCATCGAGATTTTCAGCAACATGGGATTGCAGGTACAGGTCCGGGTGTTCATCCAGCAATTGCCCGCACATCTCCAGTTGTTGCGGGCTGCTGCAGGGCGCAAAACGCGGGGTGACTGCGTAGTGCAATCTACCCTTTAGATGCCAGTGCTTTATCAGCTCGGAACACTGCCGGTAGCTCTCCTCGACATCATCATCACAGAGGTTTGCAGGGGCGTTGCGATCCATCATCACCTTGCCCGCAATCAGACACAGGTTCCTGCTTAGTGCCGCTTCGAAAATTGCATCGACTGAGGCGCTGTGGACGGTGGCGAATACCGCGCTCGTGGTGGTGCCATTACGTAGTATTTCGTCACAGAAAAATTCGGCGATTTTATCGGCGTATTCCCGCTCGGCGAATTTGGCTTCGGTCGGGTAAGTGTATTGCTCGAGCCAATCGAGTAACTGTAAACCGTGGCTTGCGATCATCTCGGTTTGTGGATAATGGGTATGGGTATCGATAAACCCGGGCATGACGAGGCGACCGGTATAGTCGTAAAAGACCGTGCCATCGGGTAAATGGTCGACCCAGTCAGCCGCATCGATCAGCATTTGTACTCGTCCCTGCTTCAGGATCAGCAGGCCGTCATCGAGATATTCGCAGGCATCACCGGACTTGTCCGGATCGGATTTGAAATGCAGAAAACTCGCGCGGATAGCCGTATCGCACGAGTCATTGTCCAGCGCCGAGGGAACGACATTCATGAATTGATCAGAAACTCCCGGTTATTGTTGCTGAATTTGCGCGTACCACAGGGCAACCGTGGCACGCTCCTGGTCGGTCATCCCAGTTAGATTACCAATTGGCATATATTTAGTCTGCACCGTGAAGGCGATACGCTCGGCCTGATTAAGGATCAGCCCGGGCGACTCCAGCACGACACCCAGCGGCGGCGCAGCGAAACCTGGCTGGGTCGGTTGGCTGGCGTGGCAGGAAACGCAACGGCTGTCGATAATCTGAGAAATCTGCGCTTCGCTGACACGGTTCGCGTCGTCGCTTTCAATCACCGCGGGACTTAAATACCAGACCATGGAAAACAACAGGACCACCGCGATGGCCGGTAACGCCGGGCTCGCCTGGTGGCTGTGACGCAGTACGAAATACTGGCGGATCAATACGCCGGCCAGCATGATAAAGATCAGCACCAACCAACCATGCTCGTGGCTGTAAGTCATCGGGTAGTGATTACTGATCATGATGAATAACACCGGCAGCGTGAAATAAGTGTTATGTACCGAACGTTGCTTGCCGATAATCCCGGGCTCTGCAGCGGGGATTTCACTCGCCCGCATTTGCGCGACCACTTTCTTTTGTCCCGGAATAATCTGGAAGAAAACATTGGCCGCCATGATGGTGCCCATCATGGCGCCAACGTGCAGAAAGGCACCCCTGGCGCTAAACAGTTGAAACAGCAGCCAGGCCGACAACGAAACCAGTACGAATATGATCGCCGCCAGCAACGAGTCCCTGCCCCGCAATGCCTTGCACAAGAGGTTGTAAACAATCCATCCACCGACAAGAACGCCGATGCTGATCGCGATTGCCGAGGCCTCGGATAATGCCATAACCTGTTGATCAATCAGGTAGGTTTTTGCGCCGAACCAGTAAATCACGGCGAGTAAACCCATGCCCGACAGCCACGTCGTATAGGCCTCCCATTTGGACCAGTGCAGGTTTTCCGCCAGCGGCTCACCCACGGGCCCCAACAGGAACTTTTGACTCTGATAGACGCCACCACCATGGACCGCCCATAGCTCACCAGTAACCCCGCGCTCCTCATCCTGGTTGCGCGCCGGTTTACTCAGTGAGCTGTCGAGCATGACGAAGTAAAAAGAAGCGCCAATCCAGGCGACGCCGGCGATAAAGTGCAGCCAGCGTATCAACAGGTTAGCCCAGTCGAGGAGATATGCTTCCATAAATAAATTTTAGCCGGAGATGACGCCGGGTAGCGGAGCCAGGGCACCGCTACCCGGTAACGCCTAGTTCGGTATCGTGCTGACCACGCCCTTGAGGTAATAATTCATCTTGTTGAGCTCCTCATCGGTCATGTTCTTCCCGGCGGGAACAATGATTGCGCCGCTCTGATCGACCACTGGACCGGCAAAGGGGTGCAGCGAACGCTCCTTAAGCTGACTTTCCATTGTCCTGATACGATTTTGCAGCGCTTCCGGGATGACTTCATTTAACGGCGCCAGCTTTATCATGCCGCGCGGATATCCACCCCAGACGCTAACGGGGGCCCAGTTACCTTCTTGAACCTGCTTAATTGTCTGGACGTAGTAATCACCCCAGAGGTGTGTAGTCGCAGTCAGGTGTGCCCTGGGGCCGTACTTGGACATGTCGGAGTGATAACCGAAGGCGTACACGCCTTCTTCCTCAGCCGCCTGTACCACCGCGGTAGAATCGGTGTGGTGGGTAACCATATCGGCGCCCTGCGATATCAGGGTAATTGCGGCCTGACGCTCCTTGCCCGGGTCGAACCATGAATTGACCCAGATGACCCGCAATTCAGCCTCGGGGTTAACGCTGCGGGCGCCCTTGATAAAGGCATTGATGCCCTGCAATACCTCGGGAATCGGGAAAGCTGCCACATATCCGAGTATATTGGATTTGGTCATCTCGCCGGCAATAACGCCGGTGAGGTAACGCCCCTCGTAAAAACGTGCGTTGACCAGTCCCATGTTCTTGCCGAGTTTGTAACCGGTGGCGTGAACGAATGCAGTCTCGGGGAATTTCTTGGATACCTTGAGTGCATAGTTCATAAAGCCGAAACTGGTGGCGAAGATCACTTTGTCACCGCGCTTCGCCATTTCGCGAATCACGCGCTCCGCATCGGCTCCCTCGGCCACGTTCTCGACGTAACTGGTAGTTACGCCGGTTTCTTTTTCCAGCTGCAATCGACCCAGGTTGTGCTGGTAAGTCCAGCCGGCGTCGCCGATCGGGGTCACGTAGACGAAACCGACATTGTCAGCCGCCATGCTGGCACTGGTCATCGCACAGGCCAGCACGACAAGTGCGAGTTTCTTAATGGTTATCTTTGTTAGTGTCATTTCTGAACCCTCCCGGGGTCACTAATGTTTAGAGTTAATGTTTACAGGTTCTGCAACCCTTGTTTATAGCCTTGCTTTGATTAACCTATGCTTAAGCCTCATGCTTCCGGTATCTTACTCATTTGTCAGGCCTCTGGCCTGAACGGTTGCCCCAGGGATACCGGGGCATTCAGACGCACCGTATTCTGATCACGCGAAATAATCACCAGCACAATAATCGTCGCCAGATAAGGTAGTGCCGACAGAAACTGCGACGGAATATTAATATCGAGCCCCGAACCCTGCACGAATAACTGCGCCACCATGACGCCACCAAACAGGTAAGCGCCGACCAGCACTCTGAAAGGTCGCCAGGTCGCAAACACCACCAGTGCAATCGCAATCCAGCCGCGACCGGAAACCATGCCTTCGACCCACAACGGGGTGTAAAACACCGACAGAAAAGCGCCACCGACGCCGGCCATCGCACCACCGAAGAGCGTCGCCAGGTAACGGATTTTAATCGCATGGTAGCCGATGGAGTGCGCCGAAGACGGTGATTCACCGACCGCGCGCAATATCAAACCGGGACGACTACGATACAGGAACCAGGCAATGCTGCCGAACAACGCCCAGGAAAAATAAACCAGCGCCTGCTGATTAAACAGGGGTTCGCCGATGATTGGCAGGTCGGCCAACAATGGAATGCGAATGGCCCCCACGGTTGGCAGGATATCTGATTCATAGGGTTTACCGATAAAAGCCGATAATCCGACTCCCAGGATGGACAATGCGAGCCCGCTCGCGACCTGGTTAGCCATCAAGGTCAACACCACGACGGCAAATATGAACGACATCGCGGCCCCGGCCACCATACCCGCAAGCACGCCCAGCCAGGGATTACCGCTGTGCAGCGTTACTGCAAATCCCGCGATCGCACCCATCGCCATCATGCCCTCGGCGCCAAGATTCAACACGCCCGATTTTTCGGCGATCAATTGCCCCAGCGCGACGATAATCAATGGCGTTCCAGCGACGATGGTGGCGAACAGAATCGAACTTAAGATTGAGCTGTCCATCAGGCCGTGGCCTCCTTCCAGCGTATGCGGTAGTTGATAAACACGTCGGAACCCAGCAGGAACATCAGCAACATGCCCTGGAACACGTTGGATATCGATGACGGCAGCGCCAGGTATTGCTGTGCCTGTTCACCGCCGAGGTAGAGCAAGGCCATCAACAAGCTCGCGAAAAATATCCCGACCGGGTTCAGGCGCGCGACGAAGGCGACGATAATGGCGGCAAAACCGTAGTTATTCGATACGTGTTCGGTAAGCTGCCCCATCGGGCCTGCAACTTCCGACATACCGGCGAGGCCAGCCATCCCACCACCGCTCAATAGCCCGATCCAGATCATTTTCTTGGCCGAAAACCCCGCATAGCGCGCTGCATCCTTGGCGTAGCCAGCGACTTGCATCTGGAATCCGGCAAAACTGCGATACATGAAAATATAACCTACCAGCAATGCACCAATCGCTATTGCGAAGGCAAAATTGAGCCGGTTTTCGTCACTGAACAATGGTAGCAATGCCGGATCTTCGAACATTCGAGACTGCGGGAAATTGAAGCCGTCCGGATCCATCAGCGGTCCGTGCACCAGCCACGACACCAGCAGCTGGGCGACATATACCAACATCAATGACACCAGGATTTCGTTGGTATTGAACCGGGTTTTCAGAAAAGCCGGGATTGCTGCCCACAGCATCCCACCGATAGCGCCCGCGATCACCATCAGAATCAGGATATGTATTCCTTCCGATTCATAGAAGTACAACGCGACCGCACTGGCCGCAATACCACCGACGATTAACTGCCCCTCGGCGCCGATGTTCCAGACATTGGCGCGAAATCCGACCGCGAGCCCTACCGCGATCAGCATTAGCGGGGTGGCCTTCAGCAAGAGCTCCGATACGCCGTATAAATCGCTGATGGGATTGATGAAGAATACCTTGAAACCTTCGAGCGGATTTTTACCGAGAAAAGCAAATAACAGCAGGCCACCAATCAGCATCAGCACGATTGCAATCAAAGGCGACGCATAAGACATCAGCTGTGACGCTTCAGGGCGCCGTTCGAGCCTAATCATGGGCAACGACCTCCGCGGGTGTCGCCTGATCCCACATGCCGCTCATCCAGACCCCGATTTCATCGATATTGGTGTCTGCGAGTTTCTTCGCCGGCGAAATACGACCGTCGGCGATGACTGCGATGCGATCGGAAATTTCAAACAGTTCCTCGAGTTCTTCCGAGATCACCAGGATCGCGGTGCCCTCGTTACGCAAATCGATCAGTTCCTGGCGGATAAAGGCTGCCGCACCGACATCGACGCCCCAGGTTGGTTGTGCTACCACCAGCAATTTGGGGGTCAACAGAATTTCACGACCCATGATGAATTTCTGCAGGTTACCGCCCGAGAGCGAGTTCGCGGCGTGTTCAGCACCACCGCATTTGACGTTGAAATCCCCGATGCATTTGCTTGCAAAGGCGGCGATCTTGTCGAACTGGATCATGCCGCGTTTGAGCATTCCCGCGCGATGCGCGGTTAGCAATGCGTTCTCGGTCAGCGACATCCGCGGCACCGCGCCGCGACCGAGGCGCTCTTCCGGTACGAAACCCATCCCATTACCGCGACGTTGGTCGGGGAGGTCTCGACCCGATGGCGTACCACAGATTACGATCGAATCCGCGTCGTTGACCGGAATCTCACCCGAAAGCGCGTACAGCAATTCCTGCTGCCCGTTGCCCGATACCCCGGCGATACCCAGGATCTCCCCGGAACGCACTTCAAGCTCGATATCCTCCAAACTGGTACCAAAAGGATCATCGGAAGCCTTTGAAAGCCGGTTAAGTTGAAGCCGGGTTTCGCCCGGTTCACTGGAGCCACTGTGCTCGGGTACCGGAAGCTCCTTGCCGATCATCAGGCTCGCCATCGATTTGGGTGTTTCCTCGGCCGGAATACAATCACCGGTAACCTTGCCATCGCGTAATACCGTGGCGACATGGCAGAGCTCCTGGATTTCATCCAGCTTATGGCTGATATAGAGAATACTGCAGCCTTCCTCGGCAAGTTGACGCAAGGTATCGAACAACTTGCGCACCGCCTGCGGGGTTAACACCGAGGTGGGTTCGTCCATGATCAGCAACTTCGGATTTTGTAACAAGCAACGAACAATCTCGACACGTTGCCGTTCGCCCACCGAGAGCGCGTGCACCAGACGTCGCGGATCAACCGGCAGACCGTAACGATTGGAAACTTCGGTAATTTGCCCGGCGAGTTGTTTAAGGTCGGGATTGTCTGGCAGCGCCAGGGCAACATTTTCGACCACGTTTAAAGTTTCAAACAGCGAAAAATGCTGGAATACCATACCGATGCCAAGGCTCCTGGCATGCGCTGGATTTTCAACCTGCACTACCTCGCCTTCCCATTTCATTTCCCCGACATCGGGCTTCGCGACGCCGTAGATCATCTTCATCAGCGTCGATTTGCCCGCACCATTTTCACCCAGCACCGCATGAATTTCACCACGCTTTACCGACAAGGACACGTCTTCATTGGCGATTACCGAGGGATAGATCTTGGTAATGCCGTGAAGCTCAAGCCTTGGCGTCTGGTCGCCATCCGTGTCGGGTGTCATGCTCTCCCCCCCATTTTGTAAGGTACTTTATTATTGGTTTGCTTATCGTTATGCGCAAGATCGTATACCTGCAGGATTTCGGCAGCAACCGAAATCGCGATCTGGGCCGGTTGTTTACTGTTGATGCCGCCGACACCGATCGGGCAGGTCATGCGTTCGAATTTTTCAGCATCGATGCCGCGACGCTGCATGCGGGTTTCAAAGTTACGGCGTTTTGAACGGGAACCGATTAATCCGAAGTAAGCGTAATCATTACGTTGGAGGATTTGCTCGCAAAGACGCTGGTCGAGCCCGTGGTCGTGTGTCATCACCAGGAAATAACTACCGGCGGCGGCTGCATCGACTTCCGCTTCCGGGGTGTCAGTGCAGATTTCGGTTACCGCGGGTGATGTGTCCTGCGGCAGTATGTCATCACGGGTATCGATCCAGTAGATTCTGACTGGTAAATCTCGTAGGGCACGCACCACCGCCTGTCCGACATGGCCCGCGCCAAACAGGTAGAGTTCGATCTGATCGTCTTCGCCGGCAATGCTATCCCAGTCACTGTTGTCGGTGAGCGTTTCAAACATCAGGTTCACCAGGCCGCCGCAACACTGGCCCAACCCAGCCCCGAGCGGAAAACGCTGCACACCATCTTCGGCGCCCCGGTCGAGCTGGTTGCGCGCAATGCGACAAGCCTGGTATTCGAGATTACCGCCGCCAATCGTGCCGTATTGGCAATCGGCGGTAACAATCATTTTTGCACCCACTTCGCGCGGCGTCGAACCGACTATCGATTCGACGTTTACCAGTACCGCCGGAGTTTTGTTTTGCCGTAGTTCGGCCACCGAGTCCTGCCAGTCTGTCACTTTGCCTCCGTGCGAACTGCATCGATCGCGTCGAGAATCGCTTGCGGAGTTGCCGGCGCCCGCAGAGGCGGATTGATGCGGTTGTCGGCAAGACTCGCAATCGCATCTCGAATTGCGAAAAATACCGAGAAGGGTAGCAACAGGGGCGGTTCACCGACCGCCTTGGAGCGTAAAATAGCATCTTCGACGTTATGGTTCCGGTATAGCCGGGTAGTGAACTTTTGTGGGCAATCGGTGACGGTGGGAATCTTGTACGTCGATGGCGCATGGGTCGTGAGCCTGCCCTGTTCATTCCAGCAAAGCTCTTCGCTGGTAAGCCAGCCCATGCCCTGGATGTATGCGCCTTCAACCTGGCCGATATCGATGGCCGGGTTTATCGAATTGCCGGCATCGTGCAGGATATCGGCCTGCAGCAACTTCCATTCACCGGTCAGCGTATCCACAACCACTTCCGAAACCGCGGCCCCGTAAGCGAAATAGAAAAACGGGCTGCCCTGCATCGTATCGCGGTCCCAGTTCAGCCCGGGCGTCTTGTAAAATCCGTCGGACCAAAGCTGCACCCGGTTTTCGTAGGCCTTGACCACCAGCTCCTGGAACGAGATCTGTCCAGAGCCCCAGGTTACCGTGTTATTGGCAAACTCGACCTCAGCGACGTTGACGCCTTGCTGTTCGGCGACGAGCTCGGCCAGGCGGTTGCGAATGTGGCGCGCGGCATCCTGCGCCGCCTTGCCATTGAGATCGCTGCCGGTCGAGGCTGCGGTTGCCGAGGTATTGGCCACCTTACTGGTATCGTTGGCGGTGGCGCGCACCAGTTCGATGTCGATTCCCAGCTCCAGCGCGACCACCTGTGAAACCTTGGTATGCAGACCTTGCCCCATTTCGGTACCGCCATGATTGACCAGCACGGTGCCGTCGGTATAAATATGAACCAGCGCACCGGCCTGGTTGAAGTGCACGACATTGAATGAAATGCCGAACTTGACCGGGGTCAACGCAACGCCTTTACGCAACACCGGGCTGTCACGATTAAACGCCGTCACCGCCTCGCGTCGCGCGTCGTAATCGCTGCTGGTTTCGAGCTCCGCCACCAGTTCTTGGATAACATTATCCCTGACTATCTGACCGTAAGGCGTGGTATTGCGCTCATCCTGTCCGTAAAAATTGACCTTGCGCACCTCTTGCGGGTCCTTGCCAAGCTCACGCGCGATATTATCGATGATGTACTCGATCGCGATTGCACCCTGTGGACCACCGAAACCGCGAAACGCGGTATTCGACTGCGTATTGGTCTTGACGCTGTAAGCATCGATGGCGACATCACCGAGGTAATAGGCATTGTCGAAATGACAAACCGCGCGGGTTACCACCGGTCCGGTCAGGTCAGCCGAAAATCCGGCCTGTGCCGCCATGTCAATTTTCGCCGCCTGGATCAATCCTGTATCGTCGTATCCAACTTCGTATTCAAATTCGAAGCCGTGACGCTTTCCGGTAATCAACATGTCATCGTCGCGATCGAGACGCAGCTTTACCGGGCACTGCAAACGATACGCGGCAACCGCGGCAATACAGGCGAATATCGCCGACTGCGACTCCTTGCCGCCGAAACCTCCACCCATGCGGCGCATTTCGACGACCACCTGGTTGAAATCGATACCGAGCGCATGTGCGACCACCTGCTGCATTTCGGTGGGGTGTTGCGTCGAACACCATAAATGGAAGCAGCCGTCTTCTTTTGGCGCGATGTAAGATACTTGTCCTTCGAGATAAAATTGTTCCTGACCGCCAACTGAAATTTCGCCCTGCATCTTGTGCGGTGCCGACTTCAACGCCTGGTCAGCATCGCCACGCCTTAACTGCATCGGCGGCAACACCCATGATTGCTGGTGTTTACCGGTGGCGACATCAAGCACCGCGGGCAACGGTTCGTATTCGATATTGGCGAGACCGACAGCCTTGCGCGCCGCGGTAAACGAAGTCGCGACGGCAGCGAAAATCGGCTGCCCGACAAATTGCACCAGGCCATCAGCGAGAATCGGGTCATCGTGGATAATAGGGCCACAGTCATTGTGGCCAGGTATGTCGGCGGCAGTGATAATCGCAACCACTCCGGGTGCGGCACGGACCGCTTCCAGATCGACGGATATAATCCTGGCGTGCGCCTGCGAGCTCAGTCCCAGGGCAATATGACGGGTGCCGGCGAGTTCCGGAATATCATCGACATAGGTCGCTTCACCGGCAACGTGTAATGCCGCCGATTCGTGTGGAATCGAGGTGCCCGGCGCGGTTTCTCTGGCTTGCTGTTTAACCCGGTCTTCCATCAAGCCGACACCGCGAAAACATTTACCGCCTCGGGGTCGAGCGGTTGGTCCGACCTGGTTTCCAGGTAAAACCGGTACAACAGGTTGGCCGTGGCGCGGCTGCGGTAGTCTGCACTCGCACGCATGTCGGACAGCGGTGCAAATTCTTCTGCCAGCTTTTCCATCGCGACAGTTACCGATGACTCATCCCATTTCCCGCCAGTGAGCAGCTTTTCGGTCAACAGTGCGCGTTTCGGGATCGCAGCCATGCCACCCAGCGCGATGCGAATTTCGCTCACGGTATGGCCATCGAGTCGTAGTGCGAAGCCCGCGCAAACCGCCGATATATCCTGATCATAACGCTTGCAGACTTTGTAACAGCGCAACTCGAAATGCTCATCCCGTGCGGGAATCTCGATTGCTTCGATAAATTCGCCCGGCTGCATCACGTTTTTCATGTAATCGAGGTACAGGTCTTCGAGTGCCATTTCACGTACGTCGTCTCCATGGCGCAATTTGACCCAGGTTTTAATCGCGATCAGCGCTGGCATCGAGTCACCGATCGGAGACCCGTTGGCAACATTGCCAACCAGGGTTCCGGCATTGCGCACCGGCACCGATGCAAAGCGGCGGAACATTTCGGTGAATTCCGGATACTGCGCATTGATCGCATCACAGGCATCGCTTAGTGTTACCGCCGCGCCAATCTCGATGTTACCCTGGTTCGACTTGACTTGACCGAGTTCGGTCACGTTACCGAGATAGATAATCTCCGGCAGTTCACGCAGCTGCTTGGTTACCCAAAGTCCAACGTCGGTGCCACCGGCAAGAATCTGTGCCTGCGGGTTTTGCTGATACAGGCTTGCCAGCTCACTAACGGTAACCGGCGCATAGTAACGCGCCTGCTCAAGTTCCAGCGACAGGCCCGCGCTGCGTCGCAAACCTTGCAGCTGCTCGAGCAATTGCTGTTCATTGTCTTGCGGGACCGGATAATCATACATATGGATGCAGGCTTCGATGATCGGACGATAACCGGTGCATCGGCACAGGTTGCCCGACAGGGCATCGTCGATTTCGGCGCGATCGGGAGCAGCATTATTCTTGTAGAGCGCATACATCGACATGATGAAGCCGGGGGTACAGAAGCCACACTGGGAACCATGGTAATCAACCATGCTCTGCTGCACCGGGTGCAGGCTTCCATCGGCCGCCTTCAACGACTCGACGGAAAACAGGGCTTTACCGTCAAGAGTCGGCAGAAACTGGATGCAGGCATTGACCGCGCGATATTCGAGCTCATCGCCCACCAGTGCCGCAATAACCACGGTACAGGCCCCGCAATCACCTTCGGCACAGCCTTCCTTGCTGCCGGTACGGCGCAAGTCTTCACGCAGATATTGCAGCACAGTACGTGTCGGTTCGACATCGGCAATTTCGACCAGCCTGCCATCGAGAATGAAGCGAACCGTATCCACTAGGACCCCCGGTAAGTCGAGTAGGCCCAGGGCGAAACCAGTAACGGGACGTGGTAGTGCTGGTCAGAATCGGCGATGCCAAAGCGTAGTACCACTTCATCGACGAAGAGGGGCTCCGGTAAATCAAGGTTGAGGCTGCGAAAGTATTTCCCGGCCTGGAATACCAATTCGTAAACGCCGGGGACGAACGCGTCAGCATCGAGGATTGGATTGTCCAGTCGACCATCGGCATTGGTGCTATCACGACCCAGTTCCTGTCGCTCCGGGCTTACCCGGTAAAGCACGATTTCAACGCCAGCAGCCGGACAACCGTGCGCGGTATCCAGAACATGCGTTGTTAGCCTCCCCATATCTACACCCCCTCAGTAGCAGATGCGATAAATTCGCATTAATCGCTAATATTGTCAACACTTTGATAAATTATTGTTAACAATTTTATTATCATGTTACACTCGCCCGCATTTCAGGTAAGCGACCATAACAAGAATGCCAGGATCGGATAGTAACAAATTCAGCGAAGACGATGTGCTGCGCCAGATCGAACAGGCGGTGCTTGACCATCGGCTAGCGCCGGGAACCAAATTAAAAGAGGTGCAGCTTGCCAACCTGTTTGGCGTCAAACGCGGCTTGATTCGCAAGGTACTCGCGCGCCTGGCGCATTCAAGGCTGGTCGACCAGACACCCAATCGGGGCGCCACTGTGGCAAAGCCTTCGGTCCAGGAAGGGCAGGATTTATTCGCCACCCGACGGATAATCGAGGCAGCAATTCTCGAAATCTTGATCGGTCGCGCGGATGAACAACACGTCCTGCAACTTGGCAAAATGCTCGACCGGGAGCAAAAAGCATACCTGCGAGGGGATTCCGAGCGCGCACTGGCGCTGTCGGTCGATTTCCACCGCGAGCTTGCACGCATGGCCGGTAATTCCGTGCTCGAAGAATACCTGAACGATATTATCCGGCGCACTCCGCTGGTAATCCTGACTCACCTCGGCGTCGACGAGCAGAATCGTTGCCGCAACCAGGAACACGAAGCCATTGTCGATGCGATCTCGAAAGGCGATGTCAAAACAGCGAAAAAAGTTATGAACCAGCACCTGCTGCACATCGAGAGCAAAATTAAGCACAAGCCGGAAAAACCACCAACCGACCTGGCTGCATTGCTGCGCCCGCATAGTGTCGAGCAACCGGCGTGACCGATTATCCGCGCGATATGGTCGGCTACGGAGGAAAGCCACCCATTGCAGATTGGCCCGGCGACGCACGCGTCGCGTTGCAGTTCGTACTCAATTACGAGGAAGGCGGCGAAAGCAATGTATTGCACGGTGACGAGGGATCGGAACAGTTTCTATCGGAAATTATAGGCGCACAGAGTTACCCGGAACGCCACATGAGCATGGAATCGATATACGAGTACGGTTCGCGTGCAGGGGTCTGGCGACTGCTTGTCGAGTTTGAAAGGCGCGGGCTGCCATTAACCGTATTCGCAGTGGCGATGGCCTTGCAACGCCATCCGGACCTGGCAACCGAGCTGGTCAGACTCGATCATGAAATCGCCTGCCATGGATTGCGCTGGATTCACTATCAAAGAATTGATGAGGCCACGGAACGCGAGCATATGCAACAGGCGCTCGACATCATTACACGGCTAACCGGAAGCACTCCACTGGGTTGGTATACGGGCCGCGACAGCCCTAATACCCGTCGTCTAGTAGTCGAGCATGGCGGCCTGCTTTACGACTCCGACTACTACGGCGATGACTTGCCGTTATGGCAACAGGTCAAAACAAGCAACGGCAAAAATAAAGCACACCTGGTTGTGCCTTATACGCTCGATGTAAACGACATGAGATTCGCCAGCGCGCAGGGTTTTAACAGTGGCGAACAATTCTTTGAGTACCTGCGTGACAGTTTCGATGTGCTCTATGCCGAGGGCGAGCAAACGCCGAAAATGATGTCAGTTGGATTACACTGCCGCCTGGTCGGCAGGCCGGGACGTTTCCGTGCGCTGCAACGTTTTCTCGATTACGCGCAAGCGCATGATAAAGTCTGGATTTGCCGCCGTATTGACATCGCCCGACACTGGATAGACAGGCACCCACCACAAACAGCATAATTATCCCATGGGCATTAGTATCGATGAAATCAACCACAGCAGTGCAGAGCGCTTTGGCGAATTACTGGGTGGAATTTTTGAGCGCTCTCCCTGGGTTCCGGATCTCGTGTACCAGGATCGACCATTCGAATCACGCGCAGCCCTACACCGGGCGATGGCCGCGGCAGTCAGACGCGCACCGGAAGTTCATCGCATGGAGTTACTTTGCAGTCATCCCGAATTAGCCGGCAAGGAAGCCAGCGACGGTACCCTGACCGATGAATCAAAGCGTGAACAGGCCGGCGCCGGTCTAAACCAGTGCACTGCCGACGAGCTTGCGAAAATAAAGTCATTCAACCAGGCTTATCACTCGAAGTTCGGATTCCCGTTCATCATTGCCGTGACCGGGCTCGACAAGCATCAAATCATCGCGGCGATGGAAAAGCGGCTTAACAATTCCGAGGATCAGGAATTTGATGCTGCTATTGGCGAGGTTGAAAAGATCGCGCTGATACGCATCGACGCGCTTATAGATGAGTAGTATCGACACCCTGATCAATCGCTCAGGGGTGCATGATGATTGGCGACAAATTCTCGTCGAGTCACTTTTAACCCTGGAATTCGATTACCTCGAATCCCTGTTGCAGGACGACGCCTGGCTACCTGGTGTCGATCAACTGCTGGCCGCGTTTCGGCGTGATCGAACCGGAGTACGTTACCTGTTAATCGGCGAGTCACCCTATCCGCGTCGCGAGTCGGCAAATGGCATCGCATTCTACGACGCCTCGGTTGCGCGCCTGTGGAGTGAACAGGGTTTGAGCAAGGCAGTTAACCGTGCTACCTCGCTGCGCAACATCGTCAAAACAGCCCTGGTTGCCGAGGGGCATCTACAAAAGGACAACGAAGGTAAAATAACGCAGGAGTCGATCGCAAAGCTCGACAAGCATGAACTGATTCTGACCCTGGCCGAGCTATTCCAGAACCTCGAACGCGCCGGGTTTCTGATGCTCAATGCGACCCCGGTGTTGCATTCCGAGCGCAAGCCCGCAAATGAAGCACGTTACTGGCTGCAGTTTCTTGATCGTCTGCTGGCGTTGATCGCGCAAAATTCATCGCGCCGCATCACGCTGCTGCTGTGGGGCAAGATTGCAAAGCTTGTCGAAGCCATGCCTGCAAGCGCGGATTACCAAAAGCTCGTCTGCGAGCATCCTTACAATATCTCGTTCATCGATAATCCCGACATGCTGCGATTGTTTTCGGAACTGCGTGTTCTGCAAAAAGCCTGAACTGTCGACCGAAAATAATCAGAATCGATAATTAAATCCAACGCGCAAACCATATACCGTGTAATCATCGTAGGAATCGGTTCGGCCGCTAACCCTGTCCTCTATTTCCCAGTCGGCAAAGTGTTGTTCGAGCGTAGCCTCGTAACGTGCCGACCAGTGCTCACCCAATCGCTGCAGCGCGCCGACACTGCCGATCAGGACATACTCGGTATCGGCGTCGATTTTGATATCAAACCTGCCACCGCCCTCGACGTCGCCATCCGCATCATCGACATCGATGTCCGCGATGCCGGCACCCAGATTCCAGAACCCGATCCAGCCCTCCGACTCGAGCATGTAGCGACGCTCGGCGACTACCGTGAACATGTTCATGGTGCCCAGGGCATCGGTTTCGCTAACGCTATCGATATCAAGCTCTTCGTTAGGCCTTTCAACATCGAAGTCGGTCGCATTTTCGAGGCTGAAACCCAGATACCAGTCATCTGACAGCTTGCGGTGCAGGATCACACCGAACCCCAGTATGTCATTGGAGGGCGTGCCGTTGGCACCGACGATATTCAGGCGACCCGATAATTCATACTCGGCACCAGTCGCCGCCCGCAAATAAGGCGATGTAATCATAAGGGTAATAACCAATAAAATACGAACTGATCTAAACCTAAAAATTTTCATCTTCCGACCCCAAAGGATTGTTAAGTCAACAGGAGCCTAGCGTCCCAAGCTTAAGATTACTTTAAGATTGACTGTCTAAATTAAAAATCTTGCTAGTGGCGGAATTCCATTCGATCAATCGTGGTTTGTCATCCATGCCCGAAAATTCACCAACCAATACAACGCCGATTATAAGAATTTCATTGACCAAGCTTCGGATTAGCTCGATATTTCAGTAATCTTAAGCCAATCTTAAGATTCAGAAGATAAAACAGCAGAATGAAAATACTGGTTGTCGAAGATTCCAAAAAATTGCAGAAGTCCCTGCGCGCGGGACTACGCAGACTGGGCTACGCCGTTGACATCGCCAGCAATGGCGAGGAAGGGATAGCTTTTGCAACGACTGGCAATTACGACGTTATTGTACTCGATCTGATGTTGCCTAAAAAATCAGGTCTCGAAGTATTGCAGGAAATCAGGCGTTCTAATCAGAGTCCTGAAATACTCATCCTCTCGGCTCGCGATCAAACCCGGGACCGAATTACAGGTCTCCAGCTGGGGGCCGATGATTATCTCGTCAAACCGTTTGCTTTCGATGAGCTTCACGCGCGAATTCAGGCACTGGTGCGCCGCAGATTTAACCAGAAATCCCCGGTGATATCGATCGGCGAAATCAAAATCGATACTTCGCTACATATTGCTTACCTGGGTGCTGGCTGCTTTCAGCTGACGCCAACCGAAATGAGCATCCTGGAATACCTGGCACTGAACCGAGGGCGGGTAATATCGCCTGACGCGTTACTCAATCAGATTTACGATTCCAATTCGTATTCATCCAAAAACGCAATTGAGGCACATGTCAGTAGTTTACGCAAAAAGCTCCGCCTGCAAGGCGTCACGAAATTAGTTGAGACCCGACGTGGTTTTGGCTATTTAATCGACTAGACGACTACATCGATGCGGTCGCTCAGCAAAACCACCACAGTCTCGACAATCCTGTGGGTTGCGTTAATTCTGGCCGCCGGCCAAATCGTCGTCGACAGGGTGGTTTCCAACCTGTTGCTAAGCCAGTTTGATGCCGCGTTGGAATCCAAGACGCGCGCACTTGTCACGCTTACTAAATTTGACGGAACAGAGGTCGAGCTGGATTTTGCCGACGAATTCATGCCCGAGTTCGAGGCACCTGAAAACCCTGAGTACTTTGAATTGTTCCTGGGCAACGGCAACCTCCTGGAAAGATCTCATAGCTTCGAGGGATACCAGGAGTCACGATTTAGCGATCAATTCGATGAGGTACTTGTTTCCGATCTCAAGCTTGCGGACGGCAGAGCGGGCAGGCGCATTTCAATCAAGTTTGCCCCGCAAATCGAAGATAAGGAGTTACGTAAAACGATTGCGACAGAAAATCGTCCCTGGGCAATACTGCGCGTAAGCCGTGAACGCGAAACCCTGGACCAGTCTACAATGCGTTTCCACTTCCTCATCGCTGGCATCAGTATCTTGGTACTGATTGCAGTTATGTTAAGCGTAACCCGGGCGATCAAACGAGGGCTGGAACCGCTCAATCAAATCAAAAACGAAATCAGCCAGATTTCCCCACGCACTCTCGATCGCAGAATTACCACCGAAGGTCAACCCCAAGAACTGGAGCCGATAGCAACACAGTTTAATCTGGTACTGGTGGAAATCGAAAAAGCGCTAAACCGTGAACGAGAGTTTTCGTCGGATGTTGCACATGAGTTACGTACACCGGTATCGGAGATACGTTCACTCGCCGAAGTGGGTTTACGCTGGCCGGACGAAAAGGACATTCGCAGTTATTTTGCAGATATCTATGATTCGTCGCGACAGCTTGATCGACTGATCGAAAACCTGTTACACCTGTGCCGCAGCGAAGAGGGAAGCATCGAACTTGAAATCAATGCGATAAAGCTGGATGAACTAATCGAGAAAGTCTGCCTGGGCCTTGCCGATGAAACAAAAGAAAGAGACATCATTATCAAGTTACCGCACTCACAGGTTCCGGTTATTCTCACCGACGCCCAATGGCTGGAACTGATAGTGCAGAACCTGATTTTCAACGCGATTTCGTATAGCCCCGGCGGTGCGACGGTAACGTTAACAGCCGTATCGGATTCCGGCTACTGTGAACTGAAATTCGAGAATCCGATGGAAGATCCACTTTCTTCACAAGATCTAGACTTGATATTCAAGCGCTTCTGGAAAAAAGACGCCGCCAGGGTAACCGGGCGCCACGCCGGAATCGGCCTGTCCCTGGTGAAATCATATGTCAAATTAATGGGCCTCGAAGTCCGCGCGACAATCTCGGACAACAAGTTTTGTATTTCGCTGTCAGGTCTAAAAGTCGCTTAAAACAAGCCGCTCAACCAGGCGCTATCGAAAGAAAAGTAAAATTTGTCTGTTAACGCCCAATCTTAAGCCAATCTTCAGACAGGTTCGCTACAACATAACCATGAAAGTTCTCGTGGTTGTAGATTCCGTCAAATTGCAGACCTCGCTGAGTACCGGGTTACAGGAATTCGGCTACGCGGTTGACGTGGTAGCCGATGGCACCCAGGCGATCACCTATGCGTCGAGCCGCGACTACGACGTCATCATTCTCGACTTGATGTTACCGAAAGAATCCAGCTTGCTGGTACTACATGAAATACGCGAACTGGATCGCGATGTTGAAATTCTGATTCTTTCCGCGCGTGACCAAATCCACGACCGGGTAACCGCATTGATTCAGGGTGCTGATGACTACCTGGTAAAACCGTTTTCCTGCGATGATCTGCACGCGCGAATTCAGTCCCTGGTGAGACGCAGGGTCAACCCGAAATCACCTACCAACGATCCGGGTGAAAAAACTGATTCTTCCACTCACCTGAATCGATTGATCGAAAATCTACTCAAGATGTGCCAGTGTAATCAAGGTGAAATCGAACTGGTAATTAGTGAAATTAAACTTTCCAAGCTGCTGAACAGGGTGTGCTCGAAGCTCGGGAAATCGGCTGAACAGAAAGATATCGTGCTGAGCCTGCCTGCGCAAAAACTGCCGACACTGCTGGTGGATGCCAAATGGATGGAGCATTTACTCGCGAACCTGGTAACCAATGCGATTTCGCATAGCCCGGCGGGATCGGAAATCGGGATCGGGCTTCAAGCCGGTGCTGAATACTGTGCACTTGAAATCGAAAACCAGATGTCGAAGTCGCTCACCAGTGAGGAGCTTAAAATAATGCTCAAGGAATTCTATGACCACAATAATACTGATGAGAACGATGGGTCATTAGCCCGGTTCTCACTGGTTAAATCTTACACTGACCTCATGAATCTCAAGCTGAATGTTTCAATCGAAAATGACAACAGGTTTCGAATTCGTATCTCGAATATCAAGATAGTCTAGATTCTGTGGCATTATTACGCCTTGCGATTCCCGCAACCGACGAGGCCACCAACATGGATATCCCGACATTCGAAGACGTAGTTGAAGCGCATGAGCGCATCGCCCCCTACATTCATCGCACCCCGGTGCTGACCTCGAGTTACCTCAACCAGTTAACCGGCGCAGAAATATTTTTCAAATGCGAAAACCTGCAAAAAGTTGGCGCATTCAAGGCACGCGGTGCGAGCAACGCCGTGTTTGGTCTGAGCGACGCTGAGGCCGCGAAGGGAGTCGCTACGCACTCGTCGGGTAATCACGCCGGAGCGCTTAGTTTCGCCGCTGCCCTGCGCGGCATCGATGCAACCGTGGTCATGCCGTATAACGCACCCGCAGCGAAACAGGCTGCAGTGCGAAGTTACGGCGGCAAGATAGTTGAATGTGAACCGACGCAGGCGTCACGCGAAGCCATGTTGGAGCAGGTGGTCACCGAATCAGGAGCGGATATCGTGCATCCTTACGATGACCCACGAGTGATCGCCGGGCAGGCGACCTGCGTGCTGGAATTGCATCAGGATATTGACGGCCTCGATGCCGTAGTCGCCCCGATCGGTGGCGGCGGGTTAATCTCTGGAGCCTGCCTGACCCTGTCGACGTTGTCACCGCAAACGAAGATTTATGCAGCCGAACCTGCTAATGCCGATGACGCTTACCGCTCTTTTCAGGCAGGGAAAATTGTCACCCAAGACGCGCAACAATCCGTCGCCGACGGATTGAAAACGAACCTACGGCCGCGCACCTGGCATTTTGTTTCCAGGTTCGTTACCGATGTGCTTCTCGCTAGCGAGGATGAAATTCTCGATGCCATGTATCTGACCTGGCAGCGCATGAAAATTATTATCGAACCATCATCGGCGGTGCCACTGGCAGTGATGCTCAAGCACAAGGAGCTGTTTCAGGGACAACGTGTCGGGGTCATCATTACCGGGGGTAACGTCGACCTCAAGCACTGCCCAGGCTGTAAATAATCGAGCAGACAAAAAAACGCCGGCTATTGCCGGCGTTTTTGATCCACGAAAGTTTTTTAACGATTGGCGAGATAGCTGTTCAGATCATCCAGAATCCGACCTTTATCTACCTCGCTTCCCATCTCGATCATCGCATCGGCAAAGCGGCCGGCGATATCGTTTATGGTTTCTATAGTCAGCTGATTCAGAATCCCAATTCGAATCTGCGCTGGCTCCGAGAGTGTGTTCCAGATCGCGAAACCGGCCGCGCGACAGCCGGCAACCAGTTCTTTTTCCTTACCTTCGAACGCTACCGGAAGATCGAAAACAATCAGGCTCGGCATATTCGAGGTCACCTTGCAGCCCATCGCTTCGATTGCGCTACGCAAGCCTTTTTCGTAAAAGACGTAATCGGCAGCCTTCTTTTCTCTACCGTGCAGCAGTAACAGGCGCAGGGCTTCGTGGAAAGAGGCAACGGCGTAACCCGAATGTGTGCGGTGGTAAGCCGCGGCGTCGACATCTTGGCCATCGGCGATACACCAGTGACGCGCTTCCAGGATCGGGTGATGCACGTAAGTGTAACACCCGCGCTGCTTGAGCAGATCGATAACCTTGTCGTTGAAACTGACCGGAGCGTAAGTTAAAGGCAATCCGAGGATTCCTTTTTGCGGACAGGAGGCCCAGGTGGTTATCGCCGGGTAGTCATCGATATTAAAGTAACCGATTCCAAGGCTGGAAACCGCATCGACGACGCCCATAACATCGTGTTTGGCGCAGGCATTATTAAATCCCTCAATATCATTAACGCGACCGCTGCCGGTTTCCCAGTGCGCCATGAATGCCCACATTGGTTTGTGCTCGGCGAGCGCTGCTTCAACAACCTCACCGCTAACCGATTCACCATGGGGAACATTCACAGTTACCACATTGGTAGGCTTAGGGTTCAGAGGATCTTTAGCAAGATCTTCTGGCGTCGATGCTTTCAAGCGAATGTTGAAATCGTCGATACCGCTGAAAGTACCGTTGACGAAAGCAACCACGGTGTCGCCGGGAAGAATTGGCGAGAAGGCGCAATCAAGCCCATCCCAGCCGGTACCGCAAACCCCGAAAGTGTATGCATTCTTAGTCCCAAATACTTCACGCAGCATGGCTTTGGATTCCTTCATGCCGCGTATGACGTCGGCCTGCATATGATCGGCCACTCCGGCCGCGGCAAATCTTGCGAGTACGCGTGGATCGGTGTTGCCAGGTCCCGGTCCTGCGGCTAGCGTATGTGGAATTTCAAGTTGTGGGAACATTTCAAAGCCCTCTGCTGATTTCTCGTTAAACTCTGGTTGTGCTGACATTTGCTTGTCGCTCAAATTTTAAAATCGTTACGCCGCGATCATGCGGCGCGCTACTTTCTGCTCAGGTCGGTCTATAACCGCCTAGTGCCTGTGTAACTTCATCGGCAGTCTGCCTGATGGCATTGCCGAGTTCGCTCAATCGGCCGTCGACGATTCGAGCCTTGGGTCCCGACAGTGAAATTGCTGCCAGCGCCTGTCCATTTTCATCAAATATTGCTGACGCAACGCAACGCAAGCCAACCGCGTGTTCTTCATCATCGAGCGCGTAACCGAGCTGTCTTACCTGCTCGAGCTCCTCGCGCAGCCGGGTTGGATTAACGATGCTGTGGTCGGTGTAACGTGCCAGACCGCGGCGCTGCAATATATTTGCGACCCGCTGTTCCGGCATGTTCGCCAACAGCGCCTTACCAACGCCCGAAGCGTGAATAGGAGAACGGCTACCCAGTCTGACGATCATGCGCATCACTTCTTGCGATTCGACCTGACTGATAAAAACCACTTCGCCATCATCGATCACACCAAGGTTTACCGTTTCTCCGCATTGTTCGACCAACGCATGCATGTGGGGCCTTGCGCTGGCCACGAAGTCACGCCGACTCAAGAAGGCGTTACCGACGGTAAACGCTTTCAGGCCGACGAACCACAATCCCTGTTCGGAGTCCTGCTCCACGAAATCGAATTCCTCGAAGGTGCTGAGTAAGCGATGCACGGTCGCGGCAGGCATACCTAGCTGATAGGACAAATCGGTCAGGTTCAAACCGGCCGGGGTCTCGGACAGGCGCTCGAGCAAGGTCAGCGCACGGGTTAACGACTGGTTTTTCCCATCGCCGGCGCGATTGTTCGGCCCGGGGGGCCTGCCGCGCTTGCGCGTAATATTGGCGACCGAGTTTGTCATGACGCACAATCTACCAGTATGATTTAAATCGAACATATCCAAAAACGACATATATTGTTTTAAAAATATATTCCAATTTGCGTATCGTTTACTTAAATTCTATCTTAAGCTATTGTATTTAAATAACAATTTATCAATCTTAGGTAATATCCGATATTTGGAAATATTTACCAATTATGTATTTTCTCATAACTCTTACGCATTTCCCCGGGGATATGCAACAGGTGACGGCCTGGGCAGGTAATATTTTTCGCTGATTCTCGATATTGCGTGACGCCGGTTCAAGAATTTTTCTTACAAAACAATGACACTGCGCCATACTGTCAGGTTAAATCTGATCTTTATCATGGAGACATAATGCGTATAGCAGTCTATGGCAGCGGCGGCGTAGGTGCTTATTTCGGTGGACGGCTGGCCCAACTAGGCCAGGACGTTACCTTTATTGCGCGTAAGGAGAATCTTACGGCTTTGCGTTCACAGGGACTCAAGGTCGGCAGCATCGCCGGTGATTTCAGTATTGACAAGATTAAGGTCACTAACAATCCGTCGGAGGTTGGCATCGTCGACTACGTGCTTTGCTGCGTTAATGCCTGGCAGGTTCCCGCAGCCGCCAGGGCGATGAAGCCAATGGTAGGTCCCGATACCCTGGTTGTCCCCCTGCAAAATGGTATTGAAGCTCCGGATCAGCTTGTCAACATTCTCGATGCGGAAAATGTCCTGGGGGGCCTTTGCGCAATTGTGGCATTTCAGGCAAATCCCGGGCACATCAAGCACAGTGGCGCCAACCCTCTGATTCGTTTCGGCCACCTCGATAATCACGCCGATCCTCGCATCAATACCCTGTCTGAAATCTTCAATCATTGCACCGGCGTCAAGTCGAGCATCCCTGATGATATCCTGGTGGCCATGTGGCAAAAATTCATGTTGATAACACCCTGGAGCGGCCTCGGCGCAGTGTCGCGCGCGCCAATTGGGGTCCTGTTGGAACAACCTGAAACGCGTGATTTACTAACCGAGGCAATAGAGGAAATCTTTCAGCTTGGTCGCGCCAGAGAAGTAGATTTACCAGCGGATAGCGTCGCTAAAACCATTGCCACATTGGAGGGCATCCCTCCAAATTCGACTACCTCGATGCAACGCGACCTGGTCAGGGGTCGCCCATCGGAACTGGACGCCCAGAATGGTGCCGTCGTACGTCTTGCGCACGAACTGGAACTCGACACACCGATCAATCGATTTTTTCTCTATAGTCTGCGCTCACTTGAGCTGCGCGCACGTGGTGCGCTGAAATTCAATCGACGTTCGCAACATCGCTGAAACACCGCACGCCAGATTAATAATCGGGGACTAAGACTCGGCAGGTTCAAGTCGTGGGAATTTCAATGCCCAGATGGTATTAACGGCGAGCGTCGATATCACGATTGCCCCACCAAGCAGAGTGGCGACTCCCGGCTCTTCACCGAGTGCCAACCATACCCAGACCGGTCCCAGGATTGATTCCAGCAATAATAGCAAACCCACTTCAGGTGCTGGAATATAACGCGGGCCGAGAAACATCAGTGCAGTCCCGATGGGCAACATATATAAACCCATTATCAACAGGTACCCCATGTCTGACTGTGAGACCGAGAACGGCGCCGCCAGTGGCAATATCATCAATGCCGTTAACAAACCACTGCAGGATATCGCCGAAAAAGCCGAAATTCCGGGGAAGCGGCGCACAAAACTAAAGCCACAGGCAAGAAAAAACGAACCTAGTACTGCTGCCAGGTCTCCCACCAGTCCAGTCTGCTGTTCGACGCTTCCGAAAGCAATGACCGTTATCCCGGTGCTAACCAGCAAAAACGCGATCATGGTCCTTGGCTGGATTTTTTCATGCAGCAGCAAGCGACCGATAACCGCCGCGAACAATGGCGTGGTGCTCAGAATGATCAGAGTATTGGCAACGCTGGTATGCGTGATTGCAAAAATAAAGGAAATGGTGCCTAGTGAGTAGGCGCCAACCATCAACATCCCTGGACCTTTTATCGTTTTATATTGTTGCCATACCCGGTTGGGGAAATTTAAGCTGATCACCAACCACATGCCGAAAGACAAAAACAGCGCGCGCCAGAAAATCATGGTCCAGTGATCCGTCTCGATCAGGCGCGTTAACAGCCCATCCGGGGAAATCACCAGAACCCCGCAGGCGGTTATCAACAAACCTTTTGCATGATTTGATTTCATGCCTGGGATTCTAAGTTCTTCTGATATTTTCACCTATCCATTTTTTATAGGGCTGTGAATTCAACCCTGGCGACAAATCACAAACTTTCAATCCTTACAGGCATTGCTTTTT
The DNA here is from genome assembly GCA_964194715.1 of uncultured Gammaproteobacteria bacterium. GTDB lineage: Bacteria > Pseudomonadota > Gammaproteobacteria. The sequence continues at coordinate 50,251 of CAXMNA010000018.1, forward strand.
ATCCGGATCATGGCGAAGATATGGACACCCTGATCCACAGCGTCGACCGTGCAATGTACGCCGCCTGGAATAGTGGTAGAAATCGATTCACTATAATAGCGATTAGTAACTAAACCACGTTGACGACACCAGCCACATCTCGTAGCGGCGCCGAAGTCTTAATCGACGCGCTGAAAATCAATGCTGTTGAACGCATCTTCTGTATCCCCGGCGAAAGTTATCTCGCTGCGCTGGACGCACTTTATGATCGCAGCGAGATTTCCCTGATCGTTTGCCGCAACGAGGGCGGTGCAGCCTACATGACCGAGGCCGAGGGTAAACTGACGGGAAGGCCCGGGGTATGCATCGTCACGCGCGGTCCCGGCGCCACCAATGCCAGCGGTGGTCTGCATGTCGCGCTGCAGGACTCAACCCCGATGATCCTGCTGATTGGACAGATCGCACGCAAGGACCTCGACCGCGAAGCCTTCCAGGAAATCGATTATCGCCGGATGTTTTCCGAAGTGGCCAAGTGGGTTGCGCAAATCGACGACGCCGATCGCATCCCCGAGTATTTAAATCGCGCCTTCAGCATCGCTACCAGTGGACGTCCCGGACCCGTTGTACTCGCACTACCTGAGGATATGCTGAGCGATCAAACCGAAGCCAGGGATGCCAAACCCTGTCAGATAGTCAAAACCAGCCCTGCGGCAGCTGATATTGAGCAAACGGTTAACATTTTGCATAGCGCCGAGCGCCCGCTAATCATCGCCGGCGGAAGTGGCTGGAGTGAGGATACTCGCCACAGGTTACAAGATTTTGCAGCGGCCAACCAGGTTCCAGTCGCCAATTCGTTTCGCTGCCAGGATTTTATCGACAATGAACATCCAAATTATATTGGCGACCTTGGGCTTGGCGTCAATCCGGCACTGACCCGCCGCATTGAAGAATCCGACTGCCTGCTGGTAATCGGTGCGAGATTGGGTGAAATGACCACCGGTGGTTTCTCGCTGATTGATATTCCCTGTCCTCGCCAACGCATGATTCATGTCTACCCCGGGGCTGAAGAACTCGGGCATATCTACCAGCCTGAACTGGCGATCAATGCCAGCGCCAAATGCTTTGTTACAGCGCTTGCCGAAACCGAATTGAAATCGGAAAACATCAATGAATGGAGCAAACGCGTCGCGCAGGCGCACCAGGATTACCTCGACTGGAATCAATCCATCAGCGTCGATGCTGCGGTCCAACTTTCCGAAATCATTCACAGCGTCAGAAACCGCAGCGGCGAGGATGCCATCATCTGCAACGGCGCCGGCAATAACACCGGTTGGTTGCATCGGTTTTTTCGTTACCGCAAATATCGCACCCAACTAGCACCAACCAGCGGCACCATGGGTTATGGCTTGCCTGCTGCGATTGCGGCAAAACTACGTTATCCAGAACGCTGCGTGGTAGCCTTTACTGGTGATGGAGATTTCATGATGAATGGCCAGGAACTCGCTACCGCGATACAGTACCAGGCAAATATCATCGTAATCGTGGTCAACAATGGAATTTACGCGACCATCCGCATGCATCAGGAGCGTGAATATCCGGGTCGCGTGATCGGTACCGATATGGTCAACCCGGATTTTGTTGCGCTGGCAGAAGCATACGGCGCCCATGGCGAACGGGTCGTTGAGACCGGCGAATTTGAAGCAGCCTTCGAGCGTAGCATGGCAGCCGACAAGCCGGCCTTGATCGAGATAATGCTGGATTCAAGCATTCTCACGCCCACCGCGACTGTTGAGAGTTTGCGAGCAAAGAAAGAGTGAACGGCGCTGTATAGAACTAACCGGAGGTCGCTTTAATAGCAACCCGCTGATTTATAACGCATAAAATGAGGGCGTCATATAGTATAATTCGCCGTCTTTTTGCATGCCGGCAGGGGAACAATGGAAATCGAACAACTTTTAATGCAGAGTCTGCAACTACTCGGCCTGGGTATGGGCTCGGTGTTTATTATTCTGATTCTATTGATTGCGATTATTTCCATGGTGTCAAAAATCGTTCCCGAGGAGATGACAACGCCGCCTGGAATGACAACCAGCAGCGTCGATGACAATCATATCGTGGCGATTTCTGCGGCTATCAAACAATATAGAAAAAACAGGTAACCGAATATGTCGAACCCACTGCTGATTACCGACCTGGTTTTGCGCGACGCCTCGCAGTCGTTACTGGCGACTCGGGTACGCATCGAAGATATGCTGCCAATTGCCGCGAAACTCGACCAGGTCGGGTTCTGGTCGCTCGAAACCTGGGGCGGCGCCACCTTCGACGCCTGTATTCGGTACCTTGGTGAAGACCCCTGGGAGCGCCTGCGACAGCTAAAGGCTGCGATGCCCAATACCCCGATGCAAATGCTGCTGCGTGGTCAGAATGCGCTGGGTTACCGCCACTATGCCGACGACGTTATCGAAAAGTTTGTTGAACGCTGTGCCGAGAACGGCATGGACGTATTCCGCATCTTCGATGCGATGAACGACATGCGCAATTTCGAAACTGCTGTCAAAGCAACTATCGCAGTTGGAAAACATGCTCAAGGAGCACTTTCATATACCTTGAGCCCGGTGCACAACGTCGATCTCTGGGTCGAGATGGCGAAGAAGCTCGAAGACATAGGTTGTCATTCGATCTGCATCAAGGATATGGCTGGCCTGCTCAAGCCCTATACCGCGGAAGAAATAGTCAGCCGTATCAAGGCGAGTTGTGCGGTTCCGTTGTCAATACACAGCCACGCAACCACCGGCTTGTCGACTGCGACCCTGATGAAAGCCATCGATGCCGGCGTCGATATGATCGACACCTCGATCTCATCGATGAGTTTGACCTACTGTCATTCACCGACCGAAACCTTTGTTGCGATCATGGAAGACCACGAGCGCGCCACGGGACTGGATCTCGACCTGCTTGAAGAAATCTCGCTCTATTTCCGTGAGGTCCGTAAAAAGTATGCGCAATTCGAAGGCGCGCTTAAGGGCGTCGATCCACGCATTCTTACGGCCCAGGTTCCGGGTGGCATGCTTACCAATCTCGAGCATCAACTGCGCGATCAAAACGCCAGTGACAAGCTTGACGAAGTATTAAAGGAGATCCCGACGGTGCGCAAGGACCTGGGATACGTGCCACTGGTTACCCCAACTTCACAAATCGTGGGCACACAATCAGTCATTAACGTACTCAGTGGAGAACGTTACAAGTCGATCAGCAAGGAAACCGCCGGTGTACTGCGTGGCGAATATGGCGCCACCGCAGCCCCGGTAAACAAGGAACTGCAGGCGCGCGTGCTCGACGGTAAAAACCCGGTAACCTGTCGGCCAGCCGATTTAATCGAATCTGAAATGGATAAACTCGGCGCGGAGTTGCGCAGCCTGGCAAAAGAAGAAAATATCAAGCTGGCACAAAACGAAGTCGACGATGTACTGATTTACGCCCTGTTTCAACAAGTCGGCATCAACTTTCTCAAGAATCGTGGGAATGCCGACGCATTCGAACCCGCACCTGGTTCCGAACTCGAAGCAACCCCGGCTCCTGCTGCCAGTGCCGCTCCTGCTGCCAGTGAGTCTGCCATGGAGAGTTACCGGGTTAGTGTCAATGGAACTCAGTACGACGTGGTGGTTGGGCCCGGTAACGCCGATATCAGCCAGATCGCAACGGCAGCCACAACTTCTGCTCCAGTGGTAGCAGAGACTACACCAGCCACCTCGGGTGGAACTGAAATCAGGGCACCGCTCGCCGGCAGTGTCATCGACATCCTGGTTGAGGTCGGTGATCAAGTTAACGACGGCGATCCGGTCATGATGGTTGAGGCGATGAAAATGGAAACGGAAATTCGTGCCAGCGCAAGCGGCACAATACGATCGATCGCCATCAAGAAAGGCGATGCAATCCAGGCCGACCAATCCCTGATGACGATAGGCTAAGCCAGATGGAGCAAGGGCTACTGCAACTCTGGGCATCGACCGGATTGTATAATTTCACCCTGGGCCAGGTAGTCATGATCCTGGTAGGTGGCTTGCTCATCTTCCTCGCAATCAATAAGGGCTTCGAGCCCCTGTTGCTGATCCCGATCGGTTTCGGCGGCATTCTTGCCAATATCCCGATAGCAGCAATTGCAGGCCCCGATGGCTTGCTCGGTATCCTGTACCATGCCGGAATCGAAACTGGTGTGTTCCCGCTACTGATCTTTATGGGTGTCGGTGCGATGACCGACTTCGGTCCATTGCTGGCAAGACCAAGCCTGATGATCCTCGGCGCCGCAGCACAGTTCGGTATTTTCTTCACCCTGTTTGGCGCTATCGCCATGAACCTGTTGCCGGGCATCGAGTTCAGTATGGCCGATGCAGCCGCGATCGCGATCATTGGTGGCGCCGACGGTCCAACCGCGATTTATGTCGGCTCACGCCTGGCACCGGATCTGCTCGGTGCGATAGCGGTAGCCGCATACTCTTATATGGCGCTGGTGCCAATCATCCAGCCCCCGATCATGAAATTGTTGACCACCGAAGAAGAACGTCAGACCAAGATGACACAACTGCGCCGGGTATCGAAACTGGAAAGGATTCTGTTCCCGTTGATTCTGCTGTTCGTCACGATACTGCTTTTGCCGTCCGCTACGCCGTTGGTCGGCATGCTTTGTTTTGGCAACCTGCTGAAGGAAAGTGGCGTGGTCGATCGTTTGAGCAACACCGCACAAAACGAATTGATCAATATTGTCACTATTTTTCTCGGACTGTCGGTCGGCTCGAAACTCGCCGCCGACAAGTTCTTAAGCGCTGAAACTCTTGGTATTTTACTGCTGGGTATGATCGCGTTTTCGATTGGAACCGCAGCCGGCCTGATCATGGGTAAAATCATGTATCGGATCACCGGCAAGACTGTCAACCCGTTGATCGGAGCCGCCGGGGTTTCTGCGGTGCCGATGGCGGCACGTGTCGCCAACAAGATCGGCCTACAGGCCAACCCGCAAAACTTCCTGTTGATGCACGCGATGGGCCCGAACGTGGCCGGCGTGATCGGCTCAGCAGTAGCCGCCGGCGTCCTCCTCGCCATCGTCGGCTAAACCCCAACACAAAGGTCGTCGCGACTAATTGCATTCCGAATTCAAAGCTGCCGCTGAATTTTTAATTCAAGGCCGGTAATCAGAAAAGCAGACGCTCAAAATTGAAGTTTCAGCGGCGGCTAACGACCCATAACGGACTCTCGGCTGTCGTTTGAAAATAAATAGACGTTTTCATCACTATAATTTGCTCAACCTCGTCCCGCATCATGTGATATGGGTGTGTAAGGGGTAATTGCTAGCATAAAGAGATTAAGGTGAAGACTGCCAGTTCATCGAGCTTATTTTTTCGGGCTAACATTCCCGAAGACTAAAGCGCCTAACTTAAATGGTTACAATTCTAGTATTCGGTGGGCATGATAGATTTTCACCGACAATTTATTGACTCTCCTTAGACCGAAGTCACAAATATCGACATAAGTCACTGTATAAATTCATTTTATTGCTATACCCACCTATACTCATTTGAAGGTAAACACTTTATTAGCGCCCAGATTTAGATACGTAATACGCGAAAACTCGCTTATTACAATCACGGGGTGCATTAATTTTAAACGCTATTTATAAGCATCGGCCTCATAGGTCGGGTTGTTGACTGTAAGGCAAACTCAAAACGTGGTTAAAACAAAATCCTCAAAACTTTCCCGTGCCGTACCAGATGCCGAAATGGAAAAGCTGCGACGTCTAGAAACTCTGTACAAAGCCACCGAGCGAGCGGCCGAAATCGGTCATTACGAGTGGAATTATGAAAGGGATCGGTTGGAGTCCTGTTCTGAGGAATACGCGCGTATCTTCGATATGACCGTCGAGGAGGTAATGGAGGCACATAATTGCTGGGAAAAGGTGGTTGCGCAGGTACATCCGGAGGACCGGGTAAAATTTCAAAAATCCAATGACGAAATGCGTGCGCATCATCACTTCGATATGGAGTATCGGGTTATTCTCGACAACGGTGATACCAGACATCTCCGTGAGATCTGCGTTTCTGTCGTTGACGAAGAGGCGATCATAAAAGGCAATTTTGGCATTGTTCAGGATATCACCCGGCAGGTGAAACATGCATCCGAACTCCAGCAACGCGATGAATTAGCACGTCAGGCAGAACTTCTTACCGATATCGGACATTATATTTACGACGAGGAAAACGAAGTCTATATCTACATGAGCGAGGGCTTTGCACGGATCCACGGTACTACTGTGAAGGTCCAAATGAACAGTATGCAAAGCCTGGAAGATGATCTTGATCGAGTTATCGAAGCAGATCGCCAGCGGGTTGAGGATGAATACAAGCATTATATCGAAACTGGTGAGGATCTGGCCATCGAGTACCGGATTCTGCGCGGTGACGGCGAGGAGCGCTGGCTGCGGGAACTGAACCAGGCAAAAAGTATGAGAAATGGGCGAGCCCTCCATACACTTAGAGTTCTACAGGATATTACCCAGCAAAAAGAAATCGAAATGGAACTGCGCTACAAGGATACCTTGGCCAACCAGGCCGAGGCCATTACTGAAATTGGCCATTTTCTGTACGATGAACTAGCCGAAAAATACCTGTTTGTCAGCAACGGAATGGCCTCTATCTATGGCGTAGATACTGATCACCTGCTGAATAGTCTCCAATCGGAACAAGATGATATGGAATTTGTACACGTCGAGGATCGCGAAGCGTTATCCGATCTATATCGCGAGAGTGACGCCACGGGTGAAGATTGGGTAGCTGAGTTTCGAATGGTCAGGCCAGATGGCGAGATTCGCTGGATACGGGAAATAGGTAAAACGCATGTGCAAAATAACGGCTTTGCGGAGCAAACCATCGGCGTATTGATGGATATTACTGAATCGAAAAATGCCGAACAGGAAATTATCAACGCTAAGGAAACCCTGGAACAGGAAGTTGTAGAGCGTACCAGCGAACACGCCAATACGGTCAACCAGTTAGAGGAAGAAATCAAGGAGCGGAAAAGAATTTCCGCCGAACTACAGGTCCTTGCTAACCACGATGCACTGACCGGCTTGCCTAGCCTGCGACTGGGTAAGGACCGCGTCCAGCAGGCGCTCGCGCTTAGCCGCCGCGCTCGCCAAATCTGTGCGGTAATGTTTCTTGATCTCGACGGTTTCAAGCAGATCAACGATGAATACGGCCATGAAGCCGGGGACCAGGTTTTAAGGGTGACTGCGGACCGAATCAAGGCCGAGATTCGCGAAACCGATACCGCTGCGCGTATGGGTGGCGACGAGTTCATGATCGTTCTTTCGTGCATACCTGAAATTAGCATTGTCGAGCGTATAGCCTCAAATTTGATAAAACAGGTCGCGCAAAGTATTGACATCAAAAATGCAGAAGCAAGAATCGGTGTAAGCATCGGGATTGCTCTGTATCCTGAAAATGGCGCTGATGTGGATGAATTGATTCGGGCAGCGGATAAGGCGATGTATCAGGTCAAGAGTAAGGGTAAAAATGATTTCGGTTTTGTTGGATTCAAAACTGGTCGAAAAGTTATAAGCGATTTAATCGTTGACGCAGATAAACCCGATTAAATATTCCCTGCTTAGTCCTGGTGTGGATTTAGCAATTATTTAAAAAATGAGTGGCCGTTTATGGCCGAAGGTTGACTCCTAACTCTGTTTTTGGGGTCCGCTTTGTATCTAGAAATTAGGTAATTCAGACTCTAAGCCAATTAGCGAATCGGGCTACACTGCTACGGCTGGTCTGGCCAGTCGTAGTCGTCGGCTTCCGTCTTCTCGCGCTCCCAGCTGTACTGCTTACGTGGCGACTCAGGATCACGATGTCTTAGCAGGAAAGCCAGCACTATACCGATTAGCGCACCGCTTAAATGCGACTCGAAGGAAATGTCATGCGCGCCGGGTAAAACACCTGAAATCATGCCACCGTAAAGAAAAAATACCACCAGTGAAAATGCTATTGTGCGCCGCTCCCAACGAAGTACGCCAACGGTAAAGACGAAGAACAACATACCGAAAGCGAGCCCGCTAGCTCCGATGTGATAAGCCTCCCGGGCAAATAACCAAACCGCGACGCCGCCGCCAAGATAAACAGACGGCAGTAGCACTTTAGCTGCTCGCGGGTAACCGTAGAGAAGCATTGTACCCATTACAACTATCGGTGCGGTGTTGGCGAACAAGTGAGCAACGGAGCCATGGATAAAGGGGGCTAAGAGAACCCCAGCTAGACCGTCAGCCCGACGTGGATAAATACCGAACTGAGTAAAATCAAGCCCGCCAAGATACTCTACAAGTTTCAACACCCATAGCAGTAGCGCGAATGACAGCGCGATTGCAAAAGCGATATATAGTCTCCGCGTATCGGTAGCGGTGTCGGATCGATTTTGAATATCCATAAATTTGCAGTGCGCTGAGGGTTATCAAGCGTGCGCGGTTGACCTAGATTTCCATTATTACATGACCATCTTAATGTTTAAGGATTACTTCCTGCACTCAGCGAATAAAATTTTCTGAGGGTCCGTTACTGGCCGTTCTCAGGCCCATTTGAAGTGTTTTTCAGTGTCTGCTTTGGAGAAAACGGACGCTCAGATTCGATAAATCAGTGACTGATAACGACCCAAAGCAGTCACCCGGGATTTTAATAGATTAAATCACTTGGACTCTTCCAACGACGGGGCGTATAAAGTGAATCACAACAAATAACGATAAAGCCAAACCCGACTAAAGTCGGGGACGGAAAGCCACGGGTCCTCGCTTCCTCCGAGAAAGAACAGAAGTCTTCCCGAAGGACCCTAAGATCGCCGGACTGCCACTTCTATACAAGAAAGGGGGGAAGTCCAATGTCAATCGAAGATTCAATCAGAAGTACCGATACCCAGTTTGCCGAAGCGTTTAATCGTGGCGATTTGACCGAAGTGGTCGCCCTGCACAGTGCGGACGCATTGCTTTTGGGTCCCGATGGTCCGGCAGAGAAAGGCGGACAGGCAGTCGAAGAAGGTTTTAAGGAAATGCTTGACGCCGGATGGAAGAATATCGAGCTCGGCTCAATTCAGATTGGCTCCGGTGGAGACGTGGGGTATCACGTGGGCACTTTCGCCGCCGATGTTCCAACGGAGGATGGTTCCGATCAAAGAGTCACGGGGAAGTTCCTCGATATCTATAAGCCCGACGCTGCCGGTGCCTGGAAAATAAACGTGACCATGATCAATTTCGATGCACCGTTATCGGTATTGGGGCAGGGCTTAAATGAGTAACAGATTGAGCAAGGATTTCGGACTCATAGAAGGTCAAACTTATATCATAGGTAGAGAATGTGATGTTTATTTAGAAGACCATATCTGTATAAATTCCCCCACTGTTAGCAGACGACATGCCACGATGAAAATTAAAAATGGACGAATTTACCTTCACGACCTAAATTCAACCAATGGCACCTATTTGGTAGAAAATGATAGCCTAGTGCCCTTCAAAGAAGGATATGTGAGTCCATCTCAGCCCATAGCGATAGGCGAAGTAAAGTGCACGATTAATAGCCTGATGGCGATTGCCGGGGTCTATTCTGCTTCAAAAAATTCCACTTCTAATTCTGAAGACACGAAACTAATAACCCCAATCAATATGACATGAAAAAGACAAAGTTAATGCACTATTTTCTAATCCCTGTTTTCAATAGGTCGTAGTGGATTGCCTCTTGTGTGGGGCATATTTCTTTGCGCAGTCGATTTAAATCACTAACTGGATAAACAGAAAATAAAAGGAATCCATTTATATAGTTAATACGAACGTCCGCTTCTGGCCGAAGGTCGCCGCTCAGATCGTGCTCATAAGCGTCCGCTATTGAGAAAGCCGACTCTAGAATTTCTTACACAAGCAGGATGTCTGACTTTAACCCCGGAAATGAGAGAACAAAAGCAGTAAGCCAGCAATGATGGGTAAAATCGTATAACCGACCAGGTGAATGGTATGACCCATTTTTTCACCATTGCGCTCGATCATCGATTGCAGTTTTTCGATTTTTTCAGGTGCGACCTTTCTCTGGATAAAGCTATACAGTCCATAAACAATCCCCAGCACCCCGAGAATAAAATTGATACCGATATTCATAATCTAACCATAATAACCCAGCTAAATGGCGAACAATACAAAGAATCAAAATGGTCAGCATCGATTGATTTTATTATCCAGCTGAGCGTCCGTTCCTGGCCGTTCTCTGACACTGGACTCTACGATTTGAGTGCCTGCTTTAGGGTCACGTTGAGTTTTAAGTAGTGGTGGAGCGTTGCAGGGTTTCCCAGTTCTGGCCGAGGCCGACGCTGACGTCGGAGGCTTCGAGCATACCCTTTCCCTTGATGATATCGGCGGCGCGCTCAGCGAGCATGATGGTTGGTGAATTCAGGTTGCCGTTGGGGATAGTAGGGAAGATCGACGAGTCAACCACGCGCAATGCATCGATGCCATGTACCCGGGTTTCGGAATCGACCACCGCCATATCGTCCTCGCCCATGCGGCAGGCACAGGACGGATGGTAGGCCGATTCGACCGCGCTACGCACAAAGGCATCGATGTCTTCATCATTTTGAACCGATTCGCCCGGTTGAATTTCGGGACCTCGATAAGCATCCATCGCCGGTTGGCCGATAATTTCACGCGTCAACCTGACACAGGCGCGGTAACCCTCGATATCTTCCTGACGCTGTAAATAGTTGAATATGATTTCGGGTTTGTCCTGGACGCTCGGCGTGCGTGCCTTGATAGTGCCGCGGCTGTATGGCTTGTTGTGCCCCACATGTACCTGGAAACCATGACCATCGAAGGCCGCATTGCCGTCGTAACGCATCGCACCGGGCAGAAAATGGTATTGAATGTCCGGCCATTTAACGCCGGCCTTTGAACGAATGAACGCGCAAGACTCAAAATGATTAGTCGCACCTAGACCGCTTCTGGTTAACAACCAACGAGAACCAATCAAGAACTTACGCCATAGATTGAGTTCGGCATTTAGCGTAATCGGTTGCGTGCAGCGGAACTGGAAATAAAATTCAAGGTGATCCTGCAGGTTTTCGCCGACGCCCGGTAAATCCTGGCAAACTTCAATGCCGGCTTGCTGCAATACTGCAGCCGGACCAATGCCCGACAGCTGCAGTAAATGCGGTGATGCGATCGGGCCAGCGCTTAAAATAACTTCACGCTTAGCGCTCACAGACTGCTTGCTGCCATCGCGGATAAATTCGACTCCGTTGGCGCGCTTACCGTCGAGCAGGATACGCTGACTCATGGCGCCGGTAATCACCTGCAGGTTGGGCCGCTGCAGTGCCGGTTTTAAATAAGCGTTCGCGGTTGACCAGCGCACGCCGTTTTTGACTGTCATGTGCATCGGCCCGAAACCTTCCTGCTGGCGACCGTTGTAATCCTCGGTCTTCATGTAACCAGCTTGTTCTCCTGCTTCGATGAAAGCCCGGTACAGGGGGTTTTGCATATTGTTGCCATTGTTTACCGACAAGGGACCGCCCTGGGAACGATATTCATCGCTACCAAACACCCAGTCATCGGCTTTCCTGAAATAGGGTAGGCAATGCCGATACCCCCATTCTTTCGCGCCCTGGTTTTCCCATTCCTCGAAGTCCATCGCGTGTCCGCGCACGTACACCATACCGTTAATTGAAGACGATCCACCCAATACCTTGCCGCGCGGGCAATCCATACGGCGATTGTCGAGATAAGGTTCGGGTTCGGATTTGTAACCCCAGTTGTACTTCTTCATGTTCATCGGAATCGACAACGCGGTCGGCATCTGGATAAAGATGCTGTTATCGCTGCCACCAAATTCGAGCAACGCGACCGTGACAGCAGGATCTTCGCTGAGACGGTTGGCGAGCACGCAACCGGCTGAACCGGCGCCGACGATTATGTAATCGAAAGACTGTGTCATAACTTGCTGTTCAAAATCAGGGGGGTTTAATCATTCCTATTTTGAATGGCCGTCAAACATTTGCAAACCTTTCTTTTTCGTTGTGGATAAGTTGACTAGAGTTCTCGGACCTGGATAGAAATTTTATCTGCAAATTTTAATTGACAATGAATAATATGTCGATTATTGTCGACATATGGACATAACCAGTACGGCAAAAGCACTCAGCGCACTTTCACAGGAATCACGGCTGGAAGCATTCAGACTTTTGGTACGCTGCGGCGTCGATGGCATGGCTGCTGGCGAAATCGCGCGAGCATTAGCGGTTCCCCACAATACGATGTCATCGCATCTTGCGATATTAGTGAATTCAGGACTAGTCAACTCGAGACGTGAAGGTCGCTCAATCATCTACAGCATCGATTTCGATGGCACTCGCGACCTGCTTTCCTTTTTAATGGAGGATTGCTGCCAGGGGCAACCAGAACTCTGTGCGCCGGTTCTCGACAGCGTATTGCCGGGTTGCTGCGCATCTACCCATTCAAGCGGAGAAAATTATGAAACGTCTACACGTTAGTGTTTCAGTCAGCGACCTCGATACCTCGATCGGATTCTATACCTCCCTGTTCGACACTGAGCCCAGCGTTATCAAGGATGACTACGCCAAATGGATGCTGGAAGATCCGCAGGTAAATTTCGCGATCACGACACACGGCGAACGCAGAGGTGTCGACCACCTCGGTATACAGGTCGAAAATGAAGACGAACTTGGCGAGGTTTATGCCCGCCTGAAAACGGCCGGGGCGCCGGTCATCGAACAGGGCGAAACCACCTGCTGTTATGCAAATTCTGAAAAGAGCTGGATTTTTGATCCTGAAGGCATCGCCTGGGAGACCTTTCTGACCCGGGGTGAAAGCCCGATTTACGGCACCGATGAAATTCAGCCTGCCGCAACAGGTTCGGCCTGTTGCGATCGACCAAAACAGGATGAATCTCAGTCCGGCTCCACCTGCTGCTAGCAACGTAAAGGAAATCACCGTGACAGTTGAATCGTCCCCTGCGATGGGGATTTTCGAGCGCTATCTTTCTATCTGGGTGGCTACCTGTATCCTTGCTGGCGTGGGGCTGGGTGTTGTGCTTCCACCACTGTTTCAGTCGATCGCTGCAGTCGAATACGCCAGCGTTAACCTGGTGGTCGCGGTATTCATCTGGATCATGATTTACCCGATGATGGTGAATATCGATTTTGCATCGCTGAAACACGTCGGAAAAAAACCCAAAGGCCTGTGTATTACTCTGGTTGTCAACTGGCTGATTAAACCCTTCACCATGGCGGCCCTCGGGATTCTATTCTTCGAGCATATTTTTGCCGGGCTGGTCGAGCCACAAACGGCGAAGGAATACATTGCCGGCATGATTCTGCTGGGCGTTGCACCCTGCACGGCAATGGTATTCGTCTGGAGTCAACTGGTACGCGGAGACGCAAACTATACGCTGGTGCAGGTTTCCATTAATGACGTCATCATGGTGTTTGCATTTGCACCCATTGCGGCATTACTGCTCGGCGTTACCGATATTGTCGTACCCTGGGAAACCCTGTTACTGTCGGTAATTCTGTATGTGGTTATCCCGCTTGTGGCTGGATATGTAACCCGTAAAATTCTGGATAACACAGGCAATCACGAGCATATTGCTGATTTCACCGGTAGGATAAAACCCTTCTCGATCATGGGTTTGTTGGCCACGGTCGTATTGTTATTTGGCTTTCAGGCACAAACTATCATCGATAAGCCAGTGGTGATCGTCCTGATCGCCATTCCACTACTGATACAGGGCTATGGAATTTTTATTATCGCCTATGGATGGGCTTACCTTTGGCGGGTACCGTTCGACACCGCTGCCCCGGCGGCATTGATCGGGACCTCCAACTTTTTCGAGCTGGCTGTTGCAGTAGCTATCAGTTTGTTTGGACTCAACTCGGGTGCTGCACTTGCCACAGTGGTCGGGGTGTTGGTCGAGGTACCGATGATGTTATCTCTGGTTGCACTGGCCAATCGTACACGCCCGTATTTCGCTCAAGTGGCACCCTGACCTGGTTCTCCCTATCGAGACGTGAGCTCACCGTTCAGGTATCAGGGCCGCAATAGTGTAGGCAAAAAAAAGCCCGCACCGAAGCGCAGGCAGTAACGGAGATAAGAGTGATTAACTCCAAGGAAACGGACTGCTCGATACCGGGTGTAGCTTGCCCTGTGCGTAACGTGAGAAGCGGAAAGGCTCAAGCAACGAACTCTGTTGACCGCAGAGTTCTTCAGCCACCAGTTTGCCTACACCCAGCATTTTGTAACCGTGGTTGGAATCGGCGATCAGGTAGCAGTTTTCACGAAATACGTCGAATACCGGGAAACTATCCGGGGTAAACGAACCGATGCCACCCGAAGGTTCGTTCTTGTAATATTCGAACTGGCCTTCGAATCGCTTCTGGCAATGCGCCAGCGCCGAGGTCCACATGTGCGCGAAGTCTTCACCAACCACGAAATCAGGCGAATCGACACCGTATGGGTCTACCGCCACATCGTCCGGATCGGTATCTATAGCATAAGGTGCGGCGCCGCCTTGAATACCGCCGAAGTGAAAGTCAGGCTTGTAGTAAATACCCCACATCTTGTCGGTAATCAGGCTACCGTCAAAGTCCGAGTAAAGTGGTTCATTGCTGTCGACGTGAATGACCGGCGGGAATTTACCATCATTGGTTTTCTGCAGCTCCGGATCGACGCCGAGCGTTCCTTCCTGCAGCGACCAGTAAATCCACATCGGTACGTTGTCATGGACGTGACCATCCACGCCCTTGATCGAAATTGTCTTGGGTAATTCGAGCATATCCCATATGGTCTTGGCCCAGGGCCCCGCACCGATTACCACCTGGTCGCAGCCAATTTCACCTTTATCAGTTTCGACGGCCTGGATCGCGCCGCCGGCCGATTCGCTTTTGAAACCAGTGACGGTGCAGCCGGTTAAAATACGTACGCCCTCGTTCTCTGCCTTGGTGGCAAGTGCATACATAGCCTTGGTGTTGTTGGCGTAACCACCACGCTTTTCGTGCAGTACCGACGTAATGCCGGTTGCCTGCCAGTCGTGGAACAGGGTTTTCATGTAATCGGCCGATTCCTTTTCGCCTTCGATAAAGGTCGATTCATAGCCAATATCCTTTTGTTGCCTGGCGATGCTGGCGACATCTTCATGCATGCTTTCGGGACTGATTTGCATATAGCCCACCGGATGGTAGCTATAACCTTCCGGATCGGTTTCCCAAACGCCAACACTGTGCGCCATCAATTCGCGCATCGCCGGCTGGAAGTAATTGTTACGCACAACCCCGCAAGCAATACCGGAGGCACCGGCGGCAATACCACCCTTGTCGACGATCAGGATATCCTTGCCGTCGCCCTTCCCCTGGGCCTTTAACTGTTGCGCCAGATGATAAGCGGTGCTGAGACCGTGAATGCCCGCGCCAATGATCAGATATTTCACATGTGAAGGAATTGCCATTGCTTAACCTGCTATGTTTGTTGTTGCCGGAGCCGGGTGAACGCAGTCGCGACGCCCGCTTTATCGATCGCAAAAGAATATCTGAAATGAATTGCCGGACGCTGAGCTAGAACGACCAATCAAAAGACAATAACGACATGTCCAGATACAATCAGAGTCATGGCGAAATGGTGCTTAACCGAGGGTTATGACGGCGTTACGGATTCGCTCAACCGCTTGTTCAACGCGGCTGCGAGGACAGCCGAAATTAAGGCGCATGTGGCTCGGATCGCCGAATTCGCTGCCCGGGGACATGCCAACTCCAGCCCTTTCAAAGAATCCCATCGGATCATCGAGCGCGAGTGCAGATACATCGATCCAGGCCAAGTAGGTCGCTTCGATCGGCCCGAGCCGCAATCCGGGAATGCGGTTGATTTCATCGATCAGATAATCCCTGTTGGCGGCGAGGTATGCGCACTGCTGACGATTCCATTCATCGCCGAACTCATAAGCGGCTTCGGCCGCGGCGAGTCCCATCAAATTCACGTGCGGGACGATAAAAGGATTGGTCTTCATTCCTCTACGTAAACCCGGATTCGGGACGATTGTGAAGGCGCAGCCCAGTCCAGCGAGATTAAACGTCTTGCTCGGCGCCATCAGGGTAATACTGCACTGTTCTATTTGGGGATTGAGCGATGCGATCGGGACATGCGATTTATCCCTGTCGAGAATCAAATCGCAGTGGATTTCATCTGATACCAGAATTAAATCCTGCTGCTCGACGATATCGGCAAGCCGCTGTAATTCTTCCCTGCGATAAATCGCGCCTCCCGGATTTTGCGGATTGCAGAACAACAATAATTGCCCAGGCCGGTTTGATTGTTGCTCGAGCCAGTCCATGTCGATGATCATACGTTCTTCATGCATGCACATTGGAATGGGCTGGTTAACCTGCGAATTAAAACCTGGGGCCTTGGCAAACGGAGGGTAAATGACCGACGGCAGGTAAACCGGATCTCCCGGGTTGTCGTTGGCGCGGCAGGCGAGGTAAAACGCGCCGATGACACCGGGCAAGGGCACTATCCACTCAGGCTTAATGTTCCAGTCGTAAAGTCGCTGCATGCGTGCAACGAGCAGCTCAATCAAGTGTGCTGGCGGCTGGGTGTAACCGAACACGGGATGCTCGGCACGCCGGTACAACGCCTGCTGTATCTCGGGCGCAACCGCAAAGTCGGTGTCCGCAATCCACATTGGCAGGATATCCCGGTCGCGGTATTTTTCCCACTTGACACCGTTGATATTGCTACGATCAATTTCCTGATCAAAATCGAAGACTTCAGTCATCTGGGGTCTGAAAAATCTGTATTCGCCGCGATCATATGCGAAGCCCTGGCGGCATCCAAGTTATTTGAGCAATATGAATTGACCTCGAGTAAAACAGTTGCGATGCTCCGCGCATGAAAACCGAATATGACTATATCATTCTGGGAGCAGGCTCAGCCGGATGTGTGCTCGCCAATCGCTTGAGCGAAAGTGGCGAATATTCGGTGTTAATCGTTGAAGCGGGTCCGATGGACCGCAAGCTTTTGATCCACATTCCGGCCGGCGTCTTCAGCGTTTATAAAGATCCCAGCATCAACTGGAATTACGAATCCGAGCCCGAGCCAGACCTGCAGGGACGCAACATCGAGCTGCCAAGAGGCAAAGTGCTCGGTGGATCATCTTCGATTAACGCGATGGTTTACATGCGGGGGCATCCCATGGACTACGATCGCTGGAGCGATGAACTCGGCCTCAAGGAATGGGCCTATGCCGACTGTCTGCCCTACTTCAAAAGCGGTGAAACTTCCGAGCGCGGTGAAAACGAATGGCGTGGCGGCAGTGGGCCTCTTGGAGTTGCGCGGGCCAAGCTGGAAAATCCCCTGTTTGACGCGTTTCTGGAGGCCGGAAAAACTTCCGGTCAGGGGCATTCCGATGACCTGAACGGTTATCAACCCGAGGGATTGGCTCGTCTCGACAGCACTATCCGCGATGGGCGACGCTGCAGCGCCGCAGTTGCACATTTAAAACCAGCACTAACTCGACCGAACCTGGAGCTGGTAACCCATGCCCTGGTCGAACAGGTACTGCTCGAGAACAAGCGTGCCACCGGGGTCAGGTTCCAGCACCAGGGCAAAGTCCAGATCATTCGCGCGACTCGAGAAGTAATCGTTTCCTGTGGCGCCATCAAGTCACCACAGGTGCTGATGCTGTCTGGCATCGGCCCAGCCTCGGAACTGAAAAAGCACGACATTCCGGTGCGGCATGAAATGCCGGCGGTTGGACAAAACCTGCAGGATCACCTGAAGATCCATTGCACCTGGAGATGCACCCGACCGATAACCTATGAACATGTCGCCAAACCCTTGAACAAACTGGCAATCGGCCTGCGTTGGTTGGCTAAAAAAGAAGGTTTCGGTACTTCCAATATCTGGGAAGCCGGGGGCCTGATTCGTGGTAACGATACGGTGGACTACCCTAATCTGCAGTATCATTTTGCGCCGATGGCGGCAGCCTTTGAAGACGGAAAAATCAAGCTGTCGCAGGGCTTCACGCTGCAAGTCGACCAGCTGCGACCGGCCAGTAAGGGTCATATCGAACTCAATTCGGCTAATCCAACCGACAAGCCCGCGGTATATTTCAATTACCTAAGTGACACCCAAGATCTACGGGAATTGGTCGAAGGTTATCACAAGATTCAGGAATTGATCTGGCAACCTGCGTTCATTGCGTCCCGCGGTGATCGCACCGATCCGGCTCCGGACATTAATTCCGATGCCGAAATAGAAGACTGGATTCGAACAACCGCCTCTACCGACTACCATCCGAGTTGCAGTTGCCGCATGGGTCATGATGATGACGCGGTAGTTGATCATGAAATGAAAGTGCATGGTATAAATGGACTGCGCGTGGTCGATGCCTCGGTAATGCCCAATATCATCAGCGGAAATCTTAATGCGCCGACGCAAATGATTGCGGCGCGCGCGGCAGATTTTATTCTCGAGAATACGCCCTTGCCCCAGGAATTTGCCAAATTTCATTTCCAGAAATGCTGATTACAGCCTTGCCGCACTTGGTACCGAGGAGCGTATGTTAGATAATGTCTGTAAATTTAACGAGATTTCAGTATGAAACAAAAGCTACATAAAGAACTCCAGTTACTTCTTGATTTTTATCATAAGCAACGGCAGAACCTGCCAGAAGCGTTCAGCCATGGGACAGGGGTTATTAATAATCCGAGTTTTTTCACGGTCAAAGATCTGCAACGACATTTAAATAACCCGTTGCTGCAACCGGAATGGATGTACGTTAGTCTCAATGGTGAACGTGTAAAGATGGAAAATTTCTGTTTTTATAAAAGCGTGCAGAACCATCAACTTAATTTTCTGGACAAGGAGGTTCTGAGTAACGAAATTAACAAGGGCGCCGCCGTCGTGCTTGAAGGAATTGATATTCTCGATGCGAACGTCAATGAGTTCGTCGCCAGGCTCGATGATTCACTACCCTGCGTGCTGGCGAACAGCGAAGTCTTTTTTTCACAACAGGATAATGAAGCCTACCCGGCTCATTGCGATGCCGACGATGTTCTCGTGGTGCATCTGGCCGGCAAGAAAATCTGGCAATTGTTTCAACCGCAACAGCGCCGCTATGCGGGCATCGCGAATTTGAGCGACCAGCAACTAGGGCCGGTAATGCAGGAAGTCTCGATGCGCCCTGGTGATGCACTTTACGTGCGCGCCGGCGTGCCTCATCGCTGTAAAACCCCTGCGCCATTCAGTCTGCATATGTCGTTTGACCTGGTTGATAGCTCCCCAAGAGTTGCGGATATCACAGAACAGGCGACCAAGCAGTACAAAACGGCCTGCGAGCTACCCTACAAACCACTGTCAAATGTCGTCGATCGCTATGTCTCTATTTTGAAATCAGACCAGTTCCAGGTGGCATTAGAAGAAGCCACACAAATCAAACGTGGAGAAATTGCCAAATTCCGCGAAATGGTCGGACGTTCCAGTTCGCTCAGGAGCCTGAATAAATTCAGTTAATGCCGGCTAAAGGTATCGTGCAGGGTCGCAGGCCGCTAATGTGAAGGGTTGCTCAACCCCACCTATATAGTTGGCAATTAGCTGTCCTGTAATCGGTCCCATTGTCAATCCCATGTGTGAATGTGCAAAGGCAAGCCACAGGTTTTCGTGGCGTGGTGCCGGGCCAATGATCGGCAATGTATCGGGCACGGTCGGACGTCTACCCATCCAGGGTTCATTCAGCAGGATATTATCGACCGGAAAAGCTTCGCGCACCCGCGGTGTCACCTGTGCGACCTGTTGCGGAGTTGGCCCGGTTTCGTGATGGGTCAGGTTGCTACCGGTAGTCACGCGCAATCCCATGTCCATCGGTGCCATAACGTAACCGGCATCGACATCAAAAATTGGACGCGACAGACTACTCTGACCTGCTGGCTCGAAAATTGTGTGGTAACCGCGCTCGATTGCGAGCGGGTTGGAGTATCCCAGTTGCCCAATCAGTTCAGGAGTCCATGCACCCATGCAAATAACTAGTTTGGTGATAGTTTCAGTTCCCTGTTCGGTGGTTAGTTCCCAGGCACTACCGGATTGTCGTAAAGACTTGATCTCGTCTCGTCTCACTTGCCCTCCCGCCGCGACGAACATTTGTGCATAAGCCTTGCATAGCTTTTCGGGATTTCGAATCGATACCGATTCATCGATGAGTACACCCTGCACAAAAATTTGCTTTAAATCAGGTTCGTAATCGTAAACCTGGTCGGCGTCCAGCAAGGTATGTTTCACCTCGCATCGATCCAGCAATTCACGTTCCAGTTGATCGCGCAGGAAGGTTTGTCGATTGCGATAAAGTTTTAGACCGCCTCCCTGGTTCAGTAAACGTTGCGCGTTGGCCTCGGCGATCCATTGCTTATGCACTTCGATCGACGCCAGGGTTAATGCACTCATGGCTTTACCGTCGACCAAAAAGGTATCGCGGCGGCAACGCA
>CAXMNA010000019.1:0-33695 GCA_964194715.1 uncultured Gammaproteobacteria bacterium
CAGCTACCGCCGTCTAATCTTGCCTTGTACCAACGAGCGAGTGAGGGCATGAGCAAGGTTTCCGAGATTACGGTGCCGCCGCGTGATGGCAGGACTTTCGAGGTGCCAGCAGGCGAGTTTTTTCGCATTGTCAGCGTTGAAGGTCCGCAGGTAGGTGACCTTAATCTGTGGAATGCGCATGATCTCTCCGAGCGTTTCTTTAGTGGTAAGACTCGGCAACTCCATGCGACCCATGTTAGTACCGGCGATCGCCTGTGGAGCACGCTACCCGGGCTAAGACCAATGGCGACCATTACGCAGGATACCCTTGACTGGTACGGTTGGGACGAAGACGGCGCTGGCGTGCACGATGTGATCGGCACGCGCTGTGATCCTCACACCAATTACATGCTGAAGGGTGCCGATTACCATCATTGTTGCCATTCAAACCTCATGCGCGCTCTCGCCACCGCGAGAGATATACCGCTCAGCGAAGCCGAGCTGCACGTGCACGACGTCATGAATGTATTCATGTGTACCGGATTCACGCACGATACTCATCAATATTTCATGAAGGCGAGCCCGGTGCGCCCGGGCGATTTCATCGAATTCTTTGCCGAAATCGATTTACTCGGGGCGCTGTCTACTTGTCCAGGCGGAGACTGTGGCAGCAGCCATTCCGATGACAGTACGCCCTGTTATCCGCTCAAAGTTGAAATTTACCAGCCGGCCGCAGGCGCGTTACAGGGGTGGACTTCACCCGAACGCAGCGGTTACTCGGGCACGCACGGGCTTTAGCGGCGAATAATTTAAAGCGAACTTGTGGCAAATGTGTCACAGGCCTTTAGAGTGCCTTTTGACAACCCTGTTTTGAACCAGGCTACGCGTTGCTCGGAGCTGCCGTGGGTAAAAGAATCAGGTGTTACGTATCCCTGTGCCTGTTTTTGCAGGCGATCATCGCCAATCGCACTTGCTGCGGCCAGGCCTTCTTCGATGTCGCCTGCCTCCAGAATTTGTCTTGAGCGTCTGGCATGATGTGCCCAGATACCCGCATAGCAATCGGCCTGTAGTTCCTGTTTTACTGACAGCCGATTCGCTTTGACAGAACTCAGGGCTTTTTTAGCCTGGTGAATCTTTTGCGAAATTCCGCTCAGGGTTTGCACATGGTGCCCTATTTCGTGTGCTAATACATAAGCTTGGGCAAAATCCCCGGGCGCCCCATGCCGATTTTTAAGTTCGTCATAAAATCTGAGGTCGATATAGACTTTTTGGTCAGCCGGGCAATAGAAGGGACCAATTTGCGCCGAACCGGTACCACAGGCGGTTGATACTGCCTGGCGAAACAAAACCAGTCTCGGTTCCTGGTAGCCTTTACCGGTTTGCCCGAACAATTCGTTCCAGGTGTCTTCAGTATCCGCAAGTACCGTGGAAATAAACTCGACGAGCTGTTTTTCTGCCTCGCTTTGTTTAACCTGCTGACTGCTGGAGCCGGTTTGGCTGTTCTCATATCCACCGTCACCTAGAAATCGCTCAAGATCACCGCTGAAATAACTGTATCCAACAAGTAATGCGACAACGACGAGTGTTCCTTTGAAGCCCAGAACTCGAAACACGAGCGGTAGCAAGCGAATGATGCCGCCACCGGCCCCGAGCCGCGCCATTCTGGGTGCACGCATTCCACGCTTATCTTCGATGTTGCTACTTTGTCGTCGGCCGCGCCAGCGCATACCGGTAACCTGCCATTTAACTGTTGCCTTGAATTTACGTCGTTTTCACTTGATTGGGAAGAGTCACTGTACCTTGACAGAGATAGTTGTAATTAGAGACCATATCCGGTCCCACATAAACCAAAAAATACTAAGAGGAAATCGATATGGCCGCAAAATTTGAAACTTATAAAGATAAAGCCGGTAAACACCGCTTCCGACTCAAGGCGGGTAATGGCGAAATAATACTCACCAGTCAGGGCTATAGCGCGAGTGCCGGCTGCGAGAATGGTATTGAATCGGTTCGTAAAAATGCGGCTGTTGCTGCAAATTTTGAGAAAAAGGACACCTCATCCGGTAAGTTCATGTTCAATTTGAAAGCCTCAAACCAGCAGATGATCGGCACCAGCCAGTCTTACAGCAGCGCATCCGGCCGCGATAATGGAATCAGATCGGTGCAGGAAAACGCACCCGACGCCAGGGTTTTAGAGGAAGCCTAGTTCGTTAGTTAGCTAGCTGGCCTAGCCCGGGGGCAGGTAAGGCACTCCCTGAGCCAGGTCGGTATCGTCGATCACGTAAAAGTTGCTTTCGGTTCCGGCCTGGCGTGCTTGCGCGAAAGGCGCATAAGCCGGATCGTTTACAAAAGACTTGGCCGCTTCGACCGTCGGGAACTCAACCAGGGCTATTACCGTGACGTCGGGTAGTTCACCTTCAATCGGGGTAATATTGCCGCTGCGGGAAAGGTACTTGCCGCCGTGTTTATGCAATCGCGCCGATGTAATAGTTCTTCAATTTGCGATTCATTTACAATACATCACGCTAAAAAACGGGCTCCGATGCAGATATTCTAATAGTATGGATGCTGTTGGTTAATGTTCGGAACTTATCCCGCTGCCAGACTGTCACTTAGAATATTAATGAATGGAGGAGAACAGATGTTTGATTTAAGCAAGCAAAGTTGTGAAGCCTGTCGCGCCGATGCACCTAAAATCAGCGACGAAGACCTCAAAGTATTACTTCCCAATATTCCCGACTGGAGCGTTATTGTCGTTGACGGCATTATGCAACTGTCGCGCAAGTTCGAGTTCAAGAATTTTTTACAAGCGATGGCTTTTTCTATCCACGTCGGAGAGATCGCCGAAGCAGAAGGCCATCACCCCGCGATTTTAACCGAATGGGGCAAGGTGACCGTCACCTGGTGGAGCCACAAGGTCCAGGGTTTGCATAAAAACGATTTGATCATGGCGGCACGCACGGACGAGGTATATGCGGATTAACAGCAAAGCGCTGATCTCGATTTTCATCGTTCTACTGGTAGCGCTTTCGAGTACTAGAGCACTTGACGATTATGTCGATGACTACACCACCAGGTCGATAACGAATGCGGCAATAACCTACGCTACCGCGAGAGGCATCAACGCACTGGTATCGATGATGCAGAGTAGTGAAGTCGAGGCCGGAATCGGGGTTGTTTCCGGGTCGATAACGATTGGTGAACTGCTCGATCCGCTAAACGATATGATCGAGCGCTTCTCGACCATCATGACCTGGGTGCTGGCCTCGCTTGCGGCACAAAAGGTGTTGCTGTTGCTTGCCTCGCACGAATTATTTCTGTATCTGGTCGCGGTGCTTGGAGTGTCCACATTGTTATTGCTATTTTACGGCCAGCCGCGCGCACAGAACCTGTTTTTCAAATTATTCCTGGTGGTGGTCTTTGTTCGCTTTGCGCTGGGAATGGCGGTCGCGCTCAACAGCGGCGTTGACCACTTGTTTCTGGACCAACAGCGGCAGGTTAACGACACCGCGATCAAGAATTTCCAGTCGAACGTAGTGCGCATCGAAAACGATGACGAATTCGATACCGACAGTATTAGGGAGTCCACGATCGCATTCTGGCGGGGACTAAGCATGAGCGAACTTAACCGCAAAATCAGCCGCGGCATCGAGAATTTCATCAACCTGGTCGCGATCTACCTGCTCAAGACGATCCTGTTTCCACTGGGCTTTTTCTATGCCGCGATCTTTGTCATAAAACGACTTTGGCAAATCAGATTAAACCCGGGTGCTTCCTCGTAATGGAGGGACCTGAAAGGATATTTTTCAAAAAACCTTAATTGGCCGGCGATAGTCCGGGGCTCAATCCCACTTAGCGTTCGATCGTGTACATAAAGTCAGCACCATGACTTTCCCCGCTATCCGCTTTGAATTGCCATTTTTCCGAAATCTGGTATCGCAGGTTTATCGAATTGAATGCTCCGATCAATCCGACACCGTAGCTGACGTACAACCGCGGGGACAAATACCGCCCGAGGACGAGCGAGGCCTGTTCGCCGCTGTCATCACTCTCGACCCGCATTTCGTCCAGACCAAATCGATCGCCTAGCGTACGCGCGATTTTGTCCCCCCCGGCCAATCCTAGCGCCAGCGCTGCTTGCGCCATCATGGCGCCGTCTTCTCCGGAAGCGGTTTCCATCGGGCGCCCGAGCAACAAGTACGACAGGGCATCCGTTTGACCCATCGCAGGAATCGAAAATAACTCCAGTTGGGGCTGCTTGAGTGTCCCGCGGACCTCGATTCCAGCGGTTACGTTGCCGGTCTTGCGTATCGCGCGGATATCGAGTCCCGGGTTGGTAAGCGGCCCACCGGTATAAAACAGGCGGCCGTTTTCGATATCGAGTCGCTGACCGTAAGCACGGTAGCGACCCTCCGGCACATTAATCTCACCAATTCCTCGGAGGAGCTGGCCGGCTTCTTCCTCGATTAACACTTTGCCGCCCAGCTGACCTTCAAAACCAAAGCCGAAGAAACTGACACGATCGCCCAGAATCAGATTGACCCTGGTGGTAATCAGCCATTTTGGTGCCGCTATTTCTGTGCTGTCGATGATCACGGTATCGTTCGAAACCTGTGCCGCCGAGGTAACATCTTTTGGTTGCAGCTTGGCATAGGGGACAAGCAGGTCACCGCGAATATCGATGGATCGATCCTGCAGCTCGATTACCAGATCGGGGGATACGTTTATCGTGGCTTCGGGTATTCGCGCGGCTTCAAACTCATTGCCTTTTATTTCGAGTGTGGTTGGCCATCCGCTCGCGGCATCGAGTCGACTGGAACCTTTTATTGCAAGGGTGCCGTCACCCGAGTGCGCCTCGAGCTGAAATTGAAACAGGTTATTACTGTCGCTGGCGCCGCGCAGGCTGATCTGATCGATGCTCACGCCAAGTTTCGGAATACTTACCGCAGCCTCGAGTATTTCTGCACGGGCTGTCAGGATTGGACTGGCCAGGGTTCCATCGGCATTCAAACTTAGCGTCAGAGAACCGCCTAACCGGTCGATATCAGGGACCAGTGCTTCGATGATAGCCAGTTCGTTAAAAATCAGTTTTGCATTGGCGTCTAGTGCCTGGTTGTCCCAGTCTAAATCAAGCAACTTTGCCCCTGGCAGAGTTAAATTTCCGTCAACAATATTACCGTCACCTATCGAGATCTCAGAATTGCCCCGGATTCCCTGCTGGTCAACGATCAGGCTCAGTCTGGCGTCGCGATACTCCCAGTTTTCGATTTCTCCTTCCAGCAGCGGGTAGTTAAGCGTACCCGATGGAGCAGAGAGCTCAATTTCCCCGACAAGATGGTCTGGCGCATTAAAACTTAACGCGGCGTTTGCGTTGAGCAAGCCGTCGATTTTTGTTTCCGGCGGTAACCATCGTTTGATCAGGTTTCCGATATCGAGCGACTCACCCTCGAGCCTGACCTTGCTGGGCCATCCAGTAGCCGCATTTAGAATCGTATCGCCGTGCATGACAACACTGCCGCCAGCAATCAACGCATCGCCCCGGTAACTGATTGCTTCATAATTTTCACTACGCACATCGATATTCAGCTGTGCTATCTCAAGGTTAAGTTTTGGGATACTTAGCCCGCCATCTAGTAACCGTGCTTTTCCCTGTAGCCTGGGCCTGGCCAGGGTGCCTGATGCTTCGATATCCAGTTCCGCAACGCCTTGCAATTGGTCTATTTCCTTTATCATTGCTTCGACTATGCCAAACTCGCGAGCGTGGAGCCTGGCAGATGCCTGCAGGATTTGCGTCTCGTAGTTGATGGCAAACAGATTGGCACCGGGTAACCCGAGCTTTCCTTCGAAACGGTCCCCATTGACCAACTCCAGGGTTGTATTCGCCTGGAGCCCGGTTGCTTGCAGTTGCAATTCGAGCTTGCCGAAGCGGTACTCAAAGCGTTCGGTTTTATCTTCTTCCAGGGTATATGTCGCGACACCCTGCGGTAAATCGAGATCGACCTCACCCAGCAATTGATCCGGGAAACGATACTCAAGATTGGCGCTGGCGTTCACCAGACCCTCGATTATTAGATCGGGCGGAATCCATTTATTCAGCATCAGCAACGGGAGCATGCTGACATCAAGGTCAATTTTCCAGGCCTCGTCCTGGCCATCGATCCTGCTACAGATTTCGCTGTTACGGTTGCTTCGCAGGCAGATGCTGTCGGCAGTCAGTGAATTTTCAGACAGGTTGATCGCGCTCGGTGCCTTCAGTTTCCAGTCGGAATAATCCGCAGTCTGGATATCAAGCTGCACTAATTGCCCGCGCCAGTTGTCGGTGTCCAGTGCTCCATTCAGCGCGATTTGAGCTTTTGCGTCAGCGGCGATCAGGTTGGCGCGAATGCGTTCAGGATTCGCGATAATTTCCAGCGATTGCAAGCTATGTCCCTGCAGGTTAAGCGCTTGCCCGACAAGCCTGAGGTTGAATTGCTGACGTTGCAACAGATCGAAATCGAACTCACCGTTCACCGCCCCGAGTTCGTAACCGGGCAGGCGCAGGGATTTGCCAATGAACGAAGCCTTGATGATCGGTGATTCACGCGGGCCCTCGAGCCGGCCGCTGGCTTTAAGATAGCCTTGTGCCTGCGGGTAGAGTTCGGCCAGGTTGTTACTATCGAGTGACCAGCGCAGGTCCAGCGCTTCGCCGATTCGGCCCTCGGCACTGAGCCTGGTATCCCCCGATACGAAATTCAGGCTGGTAACGTCGACACCGTTGTTTTTCCATTGCAGCTGACTTTGCAACGATATCGGGTAATCCCTCAGGCTACCGCTCAACCGGGTAATATTTGCACTGGCGCTTAATTCGCCATCTTCGAATTTGCCACTGCTGTTCAGATGCGCCTCGATACTGCCCGGCCATTGCGGTAACAGGCTGGCCGGATTTACCTTCGATGCCGAGATATCGGTTTCCCAGTGCAGGTTTGGTAACCAGTTGAGCTGCCCGTTTGCCGAAATTTGACCCTCGAACGCGCTGATTTCCAGCGCATCAATTTGCAGTCCGTCAAACCTGTGCTCACCGTCCAGGCTGCTTAGCTTGAAGTCAGCGCTAAAACGTCCAAATTCGGCGGATTCAGCGTTTAGTTGCCCCGATATTCTGGCGGCATTCATATCACCGCTTGCGGTCAGTTGGAGGGCTCCAAGTAGCGGCGGCAATTGAGGGTCCAGTAACTTGGTATCAATGGAAGTAGCCTCAATTTCCGACTGCCATGATGGGTCTGCGAGCAGATCGCGTAGCTCGAGTACCAGGTTCAGTTGCAGTGCGCCCTGTAATTTCTGGATCACCCGCGTCGACGTCATGTCCCCGGTGAAACGACCCTTGCTTTCGACACTCGCGCCCGACGGAAGGATGATTCGCCAATCTAATTTAATATCGTGCGGGTACTGCCCGGTTGGTTTCAGGCTGCCCTGTAAGCTCAGGTTCAGGCTTTCGCTGTCGATTTCCAGGTTTTCAATCTCGAGTCCGTCATCGCTTATCCGCGCGTTTGCCCTGATCTGGTCGAACCTGTAACTGGTATCGCCGCGCTTAATGCTGATGGCGTTGATTTCTGCGTTATCCAGATGCAGCCCCAATGGTAATGTAATTTGCGGCATCTGGATGGAGTGGGTCTTTGGATCGCTAGCTTCATCATCCACGGGCACGGCGATGTCCAGTGACTGGATCTGCAACTCCGAGAAATCGATTTCTGCCTGAAATAACCCCCAGGGATTCCAGTCCAGCGTTACTTGAGTGGCGATTACGTTCTGACCCTGGTGTTCATATTTGACGCTTTGCAGGGTTAACGGGCCAATTAGTCTGCCGGACATTTGTGTTATCGACAATGCCGCCGGCAGGTAGGATCGGGCCTGCTGGTAACTCCAGTGTAAACCGCCCTCGGTGGTTACCAGCCAGAACAAAAAAATCATCGGTATTATGATCAACCCAGTCAGGCCGATGAGGCGCAGGCGTTTCATAAGTCGGGGCCGATATTGATGTGTAAACGCCACGAGTCGTCGTCGCTGCTAATTGGTTTCGCCAGGTCGATGCGTACCGGTCCTACCGGTGATTTCCAGCGCAAGCCAAAACCAGCGCCTCGTTCCAGGTCATCATCCAGATCGTCTAATGCGTTACCGGTATCAAAGAAAATTGCAGCACCCCAGCGGTCGTTAAAATAATGTTCAAACTCGATGCTACCGAGCACAAGATACCGGCCTCCGACGACTTCACCGCTATCGTCGGTCGGTCCGAGCGACTGGTATTCAAAGCCGCGCACGCTTTGTGCACCGCCGCTGAAAAAACGGATAGAAGATGGCAGCTCATCGAAATCCGAGGTCGAAGTATTGCCGAATTCGCCCCGGATAATAAACCGGTTTCGCGAATTCATCGAGGTAATGAATTTCAGCTGTGTCCGGAGCTGCGAAAAATCAGTGTCAGATACCCAGCTCTCGCTGGCGCCGCGCAGACTTAGATCAAATCGCAGACCGTCGAGAACATTGATGAAGCCGCGGCCCCAGGTTCGGCCCCATCTAACTCCGGGTATCAGCAGGGTAGAATCACCGGAGTCATCGCCGGACTCGAAGTCTTCTTGCTGGTAATTGATTGCCAGGGTTTCACGCCATTCCCCACGACGGTGTATCAGACTGACGCCCAGGGTGCGCAAGGTGCTCTCGGTATCTTCAAAATCTTTCTCTTCTTCACCGACGCTATAAACGAGCTGATCGGTGCGCGGATTAAATACTGGCACCCGGTAATTAGCAACGACGTTATGCCCGATTTCAGATACTTCGATTTCGGTAGTAAAGCGGTGGCCTTTTTTGTTAATGCGGGGTATCAGCCATCCGAAATTGGCACGTGCACCGATGTCGGTGCCATAACCGAGGCCAAATTCGTAGCGGTGCTTCTTACGTGGCGTGAGTGAAACTTCGATCGGAACCTCCAGACTGCCGTCCACTGGCTGACCCGCAGACACATCCGCGGTTTGAAAATAATAGGTATCGTTCAGTACCTGTTGCAATTCGATCAGCTTGCCTAGCAGGAACGGGTCGCCTTTTTTAAAAGGTATGTAACGTTGCAGCAGATCGTCATCCAGGACATCCTGTCGCAAAATGAGGTCACCGAAACGGTATCGAAGCCCGCCCTGGTAATCGAGATAGATTCGAGCGACATAGTTATTGAGATCAATTTCTACGCGGTGCCGGGTAAATTTTGCGTCAAAATACCCGCGCTCGGCAGCCAGCTTGACCAGACTGGCCTTGAAGTCTTCGTACACAAGATGGTTGAAGACATCTCCGGATTGCGGCGTCTGCTTTTGCAGCAGCTCCAGGAACTCGGGATCCTGTCCCATCTCGGGGCTAATCAAAAAATTAAATTCGTCGATCGGCAGGGCCGACCCCGGGTCGATTGCATAAGTTGCCTGCCATTCACCCGCGTCCGATTTGACCAGGCTGGGATCGACTAGCGGTCGATAATATCCAAAGGGCTGCAATGCGGTAGCGATTTCCTCGATTGCTTTTTGGTGCAGGCGCTGCAGGCGTCCGACAGTTATCAATGGATGATCTTTTTGCTGTTCGATACTCAGCAACAGGCGCACATTGGTTTCCAGCGTTTGGTTGATTCCGGTGATTTCTACGCTGACAGGAACTTGTGCACTGGCAATGGGGGAAAAGAAACAGGCAGCTGTCATCCACAGGCCAAGCCAGATGAAGTGCATCCCGGATGAGGTAAACAAAGGTCTCGAGACCATGATTATTAGCTATATGCGTATTAAATCTGGCGGGTAAAAGGAATGACCCGGCAGCGCGTAGCCTTCGACACTTTATAAGCGCAGGCCACCGTCGAGCTCGAGGATGCGACCGCTGTAGTAGTTGTTTTCGATGATGAACTTGACCGCGTGCGCGAGTTCTTCGACGCTGCCGGTACGTTGCAATGGCACTGCGTTGGTGATGCGTTCATGCGCTTCCGGTTTCAACGACGCTACCATTTCTGTTTCGAATACACCCGGTGCAATCGCGGCGCTACGAATCTGGTAGCGCGCCAGTTCACGCGCCCAGGTTGTGGTCAGCGCGGCTACGCCGGCCTTGGCGGCGGCATAGTTCGATTGCCCGATATTGCCAGCCCGACTGATACTGGAGATATTGATGATTACGCCGCCTTTGTCATTACGGATCATGCTGGTTGCGGCTTCGCGGCCGCACAAGAATACACCGGTTAGATTTACATCGATTACCTGCTGCCATTGATCGAGCGTTAGCCGATCGACGATTTCGCCATCCTTGACCTTGATCAGCATACCGTCGCGTAAAATACCGGCATTGTTGACTAGCCCGGCGATTGGACCCAGGTGTTCTTCGATCGAAGTGAAGCAGCGCCGCACGCTGATTTCGTCGGCAACGTCGCAGGTAAACGCGAAACCCTCGGCGCCTTCATTCTTACAGGCAGCGAGCGTCTGATCGAGGCGCTCGGCGTTGACATCGAGCAGGGCGAGTTTTGCACCCTGTTTGGCAAGTGCGATGCTGATCGCTTCACCGAGTCCCTGTGCGGCTCCGGTGATGACAAAGGTATTATTTTTTATTTGCAAGATAGCTGTCCTTTAGTTCGTTTTTGAGCGTTTTGCCGGCGACGTTGCGCGGCATCTGGTTAACAATTACCACATCTGAAATTTTCTGGAATCGTGCTTCGACGCGACTGTTGATCCATTCCTGCAGCGCACTTGCATCGAGCTCGGCATCTGCCTGTAACACGACTGCAGCGACCGGGGTTTCGCCCCATTTTTCTGACTCAACTCCAAACACCGCGACTTCGAGTACCTGTTCGTGGATGCTCGCGATCTCCTCGATGTCCTGCGGGTAGACATTGACGCCACCGGAGATAATTAATTCTTTTTTACGGCCGGCCAGGTACAGAAATCCGTTTTCATCGAGGTAGCCCAGATCGCCACTATACAGCCAGCCATCGCGGAAAGTCTCGGCAGTCAGCTCGGGTTGCCTGTAGTAACCTGGCGATAACGCAGGTCCGCGACCGACGATTTCGCCGATTTCACCGGGCTCGAGATCCTCGCCATCATCGCCAACAATACGGATGTCATACCCTGGCGGCGGACAGCCGACCGAGCCGGATTGCTGGTTAAAATCATTGCGATCGAGAATCGTTACGAAACCCTCGGTCAGGCCGTAAAGCTCGTAAAAACTGCCCGGTATTACCTCGTTAACCGCTTGTTTGTACTGTTGCTGTAAAGGCGCCCCGACGGTCAGCAGCATTTCCATCGATTGCATGGTTTGCTGGCTGAAATTAGGGCTCTGCAACAGGGCGATGATTTGCGAAGGTACCATCATTATATGGGTGACTTTTTCGCGGTGGACAGTTTCGATCATCGCCTCGACATCGAAATGCGGGTGCAGGATGTAGCGCGCACCGAGAAAGAAGCAGGGCATCAGGGTGACAAAAGCGCCGTTGAAGACGATTGATCCGGTATGCAGCACCACGCTCTCCGGTGTCATTCGAAACGATGCAGCGAAGTGGCTGCCGTAATGCGAACGCACCAGGTGGCTGTGCATAATGCCCTTGGGTAAACCGGTGGTGCCGCTGCTGTAAACGATATTGAACAGGTCTTCCTGCCGCATTTCCGGGTAGGCAGGAGGGCTAGTCGAATGTTTTGCTACAAAATTGGAAAAGCTTGAGCGCCCGTTCTGATCGGCGTCGACCATGATGAAATTTTCCATAGGGATGTTTTTTATTTCATCGCGGCGCGCATCGATTTTGTCACTTAGCTCCAATGTCAAAAACAGTAGCCTGACGTCGGCATTGTTGAGCAGGTTGATCAACCCACCTGCATTGAGCAGCGGGCTAAGCGGCACCAGTACCGCACCGATTGATACCGTGGCCCAGTAAATGACCAGCAATTCCATGCTATTCGGAAGCGCGGTTGCAACCTTGTCGTCTTTGCCGATGCCCTGGCCTTGCAACGCATTGGCAAGTTGATTGACGCGCGCATTGAATTCGGCCCAGCTAAATCGCTGGTCGGAAAATATTACCGCCAGGTACTCGCCGCGATAGCGGGCGTGATGGTCGATCAGTCGTTCCAATGTTATCGGCAAGGTGTTAACCCCTTATTCCAAGCGCTGATTCTATGCGACCCGGCGCAGCATTTCACGATCAATTCCAAAGGTTTTGATATGTAACAATACTGGTTTGGTCTGTAATTCTATTGCTCTTCCATTATGCTTCCCGGTGCAAATTCAACTAAAATAGGCGGCGATGTTTTCAAATTATGAACCACGATGCGTTTCCTTACGCCAATACTGCTCGTCGTCCTGCTAGGGGGTATTTTAATGAGTGTCTCCGGGCGCGGTGACTGGCGTACCGCAAGCCGTGAATCGGCAGGGATTGCGCCCGACCCCGCGGCCATCAGCGAGGCAGTACTGCATGTATATGGCGCCGATGCCTGGGGTTGGCGCGGCTGGTTCGCGATTCATACCTGGATAGCGGCCAAACGCAAGAACGAAGACTTTTACACCCTGTACGACGTGGTGGGCTGGCGCGGATATAACGGGCAACAGGTCATGGGGATCGGTCGCGATGTTCCCGATCGACACTGGTATGGCGCGAAACCGCGTTTGCTCAAAGCACACCAGGGAGCAAATGCTGAATCGTTGATCGATGCCGTCGACGCTGCGGCCCGGCTCTATCCCTGGAAAAGTACCTATCGCGCTTTTCCGGGCCCCAACAGTAATACCTTCACCGCCTGGGTGGCACAGCAAGTCCCCGAACTCGAACTGGATTTGCCGTTCTCGGCGATCGGTAGCGGTTTCATTGAGCGGGTCGAAGAATAGGCCATAGCCGTTGACTCAGCCATAATAACCTGCCCCGGGTTATTGTGAGTCGAGAGATTCCTTTATCTAGGATACTTTCACTTCCAGCTTTTTTATCAAACCGAATTCATCAAACTCGATGCGTTCTATTCCCTGTCGCTGCAGGTGCTGGCCCGAGCTCGTTTCGGTTGCCTGCAGGCCGAAATCGAATGTTACCCGGTTGCTTTCGTAACGATAGTTTTCTGCCAGCCAGAACGCGTCGGGGTAACGTGCAAAAAAGCCTTGCATCATGTCGCCGATTGCGTCCGGCCCGATGAATTCGCCGACAGCAGAAGAGGAATACAGGGCAGCGGAGGAAAACATCTTCAAGATCAATTCGACCCGGTGCGCGTTGGAAAGAGCGACGTAGGCCTTGGCGAGTTCGATAGTTTCGATTTCAGTCATCAGAAGTTTGTTTCATGTCTGGACAGTGCGAAAAGTCAGGTTGATTCGCGGCAGGCATGGTTGTCGTTCTTTATTGATTCCGTGCCGCCAGTATTGTTGTGTATCACCCTTCATTAACAGCAGGCTGCCTGCAGGTAACGCCAGCTTGACGGTTTTTAGATCTTTGCGTGATTTATGCTTCAGCAGGAAGGTCCTTTCCTCGCCCAGGCTCAATGACGCGATCGCCGGCTGGTGGCCGAGCTCGCGTTCGTCATCACTGTGCATTCCCATGCTGTCGTTTTGATCGCGATAATAGTTGAGCAGTACGCTATTGAACTGTTGTTCGGTCAATGCTTCCACACGTACCTTGAGATCAAGCAGTGTTGGGGTCCAGGATAGGGGATCGAGCCTGATACCAGAGTAGCTGTAGCTTAAATCTCCATGCCACGCGCTCAGGCGCGGTTGCAGGTAAGGTTTGCCATAGACAGTGATTTCTTCCTGGCGCCACTCGGTAGCTTCGATTAATTCCAGCAACAACGAGTCGTTTGGCCGGCCGAGGTCCACCTGCCGCCAAAACAGTAGATCGGCATCGGGCAAAGGTAGTCGTTCGATTTCGAATTCGTTTAACAGGTCATACATGAGTCTATTATTACGATTTTTGGAATCGGTATTTAGTGGTTACCGGGATCTAGCACTGACTGATGATCAGCGCACCTTTTGCCTGGCGCGACAATTTCTTGATCTCTGCCTCGCGTCGGCTCGCGCTGCTACGGGTATGACCGTCCTCGCGGTAAACGACTTTGACCGGAGTGCGCCCGTTGAAATACTTCGCACCTCTCTGGCAGTTCAGGTGCTCCTCGAAACGGCGTTCGACATCGGTAGTGATGCCGGTGTAGAGCGAGGCATCGCTGGCTTCAATAATATAGAGCGACCAGGTCGGAGTGGCTGCATTCATTAAATTGCCCAGGGTCTTAATCTGTACAGTCTCAACGGGCTCGACGAATCCTTTAATTATTTCGTTGCGTTCACTCAAGTCGTAGTCCATGAGCATACCACTAACCACCGGGTCATTGGCAAACGACTTTGACATGGTGATATCTCCGGGCGCGCCCAGACCCTCGAGCCACGCCGCCAGGTTAACCGCTTCACCAAAGATCAAGCTGTATCCGGGGAATGGCCCGGTTTAGAATACGCTATGCTAATAATTCCCTACAGCACCGCTTTGACGCTCGCCCGCCCGCCCTATATAAGTTACGCGGCAGTAGCAATATGCCTGGTTGTTTATACGCTGCAACTCAGTACCCCGATCACCGAAGCTCTGATCTATTATCCGGATAGCTGGAATCCGTTAACCATGATCAGCGCGTCGTTCGGACATGCAGGTTTCTGGCACCTGTTCGGCAACCTGGTATTCTTCATGGCGTTTGCGCCGGCGCTTGAGATCCTGATCGGTAATTCGCAGCGCTACATCGGAATTATGCTCTTCATCACCCTGGCCACCGGCGTCAGCTACTCGCTGTGGACCATTGTCAGCGACTCCGATGTTATCCCCACGCTGGGATTTTCCGGCGTGGTCATGGGGCTGATCGGTCTTGCCGCCTACTTGATGCCACATGCGCGGATACGGGTTTTTTGCTGGCTCGTTGTGTGGAAAATATTTTTCGTACCGGCCTGGATAGTGGCGGTAATCTACATTGGTCTCGATGCCTGGACCATGCTTGCCACCGATGATTTCGGGGGCGTTAACCTCGTGGCCCACGTTGTCGGGGGACTGGCAGGTTATGTCTATGGCCTGCTCTGGCTTGATGACCGTAAACAGGAAACCAGCGTGGAACTGGCGGAGGAAATCGAAGCAATGCGTGTCGAGCAACGCCACGGTAAAACGCGGGCCGAGGCTTACCGCTATAAGAAAGCCACCGATCCACGGATCGCGGAACGGGAGCTGTTACGTGACCACGACAAATTCATGGGGCATGTTTACCAGATGGTCAAGACGCATCGCGACAGTGAAGCGGTGCTCGAGCTTTTGACGCGCTACGATCTGCAGACACCGTTAAGCGAGCTCGAGCAGGTATTCGAGCGGGCATGCGACTGGGGGCCATCGCGGACCCTGGCATGCGTCGGACGGTTGCTGATACAGATTCTGGATCGAGAGAAACGACACGGACGCGTGCTGTTTTATATTGAACGCTGCCAGGCATTAGGCCCGCATTTTATACTGCCGGATATTTCTCGGGTCCAGTTCTATGCACAAATGGCGCTAGAGACTGGAAAACCGGGTGTTGCCAGAAGCCTGTTGATCAATGCCGCCGAGCGTTACGGTTCGTTAGTAAACCTGCAGCAATTTAATCACTTGTTGCAAAAGGCCAGGTAATACCGTGGTTGTAACAATCAAATAACCGGCCTGCGAGCGTTTTAAATAGTTGCTACGATTTTAGGTATGCCCAAAGGAGAGCATTGCTTCAGCCACTTTGACAAAACCTGCAATGTTGGCACCGGCGAGGTAGTTTATGTGACCCTTCTCGTTGCCGTACTCGACGCAATTCTCGTGAATGTTAAGCATGGTTTCTTGAAGTAATTTTTCCAGATCATCTTCTTTCCACGATATCCGACTGCTGTTCTGGCTCATCTCCAGGCCAGAAACTGCCACGCCGCCAGCATTGGCGGCCTTACTGGGTGCATACAATATCTTTGCTTGCTGGAAGGCATCGATGCCGGCGAGTTCGGTCGGCATATTGGCGCCCTCTGAAACCCCGATACAGCCGTTACCGAGCAGCGTTTTAGCTTCCTCTTCATTGATTTCGTTCTGGGTCGCGCAGGGTAATGCGACTTCACAAGGGACGCTCCAGGGTCTGCCCTCGTGAAAAGTGGCCGAGTTATACTCGTCTGCGTATTCCTTGATTCGGCCACGACGCACGTTCTTGAGATCGATTACGTAAGCCAGTTTATCGGTATCAATTCCTTCCGGGTCATGTACAAATCCGGATGAATCCGACAGCGTTACCACTTTTCCGCCGAGATGATTCACCTTTTCAACGGCATAAGTGGCTACATTTCCTGCACCCGAAACAGCTACCGTCTTGCCTTCGATGCTGTTATCAATGCGGTGTAGCATATTCTCCATGAAGTACACTGCCCCGTAACCAGTTGCCTCGGTCCGGATTTTACTACCGCCAAACTCAATCCCTTTGCCAGTGAGTACGCCGACAAATCGATTCTCAATGCGCTTGTATTGCCCGAACAGAAATCCGATTTCACGGGCGCCGACGCCGATATCACCCGCTGGCACATCGGTATTCTCGCCGATGTGGCGGTGCAATTCGATCATGAAAGATTGACAAAAACGCATCACCTCGTTGTCAGTTTTGCCCTTGGGATTGAAATCTGAACCGCCCTTGGCGCCACCCATGGGTAGGCCCGTGAGACTGTTCTTGAAGGTTTGCTCGTAGCCAAGAAACTTGAGTACGCTCAGGTTGACCGAAGGGTGAAAACGCAACCCGCCCTTGTAGGGGCCAATCGAGTTGTTGAACTGCACCCGGTAGCCGCGTTGATTGCGAATATTGCCCTTGTCATCGGTCCAGGGTACGCGAAACATGATGACCCGATCGGGCTCTGCCATGCGTTCCATGATTTGCATTTTATGGTAGATAGGCTTATCCGCGATGTATGGAAAGATGGTGCTCGCAACCTCGGAGACCGCCTGATGAAATTCCTGCTCTCCCGGGTTGCGTTTTCTAACGCCATTCATGAAGCGCTCAAGATACTCTGCAGTTTTGTTCATTCTCTCCTCTCATCGCGGTTGCATTTTATTGTTTTCAAATACCTGTCATCAGAGCTTCCCCGATAAATCCCGGGGGTAGATGGAGCAGGAATAAATGGATACCTGAGATGCATAATACCACTGGTTTCATACATTGTGCCTCGATTAATCTAGATGGCGATTAAAAAATAAGGGCGTATCAAAGGTTTGATTCAAATTGGGACTTTATCTATTGTTTCTCGAGTAAATAACCGCAATTGAAACGAGTATTAGTCTCGCTCGAGTTTTTGTATGAGGTAACCGCCTGAGCGCTCATCCCGTGACAAGCCAATGTATCCTCGCCTTTCGGCTTCTTCCAGCAGGTCGCTGAAAGAACGCACACCATAGTAGCGTTCATTAAAACCCGGCCGCCGCCGTTTTAGTGCTTGTTTTACCATCGAGCCCCATAACTTGTCGCGGTCACCGCGCTCTGCGTAAAGCGCCTCTGCTGTTTCCATGAGAAGACTAATGGCGTCATCCATTTTATCCTCTTCCGACTTTATCGTTTCAGGTTGCTTGGCAGTGCCCTTCTTGCTGGCTGATTTTTTCCTGGCTGGGGGCTTGCGCTTGCGCTGTTGGATGGACTCTTCATCCCGCGCGAGATCGTCATAGAAAATGAACTCGTCACAATTGCTCATCAGCAGATCCGAGGTTGAACTCTTTACCCCGACACCGATGACCATCTTGTTATTTTCCCTGAGCTTGCTCACCAGGGGCGAGAAATCCGAGTCGCCGCTGATGATAACAAAGCTGTCGATGTGCTCCTTGGTGTAGCAGAGATCGAGTGCATCGACGACCATGCGGATATCGGCGGAATTTTTACCCGACTGGCGAGTATGGGGAATTTCAATCAATTCAAATGCAGCGTCATGCATGACCGCTTTGAATTCCTTGTATCTCTCCCAGTCACAATACGCCTTCTTGACGACGACACTTCCCTTTACCAGCAGACGCTCAAGCACCAGCTGGATATTGAACTTTTTTATCCTGGCATCTCTGACGCCTAACGCGACGTTTTCGAAATCACAAAAAATGGCGAGATTCTGGTCTTCACTGGCCAATGACATAGTTCTTGCTCCTGGGATATATTAGTTTTCGAATCGAGTTGTCTCCCCATTGCAGGCGACACGCGCAGTCAGGATAAACGCTTGCAGGCGGAATTAAAATCTGTTTCCAATAAACCTGCCTATCTAATCGTTACCGGGCGACTTGTTGAAATAGCTCAGTTTTCGGTACGTCGCAGCGTGACCTGGATTTCATCAGATTGATTGCTTAAGCGATGCACCAGTTCGTGTTTCTGGTAGCCCGGCGCGTAAACCGTTACCAGATACTCGCCGGTACCGAGTTCTTTGAAGGAAAATTCACCGTCATTAACGGTGGCTTGCGAGCGGTACTGATGATACTTGACGGGCCCCTCCTGAAAGGTTTTATCGAGTGTCACCATGGCTTTTTTGGGCACAATTCCGTTTTTATCCCTGATCCGGCCCGACAGGTAGTGGTTGCCCTTGTCGATCCTCAATACCAGGTTCCGATACTCGTTATCGGTCAAGACCAGGCCGGTTATTTCATAAATATCGGAACCGCGAGTTGAGAGACTAACCTCGCCAAGAGGAAAGCCTTTGAGCGAAAAAAATCCGGAGGAGTCGCTGACGATTTTTCTCGAGTGAACTCCAGTCGTGACATTGCTAACGTAGATCTCGAAATTGGTTACCGGTGTCGCTTCCCGATTCAGCATCATGCCGTCGATATCGACAAACTTGAGCGACTTCAGCTCAATGTTAAGCTGTTGTGGATTGAGACCGACAATGAAATCCTGGTCCAGGTAGACAGGATATTTGGGCGCCAGGTTTACCGACAGTTTGTATCTTTCATCCGCGGGTACGCCTTCGAGGATAAAGTTTCCCCCTGAATTGGTAAACACGGTCAGGGAGAAGTTTTCCGTGTTAACGGTTTTCAGAGCGGTAAGCTCGACTCTAGCCCCCTCCAGGGCAACACCAATCTCGTTGCCGACCCATCCCGAGAGTTTGACTGAATCAGGGTTATCCTCGAGCACTACGTCAAGTTCATACAATTGTTTCTGCTGCAATTGGTCCTTTGTCACCTTGACGCGTTTACCGCTGAATCCGTGGCGTAGAAAATTGAGGGTCGGATAGCGATGCCTGGGCAGGTCCAGTAAAATCCTGTAGTGACCCTGGTCATCACTGCGCGTGTTGAAAAAATATCGCTCGTCGGTAATGAATACGTCTTCGATCGGTTGTGCGTCGCGGTCCAGAGCGCGCCCGAAAATCTCGATTAGCCTGTAGTTGCCCTGGCGATTTTGATCTTTTAAGTTAACTCGAGCGGTCGGGGATAATCCGTTGTTAGCTGTCGCGACAGACTCGACTTCTTTTTTTACGGTTTCGGCTGTGTCAATGTTGGAGTGGAGGGGTAGTTCGGTCTGCGATGGTTCCAGCAAAAGCCGCGTAGCAATCAACAGGTACAAGGCAAGCGCAACTAGTGTAATGATCGCGATGGATAAGATGAGTTGCTTAGAGGTCATTGAATTCATGGGTAAATCTATAACACCCTGCACAAACCTTAGCATGAGGCTGGATATTGCGGTAGAAATTGATTAAGTTCACAAGCTTGAATCAGGTTCGAAAATGGCAACCGCTGGGAAATTTTTGAACGGTCGACTTAACAGGCGAAACAGGCTATGACGCAACAGGCAGAATACGGTAGTGGCGACGCGACCTACCAGGCGGCAGTAGGACAGGCCGGAATTCGTAAACTGGTCGATTGCTTTTTCGACTTCATGGCGAGTGATGCAAAGTATGCGGTTATTTACGACTGGCATCCCGAGGATAAAGAAATGTCACGCGACAAGTTGGCGCTGTTTTTATGCGGCTGGATGGGTGGGCCCAGGCCCTTCGTCGAAAAGTATGGGTCGATTAGCATTCCCAATGCGCATAAACACTTGAATATTACCGCGGTGGAGCGCGATTTATGGCTCGATTGCATGTCGCGCGCACTCAATGAGCAGAATTTTCCGCCTGTACTAGTTGAGTATTTGCAGCAGCAGTTGTACATTCCGGCGGAACGGGTACGTAAGGTTTGCATGGGCGAATAATCAAAGTTTCGATTGCGAGCGGGAATAGCCTATAATCTTAATCTGAAAAGCGCGATTATTCGTAAATAACTACAATAATCAAAAACTGGAACCCAGGGCATGGGAAATGCATCAAAAACGGGGGCACAGTCAGGCGAACCTGGTGTTGGTAATCTCACCATTTACGCTGATTTTAACTGTCCTTTCTGTTACGCGTTAAACGAACGCCTGCACGCGATGGACCTGGAAGACCAGGTTGAGTATCGCAGCATCCAGCACGCCCCATCCATTTCCAGCAAGAAGGCGGGCTTCAAAGTGCTTAGCGAGCTCGTTAACGAAGTCGCCGAGGTGCGTCGCAGGGCGCCGTCAGCCCATATTAACGTCCCCTTGTTTCGTCCCAACTCGGCGGCAGCGTCGATGCTGGTCAATTGGGTGGACAAAATCGATCCAGTCCGAGCCAGCAAGTTACGGCGAAGTATATATTGTGCATTGTGGATTGACGGACAGGATATCTCGGACCCGAATCTTCTCGCCGCGTTACTCGAAGACCTCGGTATCGAGCCGCCCGCGGATGGCGCTCTGCAGGATGATGAATTGGTTGCATGGCAAACCCAATGGGATGGCAACCGGGAATTTGATCGCAATATACCCATCGTTATTAGCGACCCGGGTGAGGTCGTCATCGGCTTTCCGCTCGAATCCGAGCTGGATAACTTTCTAAAAACCGGCTCGATGATCTCTGACGACACCTCGATCGCAGTCTGCGAACAGCAAGCGATGCAGCGGATACTGGTGCTGGATGACGATGTGCAAAGTCTGCAAATGGTCATCGAGCAAATGCGGGATGTTCAAGTCGAAGTCGCCACGGACTTCAAGGGACTCATCGCATCGGCGTTAGATCTTGGAATGCCGGACCTGGTGTTGGTGAATACGGCATTAATCGGGGGCATCGAAAGCACCGACTGGTGGCGTAATTCGACCGATTCTGATCTTGATACCGTGGTTCCGGTGGTTTTTATTTCCGATGACAAAACCACTAAGGCCGAAGTGAGCGCGTTTGAAGCGGGTGCCGCCGATTTCATTGCCAGGCCGTTTCATCCCAAGGTGCTGCGAGCACGGTTGAACATGCATTTGCAGGCCCGGCGATCACAACAGGAACTTAACAATATCGCCCGGGTTGATGGGTTGACATCGATTTGTAATCGTCGTGAATTCGATGTGCGACTGATGGCGGAATGGGCTCGCAGCGCGCGCGCCGGACAGTCGCTGGCTTTGCTGATGATCGATGTCGATAAATTCAAGGAGTACAACGACCATCATGGTCACTTGCGCGGCGACGATTGCCTGGTTGCCGTGGCGAAAATTCTCAGCGATTGTATGCAACGCTCGGGTGACCTGGTCGCGCGTTATGGTGGTGAGGAGTTTATTGCCTTATTGCCCGAGGCTGATTTAGAGGGCGCACTCAAGGTTGCCGAAGACTGCCTCACTGCAGTCGAGGATGCCAATTTGCCGCACGTCACTTCAAATGTATCGCCCTATGTTACGGTCAGTATCGGCGTTGCGGCCATGGTGCCGATCTACGACAAAAGCAGCACGCTATTGATTGAAGAGGCGGATATTGCGCTTTACCAGGCCAAGCAAAACGGACGCAACCGGATTTGCAGTTTTGACAATTATTCCTGACGGGTGCCAATAACATCCGTCAACTTGATGTACTCTGCTGGTTTAGCGCAACCGATCCAACAAATAATCCGCGATCCAGCTGCCCAATCTCGGCTGTGCCAGGTAGCCATATGATTTATGCGGATTTCGCTTTTCCCGGTTACGATTTCCGGAATGAGTCACCACTTCGAAGGGATTATGCAAATCGACATAATCGATGGCACGAAATTTCGGCTTGGCCGGGAAAAGCTTCAGCTTACGCATGGGTTCGTAAAAAATTTCATCGAAGTTTTTCTGATGCGATACAACATCGCCGAGGCATGCGTAATTGTGCCAGAAATCAATGTTGGTTGGAAAACGACGCAGACTATGAGCTCCGTGATGTCTCGCAAACAGCAAATCCCTCACCACTGAATCCCCAAGCGGTGAGCCCATGGTAACAAACATTTTTACGCGCTTTTTGTTGTAGATCTTAAAGCCGGCCGTTTTGCGATGCGAAAACCGCCACAGCACGTCATAGCTGATAAAGGTACCCATGCTATGCGTCACGATGACGGGTTCACGTCCTTCATCCCAGGCGCGACGCAACGCGTTTTCAAGCGGAGCTCGAATTTGATCAGCAATATACTGGTCCCGATCGTATAGCTCTGTTTCGCGTAAAAAATTGGTCATCACATCGTCTTTGACGGTCAATGCACCGGCCAGCAATTTCACCAGGTCAAGGCCGCGGTCCTTGAAAAAGCCGGACACTTTTTCACCCATGCCCACGTGGAACTTGTTCTTGACTGCGCGCCGCTCGGCGATGACCTTGTCTACCTGTCGCTGCAGCTTTTTGGTGTAGCCGGCATCATCGGGAATATGATGGGGTACCACGTCGGCCCAGTAAGCGGACTCGAATACTTCGGGCTGGGCATCAAGGCTGCGCGCGAGCTGACGATGACTGACACGAATATTCTCAGTCAGAACTTTGCGCCATAAATGGTGAGTTTGATTTCGCGGTGGCTTGGACGCGAGACCGTGGACCATGATAATTTTCTTGTTGGTGAGATCTATCGGCATGTGAATTCTCTGTTGTCTGGTCCTGTTGTCTGGAATTGATTGCGGGATCGTTTCTGATACGAAATCAAATCGCCCCTGCGGCAACGCACATATTCTTTAGCTTGGCCATTGCAAGCTCGCGTCCGAGCATCATTAAGCCACAATCGGGCGCCGCCAGCAGACGACCCGCATCGATGTGTTGCAGCGCAAGTTCGAGACGTTGCTGTATATATTCGCTACTTTCAATCTTGCTGCTCGCTATCGTTACTACGCCCAGGATGACGGCGGTGTTGCTAAAGTTTTCAAGCAGCTTCAAATCATTCAGGCAATGAGCGTCCTCGATCGAGACCTGGTGTATCTGAGTCTTGTCAATTGCCTGTGCCAGTTGGAAATAACAATCAGGATCTGCCTTTAAGTAATCCTCGTCATCGATGTGACCCGGGTAGCCGCAGCACATGTGCATCACCCGCGTGACATCTTCGGGCACGCCATCGAAGCAGCGGTCTAGACACTCGACCCCGAAGGCGAGCGCGTCATCAACCTTGCGCACAAACAGGGGTTCGTCGACCTGGATGTATTTACAGCCTGCGTCAGCGAGTGCGCGGATTTCAAAATTAAGCGCAGCGGCCAGATCAAGTGCGAGTTCCCGCTCTGTCCGGTAGTAAACGTTTGCGGTAGTGTCGATGATCGATAATGGTCCCGGTACGGTAATTTTGATCGGTCTGTCGCTGCAATCCTGCGCGATTCTGAAATCGTGATCGAGAAAATGATTGCCCTTCGGCACGATCCGGGCGTTTATCGTAGGCAGATCGGCTACGGCCGCGTCATTACGATGCACCTTATTGGTGAGGTTGTTAAAATCAATACCGTCGAGGTGGCGACAGTGATAATGAATATAGTTTTCGCGGCGCTGCTCACCGTCGGTTGGGATATCGATCCCGCAATCAATCTGATCCCGAATCACTGCCTGAGTAGCCTTGATAAGCAAATCTTCAGGCACCCCCGCAGCATTGTCCTGCGTATAGGTGAAGGCGCGAGTAACGCTGTCATCCTGCTCATCGGTTTCAGCGAAGTTGCCAATCTTGATATAGTCGGGTTTCGGGTAAGCGCCGATGCAGGTTGTGGTGATGCCCATCGCAGCATAATAATGGAAGAAGCTTGTCGGATAAAAGCGTTAATAAGCTATTTAGGCCTGTTAAACTGACACACATGTCTTCATTACTGGCCGATTTTATCGCTGATCACGAGCGCATCTTCGTGCTTACCGGGGCCGGGGTCAGTACCGCATCCGGTATTCCTGACTACCGGGACGATAGTGGCGACTGGAAACACCAGAAACCGATCGAGTACCGCGACTTTGTCGACCGGCACCAGGCCAGGCAGCGATATTGGGCACGCTCGTTTGTCGGCTGGCAAAGATTTTGTCGTGCCCGGCCGAACCAGGCGCACCAGGCGCTGGCTCGACTCGAACAACTTAATCGATTGGCCCGCACGGTCACGCAAAATGTCGATGGCCTGCA
Organism: uncultured Gammaproteobacteria bacterium; assembly: GCA_964194715.1. Taxonomy (GTDB): domain Bacteria; phylum Pseudomonadota; class Gammaproteobacteria. The sequence continues at coordinate 24,335 of CAXMNA010000019.1, forward strand.
TCAGCGTGCCGGTAGCCGTCAGGTTACCGAGTTGCACGGCTCGCTGGCTACGGTGGTCTGCCTCGGCTGCGGTGCTTCCATCGCGCGTGCGGCGATGCAGCAGCAATTGCGTGAGCGCAACCCGGTGCTGGCAAGTTTATCGGCTAGTCTCGCACCCGATGGCGATGCCAGTCTGTATGACTTCGACGAAAACGGGATCGAAATCCCGAATTGCACAGTCTGTAGCGGAGTATTAAAGCCGCAGGTTGTGTTTTTTGGTGAAACCGTGCCCACCCACAGGGTACAGGAAAGCTTCGCAGCACTTACAACAGCCGATGCCATGCTGGTGGTTGGTTCTTCGTTGATGCTGTACTCGGGTTTTCGCTTCGTGCGCGAGGCGCAGCGATCGGGTATTCCTGTTGCAGCGATCAATCGTGGAAAAACCAGAGCCGACGAATTACTCAAGCTAAAGATCAAGCTGGACTGTGGTGCGGCGCTAAACTCGGCACTTAGTCAAATTGATCCTGAATTCGATTGTTCCGCCAAGCTTGAGTGTGACGCAGTGCCCAAATAAATTACGACTTCGGTCACAGGCTTGCCCTGTACGTCCCCAGGCAGTGAAGAAATTCACAGTCGGAGCGGATTTGAGTCACAGATAAGAGCTGGTCCCGGTTCTATATATCCTCTTCAAATTTAAGTTGAGGTATACCATGAGCCAGACCAATATTCATATCGATCCGCTGTCGACGCAATGTGTTCTGAAGAACATGGGTCTCGTGATCGATGAAATCAAACTGGTACGATCGATAGATAGTATTAGCCAACAAGTCAAGATGAGTAGTGCTGCACAGCTTGAATCCGGACGTAGGCGGTACCTGTTATCCGAGCTGCGTTTTCTGAACAAGCGTTTAAGATCTGTGCGCGAGAAAGCGGGTACCAACTAGGGTAAAAATTCGCTCTCCTACAAATTTCCCCTCTCTGCCAAGGATGGCGGTCTCCTCCTGCTGTAATCTTATTCTGAATTTCGATCACTTCTGTAGACTATAGTACCCGTATTAATTCGTTCCGGAACGTCACTACTTCACTGTTCACTGCGAAGCAGGGTCAATTTAAATAACTATTCACATCGGGTAATCATTTAAATTCAAGGTTTATTCAATTAGAGTTTCGCAATGCTGATGTTGACGATGCGCAATGTAATTATGACTTTGTTGATCACCCTTGTTATTGGTGGTTGCAGTATTTATGAAAAACATGGATATGGCTGGGTTGTTAAATCCAGGCTCGACAAAGCCCAGATCACGCCGGTCGAATTGCCTACCCATGCCCCATCGATCAGTCAACGTTATCTTCCCCAGTATGCGTCTTCACAAAATGAACACAGAGGATTTGATATCCTGGTCCCGAAACGTACACCGGTTCTTGCCGCCAGCGACGGTGAAGTAAACCGCGTTACGCTATCTTTACTTTATGGTAATCAGCTGATGTTAAATCATGGTCGCAGCGAGACCGGGTTTCGGATTCAGACGCGTTACTTTCATTTGGACGAACCACTGGTGGCAGAGGGTGCAAAGGTGCGTCGCGGGCAGTTGATCGGATATTCAGGTGCTACTGGTCTTGCAGCCGGGTTTCCGCATTTGCATTTCGAAGTGCATCAGCTTAACGAGGCCGATGCACCCGTCGCGATCAGGGATCTCGATCCACAACTCTACTGGGTTGACGGGGCAGGCAAGATTACCTGCTACGATAGCTCCCGCGAATTTGCCTCTACAACGACCAGTCTAACCTACCCGGTGCCCTGCCGTGACCTGGATTGGCAGTAGTGGAGCAACTGCGCTACCTTTTGGACCTCATTGCGCAACGCTTAGTCGATGCCTGTTTTATGCTTGTACCGCGGCGGCGACCATCGCGACAAGTCCTTCAAGATTGCAAGATTATTTCGCATCGTGGTGAGCACGACAATCATCAGGTTAAAGAAAATACTATGGCAGCGTTTGCACAGGTTGCCGATGCGGGGGTTTGGGGGATTGAATTCGATGTCCGCTGGACCCATGATTTAGAACCGGTGGTGATTCATGATACCAATGCGCGCCGGGTATTCGATATCGACCTGGTCGTGGCCGAAGTGAGTTTGCACGAATTACGACAACAGGTACCGCAAGTTCCGACCCTGGCCGAGGTCGTCGAACGTTTCGGTGGTACGAGCCATTTAATGATAGAACTGAAATACGATGAACTAGGTGCGACGGAAACCAGGGCACAGCGCCTGCACGAAATCTTTGCATCGCTTAACGCTGGTGTCGACTATCATTTCCTCGCGCTGCAGTTCGACCTGTTCGACCTGGTAAAATTTGCCGGCGACGGGGCCTGCCTGCCGGTGGCGGAACTTAATACCGGGGATTTTAGTCGCGCCGCATTGGCCAGTGATCTTGCCGGCATCTGTGGTCACTCCCTGTTATTGAATCAGGGCATGATCGAGCGCCATCATCGGCAGGGGCAAAAAGTAGGTACAGGTTTCATCGCTTCGCGGTTTGGGTTTTACCGCGAATTGAATCGTGGCGTCGACTGGACTTTCACCAATCACGCGCTCAAGCTCGAAGCTCTGCGGCAACAGTTGTTACTTCAATGAGAATCTGGCACCACTCGGTGTAACCTAATAAACCGATGCTGTAATTCGTGGGATTTTTAATTGATAGCTGGTGAATTTTTGTATTGGATTAATTTCAACCACAGTCGGTGGGTTCTCCTGGTTTAATGCCTGTTGTCGCAATACCAGATCCCTGCATACGCGGGTATGAGGTTTTATTGTGTGATAGAGTTAGTGACTGAAGCCTGATTTCATTGCAAGCCCGGGTTTTCAATGAAATAGTTTATGGGGAAAAACTTTAGAAAAATCAATAAGATTACCTTCCATAATTAAAGACTTCGCGCAGTACCTTTAGGTAATCCGGCAATATAAGCCTGACACGAGGAGATCGCGATGCTGAAAAAGACACTTCTACCTACCATTCTGCTGATACTGGCTTACGGCTTTTGGATCAGTCCTGATTTCAAAGAAATCGCTGCCGGTGTTTCTATATTTTTATTCGGCATGCTTTTCCTGGAGGATGGCTTCAAGGCTTTTACCGGCGGCGTGCTGGAAAAGTTGTTACAGAAAACGACCAATAAAACCTGGAAGAGCCTGTTGTTCGGGATGGTCTCGACATCGATCATGCAATCAAGCTCCCTGGTGTCGGTAATCACCATATCCTTCATCAGTGCAGGGTTGGTCACACTGGTGGCCGGGATCGGAATTATTTTCGGCGCCAACATAGGCACCACGACCGGAGCCTGGCTGGTCGCAGCCTTCGGACTCAAGGTAAAAATCTCCGCCTACGCGATGCCGATGCTGGTGTTCGGTATTGTTTTGTCGTTCCAGAAGTCCAAGTACCTGAAGGGTGCGGGCGCCGTCCTCGCCGGACTGGGGTTCCTGTTTTTAGGAATCCATTACATGAAGGAAGGATTCGAAGCGTTTAAAGACAGCTTCGACCTCGCTTCACTGGCGGTAGCGGGTTATCCCGGATTGTTCCTGTTTGCTGCAATCGGTGCCGCGGCAACGGTTGTCATGCAATCCAGCCACGCGACGCTGGTGTTGATTCTAACGGCATTGGCGGCATCGCAGATTACCTATGATAACGGTCTTGCGCTTGCGATCGGCGCCAACGTTGGCACGACGATAACCGCCATCATCGGAGCACTGAGCGCCAATGTTGAAGGCAAACGGCTGGCGGGCGCGCACCTGATATTCAATGTCGTCACCGGTGTTGTCGCGATCGTGTTCATCAGCCAGTTTATCTGGGCGGTCGATGTCGTCAGCAACTACGTGGGAATAGCCGCCGACAATTACACGATGAAACTGGCGGTATTTCATACCTTGTTCAATCTCGCCGGCGTGCTGTTAATGGTTCCCCTGATCCATCGGCTGTCGGATTTCCTGGTCAAGTCCCTGCCCGAAAAAGCGAAGGATCTTGCAGAGCCGTTGTACATTAACGACGCCGCTATCGAGTTCCCGGAAACCGTACTGAAGTCACTGAAAAAAGAGGTCTGGCACTTGTTTGATTCGGCCTTCGAGATCATGGCCCATGGGATAAACCTGCATCGTACCGAAATACTGACCTCCGAGGACCTTAAAAAAACCATTGACGAGGATCGAGAGGTCCACGAGTTTGATATGGACGAGCTATACGAGAGAAAGGTTAAGATCCTGTACAGCGCGATTGTGGATTTCATTTCAAACGCACAATCTCATATACCTAGTGTATTCTCCGAAGAATTGTACCGCTTGCGCAAAGCCGCAGGGGAAATTGTGGAATGCGTCAAACACATCAAGCATCTGCGCAAGAATACGACGAAATACATGCTTTCTGATAACGAGCATATTCGCGACGAATACAACCGCCTCAGGTATCAGATTGCGTTGATTCTCAAAGAAATTTATCGTTTGAGAGGCGAAGACGAGTATGATCATGCGCTGGCTGTGCTCGAATTGGATGAACTTAAGGCGGAAATTCAAAGCGCGCATCGAGAACTGGACGTGCGGGTAACCGAGGTGCTGAGAGATGACTTGATTACCCCGGGAATGGCAACCTCGTTATTGAACGATTTCAATTATGTGGACGAAACCGCGAGGCACCTGCTTGACACCGCCCAGGCGTTAATGGCATCGCATGTCGATCTCATTGCCGAGGCAGCGCAGGAAGTCGTGCTGGATGAAGATGAAATTAAAAAAGTATCGGCTGCCTGAAATTGATAGGTCACGAAATGCCGATTTTTTTCCCGGCGCAATACGAGTTTAGAGAGGGGTACTAATGAAATTCAGCACGCTGGTCGGCAAGTTTGAAAAACTTGTCAGTAAACATGAGCAAGGTAGTCGTATCAAGCCGCAGAAACTAAGCAAACTGCAGCAGTTGCTTGGCGATAAAAGAACGCGCTACAAGGCAAAACTGGATGCAGCCCAGGATCCGGAAAAGCGCAAGAAACTTGAAACGAGATTGAAGGTAGTCAACGCGCAGTTAGAAAAATCAAGACAATTGCCCGTCGCCGATTGACTTTTTCCAGGTAAACTTGCCCACTGCTCGGTTCTTGCAATTTTTGCGGTCGGCGCCAACGATTCGGCTAACTAATTTGTACCGGTTACATTTCTTTTCCTAATTTTGGAGGATAAGTATGTATAGACCTCTGAGACATCAATTCCTGATATCACTCACCAGTATACTTTTACTGCTTTGCATCGGTTGGCACTCCGAATCGATGGCGCTGGATACGGCGGATGTACCACTAACCCGGGCAACCCCCAGTAAGCACGCTAGTGGAAAAGAGGGCGACGTCTTCCCGAAGGCTGCGTATGGCTACCAATGGTGGCGATTTCAGGATGATCATCCCACTGTAAGCAACCTGGCTGTTAATGATGTCTACACTGCATGGGGATATGGAGGCCAGGTCATTTTTATAATCCCTCATCTGGATATGGTGGTGGTATCGACGGGAAATAATTCCGGTGCAAACGAAAGCGTCTTTTTAGATGTGCTGCGCGAACATATCTTCCCTGCCGTACTGAATTAATAATTGACAAAGAATCTACCAACATGGACAGTGCCCAGATTGATTGTGGCAGAAGGATTTTAAAGATTTTACATGCGTGCTTATGAAATAGTATCAGACGGCGGTGTCGATGCTCTTGCCCTGAACGAAAGGCAATCGCCGGAACCGGGGAAGGGTGAAATACTGGTTGGTGTTGGTGCGTCGTCAATAAATTATCGCGATCTTTCAACAATTGAAGACCCAATCCCACGTGGGATTACGTACCCACGCATCCCGAACTCTGACGGTGCCGGCGAGGTGATCAGTGTTGGCGCTGGCGTCACCAGGTTTAAACCCGGGGACCGTGTTGCAGGATGTTTCTTCCAGAACTGGTCGGACGGCCGCATTTCAGCTGAAGCCATGGCCAGCGCATTGGGCGGTGCCATCGATGGCATCCTCGCCGAAAAAGTAGCCTTGAGCGAAACTGGGGCGGTGCATATTCCAGCCCATATGTCTTTTGAAGAAGCAGCGACGCTTCCGTGTGCCGGGTTGACTGCCTGGAACTGTCTGGTTGAACAAGGTGGCCTGAAAGCGGGAAATACGGCGCTATTTCTTGGTACTGGTGGCGTATCAATCGTCGGCTTGCAGATTGCAAAAATGATGGGTGCGCGGGCAATAATAACGTCCTCCAGTGACGAAAAATTAGCGCGCGCCAAAGACCTTGGCGCAGATGAGTTGATCAACTATCGCGAAAACCCTGATTGGGAAGCGCAGGTCCTGGAATTGACCAATGGTGTCGGTGTCGATGTGACTATTGAAACCGGCGGTGGCGGGACTCTGGAGAAGACAATGGAGGCTACTCGAATTGGCGGAACCATCAGTTTGATCGGAGTTCTATCTGGCGGGACGATAAATCCCACTACAGTGATGCGGAAATCAATACGCCTGCAAGGAGTCTATGTTGGAAACCGACGAATGTTCGAAGACATGAACGCGGCGTTTACCTTAAACCAGATACATCCGGTCGTTGACCAGGTTTTTGATTTTGAAGACGCACGCGCGGCCTTTCACGCAATGCGTGCTGCAGGTCATTTCGGCAAGCTGGTAGTAAAGCTTTAAACGTCTTTGGTGCAATTTTCGAGGCGAGGCCCATACGGTTTAAATCTGTAGGCTCGCTCAGGGTCGATAGCCTCCCCTGGTTTATAGAATCTGAGCGCATGCTTTCTCCAAAGCAGACACTCGTTATAGAGCTTTCAGAGTCCGAGAACGGCCACAAGCGGACCCTCAGCCTACCAAGATCAATGGTTCTAGAATCTACTTGTGCTATCTTGAGATTTCAATCGAAGCAGGCGTGCTTGAAACATGGGCTTAACGATCGGAAAGCTGGCGAACAAAGCAAACATCAGTGTCGAAACGATTCGCTACTATGAGCGTCGCGGGCTAATCAAACGACCCTTAAAACCCGAAATCGGTTACCGACAATACGAAAACGAATCCCTCCAGAGATTGCTCTTCATAAATAAAGCCAAAACCCTCGGTTTTAGTCTCGACGAGATTGGAAACTTACTCGTCTTGTCGGAGGGTCGTTGTGCCGATGTCCAGTCGCTTGCCAAGCAAAAACTGATTAGCATAAAAACCAAAGTACAGGATTTGCAACGTCTCAAACACGTGCTCGAAGAGTTAGTCAGTCAATGTAGTAATAACATCGATGAAGCACACTGCCCGATCATCGACACTCTTCTGGACGACAAGTAGCCAAGTTGAATCTCTTGACTCTGTACTCAGGTACGGAGTTTAGATTGTGCCTATTCGTATCTCACAACCGAATAGATTTGAATGGCCAATATTCTTTCTTACATTACCCGATTAGGCGATAAATCCGGTTCCTTTGGCGCGGTGATTGCTGCCATGGGGTGTTCATTCTGCTTCCCTGCTATTGCCAGCCTTGGTGCGGCAATAGGGCTTGGGTTTTTAGCACAGTGGGAAGGATTTTTGCTCACGAAAGTAATGCCGGGTGCCGCAATCCTCACCCTGCTAGTAAATGTATTGGGATATTTTCATCACCGCCAGTGGTATAGGTCCATTTTGGGTGTAATTGGGCCAATCACTATCTTATTGATACTCAACTTCTGGTTCGCCACCTATTGGCGTACGGATGCAATTTATGCGGCATTAGGATTGATGGTAGCGGTATCCATATGGGATATCTTTTGGCCAGCAAATCGTCATTGCGTTACAGAAAATAACGCGAAACATGAAACAGAATTGCTTCCTTAACCCCAAATTTGCAGTTTATAAATTAATGACAGCAATAATCTTGGATTCAACTTTAACTTGTCCAAATTGCGGCCACCGCAAGACAGAGACTATGCCAACAGATGCTTGCCAGTATTATTACGAGTGCGAGTCGTGCCACACGTTGCTAAAACCGAATGAAGGGGATTGCTGCGTCTTTTGCTCGTTCGGAACTGTAAAATGCCCGCCATTACAGGAAGGGATTTCTTGTTGTAGTTAGGGGTCTCCTTAGGGTCGTTAGCCGCCGCTGAAAAATACAATTTGAGCATCCTTTTTCTCAATAACAGACGCTGAGTTAAGGTTTTACAGGGTTGAAGGTCTTTTAATTTTACTGTTAGGCGCTTAAAGTTACTTCACCACCTTTCGATCAGCTGAAGCATGGGGAGGAATGAAAATGAAGAAAAATAACGGGGACCAGGCATCTATTTCAATTATCGCGAACGAACTTTCCACCGCGGGGGTCGAACAGTTGATCCAACCTGGTGATCCTGATTATGACACGGCACGGAAGGTCTGGAATGGCGACATTAACCGCCACCCGGCAATAATTATACGATGTCAAGGCGTAGCAGACGTCATCGCCGCCGTGAATGCTGCACGCGATAATGACTTGCCGCTGGCTATCCGTGGAGGCGCTCACAGCGCGGCGGGACACGGCACTTGCGACAACGGGGTCGTAATTGACCTTTCGTACATGAAGGGGATTCGAATCGTGCCTGGTCAAAAAACAGCTATCGTCCAGGCAGGGGTTGTGTGGAGCGAACTAGACCACGAGACACAGGCTTTTGGCCTGGCGACACCGGGAGGTCTTGTCTCGAACACCGGTGTTTCAGGACTCACCCTCGGTGGTGGAGAAGGTTGGTTGATGGGGAAGTATGGCCTGACCGTAGATAATGTCTTGGGAATGGATGTTGTGACTGCGGACGGCAACTACATCCACGCAAATCAAAACGAGAATACCGACCTCTTTTGGGCGCTGAGAGGCGGAGGTGGAAATTTTGGCGTCGTCACTTCAATTGAGTATCAACTCCACGAGCATGGCATTATGGTACTTGGTGGCATGATTGTCTTTCCGATTGCAGATGGGCACGAGGTTTTACGCTTCTATCGCGAGTTTTGCGCTGACTTACCGGACGAAGCAGAAGCTTACGCTGGGCTTCTAACCATTCCGGATGTCGGGCCCGTTGTCGCGATCCTCGCCGGCTACAATGGTGAAATCGCGGAGGGCGAACGCATCTTTGCGCCGTTACGAAATTTTGCTGAGCCCGTTGTCGATACGATCGGTCCAATGCCCCATGTACAGCGTCAAAAATTGGTGGATGAAGGCGCAATCGATCACGGACCGCTGCGCTACTGGAAGTCTGGCTATACTGAGAATATTTCTGACGAGTTTATCGATGCGGTTGTCTCGGCAGCTAACAACTTTACCTCGCCGGAGTCGTCGCTCCTGTTTTTCTATGTTCACGGTGCCGCGGCACGTGTAGCTAACGACGCAACCGCGTTTGCACTCCGTGGGGAGAAGTGGGAT
>CAXMNA010000020.1:0-2268 GCA_964194715.1 uncultured Gammaproteobacteria bacterium
CAAATCATGATCAAGAAGCTTGGCAATCTCGGTGGATTTCGCCTGATCAGCGGAATATCGCTATTTGCCACACCGCAGCTTTTTGTCGCCTCGTTCCTGCTGGAACAGGATCAGCTGGCACAAATACAAACCGCATCCTTGGCTGCCTGGAGCACCGTGATCTATCTGGGCCTGATCATGACCGCACTTGCCTATGGAATCTGGTACCGGTTGCTGGGTCATTACAGCGTCAACCAGGTGATGCCATTTTTACTTTTACTACCTGTTACCTCGGTGATTGGTGGTATATTCTTTCTCGGTGAAACTTTGACGACCAAGATCACGCTGGGTGGTTGCCTGGCAATTATCGGTGTCGCGATGATTACCATTCAACGTTGGCCGCGTCGCCCGCAAGTAGCTAAAAATGGAAGCAACATTTAACAAGATTGACGACATAACTTGCGCTGCATACTCCGAACTCGGCGCGGTATGCCTGCGGGGTGCATTCACCGACTGGATCGAGTTGTTACGTGCCGGGGTAGCGCGTAACCACGATAAACCCGGCCCGTATTTCTCTGAAAACGTGGTCGTGGGCAATGCAGGCAGCTTCTGGGATGACTATTGCAACTGGGAACGCATACCCGAGTTTCATCGCTTTATAACCGAATCCGATGCGGCGCAGTTGGCGGCGCAAATCATGCGCTCTAAAACCGCGCAGTTTTTCCATGACCATGTGCTGGTCAAGGAAGCCAATACGCTAAAGCCCACCCCCTGGCACCAGGATGCCCCCTATTATTTCGCCGACGGCATGCAAACGGTCAGTTTCTGGTTGCCACTCGATCCGGTAACCAAAACCGAAACCCTGCGCCTGGTGGCAGGGTCGAATCTTTGGCCAAAACTGGTACTGCCGGTGAAATGGCTCGATGATGCCGAATTTTATGGTGCCGAAAACGATCAATATATGGTCTTGCCGGAAATCGACGATGCCGGCGGCAGTGAAACCATCCTCGAATGGGAAATGCAGCCGGGTGACGCGGTCCTGTTCGATTTTCGTACCGTGCACGGTGCTCGTGGCAACCTGCAAGACCAGCCCCGTCGTGCCTTCTCGATGCGTTGGGTCGGCGATGACGGGCATTACTGCGAACGCCCTGGAAGAACATCTCCGCCCTACCCCGGGCATGGCATGCGGGATGGGCAAAAATTGCGTACAGACTGGTTTCCGGTGCTGTGGCCAAAGACAGATTCGAAATGAGTAATCCGATACTGGTTAACACTCTACGTGGGGAAGTCATCGAAAATCGACATCGGGGCGCAATTGCGGTTTGCGATCCAAAAGGGCGCCTGGTACATGCCTGGGGCGACGTGGATGCGTTGGTATACCCGCGTTCGGCGATAAAGCCACTGCAGGCGCTGCCGCTGGTCGAATCGGGCGCCGCGGATCATTTTCAACTGAGTACTGCCGAACTCGCTTTGGCCTGCTCTTCGCACAGCGCCGAGCCCGCGCATACTGAAACCATACGTCAATGGCTGACACGAATCGAACTAGACGAGGACGCGCTGGAATGCGGCGCGCACGCGCCATTACACGTTAAAACCGCCGAGTCCATGCTAATCAAACATATCGAGCCGGGAAGAATTCACAACAACTGTTCCGGCAAGCATACCGGGATGCTGACGACTTCCCGATTTCTCGAAGAAGAAACCCATGGTTACATCGAACGTGAACATCCCGCACAGCAACGCTGGTTCGATGTGCTCGGCAAATTGGCCGACGTCGATATGCACCGCTTACCCTGGAATCGAGATGGCTGCGGCATCCCGGTAATCGCAATGCCGCTCAAGGCAATCGCTACGGCTTTCGCCCGAATTGCGGTACCGGATGATTTGCCCGCTACCCGAGGTAGCGCGGTCGATCGGATCGCCACGGCAATTGCATCGAATCCATTCATGGTCGCTGGCACGGGACAGCTTTGTACCGAAATCATGGAACTAACCGGGCGCAGGGTTATCGTTAAAAGCGGCGCAGATGGGGTTTACACCGCGCTGCTTCAGGACCAGGGTCTCGGCATAGCACTAAAAATCGACAATGGCACGGGCGTAGCAGCCGAAGTTGCAGCACTCGCCGTCCTGTGTCATCTAAACGCACTGCAACCCGATGAAATAGACCAGCTTGCCGAGCGCTGTCGCATGCCGATCATCAATACGCGTGGGGTTTTGACCGGTTATCGGGTGCCGGCAGGGTTTTAGCTGGGATCACGGACTCGCCACCGGAAATTGCACCCTCTGCAA
>CAXMNA010000021.1:0-7427 GCA_964194715.1 uncultured Gammaproteobacteria bacterium
GTTACTCGACTCGTATTCCACGTGCGAAGTCGCGATCGTGATACCACGCGCCTTTTCTTCGGGCGCGTTATCAATTTCGTCAAAGGCTTTCACCTCGCCGCCTGAATGCTCCGCCATAACCTTGGTCAGCGCCGCCGTCAAGGTAGTCTTACCGTGATCAACGTGACCGATTGTACCCACATTTACGTGGGGTTTGTTTCTCTCAAATTTTACTTTTGACATCTGTCTTCTCTCATTCTATGCGGCCAGTCACGGCCTCTCAACACAATAAAAATCCATCCCTTCCCCATTCCTGGGATCCCAAATCTGGGATTTGGCACAGGGATGTGCCAACATTTTCAGCGGCAGAGCCGGTGAAAATGAAGCAACGCAAAAAGTCGCACCTTTTTGCGTTGCGTCGTGTGATCTGGGCAGGATGCCCAGTATCACGCATCAACATGGTGCTCATAACTGGAATCGAACCAGTGACCTCTTCCTTACCAAGGAAGTGCTCTACCGCCTGAGCTATATGAGCTTAAAACCTGCAGCTCTATATCAAGTCTGGAGCGGGTGGCGGGAATCGAACCCGCGTCATCAGCTTGGAAGGCTGAGGTAATAGCCATTATACGACACCCGCATGAAACCTAATATTCTACTCCCAAAAAAGACGCCTTTATATATAAGGAATCTTTTGGAGGGGATGGATTATGGAATACATCCCCTCCAAACGGCCTTCGTTCACCCTGCGGGGGCGCGCTATGCGCGTCCAATTTTGCTCCCGGCAAAATTGTCGAACCAGTAGTTCTTATCCTAACCTTCCGCCACCATCTTTATATGCGGGCACAGACCTGGATATAAAGATGGTGGAGGGGGGTGGATTCGAACCACCGAAGGCAGTGCCAACAGATTTACAGTCTGTCCCCTTTGGCCACTCGGGAACCCCTCCAGCAAGGTGCGTATTCTCTACACGCCCCCGAGCCATGTCAATAGCGATGAATCGTAATTCACCCAACAACATCAATAACTTAGTTACTTCGCCGCACGTCGCTCGTTTACTTCCTTGATTACTTCCTCGGAGACATTTCGTGGACACGGCATGTAGTGCTCGAATTCCATCGAAAATTGCCCGCGACCCGAGGTCATGGTCCGCAAATCACCGATATAACCGAACATATCCGATAAAGGCACGTTGGCTTTGACGCGTATCCCCGTTGTGATTGGCTCTTGTGCCTTGATCATGCCACGGCGCCGATTAAGATCGCCGATAACGTCTCCGACATGGTCTTCGGGCACATACACGTCAACCTTCATGATCGGCTCCATCAATTGCGGCGCAGCTTTTGGAATCGTCTGCCGGTAGGCGCTTCTCGCTGCAATTTCAAAGGCTATCGCAGAAGAGTCGACCGCGTGAAAAGCGCCATCAATCAACGTGATCTTTACATCGAGCAACGGAAATCCAGCGAGCACACCTTCTTGCATGCAGTTGGCGAATCCCTTCTCGATAGCCGGCCAGAATTCGCGCGGAACATTACCACCGGTAACAGTAGATTCAAATTGGAAACCGCTGCCGGTTTCGCCCGGTTCGACGATGTAATCGATCTTGCCGAATTGACCCGAACCACCGGTTTGCTTTTTGTGGGTATAGCTGTCTTCAATGCGTTGCGTAATGGTTTCACGATAAGCGACCTGAGGCTTACCCACATCCACATCAACCATATGGGTGCGACGCAAAATATCGACCTTGATATCGAGATGTAACTCACCCATTCCCTTGATAATGGTTTCCCCGCTTTCTTCATCGGTTTCGACATAAAAAGAAGGATCTTCCTTGACCATTTTGCCGATCGCGATACTCATTTTTTCCGAAGCAGCCTGGTCTTTAGGCTTGATCGCAATCGAAATAACCGGGTCCGGGAACACCATCGGTTCCAGGGTGGCCGGGTTCTTGACATCAGCCAACGTGTGTCCTGTCTGTACGTTCTTCAAACCCACCAGCGCAACAATGTCACCGGCTTCCGCGGAATCGAGTTCGATACGGTCATCAGCATGCATCTCGACGATACGGCCAATACGCTCGGTTTTGCCAGTGAAGGTGTTCAAAACAGTATCACCCTTAGCAAGTTTGCCAGAGTAAACCCGGGTAAATGTCAGTGCACCAAAACGGTCGTCCATGATCTTGAAAGCCAGTGAACGCAATGGTTTTGCGGGATCAACTGTGGCTACTTCCCCGGTTTCATTACCTTCGAGATCAACTTCCGGCTGCGGTTTGACTTCGGTCGGATTTGGCAGGTAATCAACAATCGCGTCGAGCACCACCTGGATGCCCTTGTTCTTGAATGCGGATCCACAGTAAGTCGGGAAAAAGTCGAGCGCGATGGTGCCCTTACGGATGCAGCCCTTGATCGCATCCAGTTCAGGCTCCTCGCCTTCGAGGTACATTTCCAGCAAGTCATCGTCCTGCTCAAGTGCGAGTTCGATGAGTTTTTCTCGATACTCTTCGATTTGGTCAGCCATCTCGGCAGGCGGTTCCTGAATTTCGTACTTGGTTGGATCACCGGATTCGTCCCATACCCAGGCCTTGCGCGTCAGCAGATCGACGACACCGATAAAATTTTCTTCGGTACCGATCGGCAATGTCATGACCAGCGGATTGGCGCCGAGTACCTCTTTAATTTGCTTGACCACTCGATAAAAGTCGGCACCGAGGCGATCGAGTTTATTGACAAAGATGATACGGGCCACTTCGGAGTCATTTGCGTAACGCCAGTTGGTTTCCGATTGCGGTTCGACTCCACCCGATCCGCAGAAAACCCCGACGCCGCCGTCGAGAACCTTGAGCGAACGATAGACTTCGATTGTAAAATCGACGTGTCCAGGGGTATCAATGATATTCAGACGATGCTTGTTCCATTCACAACTGGTCGCCGCGGACTGGATCGTAATCCCTCGCTCCTGCTCCTGGTCCATGAAGTCGGTTGTGGCCGCACCGTCGTGGACTTCACCGATTTTGTGAATCTTGCCGGTAAGTTTCAAAATGCGTTCGGTGGTCGTGGTTTTACCGGCATCGACATGAGCAAATATGCCGATGTTCCGATAACTATTCAGGTCTGCCATGGTGGTATCCACTTAAATATAAAATTCATAAAGTAAAAATTCTGTCCGCCCGGAGCCATAAGCCCGGTAATTCCAACAAAAAAGCACCTCGTCTTTACTGCATCTAGAGACGCGAAAACAACTGTAAATTATTGATTTACAAAGAAAATATTTGAGGCCAGGTTTCTGCCGGCGCACATTCTAACATACTGTCGCGAAACTGATAGTGCCGAACCGGATTTTATCCCGGGAAAAGCTAATATAGTTCTCTCCAGGCTAATTTCAACGGTGTTTGAAATCTGGGCTGCGCTTTTCAACGAATGCAGCCATACCCTCTTTCTGGTCATCCAGCGCAAATGTCGACTTGAACATCCGCCGCTCGGTTTTTATGCCCTGGGTAAGCGTGGTCTCGAGCGCCAGATCGACCGCTTCCCTGGCCATCGATACCACCGGGCGTGAGAAACCGGCGATCTTTGCCGCCGCCTCCAACGCCACAGCGAGATATGAGTCCAGCGCTTCGACTCTTGACGCGAGACCGCTGCGTTCGGCTTCGACTGCATCCATCATGCGCCCAGTCAGGCACATGTCCATGGATTTCGATTTGCCAACCAGGTGGGTAAGTCGCTGCGAACCGCCAAAACCCGGGATGGTGCCGATAGTGATTTCCGGCTGGCCAAACTTCGCATTGTCAGCGGCGATGATGAAGTCGCACATCATCGCAAGCTCGCACCCGCCCCCCAGTGCATAACCTGCGACCGCGGCAATGACAGGTTTATTGCAATTAACGATACTGTCGCAGTGCCGGGTAAGACCGCCATCTTCGAGCATGTATTGATAACTCGAATCTTTCATCTCGGTGATATCGGCACCGGCTGCAAACGCCTTGTCGTTGCCGGTGAGGACAATCACCGCAACTGCATCATCTGCACCAAGGTTCTGTAAAGTTTGTGCAAGCTCATCCATCAAACCCTGACATAAGGCGTTCATGACTTCGGGTCGGTTCAACCTGACCAAAGCCACGGCATCATGTGCTTCGACTTCCAGGTATTGTAATTCACTCATGCTTCGATCCCCTCGAATTGCTTGATGATTTCCCGCTCGGTCGGCGGAATCGGTGTACTGTGATTATCCTGGTAATTAAACCAGACGCAGGCGGCTTTTGCGGTCGAGTAAGGCTCGTTTTCATCCGGCGCAAAAATTGCCGCCTCGAAATCAAAGCTGCTGTTGCCGAGCCGGCTGATACGCGAACCCACTTCCAGCGCACAGGGGTGATGAATCTGGCGCAGAAAAGTTACATGGATATCGGCAATGATGAGACTATTGTGTACCTCCGAGCCGGCACTCATATCCAGCAGCCGATGAAAATAATCGAGCCGGCCGGATTCGTAATAGCGCACAAACTGCACATTATTAACATGACCGAACATGTCGCAGTCACCCCAACGGGTCGGTGTTGGGGTAAAAAATCTGAATCCGTCGCGCAGGTAATAATTCTGGCTGTCGAAAGATAGGGTCATGGTATGAGTGCTCTCTGATCTGCGATTCGAAAGCTAGAAGCTGTCCGCGTCGATCGCCATCACACTGCCAGATCCCGCTGTTACCATCACCGCCTGTGCCTCGCTACGTGGCAGGATGTGTTCGGCAAAAAACAGTGCCGTCTTGATCTTGTGTTCGTAGAAACGATCGCTACTACCGGCTTCGATTTGCCCTTGCGCCACAATCGCAGCGCGTCCCATTAACCATGCGCAAACGACATTACCGACCAGCATCATGTAATCGACACCGACTGCGCCTCCCAGGTCCGGATCATCCGCAACATTTTGCAAGTAACAGTCGGTGGCGTCTTCCAGTGCGCCCAGGGCCACTGCAAAACGCGCTGCTAGCGTGCCTAAGTCTCCATCCGCATCGGCTAGCTGCTGGCTGAAAACTTTTAATTCTTCAATCAATTGACCCATCGCCCGTCCCTTGTCACGCAATATCTTGCGTCCCATCAAATCGAGCGCCTGGATTCCGGTCGTGCCCTCGTAAATAGTCAGGATTCTTGCATCACGCATATATTGCGCCGCACCGGTTTCCTCGATAAATCCCATACCACCATGTACCTGTACCCCAAGGTAGGTTGCTTCCTGCGCCATCTCGGTACACCAGCCCTTCACTATTGGAATAATCAAATCGACGCGACGCTGATGGGACGCTCGATCTTCGGCGGATTCCGCATGATGGGCCAGGTCGGTCTGGGCCGAAGCGTAATAGGCCAGTGCCCTGCCCGCCTGGCTGATCGCACGCATTTGCATCAACATACGGCGCACATCAGGGTGATGAATAATAGTACTGCGCTCAGTTTGTCCGCGCGCCACGCCCTGTACCCGTTCCTTGGCAAATCCTGCCGCTCTTTGGTAGGCGCGCTCTGAAATAGCGACACCCTGCATGCCGACCTCGAGTCGGGCATTGTTCATCATCGTGAACATACAGGCGAGGCCATTGTTTTCCTCGCCAATCAGGTAACCGATAGCGCCCTCGTTATCACCGTAAGACATGACGCAAGTTGGTGATGAATGAATCCCCATTTTGGATTCAACCGAAACCACTTGTAGATCGTTACGCCCACCCTTGCTGCCATCTTCGTTGGTCAGGAACTTGGGCACCAGGAACAGCGAAATGCCTTTCACACCCTCGGGTGCATCAGGCAGGCGCGCCAGCACCAGGTGCACGATATTGTCACTCATCTCGTGTTCGCCCCAGGTGATGAATATTTTTTGACCCTTGATACGATAGCGATTGCCGTCAGGTTCCGCCCGGGTCTTAATGGCAGCCAGATCGGTGCCTGCCTGGGGTTCGGTCAGGTTCATCGTGCCGCTCCACTCGCCGTTTATCATTCTCGGCAGGTAAAGGTTTTGCAGCTCAGCGTTGCCGTGTGTCTCGATTGCCTCGATTGCGCCCGAGGTTAGCAATGGGCACAGCGCAAACGCCATATTCGACGCGTACCACATTTCCGCAACCGCCGAATGCACCAGGAACGGGAGACCCTGGCCGTCGATATCCGTCGATTTACCGATTCCCTGCCAGCCATTCTCAACAAATTGCCGATAGGCATCGGCGTAACCGGGCGGACTTACCACGGCACCATTTTCAATACGGGTTCCATGTTCATCTCCGGGCTGATTTAGCGGCGAGAAAACCTCGCTCGCCAGAACTCCAGCCTGTTCGAGTACGGCTGCTACCAGCTCCGGGGTTGCGTCCTCGAATCCGGGTAGTTTCGAAATAGAGTCCAGGTCGGCAATTTCATCAATGACAAATTGCATATCCTGGGTGGGGGCATAATAGTCGGACATTTTAATAACCTAGCTGTGAAATTGGACCAGCTCGACGAGCGCGGCGCGGTCCGGGACAATCTGGTTCTCAGGTAAACCTGGATCCTCGTAACCGAAAGATATTCCAAACAAAAGCTTCATTTCAAAATCAATATTCAATTCTCGCCGCACCGAGTCAGCGTCATATCCCAGTATCGTCTGTGGGCAACTGGCGATACCATGTGCGCGCATCGCCAACATCAGACTTTGCGCATACATGCCGACATCGCAAGCCTCGCGAATTCCGCACCAGGCGGGCATGAAAATAAATATTACCTGCGGCGCACCGAAAAATTCGAGATTACGCAAGAATGCCTGGCGTTTACCCTCCTTGTCTTCACGGATCACGCCGAGCGCCTGGTAAAGTAAAATGGCAACGTCGAGCTGGCGCTTGCGAAATACACCCTCGTACCTGGCATCGTAGGGATAATCCAGTGAGTATTTTCCTTGACCGATCGTTTCCATGAATATGCGGCTCAACCGATCGCGCATATCACCCGTGACCACGTGGCTTTGCCAGGGCTGGGTATTGCAATTCGACGGTGCGAAGGCCGCGGTTTCGAAAATCTGTTCGAGCAGCGCCGCATCAACCGGTTCAGGTAGAAATCCTCGAGTCGAGCGCCTTGAACGCGCAAGCTGGTCGAAATTCCGGCCGGTATCCGGACTACTGGTTTCAGGTTTCATCGTTTATATTAATGTTAGTCAAATTTCGCAAACGCCATTTATATTACAATAATCGAGTCTTAGCCAAAGGAATTCAATTATGCCCAACCAGGCGATCAGCCGCTTCCCGGTTCCCGTGTTCGAGGATTTACCCGAAGATATTCAGCAACGTATCACCGAGGTACAGGAAAAAGCCGGCTTCGTGCCCAATGTTTTTCTGACACTGGCGCGTCGACCCGAGGAATTTCGCGCTTTCTTTGCCTATCATGACACGCTGATGGAAAAGGAAACTGCGGGTCTGAACATGGCCGAACGAGAGATGATAGTGGTCGCGACTTCCGC
>CAXMNA010000022.1:0-3481 GCA_964194715.1 uncultured Gammaproteobacteria bacterium
CCATCGGGGGTATTGATATAGTGCCTGAACCCGAGGGCGCCACCGATCATCAATACCGCCATATACATCCAGTAGTCGACAAAAAAATTCGACGTGTTGAGTAAAAATAGCGTTTGCCAGGGTAGTTCGAGTCTGTTTACCTCGAAAAACGTGGCAAATTTGGGTATTACGAATAAATTGACTATCGCCATTGCGATTGCGATGGCGATCATAACCGTAGTCGGATAGCGCAACGCGGTCCTGATATTACTGCCAATTCGGCGGTTGCGATCGATATACTCAGACATCTGGTCAAAAGCCTGGTCGAGCCGACCGGTACTTTCGCCAACCTGCAGCATGCTGATATACAGGTTGGAAAAAACCTTCGGGTGCCTGGCACAGGCGATCGACAGGCTGCGGCCCGATTCGAGTTGATCCTGGATATCACGCAACGCCTTAATCAGTAGCGGATTTTCGATCGATTCTAAAATCCCTGCAATTGCACGGGTGATTGGGATTCCGGCCTTAAGCAACCCGCCCATCTGGCGCGTGAACATGAGCTGTTCTTCGATGCTGATTTTATAAAGACCGAGTTTTTCGTTGAGCAGATCAACAATATCGATCCGGACTTTTTTCTCGACGATGTTTATCGGCGTAACGCCTCGTCCCATTAGCAAGCCGGCAACGGCCGAATTATTCGATCCTTCGATTTCGCCATCGACTAGCTGTCCGTTGCTGCCCCTGCCGGTGTAGGTGTAATGCGGCATGATTACCCCGTATCCGCAGAAAGCAAAGGTTCGTCCAGCACATCATCGCGTATCTGCCCGGCGAGGCGCAATACCTCACCGATGCTGGTCAGCCCATTACTGGCATGTTGATGCGCCACGCTAACCAGGGGTTCATATCCTGGTGCCTTGAGTGCAGCGTCGACAAACCGCTGTGAATCGTTGTCGCGTAACGCCTCGGCCAGGTCGTCATTCATATCGAGCAGCTCGAACACGCCCATTCGCCCATGATACCCAGTGGTTCCGCATTGCTTGCAGCCGCGTCCCATTTTGTACTGGTGCGCAGCTACATCTATGCCCAGCGCCTTTTCCAGCCAGACCGCCTCGAAACTGTCTGGTGCGTAGTCCTCGGCACAGCTGGTGCAGACCTTTCGTACCAGGCGTTGCGCGATAATAGTGCGCAGGGTTGTTGCCAACAGGTAGCCTTCGATTCCCATATCCATGAGCCGGGTCGCGGTAGAAACCGTATCATTAGTGTGCAGGGTAGATAACACCAGGTGGCCTGTCATCGCCGCGCTGATGCCTATTTCGACTGTCTCGGCGTCGCGCATCTCACCGACCATGATGATATCGGGATCCTGGCGTAACGCGGTTCTTAAGATTTTGGCAAAATTAAGCCCGATGCGGGGATTGACCTGGACCTGGTTGATTCGTTCAAGCCGGTATTCCACCGGGTCTTCAACGGTAATGATTTTAGACTCGGCCTTATTGAGTTCCTTTAAAGCAGCATAGAGCGAAGTCGTTTTACCACTACCGGTAGGACCGGTCACCAGGATCATGCCATTAGGCAAATGAAGGTTTTTGCGAAAACGCCGCAATAAGTCTGCCGGCATACCGAGCCCTTTTATATCCAGTGCGCCCCCGGTCTGGTCGAGCAACCGCATCACCACCGATTCGCCGTACTGCACCGGCATAGTTGATAAACGAACGTCAATATCACGTTTCTTCACTATCATGTTAAATCGCCCATCCTGGGGCAGGCGCTTTTCCGAGATATTCAAATTCGACATCAGCTTCAGGCGCACCACCACGGCCGGTGCAATCTGTTTTTCTTTCATCACCTGTTCGTAGAGCACACCATCGATACGCTGGCGCACACGAATAACGTCCTTGTCAGGTTCAATATGAATGTCCGAGGCGCCAATTTGAACCGCGTCTTCAAAGATTGACTGCAACAATTTCGCGACCGGCGCATCGGTCATCTCGGCCTGGAGTAAATCGCTGAGATCGATGCCGCCGTCAGCCAGGTCCTGCCCCAGCTCTTCAGCCAGCGCGCTGATCTTTTCGGTACGACGGTAGACCAGGTCAAAATTTTCGAGCAGGGCCGCTTCGTCGACGATAGCCTGGCTCACCGGTTTGCTCAGTTTGTCCTGAATCTCGTCAAGCGCATAGATGTCCGCTGGATCGGCCATGCCAATCAGGTAATCGTCGGCTCGATCCTCGAGCACGATGGCTCGATAACGCCGTGCCACGGTCTCGGGTAGTAGCTTGGCGGCGTCGTCGCTATAGTCGTAGTTATTTAGATCAATCAGGGGAATGCCGAGCTGACTGGCCAGCGATTCGAGTAAATTGTCCTGCCCGATCATGCCGAGTTCGACCAGGGTAGCGCCGATTTTGCGTCCGAGCTTTTTCTGTTCGCTCAATGCCAGTTGCAATTGATCATCTGTGATCAGACCCTTTTCGATGAGCAGGGCGCCGAGACGAACCTTTTTAGCAAATGCCATCTGGGCGCCCCGAAAAATCGATATTTTTTCGCGAGGGTGGTGCTATTTTAGAGGCACCCATCAGTTCAGGTTCCACTTAAGCTGCCTGGTCCGCTCCCTGACAAAGGTCTCTAGCCGGGTGTTTATATCGCCAAGCATAGCCGCCATTTGATAGGATTGTAACGCATCCTTCAATTGCGCCATTTGCTCCTGTGATATGCCGAGACCAATCCATGCTCTTGCCTGTTTTCCGTTCTTGTCGAGCGATTGTTTGTAATACCGGATCGCCTGTTGGTGCTGATCGAGCCGCTGGTAACTCGCCGCAAGCAAGGCCAATTGGGTCGCATCGGCATTGCCGGTGTTTTGCAGTAACTTGATAGCAGACTGATAGGCTCCACGTTTAAAAAGAGCGCGCGCATATTCGGTCTTGAATAACGATTGTTGCGGGTAGCGTTGTATCGACTCACGCGCCATGGCTGTAAATCGGCCCGCTAACTCTTTTTGATCATAAATACCTAGTAGCTGTGTTCTTGCAGCCATATCCTGTGGACCATTTATCAATCCCTGCAACAGGGTTTCTGCCTCTTGCCAGCGGCGTTTTTTAATCAGATTTACAGCCCGTTGTAGCTGTTCTTCTGCGCCTGGTTTCGGCTTTGAAGACTTAATATCAAGCTTGACTACCCGGTCTTGCTTGATCTCGGCGGCCGGTAGTTCAGGTCTGGTCGGGATTTCTGGGTTGGAAACAATGGCCTCTGCCGGTTTATTAGGCGCCGGTACCGCGACTGCTTTGAGCGGGGTCTCAACCGGCCGAGCCGTAGCAACAGGCTGCGGTGCTTTCATTAACTTTATGGACCAGATCGGCTCACCATTTTGCCGCTGCTCACGGGTTTCGACCAGCACGCTGGGAGTGGTGCGAAAGATAATATCGACACCCTGATCACGTGGCGTAATCGATAACTGTTCGATCCAGCGGTTATTCCTGATTTTTGGCGCAATAATTTCACTTTGAATATC
>CAXMNA010000023.1:0-5629 GCA_964194715.1 uncultured Gammaproteobacteria bacterium
GTCGAGTATGCCAGCATGCGTTTAAAGTTAGTCTGCGCAATCGCAATGATATTGCCCACCGCCAGTGACGCAATCGCGAGCGCAGTCAGCATTTGTGACCAGTCAACTTGCAGATCGCCCAGGCCATCGACCAGCAAACGAATCGCCATTGCAAACCCGGCGATTTTCGGCGCTGTGCCGATGAATAGCGTTACCGAGGTCGGCGAGCCCTGGTAAATATCGGGCAACCACATATGGAAAGGCACCGCACCCAGTTTAAAAGAAAGCCCGACCACGATAAAGGTCAGCGCAAAACCAAGTGCAACCGGATGCTGTAGCATCTGGCTATTGACCGCCGCCGAAACCTGGTTGATGTCGAGCGTCCCGGTGATTCCATAAAATATCGAGATGCCGTAAAGCAACAGTCCCGATGCCATCGCCCCGAGCACAAAATATTTCATCGCCGCCTCGGATGCGCTCAGCGAATTGCGATTAAAGGCGATCATCGCGTAAAGCGATAGCGACAATAATTCCAGTCCGAGATATATCAGCAGGAATGAATGCGCAGATATCATCACCATCATGCCGAGCGTCGCGAACAGGCCGAGCACGTAGTATTCACCCTTGTAAATGTCGTGATCGACCAGGTAGTCGCGCGAATAGACAAAAACCAGGATGGTTACCGCGCAGGCGGCAATCTTCAGCACCACCGCCAGTTGATCGAGCACAAAAGACCCCCCGAAACTGCTAACCGCAGTCACCGGCGCAACCGCGATCACCGCAGCGATTGCCAGTACCAGTGTCGACACCGCCAACAGCAGCGTGAAACCCCGCTTCCCCTGTGGCAGGAATAGATCAACCACCAGCACCAGGCAAGTCATTGCTAGCATGACCATTTCTGGTAACGCCGGCATTAAATCAGGTTGCATGAACTCGGCCGTCATATCTTCGTATTCGCAATGTGATTGAGCAGGTTATCGATGGTCGGGTGCATGACTTCAACCAGTGGGTCGGGCCACAGCCCGAGACCCAGCACGGCCACTGCCAGCAACGCCAGGAACAGGAACTCGCGCTTGTTGATATCGATCAATGCACGCACGTTGTCATTGGCAACCTCACCGTAAATCACGCGCTTGACCATCCACAGGGTATAGGCAGCGCCGAGAATCAGGGTCAGCGCCGCGAGAAACGCAATCCAGAAACTGGCCTTGAAGCTGGCGAGGATTACCATGAATTCACCGACAAATCCCGAGGTGCCCGGCAAACCGGCATTCGCCATCGCAAAAAACACCATGAACGCGGCAAATACCGGCATGGTATTGGCGACCCCGCCGTAATCTGCGATTTGACGACTGTGCATGCGGTCATAAAGAACACCGACACACAGGAATAATGCACCAGATATGAAACCATGCGAGACCATTTGCACCATGCCACCTTCAAGCGCGAGCGCAGCACCCTGGTCGCCGAATCCGGAATCCAGGATTCGGAACACGATAAAGAACCCGAGCGTCACAAACCCCATGTGTGCAATCGACGAATAGGCGATCAATTTCTTCATGTCACGCTGCACCAGCGCGACAAATCCGATGTAAACCACCGCGGTCAATGACATGGTGATGATCAACCAATCGAGTTCGGCACTGGCATCCGGGGTAATCGGCAGGCTGAAACGCAGAAAGCCGTAGCCACCGATTTTCAACATGATCGCGGCCAGGATCACCGAGCCCCCGGTGGGCGCCTCAACATGCGCGTCCGGTAACCAGGTATGCACCGGCCACATCGGCACCTTGACCGCGAAGGCGACCAGGAAAGCCAGGAAAATCAGCACCTGCTCGTTCAGCGATAATTGCAAATGGTGGAAATCAAATATCGCGAAACTACCGGCCCTGGTGTACATGTAAATCAGCGCCACCAGCATCAGCACCGAGCCGATGAAGGTATACAGGAAGAACTTCAGCGTCGCGTAAATCCGGTTATCCCCGCCCCATACGCCGATAACCAGGAACATCGGGATCAGCATGGCTTCGAAGAAAATATAAAACAAGATTGAGTCGAGCGCTGAAAAGGTACCAAACATGAAACCTTCCATCATCAGAAATGCCGCGAGATACTGCGATACCCGGTACTGGATGACTTCCCAGGCCGAGATAATGACGATTACGGTGGTAAATGATGTCAGCAGGATCAACGGCAATGAGATTCCATCGATACCGAGGTAATACTCGATATTGAACACGGCAATCCATTCCTGGCGCTCAACGAACTGCATCAAGTGAGTACCGGTGTTGAATTGCGTATACAGCGGTATTGTCAGCAGGAACGTAATGATCGACACCACCAGGGCAATCTTGCGCGCGGCCGCAGGATCTTTGTCACCGGCAAATAACACCAGGATGCCACCGAGTATCGGTGTCCAGATCACAAGGCTCAATAACGGCCAGTCCGCATACATAGTTTAACGTTTACCTTTATTGTTCTTCTGCTTTAGCCCAAAACAACCCATCCCAGCAACAGGATCAGCCCCGAAATCATCGCAAACGCGTAATGGTTCAGATAGCCCGTTTGGGTGTAGCGCATTACGCTCGAAACCCACCCTACCAGCCGGGCGCTGCCGTTGACGAATAACCCATCAATCATCAGCGCATCACCGAGTCGCCACAGCACCTGGCCGATGCCCCGAGCACTTGTCGCAAACACGATTTCGTTAATGCGATCGAAGTAGTACTTGTTATCGAGGACGGTATAGATCGTGTTGAATTTTTGCCTGAGCGTGGTCGCTAGCTGCGGATTCTTGAGGTAAATGTACCAGGCACTGCCTGCTCCAGCGGCTGCCAGGTACACCGGGAGACCTGCAAAACCATGTAACACGAAACTGGCTGGACCGTGGAAGGCTTCGGCAACCGCTGCCATCGCTCCGTGTTCTTTAAATATAATAATCGACTGGTCAAAGAAACCACTGAACAACACGGTATCGATCGTGATCCAGCCGATGATTGCCGACGGGATCGCTAGCAAAATCAATGGTACCGTGACGACGGCAGGGGTTTCGTGTAAATGTGAACGGGTATGTTCGTCCATGCGCTCCTCGCCGTGGAAAACCAGGAAGAACATGCGGAACGAATAAAACGCGGTGACAAACACGCCAAGCAGCACCGCGAGGTAAGCATAACCGGCACCCCAGACATCGGCATTATGGGTCGCAATCAGGATCGCATCCTTGGAAAAATAGCCCGATGTCCCCGGGAATCCGATCAGGGCCAAAGATCCGATCAATGACACCCAGTAGGTAATCGGCATGTACTTCTTGAGGCCGCCCATCTTGCGAATATCCTGTTCGTGATGCATCGCAATGATGACCGAACCCGCCGCGAGGAATAGCAGGGCTTTGAAAAACGCGTGCGTCATGAGGTGGAATATCGCCGCCGAATAGGCCGATGCACCGAGTGCCACGGTCATGTAACCGAGCTGTGAAAGCGTCGAATAGGCCACCACACGCTTGATATCGTTTTGTACGATACCGATCAGACCCATGAAAAAAGCCGTGGTTGCACCGATCACGATGACAACCGATAACGCTGTGCTCGAGAGTTCAAACAATGGTGACATACGTGCCACCATGAAAATACCCGCGGTTACCATGGTCGCCGCATGGATCAGGGCTGAAATTGGTGTAGGACCTTCCATCGAATCGGGCAGCCAGACATGCAACGGCACCTGCGCCGACTTACCCATCGCGCCGATGAACAACAGGATGCAGGCCAGGGTGATAACCGACCAGTCGAGCCCCGGGATGACCTGCATCGTCGCCGACACCATCGCATCGGCACGATCGAATACTTCATAGTAATCGAGCGAACCGGTAAACATCAGGACCACGGCGATGCCGAGTAAAAAGCCAAAATCCCCTACCCGGTTGACGATGAAGGCTTTCATATTGGCGTAGATCGCGGTTTCGCGTTTGAACCAGAAGCCAATCAATAAATAGGACATCAGCCCGACCGCTTCCCAACCGAAAAACAGTTGCAGGAAATTGTTCGCCATCACCAGCATTAGCATCGAAAACGTGAACAGCGAGATGTAGCTGAAGAAACGCTGGTAGCCATCGTCATCAGCCATATAGCCAATGGTATAAACATGCACCGCAAGCGATACGGCCGTGACGACAGCCATCATCAAAGCGGTTAAGCCGTCGATCAGGAAACCGACTTCGAAACGAATACCATCGCTTACCATCCAGGTATAAACCGATTGGTTGTATATTGCCGCACCGTCGAAGGCGACATCTTTT
This sequence comes from uncultured Gammaproteobacteria bacterium, assembly GCA_964194715.1. Lineage (GTDB taxonomy): Bacteria > Pseudomonadota > Gammaproteobacteria. The sequence continues at coordinate 4,271 of CAXMNA010000023.1, forward strand.
AGCACGATCAATGACAGGATGAACGATATCGCAACCCCGATATTGGTTACCCAGTGCGCGCCGGAGCGTCCGATTTGCTTACCGAAAAAGCCGGCGATTACCGCGCCTGCCAGCGAAGACATGGGGATCGCAAGGTATATGGATTCCATATTCACCACTTTAACTCCCTGATATCTTCGACATTGATCGAGCCCCTGTTTCTAAACAGGACGGTAAGGATTGCGAGACCAATAGCTGCCTCCGCGGCCGCCACGGTGAGGATAAAAAATACGAACACCTGGCCGGCGAGATCATCGAGATAATGGGAAAAGGCGATAAAATTCAAATTGACCGACAGTAGCATCAATTCAATCGACATCAACAGGATGATGATGTTCTTACGGTTGATCACGATCCCGGCGATCGAAATACTGAAAAGCACCGCGGCAAGAATCAGGTAATGGCTTAAGGTAACCGTCATCATTGCTCTTCGCTCGACGGCATCTTCACGATACGCAGCCGGTCGGCCTTGCCTACCGCAATCTGCGCCGACGGACTCTGGTACTTGGTCGTAGCGCGTTTGCGCAAGGTCAATGAAATCGCGGCGATGATCGCAACCAGCAAAATTACCGCGGCGACTTCAAATGCGAATACATAATCGGTATACAACACCCCGCCCAGCGCCTTGGTATTGCTGTAATCCGCAGGCTTGGGTGCTGGCTCGCTACCGACTTCGAGCACAAAAATGTCGCTGGTCACGACGTTCAGCATCAATACCAGCATGATCGCGGCTACCGCCAGCCCCAGTGGTAGGTAACGCACGAATCCTTCACGCAAACGCGCGATATTGATGTCGAGCATCATTACCACGAAGATGAACAACACCATTACCGCGCCGACATAGACCAACACCAGGACGATGGCCAGGAACTCAGCCTGCAGTGTAATCCATATGCAGGCCGCGCTGAAAAATGCAAGCACCAGGAATAACGCAGACTTCACGGGGTTTCGAATCGTCACCACCATGGTCGCGGCATAAACCAGCGTTGCACTGAAAAGGTAAAACGCGATTTCCAGAAAAGTCATAATCGGATTATCGGTAAGGGGAGTCCTGCCTGCGTGCCGCAGCGATTTCAGTTTCGTGTTTATCCCCGAGTTCGAGTAAACGCTGTTTGTCAATCATTCGCTCGCTGTTTTCTTCCATGTGAAATTCATGAATATCGGTCATAACGATGGAATCAACCGGACAGGCTTCCTCGCAAAAACCGCAGTAGATACACTTGAACACGTCGATGTCATATCGGGTGGTGCGGCGAGTACCATCTTCCTGTTCTTCAGAATCAATGGTGATCGCCAGTGCCGGGCAAACGGCTTCACATA
>CAXMNA010000024.1:0-18335 GCA_964194715.1 uncultured Gammaproteobacteria bacterium
GCACAAGGAAAGCCACCAGGTGCTTGACCTGGTTAACCTGTTTGCACCCATTTCAAAATACAGTGTGCAGATTCGAGAGCCTGAAATCGTCGGCGAAATCGTGCGCAAGGCATTCAAGGCGGCCGAGGCAGAGAAACCCGGCGGCAGTTTTATCGACTTTCCCGAGAATGTGGCCGCGATGCCGGTCGAAGGCAAGGAACCACTCAAAGTGCAAAGCGCCAAACCGCCGGTGCCACCGGCCGATAAAATATCCCAGGCCGCCGAGATTATATCTAATGCCAAATACCCATTGGTGATGGCGGGAAATGGCGTGGTGCGGGCCGATGCGAATGATGCGCTGGTCAGTTTTGCCGAAAAGCTTAATATTCCGGTCGCGACTACTTTTATGGCCAAGGGCAGCATCCCCTTTTCTCACGAATTATCGCTGGGAACAGTTGGGTTGCAGGCCCACGATTACGTCGCCTGTGGTTTCGATCGTGCCGATGTGGTGATATGCGTCGGCTACGACATGATCGAGTATCACCCGCATCTGTGGAACAAGGAAAAAGCAAACAAAATCATCCATATTGATTTGAGTCCGGCCGAAGTCGACGAACACTATATTCTCGAATGTGGTGTCGTCGGCGACATCAGTGCTGCACTCGAGGGGATCGCCGCGGCGGCGTCCGCGCAACCCGAATCCCAGGCTCAAAATCTGCGTGAGACTATCGTTGAAGAATTAACTTCCCACGAAAGCGATACCTCGTTTCCCATGGTTCCACAACGTATCATTCTGGATTTACGCAAGGCGCTACGACCCGAAGATATCGTGGTGTCGGATGTTGGCGCGCACAAGATGTGGATGGCGCGCATGTACCAGGCGGAACGCCCCAATACCTGCATTATTTCGAACGGTTTTGCGTCGATGGGAATTGGATTGCCGGGTGCAATTGCGGCTAAGATAGCCTATCCCGACAGGACCGCGTTAACCGTGACTGGCGATGCCGGTTTCCTGATGAATTCGCAGGAAATAGAAACCGCATTACGCATCGGTGTTGCTATCGTCATCCTGGTGTGGAATGACAGCAAGTATGGACTCATCAAATGGCACCAGGACCGCCGCTTCGGTCGCGATACGCAAATCGAGTTCAATAATCCGGACCTGGTCATGTATGCCGAAAGCTTTGGCGCCAAGGGCTACCGGGTCGAGTCGGCGGATGATTTATTGCCGACACTGCAACGGGCGATTGCCGACGATACGGTTGTGCTGATCGATTGTCCGGTCGATTACTCGGAAAACATGAAGCTTACCGAAAAGCTCGGCAACCTGGTCTGTCCCATCTAACCGTTATAGGACCTCCAATGAGTATCAGTTTTGAATTGATGGTGCCCGGGGCTGAATCCGTCGGGCGGCACGCGGTAACCTCGCCCTGGGATTTATCAGCTATTGGTGAAGTACCAACTATTGACGCCAGGGGCGCCGAAATAGCATTGCAAACCGCCTACTCGATTTATCGGGACCGAAGCCAGTGGCTGGCACCTGAGAGTAGAATTCAGATTCTGCATCGAACTGCCGCAATTATGAGCGAACGATTCGAACAACTCGCGTTTGAAGCGGCGAACGAGGGCGGTAAGCCGCTGCTCGATTCGAGAGTTGAAGTGGCACGCGCTATCGATGGCGTTAACAATGCAATCGAATGTCTGCGCGCCGAGAGCGGCAGGGAAATCCCGATGAACCTGAACGCGGCGTCGAAAAATCGACTTGCCTTTACGCGGCGAGAACCTATCGGAGTGGTGATGGCGGTCAGTGCTTTCAACCACCCGCTTAACCTGATCGTGCACCAGGTTGCACCGGCGGTTGCTACCGGTTGTCCCGTAATTGTTAAACCCGCTGAAGATACCCCTTTTTCCTGTTTTCGCTTCGTTGAAATATTGCGCGAAGCCGGGCTGCCGGAGAGACATTGCCAGGCCGTGATGACCAGCGACCTCGAGGTTGCCTCGCAGTTGGTTACCGACTCCCGGGTTGCATTCTTTTCATTTATCGGCAGCGCGAAAGTGGGCTGGATGCTGCGCTCCCAGCTGGCAGCGGGTACCCGCTGCGCGCTTGAGCATGGTGGTGCGGCACCGGTCATCATCGCGTCCAACGCCGATCTCGACGATACACTGCCATTGCTTGCCAAGGGTGGTTTCTACCACGCGGGGCAGGTCTGTGTGTCGGTGCAGCGTGTGTTTGCACATCGCAGTATTGCCACGCAAGTGGCAGACCGACTGGTGGAACTGGCAGGGCAGATGACGATCGGTGATCCCACCCTCGAAGATACCGATGTCGGACCCTTGATTCGACCGCGCGAAGTCGAGCGGGTTGCGTCCTGGGTAGGCGAAGCAATCGATCAAGGCGCATCTTGCTTGATCGGAGGAAAACGAAACTCGGAAACCAGTTATCAATCAACCGTTTTATTCGAGCCATCCAGCGAAAGCAAAGTGAGTCAGCTGGAGATATTCGGTCCGGTTATCTGTGTTTACGCCTATGACGACGTCGATGATGCGATTAATCGCGCCAACAGTCTCGAAGTGGCATTCCAGGCCTCGGTTCTCACCAGCGATATCGATACCGCGATGCATTGTTATCAAAATCTCGATGCTTCCGCGGTGATGGTGAACGATCACAGCGCGTTTCGCGTCGACTGGATGCCGTTTGCCGGACTCAGGCAATCGGGCCTGGGCGTCGGTGGTATTCCCTATACTTTTGAAGACATGCAGATTGAAAAGATGATGGTGCTGCGTTCAAAAGCACTATGAGTTCGAGCGCGCGGTGAAAGGTACGCCAGTCACTTCCGCCAGACAGCTGCCGTTGGGATGTTCGATGACGAGTGTGTCTCCGATTGCCACCTGTCGATCGACCACGGCGATGCCGATGTATTGTTGCAATTCGAACGAGTAAGTCGCCCAGCGCACCTCGCCGCGATTGCCGTTTGGATCGGTAAAATGCCAGTTCCATTCGAGCCGTGGAACGGTTGCCTCGAACAGCAACCCGACCGAATGGCGTTTCACCCCCTGCTGATGGATTTTCTGTAGCGCGGCCTTACCGACAAAATCGGCCTGCTTGTCGAGACTGACAAATCTGGCGCCCAAATCTTCGAATGCGTTCATGTCTGAATTATTGTAGTAGGTCATGTCGGTCACCCCGCGTTCGATCGCACGGCTCACGATCGGGCCGGTTACCTTGATGCCGAATTCTTCTCCCGCATCGAAAATCGCATTCCATAATTCCATCGCCTTGACGCTGGAGTAGGGGTACACCTCGAAACCATATCCGCCACTCCAGCCGGTACGTGATACCACCGCGGATTGACCCGCGAATTCAGTAACGATACAGCTGTAGTTTTTCATTCCCTCGAGATCGGCATCGCAGAGTTTAACCATGACCTGCAGCGACAGTGGTCCCTGGATTTGTACCGGCGCAACATCGGGTTCGCAGACTTCGACGTTCCAGTCTGAATCCGTGACGATACCCCGCGCCCACAGCGTCAGATCGACGCTACCATGCGACATCCAGATCGTGTCTTCAGTCGGCCAGAGTACCACCGGGTCGCACATCATCTTGCCGAGATCATCGCATACCAGTCCATAGCGGCAGTCACCGACCTGCATGTCGGACATGTCTCGACAACACAGGTAGTCGAGAAATGCATGAGCGTCGGGCCCTTTCAACTGAGTCTGACGCTCGAGGCCGACGTCCCACAGGGTGACACCCTCCAGCAGCGCGCAATAATCTTCGTAAGGTGTGCGACTGTAAATCATCGGGAAATACATGTTGTTGTAAACACTCCATTCCTTGCATTTCGCAGCTACTGTTCCGTCCCAGTAAGGCGTGCGTCGGTTGAGCGCCCAGGCACGCTGGCGCTCTTCCGGATGCATCGGACGCGTGTCGAATATTTCGCTAAGCCGCGCGATTTTGCCGTCGCGCATTTCAACCACTGCGACGAACTTGAAGTCGATGCGGTGTGGCGAACCATCGATCTTGCCACCGGTGCCGATTATTTCGGCTTCGTATGCGCCTTCAAAGTGACCGCGTGCGCCATTTTCAATTGCGACGCGGACCTCGGTATGAATGTTTTTGGAAGAATTGGAAATAATCCGTAACTGCGATTTCAGATTTTCCTTACCACGAATCGGGCTATCCAACGAAGACGCTTCAAATACACCGTCATCGGTAAAAAGGTCCGCCATGGCAAGGTGATCACCCTGGCTGAAAGCATCGCAGTAGGCTTTAAACGCAATTGTAGGTGTCATCGATTAGTCCTCATTACAGGATTGTCCTGTCGGACCAGAGCCTGACATTACGCGCATCGCAATACAGACTGACTCGCCGTAACTCGTCACCGGTAGCTTCGGCCACGATGCCGGCTTGAAAGCTTTGCTTACCGGTGCCTGTTCGTATGAATTCGAGCCGGCCTTCTGCAATTGCATGACTCGTATTGAATTCGGTGCTGGTCAGACTGAAATCGATGGTTTCCAGGTTGGAAAAAATTTCCCGATGTGCCTTTAAAATTTCCGCCTTGCCAAGCAGGCGATTAGGTTTCAGAAACGGAATTTCAATCAGGCAGTGAGCGTTGGACATCTTGTCTATGGCATCGATATTCTTGGCTGAGATCGCCGCCAGGTAGTCCTGCAACAAACTGCTAGCTGCGTACATTTCAGTTTCTCCAGAAAGTAAGTATTAACTTACTTTTTCGCATAAATTGGTTGTAGCTCAACATTCTAGCCCGCGTGGACACCTTGTTTGCGGGCCATCTGGGCGCGCATGATGTTATGGTAATTGCGAATCTGTCTGACATAGGTTATGGGCTCGGCACCTCGTGCGTAACCGTATTTTAGATCTTTGTAATACTTCTTTTGCGATAACAGGGGCAAGACACCTTTGAGATCGCGCCAGTTATCGGGATCAAGATCGAGTCTCTCGGCCAGGGTTCGGGCATCATGCAAATGTCCCATGCCTACATTGTAGGCAGCCAGCGCATACCACCAGCGATCTTCGCCTTGAACCGAGTCTGGTATTCTGCCTTCGAGTCTGCTCATGTATTTTGCACCCCCCATAATGCTTTGTTCGGCATTAAGCCGGCTCTCTACCCCCATCTCTTTCGCTGTCGTCAGGGTCAGCATCATGATGCCGCGTACCCCGGTCGGGCTCTTGGCGCGACGATTCCAGTGTGATTCCTGATATGCCTGTGCGGCGAGTAAAGTCCAGGGTATATCGTATTTTTTCGCTGCCTTTTCAAATAACGGAACCAGGTTTGGCAACCTTGATTTCATGCGCCGGATAAAGGTACGCATATCGACGTAATCAAATTGCTCAATATTGTAATGCCGGTCCTTGAGCACCAACAGCGTACCGTCGTTTTCGATTGCGGTCAGCCACTGATCGATCGCGTCTGACAGGACTTTCCACTCGGGTGACAGGTTCCAGGCCAGTTCCTGGTTCTCTTCGATGGTAAAGGCGATCTGCAGCTCCGGGTAAAAGCGGCGCTTGATGTTGACTTCGCTCGAATTTGCAATGGTACAGCCGATTTCCTTGCGCCAGACCAGTTGCAGCAAGTCATCTACATTTGCATTCTCCTCCGACTCCCAGCTGAGGTCGGGATACTCTTCCTGCAGTTCAAACAAACGCGACTCGTAGGTCGAGTCGGCAACGACAACCAGTTCCGCATCGGCAAGCTCCGCAACATTGCGTGGGCGTATACCATGGTTGCGACGGCAGACCACCTGGATATCGACGTCCTGGTAGCCGGGTCCAAATACGAAACCCTGATCCTCGAGCGGAGGATAAAATGTCATGCCCGCGGCGGCAACGTGGCCTTCATCTTTCGAGATTGACGACAGTACATCCTGATCGTTGTCGCGTATTTCGAAGCGCAGCTTGACCCCGAGGAATTCAGCAAAGGACGACAGGTAATCATACTCGGGACCGGCAGGCCCCTCGCTATCCTGGTACAGGGTAGTCGGAGATTCACGCGAAATAACGACGAGTTCGCCAGACTCCTTCAGATCTTCGAGGCTGGAATCTCCACTTAATAATATAAATACAACCACGATTAGCAGCAACAGAACGAGTGATTTTACCGGCCGGTCGTGTTTGAAAGAATCTGGCAGTAGCGCCTCCAGTCGGCGTTCGACGTGCATCAATGGAGCCATGAGCAGATGCTTTGCCTGACCCCTGGTTTCGTTGGTATTGATTAGAATGAGCAGATCAATAAACGAGTTCCAGCAAAATTCAGTCAGTGGTAACAGGCTTGATTTGAAAAATTCAGGCAGATCTTCTACCAGTAAAACCAGGAATTCTCTGCTGTTTTTTAAAATAGTTTGACTTGAATAGGTCATAAAACATCGCTGTGTCTGAGGCCAGCATAATCACCCTTATTGATAATATCCACTGCTGTCTGCCAGTCGTTTAGACAGGGTGACGAGGTTACGAAGCGGGTTAACGTCGGGTCAGACCGGCATAAGCGATCGGTTTGAGTTCCACTTTATTTGCCTCGCGCCTGAGTACGTAGATTCCCGAACCGACGATCAGGGCGATTCCGACCAGAGTTGGTGAATCAGGAACCTCCCGCCAGATCAAGAAGCTCAGCAGAGTTACCCAAACGATCATTATGTACTCGAAGGGTGCGATGTTCGAGGCTGACTCGCGCTGATAGGCGTTGCTCGAGCACATGAAGCCGAGCGCGCTTGTCAATCCGGTCAACATCAATAAAACCAGGTCAAAAATATCCGGCCTCGACCAGGCGCGCAACAGAAACCGGGTGCTGACGCCGGCAGCAACGAACTCATCGCGGCGGGGCGGATCAACTCTTTATGATTCGAAGTTCGTAACCGACCGCAGCCATCATCTCGACTTCTTGCTCAAGGTAGGCGTTGGTGAGGGGGTGGTTTTCGAGCCAGGGCTCGGGTATTTCAAGGGTCATATCCTGCGCATCATTCAGTTGTAACAGCAGCGGCGATAACTCGATCGGCCCACGCCCGCGATTGAGTAACACGGCCAGGCGCAGGAGTCGTGTCATCAGGTTCAGGGCCTCGGAGCGCACATAGACGCTATCTTCGATCAATTCGGGATGGTACTTGCGGCGGTGCAGTCGCACCATGATTGCCACTGCACCCTGCTCCTGGCGGGAGAATCCGGGTAAGTCCATGTTTTCCAGCACGTAAGCGCCATGTTTGTGATACTGGTTGTGGGCGATCAACAGTCCGATTTCATGTAATTGCCCGGCCCAACCCAGTAAGCGACGTTCACGTTTGATCAGACCCTGTTTCCGGACCTGGTCAAAAAGCATCAGCGTTGTTTGACGAACCCGCTCACCCTGTTCAACATCGATATGATGCCGCTTCATCACATCGAGTACGGTTACCGCGCGCCGATCTTCGTAAAGCACACGCCCGATCAGGTCATGCAACACGCCTTCGCGTAATGAACCGTCGGAAATTCGCATGAGTTCGAAATCCAGGGAATTGAATATCGCCGTCATCACGGCGACACCACCCGCGAATACCGGACGGCGCTCCTCGCTGAGCCCATTGATTTTGAGTTTGCCAAGCTTGCCTGCCTTGATAATTTTGTTGACCAGCTTATCCAGACCGTCGCGCGATATGCCGGTTTCGCTCCAACCGTTCTCGCGTAATACATTTTCGATTGCACGGGCGGTACCCGAGGTACCGATAACATCCTTGGCGGCAAGCGACTTCAGCGTTGCGATATAAGGTTCCAGTTGCAGCTCCGCGCGCAGTATCGCGCGGCGCATGCGCGCCTGATCGTATTCGCCATCGGGAAAAAATCTCTCGCTACTGCTAACACAACCCACGTACAGGCTTTTGAGAAATACCGGTTCACTCTTGTCACCGACGATGATCTCGGTGCTGCCGCCACCGATATCCACCACCAGGCGTCGGCCGCGATCTCCCTGTAGCGTCTGTGCGGCACCGAGATAAACCAGTCGCGCCTCTTCAACACCGGAAATGATTTCGATCGAAAATCCGAGCGTTTTTTCGGCGCTTGCGATAAATTGCTTCGAGTTCTTTGCCTTGCGCAAGGCGTTGGTGCCTACCACCCGCACGTTGTCCGGATTAAGGCCGCGTAAGCGTTCGCCGAATCGTGCCAGGCAATCCAGTGCCCGCGCGCTCGCTTTGTCGGTTATCAGATTTTTTTTATCCAGCCCGGCCGAGAGTCGCACCATTTCGCGTTCGCGGTCGATTACGGTCAACGCGCGCTTTTCCTGGCGTGCGACCAGGAGGTGAAAACTGTTAGAGCCCAGGTCAATCGCTGCAAACTGCTCCACGCTACCGGACTCCGCTAGGAATATTTCGTGAGCGGATCGTAGATGCTGTTAAACGCTGGCGATAAAAACTTATCCAGGTAATTTTCATATTTCCACGACGATATTGCCGACATGTTTTTTCTGCAGAAATGCCTCTTGCGCCTTGCCCAGTTCATTGAGCGGGAAGGTTTGCGCCAACAGCGGTTTGAGTAAATCCTGTTCGATCAAGTTTACCACGCGTTGCATCGTGCCGGGCGGTACGATAGTTGCGCCGGTCAATTGTAAATCCTTGTACACCAGTTGCCGCAAATCGAATTCAACCAACGGTCCGGCGATCGAACCCGAACTAGAGTAACGACCTCCCTGGCGTAGCGCATTGATCAGTGGTATGAATGACGAGCCCCCGACGACATCCAGCGCGATATCAATTACACCGCCTGCTGCCTCGCGGATCGCTTCCTCCAGGTTGTCGGTATTGCGATCTATAACATGTTCTGCCCCCAGTTGTTTGAGTAAATCGGTCTTGGTTGGCGAGGCAATGGCGATGATCCGTGCGCCGCGCAGACTGCAAAGCTGGATCGCGGCGGAGCCAACCCCACCGGATGCCCCGTTGATCGCGACCGTCTCGCCGGGTTGCAAGCCGGTGCGTGCCGTCAGATTCTCCGCCGTGGTGTAAGCACAGGGGTAGGTCGCCAGTTCGGCATCGCTTTGCGGGGTATTGATCCGGATCGCGTTTTCGCTACGGATGGTCGTGTACTCGGCAAAACCACCATCGCATTCGGACCCAAAATAAAGGGATCGTGATGCATCGAGCCAATCGCCGGTGGCGAGGATCCAGGGATCGAGAATGACGCGCTCACCGATGCGCGATGTCTCGACACCGGCTCCGACGGCGACAATCTTACCGGCAACGTCCGCGCCCTGGATACGCGGGAAGGAAATCTTGGCGCTGCCCCAGCTGCCGGTTTCGGCTTCGGCGCCGGCAAATCCACTCTTACCACCATCATCGGTGATGCCTTCAGTTACCGTTTTGGAATACCAGGCAGTGCGCGTGTTGATATCGGTATTATTAAGGCCGCAGGCGCCAACTCGAACCAGCACTTCACCGTCGGCAGGCGTCGGTGTCGGCCAGTCCTCGTGATACCCGAGCTTGTCGAGGCCACCGTGTCCGGTTAGCACCACTGCGCGCATTGTTTCTGGAACCGTCAATACTTACCTCGTCACTAGACACAGAAATAGTATTTAAACGTATGTTAAGTGTCACGAAATTTATAATGGTCTTCAATCTCGGCATTGTGGACGGTACTTCCGAGCTTGTATACCGACACAAATATTAGTCTTGTTAATGCATTGCAATTGGATGTTGACTTGCATATAAAGAGTAATTCAAAGTATGCATTGTGACTGTAACCGGATTTCAGGATAAGTGACCAATCGGGCGCATTGGTCAAAAATGGATTGGAACTAAAATTGCTTCAAAAATCTATCGCTTCGACAAAACTAGAGTTATTCGCGAGCCAGATTAGCTGCTGCCTACTTGCTGTGTTGGTGAGCGGCGATGCTATCGCGGTTGACTTATCGGTAGCAGGGCATGGCGGATTGGATACGAATCCGCACAAACTTTCATCGTCACTCGATCCTGAGGTCGAGCCCTATACAATAGCCGATATAAAACTCTCGAACCGCTTCGAAAACGACCTCTTTTTCAAGGGGCGCAGCAGGCATGCATTTTACCTGGACGACGACCGGGGGGACTGGTCTAGAACAGAGCTTGACTTTGGCTATCGGTCAAAGTTTGAATACGCAGAGAAAAAATTCAACTACGAACTATCAGCAGACTGGACAGATCGCGATAAGAACTACGTCAGCAGAACGACTGGAGAAGATGCTACTTCTAATGGTGAGTCGATTGTTGATCGTTACGATTATGTTTCGACAAATTTGAATGCCGAAATTTCGTTCAGGACAGAACAAAAAACAAGATATCGACTCCGCTTTCAACGTCGAGACAAGGACTACGAAGATTTTTCGATCACCGGGTTAAGTGATTATGACTATAGCCACGACCGGTATCGATTTGACGTCGAGTTCCGGGTAGCCGACAAACACCGCATCCGTGCAGAAATTGGCAAAATTGAGCGAGAATACGATGATAGGCGAAACGACGATTTGAATGGAGACGAAATCCCCAACAGCGATCGCGAGTACGACTATGACGAGTATTTGCTGGGCTATATCTACCGCCCCGATAAAGAATTGCAGATCAGACTCGAACTGAGCAGCAGCGATCGATCCGATAACGGGGTTGGTTACAATGACTCGACTTATGACCGCCTGTATTTGAGTGGAAGTAAGCAGCTAAACGAACGCGAATTTATTGGAATTTCGCTAACCTATTCGGATTTTGCCTATGACAATCGAAATTTTTCTGGCGATGAATCACAGGAAGAGGATACTTTTGACAATGATGGTTATCGACTGAGGTTCGACTATCGAGAAAAATTACGACTAAATGGAGAAGAAAATCTCACACTCATTTATGCCATAGAAGTCATCGATTATGATAGTTCCGATCCGAGATATCGTTTCAACCGCGAACTAATTTCTATCGGAATCAAGTATAAAATTATTTAACAAGCGCCCGTAATCCCGACGCTGTGATGCCCATGTAACAGGAGGTTTTTAGTATTTAAGGTTTTGATCAATTTCCTGACATCGCCTTCAACCTGTGCAGGCTCGACCTTGGGAAAAGCAACTAACAGTAACTCGACGATCTGTTCTATGGTAATTGGATTGGAGAGAAGATCCCAAATAGCGGACCCAACAGGATTTAAATGGTGTATAGCGGCGCCCCGGTCGTCGGCCAGAAAAGCTGCATCGTCTGTCTTTATTTCGCTGATTCCATCCTTTCTAAGTAGATAGTCTTCGGGAATTTCGATATTCTGCGGGGCCGCCTCTTTGCGCATTTTCAAACCCTGTTGTGAAACCGATGCGGCTTCTATATTTTGTTCGCGGAAGGTCTCTGCCAACAGTTCAACCGCTTCGTCAGCGCGGTCATAGCGCATGCGAAAGCGCTGGGCGCCATTTACGATTTGACCCAATCGGCCCAGAATGCTGGGTGCCTCGGCTTCGCGCGCAAAATTTTGCCAGACTACCTGTTGCAGGACCTCGGATTCTGAAACAGGTTCCAGGGTTGGTGCGACGCCTTCAGAGCGCTCGAGAAAAACGAAAGCTCCAATGGGTGCCCGGGTATCCCGCGCTGCCAGCGCCTCTGCCCTAAAATCAAGGTAGTGATAACGACTGCCTTTAAGGGTGGCTCGGGCATCGATAAAGCACCTAGTAGGATCAGTTAGGTTATCGGGATAGGGGAAACGTAATCTGGGGGCAATTCCGGGTGCGATACCTTCTCCGGTCTCGAGACTGATAGGTAACACATCATCGGCATACAGTCTGTAGCCGGCGGCCGCGATACAGGCTGAGAGCACGCTTTTGCCGGCGCGATATCTGTTTGGAAATACAACCAGAGCTCCTCCAAATTCAGCGGCCGCCCCATGCAGGCATAGCAGATTCATATCTTCCATAACACGGGCTTTTACTACCCTCGCGACCAGCCCACAAATTGCATCGACATCATTTTTCATTTTCGATGGTTCTTTCAGCCACTCTGCACTAAGCAAATAGGCACCGTTTGCATTTAGGGATAGTGAGATTATTGGAGCCTGTGTGGAGGCCGGTAGTTCTGAAATTTCCCAACCGGAGAATACCAGCGGAAAGTGATCGACAAGATGCCGACAGTTGCTCAATGCAACCGGACGGGAAAGATTATCGAATTTAAGGTATACAGCGTCGGGCTTCGACATTTATTTTGTGTTATTCCGTGAGTGAGAGAACCAGGCACGCGTGATGCATGGCATACCCCCTAGACACCCTAATCCGAGGAAACAATTAATTGTTGAAAATGCCGGCCCGCCAGATCCGAATTGCCGGCGGGCCGGTAATGCCAGTTACTGCTTAGGGTGCCTGATATCAGGCTTCTTCGGGCTCGACATCGATTATACGCTCGGCTCGCTCATGCTGGGCTCGCTCACGCTGGGCTCACTCACGCTGGCGTCGCTCATGCTGGCCTCGCTCATGCTGGCCTCGCTCATACTGGCCTCGCTCATGCTGGCCTCGCTCATACTGGCCTCACTCACGCTGGCCTCACTCACCTCACTCTGATCGCTACCCTGGGCTTTTGCCGATGTGCTTAGGGTCAACAATGCTGGAGCAACATAAGCCGCCGAAGCGACCAGACCTAAACGGGACAACGCTTTGCGGCGGTCCTGATCAACTTCTCCTTCTTCTTCAATAATTTCATCTTTTTGTTTCATAACAATCGACCTAATAATGTTTGCTTCGAAAATTAATCAAATCTGTAAATAATTCTAGGAATACAGATACCGTTTCCTAATATGGGTATTTAAAATCAATGACTTTGGGATTATATTCCCAAATAAAATGTAAATCAAGTTTTCCCTACTTTTTAGTTTCATTAGGTTAGATCACGACGGATCCAATCTCACCGAATGCCCCGTTGATTGCGATTGTCTCACCGGGTTGTAGCCCAGTGCGTGCCGTCTGATTCTCGGTCGTGGTGCGAGCGCTGGGATAGGTCGATCGACGCTGAAAACAGGAATAGTATTTAAAGGTGAATTCAGAGTCACTAAGATTATAATACCCGTCATGCCGGTTTTCGAGCCGGCAACCATCGCAAAGCAGGAACCAATCCAATTGGCCTTGATTTCGATGGACTCCGGGCGGACCGTGTTGTACTCGCCCCGAAGGACGAACGGTGAGGAGATGACGGAAAAAATATCAATCGATAGGTTTCGGATGCTGTTTAGAGCCGATACGGAATTCGCGGTGATTGATCCACGCGATGCAAAGGACTTTGTAGCAGGCCATTTACTTGCCGCAAGCAATCTGCCAGTTAATCATCTTGAACAGCGGATTAAATCTGCAGTGCCACAATTACAAGCCCTGTGCGTGTTATATGATGCCGGTGGGGGTGAAGCCGAACAGGCAGCTAAGCTACTTGAATCTACCGGCTACTCCAATATTGTGATTCTGTACGGTGGTATCGCCGCCTGGGAAGCGTCAGGTGGTGCCGTGTTTTCAGGAGTTAGCGTACCCGGTAAGGCTTTTGGTGAATTTATCGAAAAGGTTTGCAGTACGCCGGCGATGACGGCGGCCGAGTTGAGCCACCGACAAAAACGCGGTGCCAAACTGCTACTTATCGATTCACGCACCGCCGAGGAACACGCAAGTTATTGCATTCCCGGGGCGATGCTCTGTCCGGTTGCCGAACTGATTTACCGGGTACCACCGTTGATCGAACCTGAAACCGAAATCGTGGTGCATTGCGGTGGCCGGACACGCAGTATTATCGGTGCTCAAACCTTGATCGATGCGGGCTGTAAACAAGTCTACGCACTCGAAAACGGTACCATGGCCTGGCAGTTTGAAGGTCTCGAATTGGAACACGGCAGCCAGTCATCATTATCCGAGCCGGATGCCGATTCGTTGGAAACGATTCGCGCCACTGCGGAGCAGATGGCAGCGCGTTGGTACATCGATCGCGTCAGATCGATAGCAGTGCAGGCACAACGCAACCGCTACCTGATCGATGTACGCAGCCGTGAGGAATACGAGGCGGGGCATATCAAAGGTTCGATACATGTGCCGGGTGGGCATCTGCTGCAAAATATTGATCGCTACCTGGTAGTTCGCAATGCCACCGTGATATTAATTGATGCCGATCGGACTAGAGCGATCACTACCGCGGTCTGGTTGAGACGCATGGGTTGGCGACGTGTATTTGTATTTTCCCTGGATGACGACAAGGAAAACCTCGAATTTGGAGCCGGCAGTGTTGCAAGCCCACTGGAAGATCGCGATCTTGATCCCAGCGACTATACTGACCATGAAGCCTTGATGACCGAAAACCGCGCCTACCTGGAATGGGAAATCGCGCTGATCGACAAGCTTCCGGGCGAGCCGGCCGCACCGTACATGGCCGCGGACTGAGATCGGTTTTTCCACAGCGTGCGATCGAAAAATATAATTGGATTCATGGCATTGTTTTAACCACACTGCTTTGAATTTTAAATAGGTAGAAATTGAGAATAAGCCATGACTGAAGCAGCCTCAACGGGGCAAGCCAAAGGCAAGCGTAAGTGGAATTTCCATCCGAACCTGGCAGAGCAACTGGCGCCGTTTTATCATTGGCCGCCGCGGTTCGGTAAAACCCTGCAATATATCGCGGTGTCGTGGAGTCCCTTCAGTGTGCGCATATACGTGCTCACCTTTTCCGTTATTACCTGGTTTTATTTTTCTCCGGCACTTGAGCGCTGTCGTGAATTTGCATTCGACTGGATCGCACAGATCTGGTTGCGCAATTTCCTGTTGATGCTGGTGGTGGCGGGCGGCCTGCACCTGTACTTTTATACCTTTAGGAAGCAGGGCGACGAAGGTAAGTACGATCCGCGCGACATGGCGCGTAACTCGAAACAATTTCATTTCAACAACCAGGTCTGGGATAACATGTTCTGGGTATTGACCAGCGCGGTTGGTTTGTGGAGCGCCTACGAGGTACTGATGATGTGGGCTTACGCCAATGGCATCGCACCTTACCTCGATTTCAGCGACAATCCCGCCTGGTTTATCTTCCTGCTGTTTGTTACGCCCTGGTGGGCGGGATTTCATTTTTACTGGCAACATCGGCTGTTACACGTCCCTTTGTTGTATAAAATTGCGCACAGCTGGCACCACAAGAATACTAATACCGGTCCCTGGTCGGGTCCGGCGATGCATCCGATCGAACACTCGATCTGGATGAGTGATGTATTGATATTCCTGTTTATATTTTCACACCCGATCCACGTAATTTTCATCCTGCAATTCCATGCGCTCACCGCGGTCACCTCGCATACCGGGTTCGAAGATCTGGTGGTCGCAAAGCGTTTCAAAATCCGCATGGGGGACTTCTTTCACCAGTTACATCATCGCTATTTCGATTGCAATTATGGCACTTTCGAAACGCCCTGGGATCAATGGTTCAATACCTACCACGATGGAACAGCTCGGGGCGACGAGTGGATCAAGCAGCGGCGTCTTCTGCTGTACCAGCAAAAAGCAGCTTCCTGAGCATTACTTTTTAAGTTGCGATTCCATTATCGGGGTTATTAATCATCCGATAAAATTGTATGCGATGGTTACCATGCGCCTGGTGATACGGTACCCTTTGGAGACATGAAATAAAGTGGCGTGGAGCGCGAAAAAGGATTGGCTGCACTCGACGCTTACTGTTAGGTCAATTCGATGACGATTACCCAGTGAGGGTCGGGAAATGAGCAAGCAGCAAGCGGTGTTAATAGAAGCTCTGACGGCGCAAGCTTACGTTGACCCGGAAATATTCGTGATCGAGCAAAATCTTATATTTGCATCGACCTGGCAATATGCCTGTCACATCGAAAAGCTGGCTCGGCCAGGCGACTACATCGTTTGCGAAATAGCAACTGAAAGCATAATCGTGATTCGTGAGAACACCACCACGATCAACGCTTTTTACAATGTTTGCCCGCATCGTGCCTCGCGCTTGCTCGAAGCGGAAGGATGTAAGAAACGTTTTGCCTGCCCTTACCACGCCTGGACTTTCAATACCCACGGCGAGCTGATTTCCGCGCCCAATGCGCAAAATGTAGCTGGCTTTGACATCTCCAATTACGCTTTGAAAGCCTGCCGGGTTGAGGTAATGCACGGCCTGGTGTTTGTAAATCTGGATGACATCGCCAAGCCATTGAAAGAGCAAGCGCCCGAGTTGCTGATTGATCTCGAGGCTTATGCACCCAACCTGCCTGAATTAACTTTTGTGCATCGTACCGAGGCGTTACTGGAGTGTAACTGGAAGGTCGCTGTCGAAAATTATTCAGAGTGTTATCACTGCGAACTGATTCACAAGGAATTAACCAAGGGAGTGCTCGATATGAATTCCTACCAGATTCGGGTTTTCGAGCGCTCCCAAAAACATTTGTCGGACTCGCAGTCCGGAGAGAGCAGGGTCTACCAGTTCAAAGATTCGAACGCGACTGACTTCGTCGCCTGGTGGCTGTGGCCGAACTTCTCGTTTCAAAGTTATCCAGGTGGTCGCGTGCACTGCTGGAATTGGACGCCGCTCGATATCGATCATACCCATCTCACGGTTGACTGGTATTTCCCGAGCACGGATATGGCTGATTGGGAACGGGAGATGATTCGACATCACGCCGCAACCACATTCAGCGAAGATAGTGCGGTCATGGCGCAGGTGCAACAGGGATTGAGTAGTCGTGCCTACGATACCGGACCGTTGATGATCGATGCGGAGAAATCACGGTACTCGGAACATGCGGTGGCTGCCATTCAACAGTTATGGCGTGATGCCATGGGTGCCGGCTATGAGTGACATTCAAACCCCGACCGAACGGTTGTATGCGATCGTCGAGCAGGGGCTTTGCATCGGTTGCGGCCTTTGTCAGTCGGTAGCCGGTAGTGACCGCGTCAGGGTGACTAAAACCTTGAGTGGTTACCTGCAGCCGGTTGTTGCAGGTGAACTCGACCATGAAACCGTAGATCGCATTTATGAGGTTTGTCCAGGCACCCGGGTCGAGGGTTTGCCTGAAAAACTGCTCGAACCAGACACTTGTCACGACAATGTCTGGGGTCCGTGGCGTCGTATCGTACGCGCCTGGGCTGGCGATCCTGAAGTTCGCTTCGAAGGATCGACTGGCGGCGTACTTACCGCGCTCGGCGCCTATCTCCTCGAATCGAAACGCGTCGAATTCATCTTGCATGTCAAAACCTCGGCCTCTGAGCCCAGTTTCGGTGATCGCACTCTGAGCTTTTCCGAAGCGGATGTGATTGAGGCGGCCGGTTCCCGTTATGGACCCGCCGCACCGCTGATCGATATCAGCGATGTCCTCGATCGCAACCAGCCCTTTGCCTTTATCGGCAAGCCATGTGACGTATCCGCGCTTAGGAACTACGCCAAACTGGATGAACGTGTCGATCAACTGGTCGAGTACTGGTTGACACTGGTATGTGGTGGTTATGGTACGCCCCAGGGAACGATCGAGTTTTATAAACGGATGGGCATCGCTCCGGATGAAGTCACCGGTTTGCGATACCGCGGTCGAGGGTGCCCGGGACCAACCCGGGTCGAGACTGGAGACAAGGCGCAGGAATTTCACTACATCGATTACTGGGGGGAAGACGAAACTACCTGGTCGCTGCCGTTTCGCTGCAAGATCTGTCCGGATGCAATTGGTGAGGCGGCAGACATCGCGGCCCTGGACACCTGGATTGGAGGATCGCCTAATCGAATCGACAGTGCCGACGATCCGGGCACCAACGCAATTATTGCCCGTACCACTAGCGGTGAAGAATTGATTGCAGCCGCGGCAACCGCCGGAGCACTAACGCTTGAATACGACATCGTTCCGGATACGGTGAGTGTTTATCAACCGCACCAGGTCAATAAAAAATACGCGGCCTGGGCACGTCACCAGGGCCTCGGAGACGCCGGGCGCATCGTGCCCCAAACCGAACGCTTGCGTATTGCCGAACTCGCGCGGGAATTACCCGATGAAGCCAATCAGTTTCAACGCGAAGGTACGCGCGAACGCATCGAAATTGGCAAAGCCACCCAGCCGACCCCCAAAATCTGGAAACCCTAAGGTAGCTACAAGCATTGAGCTTTAACTTTTCACCTGGCAGATCTCTGCCCTCAACATCGATCAGCTAAATGAACGACCCCGTAAAACATTTAGAGTTCGAGACACCGGCAGAGAGATTTAACGCATGTGTTGCATCGACCGGTTGAGATGGCAGCCAAAAGCGGACGCTCAGATTTCCGGACCCTGATCCGGATTTTACGAACGAGACGAATCGACGCTCAAGATCCCAGCACCCCGGCAGGCAATAAAGAGAAAAACGAACGAATACATTATGGCCAAATCACCGCCATTTAATATC
>CAXMNA010000025.1:0-3983 GCA_964194715.1 uncultured Gammaproteobacteria bacterium
AACGCATGTGTTGCATCGACCGGTTGAGGTGACGGTACTTTTGAGACCCCCATATTAATTTCTGGGCGTTTGCTATTTGAATTAATTAATGCAGATCCTGGTTGGCCTAATCAGGTATCTCGTCAATTGTCTACAATTTGGCGAGTGCTGCTTCGACCGCCTCGCCAAACTCGGAAGGCTGAACGATGATACCGATACCGGCCTCGCGTAATATTTCGACCTTTTCCTCGGCCGACTCCCCGGCACTGGTTACAACTGCCCCGGCATGGCCCATGGTGCGCCCTTTGGGAGCGGTTAAACCGGCAATATAGGCCAGCACCGGTTTTTTCATCGCGTCGCGCGCATAGGCGGCAGCGGCCGCTTCCTGTGGCCCACCTATTTCACCGATCATGACAATAATGTCGGTTTCCGGGTCTTGCTCGAATTTTTCCAGGTGATCTAGAAACGAACTACCATTGATGGGATCACCACCAATACCAACGCTGGTGCTAATACCGATGCCTTTCGCTTTCATTTGTGATGCGGCTTCGTAACCAAGCGTACCGGATCGGCCGATAAGCCCCACGTTGCCCTGCTTGTAAATATGCCCCGGCATGATACCCATCATCGCCTTACCCGGGCTGATCGTGCCAGCGCAGTTAGGCCCGGTAAGGCACATGCGGTCTTCTCTTTTATAGCGTCGCATATAGCGTTTAACCCGCATCATGTCCTGTGCCGGGATGCCATCGGTGACACAAACGCAGAATTTTATCGCCGCATCGGCAGCTTCCATGATCGCGTCGGCAGCAAACGGGGGTGGTACGAATACCACGCTGGCTTCTGCGCCGGTACTCGAAACTGCATCTTTCACAGTATTGAATACCGGCAAGCCGAGATGTTGTTCGCCGCCCTTACCCGGGGTTACACCGCCGACGACATGGGTGCCATAGTCGATCATTTCCTGCGCATGGAAGCTACCGATGCGACCGGTAAAACCCTGGATAATGACCGCTGTTTTTTCGTTCAACAAGATACTCATCGGAAATTCCTCATGCCTGTGGCCCTGTTTTTGCTGCAGCTACCGCTTTTTCAGCGGCTTCGGACAGCGTATCGGCGCTAATCAAATTAACATCGCTGTCAGCAAGAATCTGGCGCCCCTGGTCAGCATGGGTTCCCGATAAACGCACCACGACGGGAACCCTGACATCGAGTTTTGTCATCGCCTGGATAACGCCTTCGGCAACCCAGTCGCAACGGTTAATGCCGGCAAAAATATTGATCAGGATCGCGTTGACGCCCTCGTCTGACAGAACCAGGTTAAATGCCTTGGCGACGCGCTCGGGGGAGGCCGCACCACCGATATCGAGGAAATTGGCCGGTTCACCGCCGACGTGCTTGATCATATCCATGGTAGCCATAGCAAGTCCTGCGCCATTGATGATACAACCGATATCCCCTTCCAGCCCGACATAACTGAGGCCACGATCGGCGGCATTCATTTCGCGTGGATCTTCCTGTGACTTGTCTCGCAGTTCGGAGATTTGCTGGCGCCGAAACAGCGCGTTACTGTCGAAACTCATCTTCGCGTCCAATGCCAACAGACGACCTTCTTTAGTGACGATGAGTGGGTTGATTTCGACCATGGTGGCATCGAGGTCGCGAAAAGCACGATAGCAGGCTGTCAATGCGATTACCGCCTCGCTGATCTGACCGATACCCAGTTGAAGGGCAAAAGCGATCTCGCGTGCCTGAAAGTCACGCATGCCGACCGCGGGTTCAATAGGTACGCGTATAATTGAACCGGGGTCGGTCTTTGCGATTTCCTCGATGTCCATACCACCCGATGCGGAGGCGACACAGACGACACGTTCGGAATCACGATCGAGGATGAACGCGAGGTAAATCTCGCGATCTATTTCAATCGCGGGTTCGATGTAGAGCCGGTATACCAGCTTACCCTTTGGACCGGTTTGATTGGTGACCAGTCGTTTTCCGAACAATTCGGTGGCTGCCTGCAGGACATCATGTTCACTGCTGCAAAACTTGATGCCACCGGCCTTACCGCGAGCACCTGAGTGAATTTGCGCTTTCACCACCCATTTTTCGCCGCCCAGTTCCTTGGCCCGGTAAACCGCCTGTTCGGGACTGTAGGCCAGTCCGCCGCGACCGATCGGCATCCCGAATTCGGCTAGTATCGCCTTTGCCTGGTATTCATGTATATCCATGTCGGATCTCCTCTGGAAGCAGGCCTAGGATTTAGCCTGGATAGCCGCGTCAGTACTAACCACGTTTTGCGCCATTCGCGCCGAGGCGGCATCGATCATTCGACCGTCGAGTTGCGCGGCACCCCTACCCTGCGCCGCTGCCTCTTCGAGGGCGGCTAAAATACGCCGTGCACGGTCAACTTCATCGGCCGGTGGTGAATAAACCTCGTTTGCCAGTTCTATTTGTGAGGGATGAATCGCCCATTTACCCTCGTATCCCATCGCAGCGGCGCGATTAGCACCGAGCCGGTAACCATCGGGATCATTAAAATCGCCGAACGGACCATCGATCGGGCGTAAACCAAAAGCACGGCAGGCGACCAGCATTCGAGAGAGCCCGTGATGCCATTGATCTCCGGGATAATCCGGATTTAAACCACCAATGTTGGTGGTACGCGCGCGACAACTGGCAGCGTAGTCGGCCACCCCGAAGTGCATAGCTTCCATGCGCGGACTGGAGGTTGCGATAGCATCGACATTGGCCATACCCAGTGTGGTTTCGATCAGGGCTTCTATACCGATCTTGTTGGTGAACCCCTTCGCTTCTTCGATCTGGGTCAACATCGCATCGACCATATAAACGTCCGCGGCTACGCCGACTTTTGGAATCAGGATTGTATCCAGTCGATCACCGGCCTGTTCCACCAGGTCAACCAGGTCGCGATACATGTAATGCGTATCGATACTGTTGATCCGCACCGAAATAGTTTTAGCCTTGCTGCGCCAGTCAATATCGTGCAGTGCCTGGATAATATTTTTTCGCGCCTGGACTTTATCGCCCGGAGATACCGCGTCTTCGAGATCGAGGAATACGTAATCAGCTGCGCTATTAGCAGCTTTTTCAAACATACCCGGATTTGAACCTGGAACTGCCAGTTCGCTGCGCTGCAAGCGCTGCCTGGCCGGAGGATATTGAGTGTGGCTCATTGGTTTTCCCTGGTTATATAAGAATATGTTAAATCGACAGGCCGATCGTAGGCGAATTATTTTTTAGATAGTATAGGGTGGTCAATGACGTCGGAACTTTCTCTAGCCCGACATTCGCTATATCGATTACGACGATTAAAAGAAGCCCGATTTAACTATCAGTACTGTAGCCGTGGATCAATGACTCAATAAAACGAGTGCTTGTATCGATGGACAAAATGATTCAGTTGCTAAAAGCACTATAAGCCAGGTAAACAAAAACACATCCTAACCAGATATCGATGAGCAGGTAAAGATAGAAGAATTTTTTCTTATTGGGATCCCTTGCGGCACCTAGTGTCAGGTACAGAAAAAAGGTCAATGCCGCTAATAGTATGATGACAAAATACATTTCAGGACCCGTTACCCTGGCTTGTCGATGCGTGCCGCGGCGATTGCGGTCATGTTGAGCAGTCCACGAACGGTTGTAATCGGCGTAACTATGTGAGCCGCAATCGGGCAATCGAGTAATAACGGTCCAATCGACACACCACCGCCCAGCGCTTTGAGCATATTGAAGGTGATATTCGCTGCATCAAGATCCGGCATGATGAGTAAATTTGCCACGCCATCCAGGCTGGAATTCGGAAAAGTGGCACTTCTGATGCGTGGTACCAGTGCAGAATCGGCCTGCATTTCACCTTCAATCATCAATGTTGGATCAAGCTGAGTGACCAGCTCGAGTACCTGCCGCATTTTTATCGATGACTGCGAGTCCCGGCTGCCGAAATTAGAGTGTGACAACAGGGCTGCTTTTGGCTCCAGGCCGAATCG